>NZ_JBNATW010000001.1:0-136975 GCF_049701175.1 Thermovenabulum sp.
ATCTTGTGGTGAGATGGTGAGTTTTAAAAAAACCTAAAAATACTTGACGCGATCCCAAAATTAAGGGGTTAAGTCATTTTTTAAAATATTGTGGTATAATTATTATAAGATGGCATCGATTTTGAGATCGAGCCATACTTAAGTGGATCTTTTTAAACAAACTAAAATTTCAAAAATACTGCCCTGATTGAAAAACAGGGACTGCCATAAGAATTTTAGAAAATTAGCAAATTAGGAAGGCAGACTCTGTTCTGCCTTTTTTAATTATGGGGGATATTTAAAATGAAAATAGGTTTTATTGGAGCATCTCGTGCGGGGATTTCACTGTCGTTATACTTTATCCAAAAAGGGCTAAATGTCGAAGGTTTTTTCAATAGAACATATGAAAATGCTTTAAAAGCAGCAAGACTTACAAATACCACGGCATATAAAACCCTTAGTGATATTATAAAAAATACTGATGTGATTATTCTAAGTGTAGCAGATTCAGCTATAGAAGAAGTTGCAAAGAACCTTCCACAAAATCTGATAAAAGAAAAGTGTATTGGCCATCTTTCAGGAGCTTTAAGTTCTGATGCAATAAAAACTAATTGTAAAGGTAAATTTTCATTACATCCAATTCAGACTCTAATTGGTCATCCAACTGATGTGGATAAACTGAATGCTGCAATCTTTTCTTACGAAGGCGATGAAGAGGGAGAAAAATGTGCTAAAAGAATACTTGATATAATGAAGAATAAATATATTAGACTAAAAAAAGAGGAAAAGGTGCAGTATCATCTTGCAGCTACATTAGCTTCAAATTATCTTATAGGCCTTCTTAATTTTTCATATAACTTGTATAAAAAGATTGGTTTTGAAGATGATGTGATATCTCAGATAATAAAATCCCTTTCTTTTGCATCCATAGAAAATTTTTTAAAAGATAGGTTAAACTCGCTTACAGGACCTGCATCAAGGGGTGATATTGAAACACTAAAAAAACACTACCAAGTTTTAGAAGGAGATAAAAAACAAGTTTTTTTGGAGCTTGTAAGGCTTGCGTCAGATATTATCTTTGAAAAAGGAGATTTTGACTTGCATGAAAAACTTAAAAAATTTATAGAGTCGAAAGGTGGGATTTAAATGAATAAAGTCACAACCAAAACCTTGCTTGAGAAAAAGCAAAAAGGCGAAAAGATTACAATGTTGACTGCCTATGATTACACCTTTGCAAAGATTTTTGACAGCTGTATGGTTGATATATTGTTAGTTGGCGATTCTTTAGGAATGGTTATTTTGGGTTATGATTCAACAATTCCTGTCACAATGGAGGATATGGTGCATCACATAAAGGCAGTAGCAAAAGCAACAAAATACTCAATGGTTGTTGGAGATATGCCATTTTTATCTTATCATACAACGCCTGAGGAGGCTGTCAAAAACGCAGGAAGACTTATAAGAGCAGGTGCTTATGCTGTGAAAATGGAAGGCTGTGATGATGTAATAGACAAGATTGAAGCAGTAATTAAAGCTCAAATTCCTGTAATGGGTCATTTAGGACTTACTCCACAGTCGGTGAATATCTTTGGTGGCTATGATTTAAGAGCAAAGGAGGAAAAACAGGCAAATAAACTTATTGAAGATGCAAAAAAGCTTGAGAGTATTGGTGTATTTGCGCTTGTTTTGGAAAAGGTACCTGCATGGGTAGCAAAAGAGGTGCGTAACAGTTTGAAAATTCCTGTAATAGGTATCGGGGCAGGGCCTTATTGTGATGGACAAGTATTAGTAAGCTATGATATGCTTGGGATGTATGAAGATTTCAAACCTAAATTTGTCAAGCGATTTGCTGAGGTGGGTAGTATAATAAAAGATGCGGTAAATAGATATATTGATGAGGTCAAAAAAGGAGAATTTCCAGGAAAGGAGCATAGCTACTGATGGTTGTAGTAGAGAAGATCTCAGAGATGAAAGAGATTGTGAATAATCTTAAAAAAGAAGGAAAGACTATTGGCTTTGTGCCAACAATGGGATATTTACATGAGGGACATTTGAGTTTGGTAAGGAAGGCAAAAAGTGAAAATGATATAACAGTAATGAGTATATTTGTAAATCCTATTCAGTTTGGGCCCAATGAAGATTTTGACAGATATCCTCGTGATTTTGAAAGAGACAAAAATTTGGCACAAAAAGAAGGGGTTGATTATATATTCTATCCTTCTGTAAAAGAGATGTATCCTGATGATTTCAACACAGTTGTATCTGTAAAAAAGATAACAGAAATTATGTGCGGAAAGTCACGCCCAGGACACTTTGATGGCGTTGCAACTGTTGTATTGAAATTTTTTAATATTGTAAAACCTGATAGGGCCTATTTTGGCCAAAAAGATGCTCAACAGCTTGCAGTGATAAAGCAAATGGTGAAGGACCTGAATCTTGATATTGAAATAGTACCTTGTGAGATTGTTCGTGAGAAAGATGGGCTTGCGATGAGTTCACGAAATACTTATTTAAGCCTTGAAGAGAGAAAGTCTGCAACAGTTTTATATAAGTCTTTGCTTTTAGCAAAAGAACTTATTGAGAAGGGCGAAAGAGATGTAGCCAAAATTAAGAAGTCTATGGAAGAGTTGATTTTGAGAGAAAAATCAGCAAGAATTGATTATATTGAGTTTGTTAATTCAGATAGTTTTGAAAGGATTGAAAAAATAGAGGGGAAAGTTTTAATAGCACTTGCTGTTTTTGTTGGAAACACAAGACTTATAGACAACGTAATCGTGGAGGTCTGATGAAGATGTTAATTGAGGTTCTTAAATCAAAGATTCATCGTGCTACTGTAACAGAAGCTAATTTAAACTATATTGGGAGCATCACTATTGATGAAGATTTGATGCAAGCATCGGGAATTTTGGAGAATGAAAAGGTCCAAGTCGTCAATCTAAACAATGGCGAGAGATTTGAGACTTATGTGATAAAAGGTGAAAAGGGAAGTGGAATAATATCATTAAATGGTGCTGCCGCTCGTTTGGTTCAGGTTGGAGACAAAGTCATAATAATGTCATATTGCTTACTTACAATGGATGAGTACAAAATTCAGACGCCAAAGATTATCTTTGTTGATGAGAAAAACAAAATAACAAAGTTTTCAGATAAAGAGGAACATTCAAAGTATATATGTTAAAAGGTGGGTTTGATAACACAATTATTTATTATCTTCCTTATCTTCTTATCTTTTACCCCCATTAACCCCTTTTGGCCTTGAACTCATCCTATCCGCCAATACAATGACTTACATGCTTTTTAATGACCCATATTTTGCGCCGTTTAGTTCAGCACTTACGGTTTTAGCGGTAAGATTAGCGGAAGCGTTTGTAATATAAGAATGACGTAAAAATATACATACATTTTAAATTAAATTAAATTCTAACAGCATTTCCCTCAATAAATCACATCAGTGAACTACCGACCACCTATAGATGTGGTGGCTTCGTGAGAAGTTTGGCAGCGTGTGAATGGTAAAATAAAAATACCCATTTATGGGAAAGAAAATTCCCCACCGGTGCCTGGGGAAAAATCTTTGCAATATTGGGGAATTTCCTCTTGCAAAAAACACTTGTAATTTATTGTTAATTGATTTTTATTTAATAGTAGATTCATTATTTCGTTTATATTCTCTAACCCATCTTGTAACTATATTGGAAGAAATATTATTTTTCTTCCAACAATTTTTTTACCTGGCATCAATTTAACCATTACCAAAAGTTATTAGAGGGCTAAATAGACATATTATAGTGAGTCTTTAAAAAAAGCCGACTATTATTCAAAACTTACATTAAATATTTAGATTTTTTTATTCACTTTTTGCTACTTCTTTCAATACCTAATATTTATGTTTATTTACTTTCCATATTTTTATTAAAATTTTCATAAAAAAGCAAAAAGCCTTGAAACTCTATGCTTCAAGGCTATTGTATCAAAATCATAGTATAGATTTGGTGGAGGCGAGGGGAATTGAACCCCTGTCCGAAGGCACATCGATAAAAGCCTCTACAGGTTTATCCCTTGTTTTGCTTCTCGCCGGTTTCACTCCCAAGGGCAGGATTGAAAACCGGCCAGCTTTGTTTTAGTTCTCCCTAAAGGCCAAAGCTAACCTTTAGAGAAAAGCCCGGTGTTTTGACACCCTTTTTTGAAAGCCGGGCACTTTCAAAAAGGGCGTGCTGCGTTAATTAAGCAGCAAGTGCTAATTCTTCGTTGGCACTTATTCAGTGCTTCCGGTTTAACGAGTCGGAAAGCTCGACCTGCAGCTTTTATCTCCGCTGCCCCCGTCGAAACCAAACGCCCCCGTATAAAATTTTTTATTTTATTGCATATATATTATATAATAATTACTGTCATTAAGCAATACAAAATACAAACACATGTGCGAACAATTTGAGAGGAGAATATTTTTGAGAAAGAATAATTTTTTAACGGGGATTTTCTCATGGTTTGGTTATATCATGCCCTTTAAAAAAAGGGTAGAACTTATAAAAAAAGCGGGATTTAATGCGATATCCTTATGGTGGGAAGATGAAGACGAAATTGGAAGAAGTGATATGCCTAAATTAACACGGGAAATGGGACTTATCATTGATAACATCCACTTTCCTTATGATGATTGTAACCTTTTATGGATTAACGAAAAAGAAGTCGAAAATGGCATAATTAGACAATATTTTTCATGGCTCGAGGAGTGTGCTGAAAATAATATTAATTTGGTAGTAATGCATGTAGAAAATAACCCTCCTTTTTCGCCAAACGAAAAGGGAATAAAAAACCTGTTAAAAATTGTTGATAAAGCTAAGGAGTTAAAAATAAAAATTGCTTTAGAAAATACAAGGAAAAATGAGTATTTAGATCATATATTTAAAAACATAAATCATGAGAATTTAGGGTTTTGCCATGATACATCCCACGATTGGCTTACCAGTAAGGGAAAATTCGCCGCATTGGAAAATTGGAAGGATAAACTTTTATGCACTCACATATCAGATAATAATGGGAAAGAAGATAATCATTTTATACCCTTGAAGGGAACTATAAATTGGGATAAATATATAGAATTATTCCCACAAAATTATAACGGTGCTTTATCTTTAGAAATATGCGCTACAAAAGATGATGTCAAATGCTTAAAACCCGAAGATTTTTTGAAAATTGCCAGGGAAAATCTGTCCATAGTTGAAGAAAAGTTAATAACGAAATTATACAAAAATAAGCAGGGGTAAAAACTCCCCCGCTTATTGTGCGCGATTTTTTATCCATAAAGCTGCTTTTCTAAGCCTTTCTACGGTTTTTTCCCTTCCTAAAAGGGCAAGGATTTCAAAAAGGCCGGGCCCTACGGTCCTTCCCGTTACGGCAAGTCTTGTGGGATGGATAATTTCTGCGGCTTTTATACCCATTTCTTCTGCCAATTCCCTGATTTTTGACTCAACATTTTCCTTTGTAAAGTCGTCTATTCCTTCTAATTTTTGCGCTGCTTTTTCCAAAAGCTGTGCAGTTTTTATATCTTCAAAATATTTTTTAACGCCTTTTTCCTCGTATTCATCAAAATCCTTTAGGAAAAATGCTATCATATCCGCAAGCTCATCCAAGGTTCTTGCCCTATCCCTTGAAAGCACTACCGTTTCTTTTATATATTCGTATTTTTGCTTTGCTTCCTTTTCATCTACTATTCCCTTTTTAATTAAAAAGGGTATTGTTTGATCGGTAATATAGCCGGCATCAAGTTCCCTCAGATAATGCCCGTTTATCCATGTAAGCTTTTTTACATCGTAAATGGCTGCGGTTTTATTTACCCTTTCCAATGTAAATTCTTTTATGGCTTTTTCCAAACCGAATATCTCCTCATTGCCTTCAGGAGACCAGCCAAGGAGTGCCAGGTAATTTACAATAGCTTCAGCAAGGTAACCTTGGTCGCGGAATTCTTCCACCGATGTTGCACCATGTCTCTTGCTCAATTTGCTTCTGTCAGGTGCCAGTATCATTGGCACATGGGCAAATTTAGGCATTTCATAACCCAAGGCTTCGTAAACCTTTATCTGCTTTGGCGTGTTAGAAAGATGCTCTTCTGCCCTGATTACATGAGTAATTTTCATAGCATGGTCGTCCACAACGCAGGCAAAATTGTAAGTCGGTATGCCGTTAGATTTCATTATGATGAAATCATCCAAAACAGAATTTTCAAAAACAACAGTTCCTCTAATTATATCTTCAACTACGGTCTGTCCCTCTTCTTCAATTTTTAATCTTATTACCGGCTTTCTCCCTTCCCTTTCAAAGGCCTCTATTTTTTCCCTCGTTAAATTCCTGCAGCAGCCATCGTATCTCGGGGCTTTCCCCATCTTTAGAGCTTTTTCCCTTTTAGCCTGAAGTTCTTCAGGGGTGCAGTAGCAGTAATAGGCTTTACCTTCATCAACAAGCCTTTGAGCTTCCCTTCTGTAAAGCTCAAGCCTCATGGATTGGAAGTACGGCCCATAATCCCCTCCCTTGTCCGGGCCTTCATCCCAATCAAGCCCCAGCCACTTAAGGGACCTTATAATTTGTTTCACGGATTCTTCTGTAGATCTTTCCGTATCCGTATCCTCTATACGAAGTATAAATGAACCGTTGTTATGCCTTGCAAACAATAGATTAAAGAGTGCAGTTCTTGCGCCGCCTATATGTAAACTACCCGTAGGACTTGGCGCAAATCTTACCCTAACCTTTCCCTCCATTTTACACACTCCCGCTTCTTTATTATCCTTGAAAATTATAACATACTTGATAGAACTATTGAACAAATATCGATCATTTTTCTTTAATTTCTATTTATTTCATAACAGATTTTTTCATATGCTAACCTAACAGGGATACCTTTTTCCTCAGCTATTTTTTTAACTTCTTCGTATTCGGGCATCTTTTTTGAAATATCTTTCCCGTTACCTGCAAACTTAACTGTTATTTCTCCCAGGGAGGTTTTAACTTTTTCAAAATGCCTTTTTAATTTTACCCTTCCAACCTTATAAAACCTTACACCAATGGTTGTTGTTTCATTAAATATAGTATTGATAATTTCATCTTTTTTATCCAAAGGTGAAAGGCATGAAAGTTTAACAGCAGGTCTTCCTTTTTTCATATTTATAGGTGTCAAGAAAACGTCCACCGCGCCTTTTTTAAAAATCTTTTCCATTACAGAATCGTAAAATTGGGGATTCATGTCATCTATATTGGTTTCTATAACATAAACTTCGTCCCTTTCTTCTTCGTCTTCATATTTTTCTTTTGTCTCTATTAACACAGCTCTGAGAGCATTTAAAGTTTCCCTTTCCTTTTTCCCAAAGCCGTATGCTGATTTTATTAAAATTCCTTGAGGTAATTCTGCATATCCTGAAGATAAAAAGCTTGCAAGCAGCGCACCGGTAGGGGTGGTCAATTCCCCGTCGCCTTTAGAATAAATGGGGACACCCTTTAAAAGTTCCAAAGTAGCAGGGGCAGGAACGGGCAAAATGCCATGAGCGCATTTTACGGTACCGCTTCCCACATTAATAGGTGAAAACAATATTTTATCAGGGCAAATCATATCCACCAAAACAAAGGCCCCGACTATGTCCACAATTGAATCAATAGCTCCTACTTCATGAAAGTGTATTTCGTCCTTTGAAACCCCGTGTATACTTGCTTCCACTTCAGCCAATTTTTCAAAGGCCTTTATCGCTTTTTCCTTTACATTTTCTTTAATTGCGCTTTCTTCTATTATCTCTACTACTTCCTTTAACCCTCGATGAGGATGGTGTTCATGGGTTCTGATATATACATCTTTACCCTTTATTCTATTTTTAAAAGAATTTTTTATCTCTATCTCAAACTCTAAAGGGATTTTTTTAATTTCTTTTAAAAACTCATCTTCATCTACCCCTAAATCAAGCAAGGCTCCTAAAAACATGTCCCCGCTAATCCCCGAAAAGCAATCAAGATAAAGTATCTTCATCTTCTATGCCTCCTAACCGATTTATTAAATGGGCAGCAAATCCGGCTCCGAACCCGTTATCAATGTTAACAACGGTTATACCTCCGGCACAGCTGTTGAGCATTGTAAGGAGGGCGGAAAGCCCGTTGAAATTTGCACCATAACCCACACTCGTTGGAACGGCTATCACGGGCTTATCAATAACTCCCGCTACCACGCTTGCTAAAGCCCCTTCCATACCGGCAACCACAATCACTACATTGGCTTCATTTAAAACATTCAAGTTCATAAAGAGCCTATGTATACCCGCAACACCCACATCGTAAAGCCTTTCAACCTTATTCCCGAAAATTTCTGCTGTAACCGCTGCTTCTTCAGCTACGGGAATATCTGACGTTCCTGCACATACTACTGCGATTTTCCCTTTATTTTTTAAAACTCTCTTATTTTCAATGTAAAATATCCTTGCCTCTTTAAAATACTGTACGTTTTCCGTAATAGTTTTTAACTCCAACACTACATCTTCAGAAGCCCTCGTGCCCATAATGTTTGATCCCTTTTTCATCATTGCATCAACTATTTTAACTATCTGCTCCTTTTTTTTGCCCTGGCAAAAGATTACCTCAGGCACACCCCTTCGCAAGCTTCTATGAAAATCAATTTTTGCAAAACCTAAATCCTCAAAGGGAAGATATTTTAAAATTTCTAAAGCCTCATCAATTTCTATTTGGCCCTTTCTGACCTTCAATAAAATATCCTTTAAATCCAAAATTCCCCCTCCTATGTTTTTAATTCATGCTTCCCATTCTGTAACCCTCTAAGTCAAGGGAAACATATTTAAAACCTATTTCTTTAAAAATTTTTACAACTTTTTCTCTTAACTCTTTGTCAAAAAATTTCTCTATATCCTTATCAAAAACTTCAATTCTTGCTAAATTATTATGCATTCTAACCCTGTATTGAGTAAAGCCTAAATCCTTTAAAAAATCCTCGGCCTTTTCAACCATTAAAAGCTTTTCTTTTGTTATCCTTTCTCCATAAGGAAACCTGGTAAAAAGGCAGGCAAAGGAAGGTTTTTCTGCAGTAGTAAGTCCCAATTTTTTCGAAAAAAATCTAATCTCTTCCTTTGTAAATTTTAATTCTCTTAAAGGACTTATTATCTTTAATTCTTGTAAGGCCTTCAGCCCCGGCCTATAGTCCTTTTCATCATCAGCATTGCTGGCATCCAAAACATTAAATATTCCTTTTGTCCTTCCCACTTCGATTAATTCCGAAAATAGATCCCTTTTGCATATATAACACCTATCGGGAGGATTTTCATAAATTTTTTCTTTGCTCGGCATTAAAGCATTAATCACCAAATGATTGGCTCCTAATACTTTCGCAATTTCCCGGGCTTCCTCCAATTCTCTACCTGGCACTGCAGGCATATTTACTGTTACCGCTAACACGTTTTCCCTTCCTAAGGTATCAATACAAACCTTTAATAAAAAACTGCTGTCAACTCCACCCGAAAAAGCAACTAAAACCTTTTTTAAGTTTTTTATATAGTTTTCTAACTCCTTAAATTTTCCTTCCATTAAAGTAACCCCCTATCTCATTTCTCCATATTCTTCTTTTAAAAAATCTCTTAGACCGGTATTTCTCTTTATTTTCTTTATGTTTTTTATGGCATAAAACAGAGCCTGCTTTGTCCCTACTAAAACCATTAGTTTTTTTGCCCTGGTTATAGCAGTATATAAAAGGTTTCTGTCAAGCATGGGATAGTGCGCAAAAGAAATGGGCATAACCACTACCGGATACTCGCTCCCCTGGCTTTTGTGCACCGAAAGGGCATAGGCCAAAGTAATTTCCTCTTTTTCCTCTTCCCTATACGTTACCTCTCTTAATCCATATACATCCTGATAGGCTACTACTATTTCGTTGTTATTTTTTATTTCCACAATCTTTCCTACATCTCCGTTAAAAACCTCTTTTTGATAATTATTTTTAATCTGCATCACTTTATCCTTTTCCCTGAAAACTACACCATTGTAAACCAATTCTTTTTTATCTTTAGTCCCTGGGTTTAATACCTCCTGAAGTTTTTTATTTAGGTTTTCGACACCTATTAAGGTTTTTTTCATAGGAGTTATTACCTGTATGTCTTCATTTGGGTCGAAATTTCCGTATTGGGGAATCCTAACCGTTACCAATTCTATTATTTTTTCTAAAATCTCTTCTGGAGTATCTGCCTGCAGCAGGAAAAAATCTTTATCTTTTTTATTCAAAAAGGGAATTAAACCCCTGTTTATTCTATGGGCATTAACAGTAATCAGGCTTTCTTTAGCTTGCCTGAAAATTTGGTCTAAAAATACCGTCTCAATTTTCTCGCTTGTTATAAGGTCTTTTAAAACACTTCCCGGACCTACAGGAGGAAGCTGGTCCTTATCTCCAACCAGGATTATCCTTGCTCCTTTTTTTAATGCGGAAAGTAAGTGATACATTAAACTTACATCGCCATCGATGTTTCATCAACAATTACTACATCTTCTTCAAGCGGATTTTCTTTACTTTTTCCGAAACCTTCAAAGGCCTCCGAATTATACTCTAACAACCGATGAATGGTCACGGCTTCAAAGGAAGTAGCTTCAGCCATTCTTTTTGAAGCCCTACCTGTAGGTGCGCAAAGTGCAACCTTCATTTTCTTGCTTTTAAAAAATTCGGTAAGGCATTTGATAAGGGTAGTTTTTCCTGTCCCCGGACCTCCGGTTATAATTAATATCTTGTTTTGAGCAGCTTTCACAAGGGCTTCTCTTTGCTTTTCTGCCAGCCTCACTCCTGCTTTTTTTTCAATGCTTTCAATATCCTGTGGGGATATTTCTATTGGATCTTTTTCTTGATTTAACTCGGATAGCATTTTTGCAATGCTTTTTTCCATAAAATAATAAGATTTCAAGTAAACCCTGCTTTCATCTCTTATTTTTACAAGTACTACATCTTCTATGAAGCCTTGATTTAACGCTTTATCCACTATGTAACATAACTTTTCTTTATCTACGGAAAGTAATCGGCTTAAAAGTAAAATAAGTTCATCCACGGGTAAAAAAACATGCCCTTCTTCTAAAGCCTTTCGCAAAATGTACTTTATACCAGCAGCAATTCTAATATCAGAATCAGCAGGAATCCCCATGTTTTTTGCAATCATGTCGGCAGTTATAAAATTAATGCCGGGTATATCTATTAATAAATAAGGATTATTTTTTATTAAGAGTACAGCATCATCTTTAAAAATATCGTAAATCCTTAGAATGCTTTCAATACTTATATCATATTTTTTTAAAAAAACGATAACCTTTATGGCCCCTTTATACTCGTCTAAGGATTTTTTAATAATTTCATATTTTTTCTTTTTTATACCATCAATCTCCATCAATTTTTCGGGTTTACTTTCTAAAACTTCCAAGGTTTTTTCTTTGAACCTGCCGATTATTTTTTTAGCTGTAGAGATTCCAATGCCTTTTATTAGTCCTGAAGAAAGAAATTTATAAATCGCCGTAAGCTCATCCTTGCTGTAAAAATCCATAGTATTTCTCCTTATAATCTCTTTTTCTTTTAATTTTTTATAACATTTTTTATGTTTTTTGGCAATAAAATCGAGATTTATCTTAAAAAAATAAAAAAGGCCCATAAATAAGACT
Source organism: Thermovenabulum sp. (assembly GCF_049701175.1). GTDB lineage: Bacteria > Bacillota > Thermosediminibacteria > Thermosediminibacterales > Thermosediminibacteraceae > Thermovenabulum. The sequence continues at coordinate 11,644 of NZ_JBNATW010000001.1, forward strand.
TATTTTGGGCCTTTCTTCAGAAAGAAAGGGGGGCACTAAATTTTGGTTTAGGGTCCTCTTCTGGTTTCATATTTTAAAATAAAAATTTTGTAAAATAAACGCGACTAAGGTCCTAAAATTTCTGGGAAATTCGTCCTAATTTTACTTGTTTCCTTAAAATTTGATAAAAGACAACTCATAGCCTCACAAGGACTTAACCTTCTCAAATCAAGTATAATAATATAAGGGTAATTAAAAACTTCTGTTATAACCCCTTCTTTACTTAAGATTATATTTATACCGATTTCTTCGGACAAGCGATTTAATATTTCTACCGTTTCATCTTCAGACCCCAAGTCCATTACGTTAACCTCTTCCACCCTTTCTAACAAACCCATATTGACCAAATTTCTGATAATCCCTTCTATTTCATTCTGTGCATTTTTAACAAGTAATAATAATTTTGGTAAAATTTGAGCCTTATTTCTTTTCATCAAAAATAGACTCAGTAAATTAAAAATATACAGTATTCCTATGATAGCAAAAAAAATTATTACAAAAATTCCGTATTTATCTACAATCAACTCCATAGACATTTTTTATAGCCCCCCAAAATTTCTGTTTTATATATTATTTATATTCAACAATCATAAAAAAAGTGAAAAAAAATTGCAGCCCTTTACAGGCTGCTGGCTTCTTTTCTTAATATTTCAGCTTTATCGGTTTTCTCCCAAGGAACATCAAGATCTGTCCTGCCAAAATGACCGTATGCTGCAACTTGGCGATAAATCGGCCTTCTGAGGTCAAGATCCCTTATAATAGCACCGGGACGTAAATCAAAATGTTTTACTATTAGGTCTTTAATTTTTTCATCAGGAATAACTCCTGTTCCAAAGGTATCAACCATGATAGATACCGGATGGGCAACACCGATTGCATAGGCTACTTGAACCTCGCACTTTTTAGCAAGCCCTGCTGCAACCACATTCTTTGCAACATATCTTGCTGCATAAGACGCAGAACGGTCCACTTTTGTTGGATCCTTACCGGAGAATGCCCCTCCTCCATGTCTTGCATAACCTCCGTAAGTATCAACTATAATTTTTCTGCCAGTTAACCCGGAGTCTCCATGAGGTCCTCCTATTACAAACCTTCCCGTCGGGTTGATGTAAAACTTGGTATTCTTGTCCAAAAGTTCTTCAGGAATTACCTTTTTAATGACCTCTTCAATTATATCTTGCTTTAAAGTAGCAAGGTCTATTGTGGATTTATGCTGAGCAGAAACCACCACTTTATCCACTCTAATAGGCATTCCATCTTCATACTCTACAGTAACCTGGGTTTTGCCATCAGGCCTCAAATAGGGCAAAAGCTTTGTCTTTCTTACTTCTGCAAGCCTTCTTGCAAGCTTATGGGCAAGCATTATAGGCATCGGCATAAGCTCTGGAGTTTCATCGACAGCAAACCCGAACATCATTCCCTGGTCTCCTGCTCCGATTTTATCGAGTTCGTCTTGAAATTCTCCTTCCCTAATTTCTAAAGCTGTATTTACACCCATTGCTATATCGGGTGATTGTTCGTCAATAGCCGTTATCACAGCACAAGTATCACAGTCAAAACCATATTTTGCCCTGGTATAACCAATTTCCCTTATTGTTTCTCTTACTATTTTGGGAATATCCACATAGCATTCGCAGGTAATCTCACCCATTACCAAAACAAGACCGGTTGTAGCTGCGGTTTCACATGCAACCCTCGCCATAGGGTCTTTTTCCAATATGGCATCAAGTATTGCATCAGAAATCTGATCGCAAATTTTATCAGGATGCCCTTCTGTTACTGATTCTGATGTGAAAAGATATCTCTTTGACAAAATCCATACCTCCTTTTACTTCTTTCCCTAAAATATATTAGTAAATTGCTTAGAACTAATCAAAGACATCAGGGTTCGACCTCATATCGAATCCATTCTTCATATTAGTCAAAGCAACTTTTAGGCTCTCAATGATTATCCTCTGTACAAAAGGATGATAATAAAGGGGTTCCATATCAAGATTATACAGGGCTGAAAGCACTACTTTTACCAATTCTTTTTCATCCAAAAGCTTCAGAAAATCGGCTGAAAGCTCTAACATCCTTTTTAAAAGGTTTATCCTTGGAAGAACAACTTCTTCAGTAAATTTAGCAAATAATTTTTCTGTTTTATCCAATGTAAGCTTTTTTATAAAAAATCCCTTTTTAGATTTATACTCTTCAGCATAATCGTAAACTTGTGGTTCTGAAAAAAACCAGTCCTCGAAAATTGGGTAACTTAAAAGGTCAAAGGTCTTTATAAGATAATTGTGGTCGAATTTTATCTCATTTTTGTCATAATCGCTAAAGTCCGGCTCATAAGGAGTTGGTACAATCTCCGTTGATAAGCTTTCTTCTATAAGCCCTTGCCAAAAGTAAAACTGATAGGGTAAAGGATTATCCGATTTATAATTATTGTGCAAAGCATCTTGTAGAAGTTTTAAAGCGTATTCTCCAGAGGTCTCTACTATAACAGTTGTTTTTGCAAGATCCTTTACCGAATCTTTAAACTCTTTTAAACTTAGCCGAGAAACACTCCAACAATCTTTAATTCCCAAACCAGAATTCAATAAAAAACTGGCAGAACAGTATTTTCTTTTCATTAAGGGATGCTTCCAAACTATCCAGAGAGCTCTGCTCCCAAGACCGTCTATGGATGTTAGCAATATCTTAAACGGTTCTTTTATCTTGAAAGGGCGTTCGTAGGGTATCTCAGAAATACCGGAAAATTTTAACCTCAATATTTCCCTTTCAATTATTTTTTTTACCTTTTCATCCTTCACTTTTTTCAACAGCCTATTTAAAACAAATAAAGCCTTCCCTGACTTTATTTTGCTGATAGCTTTTACCGCCTCTTCTGCGACCAAAGTTTCATCTACTTTCGCAAGGACTTCTAAAATTGGAATAGCCTTTTCCATTCTATAACTGCCGATATCGTAAATATATGATAACCTCGCTTCTAACGGAAAATCCTGAAGGTCCTCAAGGACATAGGGAAGTAAAAAATAATCCTTGTTTATATCTTCAATCATCTCCATCATAGAGATTTTTGTGATCCTATTATAATCCCTTAAAATATATTCTAACGGCAATTCACTTGCATCAACCCCGTAATGAGCAAGCACCGATAATATCCTCGTCTTTACCCTATCAGAAACGTTGGGCATTATTAGTATGTCCATAAGGGGATTTATAAGTGAATAATCATTTGCATATTCAAGGGCATAACATACTATTGGTGCCAGTTCTTCATCGCTTTCTTTAAGTTTTGACAAACAAACTGGCACCACCATTTTCCCCCATTTAAACAACTTTTTCATCGAACGATTTAACTCTTTTATAGTGTAATCCTTCCCTTTTAATCCTTCAAGAAACTCTAAAATCTGTTTTTTTATTAAAAGGCTGTAGTCAACCTTGGGAGAAATTTCAAAGGTTTTTTTTGGCATTTCATACTCCTTCCTTAAAACCACTAAGGTAAATGCTTTTAAATTATTATATTATATTTTTCTATTTTTGCCCATAATATTTCAAATAAAATTCTCTTAAATACTTTACTTCCTCTTCATTTAAAGCTATGGGACCTCCAAGGATTTTGGATTTTAAGAATATTTCTGCCCCTTTTTCCACCAGCAAGCTTATTCTAAACGCCTCTTCTAAATTTCTGCCAACACTTACTACACCATGGTTTGCAAGAAGTACAGCATTTCTATCACCCAAAGCTTTGACAGCATTTTGAGCAAGCTCTTCAGTGCCAGTAAGGGCGTATTCTGCGACCTTGACAGGCCCTCCCACCATAGAAGCCAGGTCTTCCATTATACAAGGTATTTCAACTCGCGCTGCTGCACAAGCGCTTGCATTGGTGCTGTGAGTGTGGATAATTGCTCCCACATCAGGTCTTGCTCTATATATTGCGGCATGAAGAGGGGTCTCTACAGAAGGTTTTCTGCCCGGGCATACCTGGTTTCCATTAATATCTACGGTTACGATATCTTCCGGTTCCAGGGTCATGTAATTCATACCGGAGGGCGTAATCACAAAAATCTCTTCACCCTCTTCCCGTGCACTTATATTCCCCCACGTAGCTACAACCAATCCTTCCTTTACAATTTTTTCTCCGTATTCTACAACCATCTGTTTTATCTTTAAAAGCAGCATTTAAAGTTGCACCTACCTTAAATTTTATTTAATTTAGCCCATGCGGGCATGCTTTAATTCTTCCCCACATCTGCAGTTTCTTTCATCGGGAATCCTTTCTATTATTGAATAAATAAGGTCCTTAAGCTTTCCTATGTTTTCATTGAAAACTTTAAGCACCATCTCGTGGCTTACCGGTTCAATATCCGGATGGCCTTCAAGACCTACATCGTAATCTGTAACAAGGGTGATATTAGCATAACAAATTTCAAGTTCCCTTGCAAGCACTACTTCTGGATACTGCGTCATGTTTATTACTTCCCATCCATGGCTTGAAAACTCCCTGCTTTCAGCTTTAGTAGAAAACCGTGGGCCTTGAACAACTACCACAGTTCCCCTTTCGTGAACGGGAAGGCCCTTTTCTTTCGCCACTTCAATAGCAATTTTTCGAAGTTCTGGGCAATAAGGCTCCGCCCCACCTATATGGGTGGTAATTGGTCCATCGTAATATGTATCCTTTCTGCCCCATGTCCTGTTTACAAACTGGTCGCAAATCACAAAATCGCCTGGTTTTATATGGGGTTGAAGGCTTCCAGACGCGCAAGGCCCTAAAATCCTTTTAACACCGAGCTGCTTTAATGCATAGATATTAGCCCTATAATTTATCATATGAGGAGGAATCCTGTGGTCTTTTCCATGCCTCGGCAAAAAAGCAACGGTTTTATCTTTAATTTTGGCGATGGCAATCTTATCACTGGGAGGACCGTAAGGGGTTTCTACTGTAACTTCCTTTACATCATCCAAAAATGCATAAAACCCCGTTCCTCCAATAACAGCAACATCGGCGCGAATATCCATAAAACCTACCTCCTTGTTTATATTTTTCTTTATAATTATTTTTTTACCATACTTTTATAAGTTTGTCTAATATTCTTATATTGGTTTCTTCATTTTTTAGTGTTTTTTCTCTTTCCGCCCCATTCATTAGAGTGTATCCCGACCTCCACTCACCGCATACATCAACACCTATAAGCCTTTTTGTTTTTGCAACAACCTCCAAAATTTCCAAAAGCTCATCTAAAGTCATCGTGCCCTGGTCCCAATTTGTAACCGCATAATCTTTAGATAAAACATCCTTATCTATGCTTATATATATGGGTGCATTGTTTTTGGTCAATTCCTTCATCAAATAAAAAAGCCTTATTTCTTGGGGTAAGTCTTCAGGAATAAAAACTACATTCTTAAATTCATTAGTTTTTAAAAATTCAAAGTCCTTCCTGTTTAAACCTATAATAATGCACTTTTCTATATTTTTTTCCTTCAAAAGGTCTTTTACCCATGAACCGCAGGTTATTACTCCCTTTGGGCTTTCAAACATATCGGAGTGATGGTCTATTAAAACTAAAATAGGCTTTTGACGGGTCAATTCTATCATTAACTTGGTAAAATGGTGAAAATCACCGGGGCCCAAGTAGGTTATGCACGGCATCTTTATTTTTAACCTGTTTTTTATTTCTTCAATTTTGTATTTTTCCATTAGAAATCTTATACCTTCTAAATTCCCAAAGTCAAAAAGGTGCTGTGCCCTTTTTAGAAGCCTTTTTTGCCCATTTAACGTCTCATCAAAACATAAGACATTAACTTCGGGCAAGGCTTATTCCCCCTTTGGAAATTTAGTAAAAAATGCAAATTACTAATAAGCGTAATTTTATTATACAACAATATTCATTAATATTAAATAAAAGGGCCTTCCGTAAGGAAAGCCCTTTTTCTTGAGGATTCTTCAAAAATTATTTATTTCTTTCCGATTTTGAGGCGATATTTGCAAAATATGTGAAACCTCCGAAGTAAATAAGAAGCATTACAATCATCCAAAAGGCGGTTTGAGCGTTCATTTACTTCGCCTCCTTAGCAGCGGATTTTGTAACATCAACGGTTATATGCGGAGATTTTGCCTTGATCCAATCTGCGAGCCAGTTGTTGAGTGCAAACCAAATAATTGCCGAAATTACCCACTGCACCACCATGGTTCCTACGCTGAAGGTCTCAAAGGGGTTCCACCAGTTGTCGGGATACCAGCTGATTGCCTGGACAACCCACCAGCCGAAAAGTATTGCAAACATCACAGGGAAAAGGGCGATGCAGTAAGTCCACCAGCGGCCGATGTAAATATCGCTGGTCTTGTTGATGATTTCTGTCCTAATCCTCTCAATGCCGTATTTGTAAGCTGCAATTGCAAATAATAGACCGCTTATAAGGAGCCCTACGCCCCATACCCAGTCCTGATTGTCGCAGAAGTTTATACTGTATGCTGACGGTATACCAAGTATAAATCCTCCTATTGAAATAATCAATGTAGCTTTCTTCCTATCAAAACCTGCATCTATGAAGTTTTTAACACCTACTTCTATCATAGGAAGCAGAGAAGACAAAGCTGCAAGGGAAAGCGCAAGGAAGAATATAGCTGCAACAATCTGTCCTCCCGGCATCGTGGGGAAAAGTTTTGCAAGGTATATAAATGTAAGACCGGTATTGCCGGCTTTTAATGCATCCATAGCCGCCTGCGGTGTTGCCGAAAGTGCAAATACGGTAGGAAGCACCGCAAGAGCACCGAGCATCGCGCCGCAGGCATCTCCGAACACTATCATCAAGCTGTTAACACCTATATCGTCCTTTTCTTTCATGTAATTTGCATAAGTCAGCATCAGTGCCCAGCCTGCTCCTGTAGACCATGAGGATTGAGCGAAAGCATTAAGCCACACTTTTGGATTACCTAAAGCTGACCAATTAGGAACAAACAAATACTGAAGTCCTAAGCCTGAGCCCGGCTGCATTATAGCCCAAATTGCAGCAATCAAAAGAGAAACGAAAAGTGACGGAATCATTATTTTGTTAGCAAGTTCCAGTCCACCCTGTACCCCTCTGTATACTATAAAACCACCTATGAGCACAGCAATAAACTGGAATAAAATGGTTTGGGAAGGATTATGGATAAAACTATTCCATAAAGCCTCCGAATCCATCCCCACCTTAAAAGCACCCGTTAATGCATATACAAAATACCTTAATGCCCAACCCAAGACAACAGCATAATAAAACATTATTGCAAGACAGGTAAATCCTATCCATGCACCGATCCAGGTATTCTTTCTACCCATGAAGTCTCTGAAAGCACCAATAGTACCGAGCCTTGTAGTTTTACCAATAGATATTTCGAGCATAATTAAAGGTGCAGACCAGACAAGGTTTGCTATCAAATAGGCAATCAAAAAGGCTCCTCCGTCATTTGTACCTACCATTCGCGGGAAGCGCCAAATATTACCTGTGCCTACAGCCATACCTAATGAAGCCAATATAAATCCAATACGGCTTCCCCATTCTTCACGCTTTTCGGTCATTATTTTCCCTCCCTCTTAAAAATGATAATTTAGTAAATTAATATTAAATAAGATGAAGTGGTTGAAAAAACCTTCTCATCCCCCTTCTAATAATCTAATCAAACTGGACTACCCAGTTTATATTATTATATATTTTCTACACTTTATTGAATATTCCTGCTTATTTTTTATTATTTGATAAAATTTTTTATTTGATATTTTTGTAACAACTTGCATTTTCAGAATATTTTACTATTTATAATTCTATTTTTCAAATTTTATCATGTTAAATTTTTATTATTTTAATATCATATTTTATTATATTGTAATTATTTTACACTAAATTTCAATATTTTTTTATGTTATTTATAGAATTTTTAATTTATTCTTAATTGTTTCTTATAACATTGATTATACCGATATAAAAAAAGCCCCAAAGGGCTTTTTTATTTTTTTAGTTTACTTTTCATTTTTTCTATTACCAGCGGGAGGGTGGTGTATTCCATTTCATCAAGGGGGAGCCTATGCGGTTCAAAGGGGCCAAGGCTTCTTATATAGTCAGCAATTTCCAAAGCTTTCTGCCGTGCTCTGTCAAAACCTTTATCCTTAAATAAGTCTTGAGGACCTATCAATTTGCCGTTTGTAACCTGGAACCCTAAAGCTACTACTCGGGGCGGCCCGTCAAAACGTGTAGGTGTAGCATCCTCGCAGGATACAGGCATCAAAGGTCCAAAATGTGATCCCCTCATCCATCCTGCTACAAGGTGAGGATTAGCAAAGGGCTCTAACGCTTCACCTACAGCCGGGAAACCGTTTTGGCACCTAACTATTAATACAGGATCATCCTTACCCACATACCTTCCCGCCATTAAATTCATTCTCTGTGTTGAGGAAGCAGCTGCCTGCTCCCCTTTTTTATTGTAAACCGCCTTTACTGCATACCTGTTTGAAGCACCTAAGAAAACCAAAAGGTCATAAATTTCCTCCGGGCAGGAAAATACCATTTTTTTATTTTCAACGGTATCTAAAATTTCAAAAACAAAACCATCATGCATTTTAGGATCTATGATGAGTCCTATAGTATTAAAAGGATCTGCAAATATTTTATATAAGGGAAAATTCCACGCCCCGGGTTCCGTCTTATCCGCCATAAAAACGATAACCGGTTCGCTGGCACGCTCCTCAAATTCCATCTCAGCAACTCCCGGCCCCATTCCCTTTATATTACCGGAAAAAGAATCTGATAAAAGGTCTTGCCCAGCACCGTAAAGCTTATATTGCTTAGCTAATTGGGTACATGACAAAAATGTGTCCCATGCCAATTTATGTATTTCTTCGCAGTCAACACCCTTTTGGTGAGTCATTATAAGGTTTATATCATCACCCACATAAGCCACTTTAAAATCTACTAATACATCTCTTCCCTTTTCATCTAAAAAAGCTTCTGCGTGCTTTATAAGGTCGGGATGTACGCTGCTGTGCCCGATAAATCCACCTATATCAGCCTTTATGACGGTAAAAGTTATTCTCGACATTGAGATTTACCCCCTATTTTTTAATTAATATAAAATATTGCTCTAATATTTATATAGTATATAATATTTTTAATTATGGCAAATATGTTATAGCACTATTTTAAAATATAATATAGTATAATTGTTCAACTTTTGTAATAAATGCTTCATTTTTTATTATTTTAAGAAATTTATTGCTAAAATTAATATCTGTTAAAATAAAAATGACCCATTTCTTTGGGCCATTTTATATAAAATTAATTATTTTAATTATTAAGCTCCCGTCAACCTCTTGTACAACCTCTTTGTTATAAATCTTGCCAGAAAATTGAATACGATAACAATTAAAATTAATACAGCCGAAGAGCCGTCTGCAATTCGTCGAACATCAGGGGAGATGCCTTCAGAATTAACCTTCCAAATATGGACAGCCAAGGTTTCTGCAGGCCTGAAAATATTAAAGGCATTGCTAAAGCTAATTTTTGGAGAAGTCATACCCGCTGTAAAAATCAAAGCCGCAGCCTCTCCAAAAATCCTGCCAGAAGCGAGAATAATACCCGTAATAAGCCGCGGCACCGCTGCTACCAAGACCACGCGTGTAATAGTCTGCCATTTTGTAGCGCCTAAAGCAAAGCTTGCTTCCCTTAAATCCCTTTTCACATCCCTAAGTGCTTCTTCCGTAACCCTTGTCATAACAGGCAAATTTAAAACCGTCAGTGCCATAGCACCAGAAATCATTGAAAATCCCCAACCAAAGGTTGTTACAAATACCAATAGCCCAAACAATCCTATTATTATTGAAGGTAAGCTGGATAGGGTTTCGATACTTAACCTGATTACATTTGTAACAACATTTTCCCTCGTATATTCGGCAAGGTAAATACCTGCTCCGATTCCTAAAGGCACTGTCAAAATCAATGTCAAAAATAGTATTAAGAAGGAATTTATTATTTGAGGCCCTATTCCCCCACCGGCTTGAAAGGCTTTAGGAGAAGAAATTAAAAAATCCAAACTTATTGCTCTAAACCCTGAACCTATTATATAAAAAATAATAAAAGCTAAAAGCAATACCGCGAAAATTACAAAAAAATACAGCACATAGGTTACAATTTTATCTTCCAATTTTGGGTTCACCTAAAAACCCTCCTCTTGGCAAAAAGCCTAATAAATCCAATGAATATTAGAGAAATAATTAGAAGTAGCAAAGCTATGGACCATAAAGCGTCATTCCAAAGGGTCCCCGAAGTGGTGTTGCCCATTTCCATTGTCAAAACGCTCGTTAAAGTATGAATGGGATTTATCAGAGAATCGGGGATTCGCACGCTGTTTCCTATGACCATCTGTACTGCAAGGGCTTCTCCAAAAGCCCTTGCAAGCCCAAGGATAATCCCTGTTAGGATACCAGGAAGGGCTGCAGGCAATAAAACATATTTAATAGTCTGCCATCGGGTAGCCCCCAGAGCTAAGGAGGCTTCCCTTAAGTCCCGAGGTAGCGTTCTTAAGGAATCGGCAGAAATGCTCGCTATGGTAGGAAAAATCATTATACCAAGGACAATACCTCCCGTAAGCAAAGAAAATCCAGTTCCACCGAAAATTTTTCTAATCAAAGGCACAAGGACACTAAGGCCAACCCATCCGTATACTACTGACGGAATTCCGACAAATAATTCTATAACAGGTTGAAGAAAATTATCGCCAATTTTATTCGATATTTCAGACATAAAAATAGCAATACTTAGGCTCAACGGCAGGCTGAAAAGCAGTGCAAGCAAGGAAACAGAAATCGAACCGAGCAAAAAGGCAAGGGCTCCTACTTGTCCCTTCTGTTCCTCCATGTTCCAGTAAGCAGAAAAAAGAAAATTGCCAACAGGTACTTTGTCTATAACAAAGGTTTTACTGCCCTTATAAAAAATAAATACTATTATAAAAAGGGTTATCAAAACGGATATCAACGCACATAAAAAGGAAAAAATCCTGCCGAATTTGTCCATTACTTTAGGTTTCATATCGAAAAAATCTCCTTTTAAGGTGATAATTCCTTTGGGATTTACAATTTATATTTTTATTTTAACAGGCCTGCATTTATACTATGTTAAATCAATGTTAAGAAAATGTTAATAAAAAGCCGGGAACATTCTATTCCCGGCCTTTTTCGTTATCTTGAAACTTTCATTTCACTTATAGGTATATAACCTAATTTTTCTATTATATGCTTTACTTCATCGCTCTTCATATAATCGATAAAGGATTTTATTATTCCTGTGTGCTCACCTTTTGTGTACATATACTCATAGGACCATACGGGGTACTTGCCTTCTATGATGTTTTCTTTGGTAGGCTCTACACCGTCAAGTTTCATTACTTTAACCGAACCATCTAAATATGAAAGTGCAATGTAGCTTATGGCACCGGGGGTCTCCGAAACCGCTTTTTTGACAGTGCCTGAGGAATCCTGAGTCAAAGCTACTCCTTGGGTTTCTTCCTTTCCATCTAAGGCGTATTTTGTAAAAGTAGCTCTTGTCCCTGACCCTGCTGGCCTATTGATTACAACAATCTTTTGGTCATCCCCACCTACATCTTTCCAGTTGGTAATTTTGCCTGTAAAGATATCTATAAGCTGTGATTTTGTCAAATTGTCAACCTTCACATTGGGGTTTGCTATTACAGCAAATCCCACAACGCAGATTTTATGTGCCACAAGCTCATTAGCTTTTTCTTTATCCAACTTTTCCTCAGCAGGCACATCAGAATTTCCTATTTGCACTGTCCCATCGTATACCAATTTTAACCCTGTTCCGCTTCCTCCACCCTGGACCTGAACTTGAATACCCGGGTTTTTCGACATAAACTGGCTCGCTGCTTCTTCCACCAAGGGCTGCATTGCCGTTGAACCAGCTGCAATTATTGTACCCGTAGCTTTTTGCTGCTCTCCCTGTTGTCCCCTATTGGTGCAGGCAGTAAAAAGCAATGCAGCAATTAAAACTAATGATAAAATCGATAAAATTTTTCCTCTTAATAACACCTTTTCTTTTTTTCTTTTTAACACTTTACAATGCACCTCCAATTTTATTTTCCCACTTTCTTTTTTAAAATTACCCTACATTAAAAATTGTAAAGGTGCATTGTAAACTCTGTGCTATAAAAAAATTAATTTTATGTTAAATCTATTCCCATTCTATCGTTGCAGGGGGCTTTGACGTAATATCGTACACGACCCGGTTTACTCCCCAAACCTCGTTGACTATTCGGCTTGCAATCTTGTCAAGAACCTCATAAGGAATCCTTGCCCAATCCGCAGTCATTCCGTCCTCACTGCTTACAGCCCTTACAGCAACCGTATAGGAATATGTCCTCTCATCGCCCATAACTCCTACGCTTTTTATATCTGTCAAAACAGCAAAAGCCTGCCATAGCTGGTTATAAAGCCCGTTCTTTTTTGTTTCTTCTGTAACAATGGCATCCGCTTCCCTTAATATATTCAATTTTTCTTCTGTTACCTCACCAATTATCCTTATTGCAAGCCCCGGCCCAGGAAAAGGATGCCTAAATATAATCTCTTCAGGAAGCCCCAGCTTTAGTCCTACCTTTCTCACTTCATCTTTAAAAAGGTCCCTTAAAGGTTCAATAAGCTCAAACTTCAAATCCTTTGGAAGTCCCCCTACATTGTGGTGGCTTTTAATTACCGCTGCGGTTTCGGTACCGCTTTCTATCACATCGGGATAAAGGGTGCCCTGCACGAGAAAATCTATTTTGCCCAATTTTTTAGCCTCATCTTCAAATACTTTTATAAATTCCTCTCCAATTATCTTTCTTTTCTTTTCAGGATCCGTTACCCCTTTTAGCCTTTTTAAAAACCTTTCCTTTGCATCTACCGCAATTAGATTCATATTAAATTTTTCTTTAAAGGTTTTGACCACATTTTCAGCCTCATTTTTTCTTAACAGCCCGTGATCTACAAAAATACAAACTAGATTGTCGCCAATAGCCTTATGGGTAATTACAGCTGCAACAGAGGAGTCCACTCCCCCGCTTAAAGCACATATGGCTTTTTTATTCCCTACTTTTTCTCTAATTTTTTCTACCTGCTCATCTATGAAGGCCTTCATTGTCCATGTACCTTTACATCCAGCAATGCCGAACAAAAAATTATTTAAAATTTCTCTACCCCTTGTAGTATGTACCACTTCCGGATGAAACTGAACGCCAAAAAGATTTTTACCGTTGCTTATAGCTGCATGGGGGGTGTTTTTTGTACGGGCAAGGGTCTTAAACCCTGAAGGCAGTTCTTCTATGGAATCTCCGTGGCTCATCCATACATCAAAATTTTTTTCAAGGCCGTAAAAAATCCCATCTTCTTCCTCTACGAAAAGTTCTGCTCTTCCGTATTCCCTTACCCCTGCTCTTTTTACTCTACCTCCCAAAAGATGGCACATCAGCTGCATTCCATAGCAGATCCCTAAAATGGGTATACCCAGTTCAAATATCCTTTTATCACAAGTAGGAGCATTTTCCGAATATACACTGGCAGGACCGCCAGAAAAAATTATGGCTTTGGGGCTTTTCTTGATTATTTCTTCTATAGGAGTTTTATAGGGCAAAATTTCGCAGTATATTTGAGATTCCCTTACCCTTCTTGCAATTAGCTGACTGTACTGTCCACCAAAATCCAGGATAATAACATTTTCCCTTAAATCCATAAAAAACCTCCTTAAAGTATCAATATAATTATTTTATAAAATAAATCTGTTTTTCGCTTATTATAATATCCATAAGTATATCATGTTCTTCCTGAGGAAGGGTATCTAAAATTTGAAACTCAAAGGCAAAAGCAATTTTTACTGTCTTACTGCTCAATTTTTTCAAAAATCTATCGTAATAGCCCCCTCCATAACCAATCCTGTAACCCCTCCTATCAAAAGCAACCCCTGGCACGATGACTATATCTAAATCTTTGGGTTCTATTGCTTCATCCGAAATAGGTTCCAAAATGCCAAAATGCCCCTTTTGTAGTTCATTCAAACTCATTATTCTAACAGCAACCATTTCTCCTTTACTTACTATTTTGGGCACATATACATTCTTACCGAGGGAAATGCTTTTTAATATAGCTTCATCGGTTTTTACTTCATTCTTAGCATCAATATAAAACATTATATTTTGAGCATTTTTATAATGAGGTAACTCATAAAGCTTTGATTGGATAATCTTACTTAGGTTTTCTATAAGCTCCTTTTTTTGATTACATCTTAATTCTACCATTTGTTTCCTTATATCCCTTTTATCCATAAACTTACTCCTTAGTGGTTTATTTTCTTTATAAATTTTTATATCATTTTAATTAAAAAAGGGCAAGGACTTATTCGCCACGCCCTTTTATGAGACTGGCAGCTTCTTCATCAAAGATGCAAGTAACATCGGGATGTATCAGCAAAAAAGAGGCCGGCACTTTTGTTGATACAGATTCATCGCCCAATAACTCAGAAATAATTTTTGCCTTGCTTTTACCACTTGCAAGTAAAAGGATTTTTTTGGCTTTCATTATTGTCCCAAGCCCCATGGTGATGGCATATTGGGGAACCTTGTCTAAACTTTCGAAAAATCTTGCATTTGCTTTTCTGGTCTCTTCTGCAAGCTTTGTAACATGAGTGGTGGTGATTAATTCATCCCCCGGCTCATTAAAGCCAATATGACCGTTTGTACCAATTCCCAAAACCTGCATGTCTATCCTTTGGTGCTTCATAATTTTCTCATCGTACCTTCGACATTCTTCTTCTATGTTTTCAGCAGCACCATCAGGAATATGTATGTTTTGCTGGGGAATATTTATATGTTTAAAAAAATTTTCATACATATAATAATGGTAGCTATTTTTATCTGAAGGAGAAAGCCCCACGTATTCGTCCAAATTAAAGGTTATCACTTGAGAAAAATCTACTTCGCCTTTTTTATAAAGTTTTACAAGCTCCCTATACATTCCAAGAGGCGTGCTCCCCGTTGCAAGACCAAGAACAAGATTGGGCTTTTTCTTAATTTCATTGGCTACAATTTGTGCTGCCTTTTTGCTTAATTCATCATAATCCCTGACAATAATCACATTCATAATTTATTCCTCCGCATTTAAAAGTTTTTTATCAAATTAACGGTAACTTTAAAAAGATCCGATCTATAAAAAGATACTTCATAGTATATAGGTTCTTCCTGGTAATAGATGCTCTCAATTTTTAAAAGAGGGGTTTCTTCTCTTATTTCAAGTACCTTTATCAAATCCGGTGCAGGAAAAACGGCAGAAAAAGTAAGTTTTGATTTTATTATTCTAATTCCGTATTCCTCATTTAGCACCTTATGCAATGAGCCTGAGAGCTTTTGGATGTCGATACCGGGAACTATTTTTTCCCAAATATACACTGATTCAACAGCTACAGGCATATCACCGGCTATTCTTAGCCTAATGGCTTTTACAATACTATCATCCTCATTAATGTTTAAAAACTTCGCAATTTTCCCGGCTTTATCCTTTGAAAAGTCTAAAATTTTGGTTTTAGGCACCAGTCCCTCTTTTTCAGCCATCTCGGTAAAGCTCATTATTCCTACCTGTTCAATGGGATAAGCTGTAATAAAACTCCCCTTTCCCCTCTCCCTTTTTATTAACCCTTCTAATTCCAATTCCTTAAGTGCTTGTCTTACAGTCATCCTGCTTATATTGAATTTTTCACAATACTCCCTTTCGGAAGGCAAAAGATCCCCTGGTTTTAAATTGTTGTTTTTTATCTCTTCTTTAATGTAATTTTTTAATTGGTAATAAACAGGTATTGGGCTTTTTTTATCTATCATGTTACATCACCTGGAAATATTTTATCATTATGATGTATAGTTGTCTATACATTTTAATTATTTTTTTAAAATGACTTAATTCTGTCTTGTCCTCTGACTAAATAATATATATAATTATATTATGATTACAGTATAAAAATAATAATATATAAAAAATTATTCATTCTTAAGATTTTAAAAATATGCTATGCTAAAATTTTCATTACATTTAGTTGATGGAGGATATCATGGATAAGCAAGAATTTAAGAAAAAGATTGAAAAGACCGCTGAGATTTTTAAAGCCTTAGGACATCCTGCAAGATTATGCATTGTATGCAAATTAATGTGCAAAGACTGCAATGTTACCGAGCTTCAGGACTGTTTAGACCTACCTCAATCAACAGTTTCACAGCATTTATCCGCCTTAAAATCGAAGGGAATCATAAAGGGGAAAAGAGCTGGGGTAGAAGTGATTTACTCTGTAGTAAACGAAGACGTAAAAAAAATTGTAAAAATGCTTCTAAAATTAGATGAAAATCAACAGGTAATAAAATCCATTGACGAAATATTAAAAGAAAAAGTTGAAAATTAAAGCCTTTCGCTTTTACCGCTCCGGTAAAAGTTTTTTTATTTTTTTTTGCTATTTAATCTGCTATTATCTGAGATTTTAATATAACGTACTTGCATGTTTGCGGTATCATGTTTTGTATTTTATTACTTTCTTCTTTATTCCTTGAAAATGCTCTAACGCAAAGAACTTCCCTTCTGTTTCGATATCCTTTATATGTCATTACCGGAATATTTTTATCACGTAAGATATCTGCCAACTGCTTTCCTGTCTCGCTGTCAGGCGGCGTTATCTCAAATACAAATACCTTATCCTTTGAAGTTAAATCGAGCAGAAGACCGGGAATATATGTTCCAAAAAAGGATGCAATACAAATTGCAAAAATGGTGTATTTATTGTCAGACTTAACCATTTGTGAAATTGTAGAGAGGGCAAAAAATGTACTCCAAAAATTTAATAAACCTGATAAAAAGTACTTTCTATGGATCAAAAAGAGATTTTTTAAGGAAGCCATTATTGTGTCAAGCAATCTAAAGGTAAATACAATCATCAATTCCATATTGCCCCTCCTTTCTTTCGATAATCTTTTACTAAAAAATCATAAAACAGCATAAATTAAACCCTGCAGTATTTTAAAACTACAGGGTATTATAAACAATCGGAGCCCGCGTTTTGCGGGCTCTTTTTCATTAATACATATCAGGGTTTGGCATAGGTGGATTCTTTTCCTTCTCAGGAATTTCTGCAACAACAGCTTCAGTAGTGAGAACCATAGCAGCTACACTTGCTGCATTCTGGAGTGTCGAACGGGTTACCTTAGTTGGATCTACAATGCCTCTTTCAATCATGTTGCAGAATTCTTCACGGAGAGCATCAAAACCAATACCCTTTTCCATTGTCTTCAATTTTTCTACAATTACAGAACCGTCTTTACCGGCATTGTATGCTATTTGTCTTACAGGTGCTTCTAATGCTCTCCTTATAATATCTACACCAATCTTTTCATCGCCTTCAGCCTGAACTTTGTCAAGTGCAGGTAATGCATTTATAAACGCAGTTCCGCCACCGGGTACGATACCTTCTTCAACAGCTGCTTTTGTTGCGGAGAGTGCGTCTTCAATCCTGTGTTTCTTTTCCTTTAGTTCAGTTTCGGTTGCAGCACCAACTTTAATTACAGCTACGCCGCCAGCAAGTTTTGCAAGCCTTTCCTGCAATTTCTCTCTATCGAAGTCAGAGGTTGTCTCTTCAATCTGCGCTTTGATTGAATTGATCCTCTTCTTGATTTCTTCCTTATCGCCGTATCCGTCAACAATAATTGTGTTTTCCTTACCTACTTTAACCTGTCTTGCCCTTCCGAGCATATCAATTGTAGCGTTCTTTATGTCAAATCCGAGCTCTTCTGAAATTACCTGGCCACCGGTTAAAATTGCAATATCCTGCAGCATTGCCTTTCTCCTGTCGCCAAAGCCAGGAGCTTTGACAGCTACAGAAAGTAATGTTCCGCGGAGTTTATTGACAACTAAGGTTGCTAAAGCTTCACCTTCCACATCTTCAGCAATGATCAAAAGTTTTCCGCCGTTTTGGACAACCTTTTCTAAAATAGGTATCAAGTCCTGAACATTGGAAAGCTTTTTATCTGTTATTAAAATATAGGGTTCATCTAAAACGGCTTCCATTTTTTCTGTATCAGTTACCATATAGGGGGATATGTAACCCCTGTCGAATTCCATTCCTTCTACTACTTCCAAGGTGGTGCCCATCGTCTTGGACTCTTCTACGGTGATAACACCATCTTTTCCTACCTTTTCCATAGCTTCAGCAATGAGATTTCCGATTTCCTCATCTGCTGCGGAAATGGAAGCAACCTGAGCGATAGCTTCTTTTGTTTCTACGGGTTTGCTGAAGGTCTTCAACTCTTCTACAACAGCTTTTACTGCTTTTTCAATTCCCTTTTTGATAAGCATTGGATTTGCTCCAGCAACAACGTTTTTCATACCTTCATGAATGATTGCCTGAGCAAGCAGTGTTGCTGTTGTAGTACCGTCACCTGCTACATCCTGAGTCTTGGTAGCAACCTCTTTTATGAGCTGAGCTCCCATGTTTTCAAAGGGATCCTCTAATTCAATTTCTCTTGCAATGGTAACACCATCGTTAGTAATGGTGGGCGTTCCAAATTTCTTGTCAAGAACAACGTTGCGTCCTTTTGGTCCAAGAGTAACCTTAACGGTATTTGCTAATTTATCAATTCCTCTTAAAAGAGCCCTGCGAGCTTCTTCATCAAACAAAATCTGTTTTGCCATTTTTCATCCCCCCTGTAAAAATTATTCAATTACCGCAAGCACATCGCTTTGTCTTAAAATTAAGTACTCTTGATCGTCAATCTTTACTTCTGTACCTGCATATTTAGAGAAAATAACTTTGTCTCCAACCTTCACTTCCAAGGGCACCCTTTGCCCATCAATAATTTCACCAGTTCCTACAGCAATAACTTCACCCTTTTGAGGTTTTTCCTTAGCAGTATCGGGAAGAACGATGCCGCCCTTTGTTTTTTCCTCTTTGTCAATTACTTTAACAACTATTCTATCACCGAGAGGTCTTAATGCCATTTTAAACCCTCCTTTTTCTTGGTTTACTGTGATTTTATTAGCACTCAACATTAATGAGTGCTAATCACAATTCAAATAATAACCAAATTAGGTATAAAAATCAATCCCCCCTTCGAAATTTTTTTTACTTATTTTACCCTAATTACGCTTAAAATTTTCTTCTTTTACTTTTTTTCTTCTGTTATTTTTAATTTTCTTTTAAATTTTTTTCAAAAAAACTTTTCTGTATATATAATATCCATTTTTAGAAAAAAAATACAACTATTTTCCACAATCCTTTACTTCTCCCCTCAAAACCTCTACGGCATGAGGAATTGCAGGTAAAATTACCGACAAATTCTCCCTTACTCCCTTTGGACTCCCCGGAAGGTTTATTATGAGGGTCTTTCCCCTTATCCCCGCCACAGCTCTGGAAAGCATTGCATGGGGAGTCTTTGAAAGGCTTGCCATTCTCATAGCTTCCGGAATACCCGGGACGAGCTTTTCAACAACCGCAAGGGTAGCCTCAGGGGTATTATCTCTCGGGGATAAACCAGTTCCTCCTGTTGTCAATATTATATCAAGGCCCTTATCGGACATAAGAATAAGTTCTTTCTTTAATACCTCCAAATCATCGGGCAAAATTTTATAATCCTCTACTATTCCCCCTATTTTCCTGATCATTTCTTCTATTACTTTGCCGCTTAAATCTTCCCTTTCTCCTTTTGAACCCCTGTCGCTTGCCGTTATTATACCAACCCTAAGCATTTTCAATCACCTCAATGGAATCTCCCGGATAAACCATTCCTCCTTTTAGAACCTTTGCAAAAACCCCTTCTCTTGGCATAATACAATCACCGGTTTGGTAGTAAACAGCACACCTTTCATGGCAGACTTTGCCTTTTTGGCTTATTTCAAGGATGACTTCTCCCACTTTTATTTTAGTCCCAATATCAATTTTTGAAAAATCAATACCTTCTGTTGTGATATTCTCAGCAAAATCGCCGGGATTGACTCTAAGCCCCTTTTCCCTCATCTTGTTTATACTTTCAATAGCAAGAAGGCTTATTTGCCTGTGCCATCCACCTGCATGGGCATCTCCTTCAATACCATAATCCTCAAGGATTTTTACGAAATCCACATTACGCTTTTTTTCACCTTTTTTTTCACTTACTGAAACAGCCACTACTTTTCCCATGGTTTTTCTTCCTCCCTTATAAAATTTCCAGTTTTTCCTCCGCTTTTTTCCAAAAGCTGAATATTTTTTATAACCATACCTTTATCCACTGCTTTACACATATCATAAATTGTAAGGCACGCAATGGACACTGCTGTTAAAGCTTCCATTTCTGCACCGGTTCTCCCGATGCTTTTTGCCCTTGCCTCTACCCTAATGGCATTTTCTCTTTCAATTATTTCAAAATAAATATCTACCCCAGTGAGAGGAATATTGTGGCACATGGGTATCAACCTCGAAGTTTCTTTGGCACCCATAATACCTGCCACCTGTGCAACTGCAAGGACATCTCCTTTTTTCATTTTTCCCTCAACAACCATTTTCAAAGTTTCTTGCGACATATATACATAACCGCAGGCTTTTGCTTCCCTGAAACTTACATCCTTTTCGCTGACATCTACCATTTTAGCCCTACCCTGTTCGTTAAAATGGGTAAACTCCATTTCTTAACCTCCTATCTGCCACATTCTTCTTTTCGTTTCTTCATAATCAGTGCTCTCATCATATTTCATGTTGTGACTGTAAGGTTTTATGGACAGAGCTTCCCCAAAAGCCTTTTGAATTTGCTCCATATCAGCATTGTTTCTCAATACTTCCTTTACATCCAGCTCCTTTGAGGAAGCAAGGCAGGGTTTTAATTTACCATCTGCAGTCAGCCTTATCCTATTGCATTTTTCGCAAAAATGCCTGCTAATAGGTGTAATAAAACCAATAAACCCTTTCGCATTTTTTAATTTAAAGTATTCGGCAGGCCCGCTGCCTTCTATATTTTCCACCTTTATTAAATCACTTTTAATCTTAGATTTAATTTCCTGTGCAGAAATGAACCTTCCTTTTGCCCAGCCTCCTTCCCCTAAGGGCATCAATTCGATAAAACGTATAACAAGAGGATATTCAATGGTAAGTTTTGCAAAGTCGTCGATTTCATCATCGTTAAATCCTTTAGCAACGACCGTATTTATTTTTACAGGATTAAAACCCAAATTCAGTGCTTCTTTTATGCCCTCCAATACATCCCCTAATTTTCCCCTCCTTGTAATGTAAGAAAACTTTTCAGCTTTCAATGTATCCAAACTGAAATTAACCCTCTTTAGTCCGGCTTTTTTAAGTTCCTTTGACATTTCTTTAAACATCGAGCCATTTGTAGTCATTGAAATATCCTTAATCCCATTTATTTTTGAAAGGGCATTAATAAATTCTACAATGCCTTTCCTAACAAGAGGCTCCCCACCTGTAACCCTTACCCTTTCTATACCTAAAGGTGCTACGGCCTTTACAAATTGAAGGATCTCTTCAAAGCTCAAAATATCCTCATGTTTTAAAGCTCTTACCCCTTCTTCCGGCATGCAATATCTGCACCTAAAATTGCACCTGTCGGTTACAGAGATTCTAAGGTAATTTATTTTCCTCCCGTATTTATCAATCATCTAATCGCCCCCAATAATTTCACCTGTGAGTGAGGTATCATACCCCCCTAAGGCCTTTAATTTTTCCTTGAATTCTTCGCTTTTCATAACCTTCAATAATTTCTGCACAGCATCTAAATCAAAGTATTCGTATAAAATAACTAAATCAAACCTTTCAGGGGAAATAGGAATAAAATCAAGGTTCAGGGCCCTTGCCGCTGATAAAATACCAAGCCCACAGTCTGCTGTTCCGCCCACAACCTGTGCAGCAACCGCAAGGTGAGTAAACTCTTCCCTTTCATAACCCCTTACTTCTTCCGGTGAGATATTCAATTCCCTTAATTTCAGATCAAGCAACAGCCTCGTCCCCGCACCTTTCTGCCGATTTACAAAGGTTACATCCTTTCTTTTTAAATCCTCTATTCCTTTTATATTCTTGGGATTACCTTTTTTCACAATCAATCCCTGCTCTCTAAAAGCAAGGTTGACAAGTATTATTTTTTCTTCCCTTAGATAACGTTTTATATACGGAATATTATATTCCCCAGTATCAGGATCAAGAAGATGCATCCCTGCAGCATGAGCTTCTTTTCTTTTTAAAGCCATTATGCCACCCATACTCCCTACATTAGCAGAAGATAAATTAATATCAGGGTATTTCTTTTTCACTTCATTTGCGAGAATATCAATCGCTACATCATGACTTCCAATTATAACTATGGTATTTTCAATGTCCTCTTTTTTTCTTAATAGCTCCACTTCCACATATTCACCGGCTTCAATTCCCTCTTTATTTGCCGGAATTCTTATAATACCATCCGCCCTTACCAGAGATGTGATGGTGCCAGCTCCACGGTTTAAAGGAGATGCAACGAATTCGCTGCCGATTTTTCCTATTTTGACCCTTACAAATTCTTCACTTCCTATGTTTGAGACTATTCTCTTTGCACACCTTGCTTTTATTTTTTCTTTTCCATTTTCAGGCAATCCCTGCATTCTAAATATTAATGGCTTTGCAAAAAGTTCCATTGTTAAAAATGCCGAAACGGGATATCCAGGTATCCCTAACACTGGTTTATCCTCTATGATGCCTAAGATAACAGGTTTACCCGGTTTTATAGCAACCCCGTGAACTAAAAGCCTGCCCAACTCCCTTATTATACTTGCAGTAAAATCCTCCCTTCCAGCTGAAGAACCAGCGTTTATTATCACCCCATCAGCAACCTTTAAAGCTTTCTCTACTGTGTACTTTATTTTTTGGCAATCATCTGTTATTTTTTCAAATATTACCGCTTCCGCACCCCACTCTTTTAAAAGGCCCTCGAAAACCTTTGAATTATACTCTATTATATCCCCTGGTTTTAACTCATCTCCTGGATTTACAAGTTCAGTTCCGGTAGGAATAACCGCAAAAACCGGTTTTTTGTAAACCTTTATATTTACATGGCCACTCGCCAATATTGCCCCTATATCCTGAGGCCTAATGCGGTGGTTTTCGGGGACAATCAGTTCCGTTGCAACGATGTCTTCACCGATAAGCCTTACATTTTGCCATGGCAAAGCAGGAGAAATTAATTCAATTTTATCATCGGAAATAAAATTCACATCTTCCATCATTATTACACTGTCTGTATTGGGTGGAAGGGGATCACCGGTATCCACCACTATAAATTCATCTCTAAATAAAACCACCGGTGTTTTTTCCGATGCCCCGTAGGTTTTTTCCGATAACACAGCTACTCCATCAACTGCAGCGGCATTGTAATGGGGTGATGATATTTTCGCAAAAACCGGTTCAGCTGTAACCCTCCCTAAGGATTCTGAAACATTTATAACCTCAACCCTTTTATTTAAAAAAAACCCCGTTTTTTTTAACTCTCCAAAAAAAATGTTTACTGCTTCCTGCAAAGGAACTGTATCTAAGTATATATCTTTTCTTTTCATGGGAAATCACCTCTTTTAAAACTTTATAAAATTAAAGGCTATTTTTCGTTATCTATAAACAATTACTTCGGCAAGCTCCCCTCTTGAGAACCCAACCCTTTCGGCAGGAATTTTTAAAAGCCCATCGGACTGCGTCATTGTGCTTATCATACCTGACTTACCCAATATGGGTATCGCCCATAGTTCATTTTCCCTCTTTTCCAACTTAACCCTAATATAATCCTCCCTGCCTGCAGCAGAAGATATATCTTTATCACATCTCGCGTATAATTTAAATGCTCCGTAGTCCTCATCCCTGCCCATTAATAAATTCACCAAAGGCCTTGCTATGAGTTCAAAAATTATCATTGCAGAAACGGGATGCCCTGGAAGGCCAATTATAGGCACCTTTTCTACAACTGCAAAGATCGTAGGTTTGCCCGGTTTAACAGAAAGGCCGTGGAAAATAACACCGGGATTTCCTAAACTGTTTACAGCTTTTAACGTAAGATCCCTTGTGCCAACTGAACTTCCACCTGAAATAATTACAGCATCACAGGTTTTTAAAGCATCGCTTAAAGCCTTTTTAATAAGTTCGAAGTCGTCCTTTACTATTCCGAAAGGAACCCCAATGGCACCAAGGCTTTTCACTGCTGAAAATATGGTGTATGTGTTTATGTCCCTTATTTCTCCTTCCTTTGTCTCTTCTTCGGGTCTTTTAATTTCATCGCCTGAAGAAATAATCCCTATTCTGGGCCTTTTATAAACTTTTACTTTTGTAATTCCTAAAGCTGCCAAAGCTCCCACATCTTGTGCCCTTAAGGTATGGCCTCTTTTAAAAAGGGTTTCGCCTTTTGCTATGTCCTCGCCTTTTTTTATAACATTTTCAAAGGGTGCCACCGGTTTTTCTACAAGCAGGGTATTTTCATCAAGCGGTTGTGTATATTCAAGCATAACGACTGCATCAGAATTTTCCGGAAGCATTCCTCCCGTAGATATTTTTACCGCTTGCCCTGCAAATATTTTTACCTTTGCTTTTTCACCCATCCTTACCTCTCCTACAATTTCAAGAATGGATGGTATGGATTCGCTTGCTCCGAAAGTATCCTTAGCAATAACCGCATAGCCATCAACTGTAGAACGATTAAAAGCCGGTATATCCTCCATTGCAATCACATCTGAATAAATTACCCTGCCTAATGCATCGAATAAATCCACATCTTCAGAATCCCTTTGAAAATCCGAAATATTTTCCTTCACTATTTTAACCGCTTCCTCTACACTCTTTACTTCAAAAAGCATTTTATTCACCTCTATATGGGAAATCCTTAAGTTTATAATTCTACACAAAATCTTTTAATCCTTCAATAAAAAATAAAATTACTCACGATTTTGAAAAATTATTTACGATTTCGAAAAACCTTTTTTTATATGTTATACTAAGATTATGGGGGGATTAAAATTGGAACAGCAAAAAGAACACAACAATTATCAGGAAAAAAAGATAAAAAATAATTTCAACGCATTAAGCTATGATTCAATTTTTTTTAATATCTCGACATCCTTCATCGATGCGGGTACAATAATACCGTCCTTTGTCAGTATGCTTACCACTTCGCCGGTCTTGATCGGGCTTACAACTACTATTAGAAACTGCGGATGGTTTTTACCTCAATTGCTGGTAGCAAGAAAGGCGGAAAGCCTTCCTTATAAAAAACCCTTAGTATTAATAGGGGCAGTTATTTAC
Source organism: Thermovenabulum sp. (assembly GCF_049701175.1). Classification (GTDB taxonomy): domain Bacteria; phylum Bacillota; class Thermosediminibacteria; order Thermosediminibacterales; family Thermosediminibacteraceae; genus Thermovenabulum. The sequence continues at coordinate 36,997 of NZ_JBNATW010000001.1, forward strand.
AGAATTGCCCTTTTTTCAATAATCTTATCGGCTTTTTTGGCAGTTAAAAGTACAGCATTATCCCTTATTTTCTTTTATTTGTTTTTTACAATAATGTCCTTTGCTGACGGCATCACAGGTGTGCCATGGATTGACCTTTTTGCAAAATCTATCCCCGTTAATTTAAGGGGCAGGTATTATTCAAAAACACAGTTTCTAAGCGGTAGCCTTTCCTTTGTAACAGGGTTTATCATTAAAGGCATTTTAAACATTAAAACCTTAATTTTCCCTTACAATTATATATTAATTTTTTCACTGGCATTATTTTTTGCCTTCCTTTCTTTTCTTTCCTTTTTGCGGCTCATTGAAGATGAAAAAAGTAAAACAAATTCAGCTTTGAGCTTAATTGAGTATTTTAAAGGAATACCCTTAGTGTTTAAAAATGACAGAGATTTCTCTATGCTTATGATAGTTAACACCCTCTTCAGGTTTTTCTTTTTGCCGCTTCCCTTTTATATAACCTTTGCAAGAACAAAACTATCTCTTCCCGAAGATATAGTTGGGATTTTTGTATCTTCTCAGATGCTGGGCTTTATTTTTGCAGGGCTTATTTTTGGCAGAATTAATGATATTTACGGAAGCAAAAGAGTTATCAAAATAACCGGTTACCTTATTTCTTTACCCCCTGTATTAGCCTTATTATCTTTGTTGCTTTTTTCGAAAAATTTACCTTATGTTCCGATTTATATATTAATATTCATGCTAATAGGGGCTACTAACAGCGGAATTTGGGTTGGGATTTTTAACTATTTATTGAAAATCGCCCCTGAAGAAAAGAGACCTTTATATATAGGACTAATGAATACCCTTACAGCTCCAACTACCTTTCTTCCAATCCTCGGAGGTTTTATCGTGGAAAAGTTTTCATATATTCACATGTTTTTATTCGCAGAAATATTCTTAATATCAGGTCTTTTTGCTTCCTTTTCTTTAAGGCATATCGACGAGTGTTAACCAGACATGCTTGTTATTTTTGATAGATCTGAGGGTAATAGCTCGGTTATTAAAACACCGCTTAAAATCAAAGCAAACCCTAAAAGGGATTTTAAAGTAATGGGTTCATGCCAGAAAATAAAGGAAAAAAGACCGGCAAAAACGGATTCAAGGCACATAATAACAGCAGCATGAGTAGAAGTTGTATATTTTTGGGCTATGTTTTGCACCACAAAAGCTCCTGCTGTGCAAAAAATAGATGCATATAATATAGCCATCCAGCTATGAAGGTCGAGTTTAGCAGGCATTGGTTCATACAAAGCCCCCACAATTAGGGAGAGCATGCCGACTATACCCGTTTCCAATATTGCAAGATTAACCGAACCCGCTTTTTTTGCATAATATTCTATAGCTATAATCTGCATCGCAAAAAATACAGCGCAAAACACGGTTATTACATCCCCTCGGTTTATTTTAAAGTCGCCTTCTATCGAGATTACCGCAAGCCCAATAAACGCCAATAAAGCTCCTGCTATTTGAGACCACCCGGGAAATTTTTTTGTTAAAAAATAGGCAAAAAAAGGCACCATAACCACACTGCTGCCCGTTATAAATCCTGATTTTGCAGGGGTTGTATATAAAAGGCCTACTGCCTGGGTTGCAAAACCCAAAAATAAAAACAGCCCTGCCAAGCACCCTCCCTTTAACTCCTCCTTCGAAAAACTGCAAAGGTTATTATTGAAAATACCCGCAAGAATAAGGAAAGCAATTAAAAATCTCACTGCTAAATACATAAAAGGAGTTACTTTTGAAAACACATTTTTCATTACAACAAAATTTAACCCCCACCCCATTGTTATTAGTAAAAGAGCGCCATCTGCTAAAAGGCTTTTTTTCATTTTCCGACCACCTCTTAAATCTATTTTTTTCCCTTTAAATACTCTAATATTAGCTCCCTTGCCAAAGGAGCTGCGACCCTGCCTCCTGAACCACCATTCTCTACAATTACCGCAATGGCAATTTTGGGGGCTTCAACCGGAGCGAATCCTATAAACCATGCGTGTGGCTCCCCGTGAGGATTTTCAGCCGTCCCTGTTTTACCGGCAACTTTAATGCCTTTAATTTTTGCAGCCCTACCCGTGCCGCTTTCAACAACTTCAGTCATATACTCCTTTAATTTATATGCAGTATTTGGTGAAATTACCACTTTCCTTAAACCTCCAAAATTATTGGACTTTACTTCCCCAAAGGGCATTTCCACACTTTTTACAATATAAGGACTATAATAAACTCCGTCATTTGCAATAATCTGAGCAACGGAGGCCATCTGAAGAGGGGTTGCAAGGACTTTCCCCTGCCCTATGGAATCTTCCGCCAATTGAACGTCGCTGTCTAAAAAGGAAGGTGCAGGGAATTGACTTTTTTGAACATGTAATTCAAAAGGTATCTCAGAATTAAAACCAAAATTGTTAGCAACCTTTAAAAGTTTCTCTCTCCCTAACCGCAAACCCAATTCGGCAAATATGGCATTGCTGGAAACCGCAAAAGCTCTTTTAAGATCATACTGCCCCGGCTTTATAAAATCATCATCTTTGATAATCCTGCCCCCTATTTTTATATACCCCTTTGTTGTAAACCTTTCCTTCTCAATTCCGGCAAAATTCTCCAAAGCCCCGCATAAAGTCAGTACTTTAAAAGCAGAACCGGGAGGATAAAGCCCTTGTATAGCCCTATTTAATAATGGATGGTTGTCGTCGTTTTTAAGTTTTTCCCATTCCTCTTCAATTTTATTTGAATCAAAACCGGGTGAACTCACCATTGCAAGGACTGCACCCGTTTTCGGTTCTATGGCTACAATTGCGCCTTTTTTCCCCTGTAATAAGCTGTACGCCTTCTTTTGGAGCTCAGAATCTATAGTAAGGTATACATTGTTCCCCTGAGATAGCCCAAGTATTTTTTGCCTTAGAACCTTTAGCGGGTCCTGTTGGGAAATTCCCAAGAGTTCACCGTTTAAAGCACTTTCCAACCCTGAACGGCCTACCTTTGATGAAGAGTATCCTAAAAGAGGGCCAAAAGCTTCTCCGCTAATGTATATCCTCTTTTTTTCACTGCCTACTTCCACGGTTTCTGCAAGGGTTACACCGTTTCTATCCAAAATTGCCCCCCTTCTCATTTTTGCTTCCTGTTCCCAAAGCCTTTTGTTGAAGGAACTTTCTATAAGCCTTTGCCTTTCGTATAGCTGAAAAAATGTTAAATAGGACATTAAGGATAAAAACATTATACAAAATATAAAAAAAATTATCTTAATATTTTTTTGTAAATTGTTCATTTTTACCCTATCCCCTCCTCTTCCCTACTGCTTATCCAGACACCATTTAGTATACCGAGGGATGTAAAACTTATTATCATCGAACTCCCGCCATAACTCATGAAAGGAAGGGTAACTCCTGTTATAGGGATTAATTTAATAACCCCACCTATGATAGTAAACACCTGCAGGCCGAAAAATACCGTCAGCCCTATGGAAACCAAAGAAAGATATGAATCTATCGAACGAAGAGATATCCTTACACCTCTATAAACCAGTAAAAAATATAAAATAATCAGTGCTTGCCCCCCTAAAAAACCAAACTCCTCTGTAAAAGCAGAGAAAATAAAATCCGTTGCCACCGCCGGAATGTACTCCGGATGTCCCAGGCCAAGTCCCGTCCCGAAGAATCCACCTTGAGCAATGGCAAAAAGGGATTGAGCAATCTGATAACCCCTTCCGGGTACGTCCTGCCATGGGTCTAACCAAGCAAGCACCCTTGCTCTAATATACGGAAAGGAATGAAAACCTGCTAATCCTAAAAAGATCCCAAACAATATGCCCAAAAACGCATAGTCATACCTTGAGGTTGCTATGAATATTAACATCAACGCAGTGAGGTAAAATAGCATCGCACCGCCCAAATCCTTTGCTAATATTAATAAAACAATAATTAAAAATATTTCTAAAATAAATTTGGACATATTTTTTATTTTTCCTTCTTTTAAATTTGAAGATAGGTAAAAAACAAAAAATAACTTGGCAATTTCCGAAGGTTGGAAGGAAAAAAGACCTTTAATATATATCCAGTTTTTTGCTCCTCCCCTTTCTACCCCGAATAATATAGGTAAAAGCAAAAATACAAAAGTTATCAACCAAAAAAGCAGCGGATTTTTAACCCTTTTTATAAAGTAGTTTGTCATAATAGTAGAAAGTATAAAAAGAAATGCCCCTATGACGTAAAAAACAACCTGTTTTTTATAAAGCTCTGGATTTATCCTACATAACATAATAAGTCCCAATTCCACCAATAAGCTTGAGAGTAAAAAAAGATATACATCTGAATTTTCTATAAATTTATAGTTGATAATATAGCATAAAAAGAAGGTTGCTAAAAAAATCAGAGCACCGTAAAATATACCTATTCCTAAGGTTTTATTAAAATACGATAGCAATAAAAAGTTTATAATACCTATTAAAGCTAAAATACCTACAGATTTATTGTAAACATCTTCAATCTGAGGGTGCATCCGCTTCCCTCCTCTTTAAAACGTACTTTTTGCTTCCCAGGATCAGTTCATCGTTTTCCTTCAACTTTACCGGCCTTTTTATTCTAACGCCGTTTAAAAAAGTTCCGTTGGTGCTTTTCAAATCCTGAATATATAACGCATTCCCTTTTTTATAAATTATTGCATGCTTACTGGATAAATAAGGGTCATCAATCACTATGTCCGAGTCATTAGCCCTGCCGATAGTTGTAACCTTTAAAAGAGTATATACTTTTCCATCTTCGGTTTTTAAGACATATCCTAAATTTTCCTGCTTATCTTCTATTAAGTCCATCACCATTATTTTTAAAAAATTATACAAAAAATAATATAAAAGCCCAATAATTACATATTTTGCAATCTGGGCCAACAGTTCGTACACTAAAAACCACCTCTAATATTTCATATCAGCCAGTATTATTAGTATTTGACTCTTTTTTAGTATTTCCTTTTTTTAGCATATAATTTTTTTTATTAAATAAATAATTTACTCTTTTATCCCATTTTGATTAAAATTTTTCATTATAACTTCATATGATGCGTGGAAAAATATAAATGCCTGCTGATGATTAGCGAGGTACCGTAAATCAATGGGTATCGATAGTTAACCATCAGCAGGCTATAAACATTTTTATCCTTCTATCCCATTTTCCATTATCTTCCATTTGTTACACCTATCACCCCATCGAGCTATTATTTTTTCATCCATTTTAATGTTTACCACTTCACACCGGTTAGAACAACCTCTACATTCGAAACTGTCTGCCGTAAAATAGATTTCGCTTGCTCTAAAACCTCTAAATTTTGTTTTTTCTACCTTAGCATCTTTTGCAAGGAGCGCTGCCCCAATTGCGCCCATGACATGATGATATTTGGGCACATAAACCTCCATTTGAAGGGCCTCTTCGAAAGCTGCCTTCATTCCCGAATTCGCAGCTACACCTCCCTGAAATACTACTCTCGGAAGTATTTCCTTTCCTTTCCCCACATTGTTTAAATAATTCCTTACAAGAGCCTGACATAAACCCCTTATAATATCTTCGATCTTATGCCCGAGTTGCTGCTTATGTATCATATCGGACTCGGCAAAAACAGCACACCTTCCAGCAATCCTTACGGGGTTTTGGGATTTAAGGGCTAAGTTACCGAACTCTTCTATAGGGATGCCGAGCCTATTAGCCTGCTGGTCCAAAAAAGAACCTGTACCCGCAGCACATACGGTATTCATTGCAAAATCAGTAACAACTCCGTCCCTTAAAATTATTATTTTTGAATCCTGTCCGCCTATTTCTATAACGGTTTGAACATCGGGCACTTCCTTTTGGGCTGCAACTGCATGGGCTGTAATTTCATTTTTTATTACGTCTGCTCCAACTATTACCGCTGCAAGTTGTCTTCCGCTTCCGGTAGTGCCAACACCTCTTATATCGTATTTCCCTTCTTTATCTGCAAGCATTCTAAGGCCTTCCTGTACCGCTTTTATAGGCTGGCCTTGAGTTCTAATATATATAGCTTCCTTGACTTCACCATAATCATCAATTATCACGATGTTTGTGCTTACAGACCCTACATCAATCCCCAAAAAATGTGCCATTTTTCGCATCCCCTTTTATACAATTTTTCTTCCTTTTAGCTGCAAGAAGATCTACAAAGGCTTCTACTCTTGTTCGCAAGCCCTCTTTTCCCGTTTGCTCATCTAATGTAATGGGCAAAAAACCTATATTGTATTTACTGCATACCTTCGGCAAAATGCTCTTTGCAACAATTTCGGGTATGCAAGTAAAAGGTGAAAGTTGAATAACACCATCAAATCCCCTTTTTGCAAATATTATAGCATTCCCCACCGATTCTCTTCCATGCCCTCCGCACATTTCTTTAAAGTAGGGCATTGCCTCCTTTTTGACATCCCTTTCTCCCGGCCTGTGCAGTAAATCCATGATAGCATTATAAAAGGTATACCCAGCAAGGAACATAGACCTTTCTGCATAAACTCCTAAATCACCGAGCATTTCTTCTATTTCTAAATTTGCCGAAGGTTCTAAAAGCACATAGATTTCTCCCACAATTCCGATTTTAATAGGATCTACATCCTTTTTTTCTATTTTATCAAAGAGCTTTTCGATTTCCCTTTCCACTTCCAAAAGCTCTTTATAATCCCTTGCCTGTTTTACAAGCTCAATGGATTTTTTATAAGCCAAAGAAGCATCTCCCTTTTTTACCTCCACTGGTCTTACTTTATGGCTTAGCTTTTCAGCCTTATCAAGAAGCTGTAATTCCTTCCAAATGAATTTTGCTATATTAAAGTAATCTCTAAGCCTTAATTTCACGTTTATTAATTTTTTTATGTTTTGAATTAAATCCTTAAGATAACGACTCGGGGGTTCCAATGTGATCATTTCAAATTGATATCCGAGGCTTTTTAAAATTTTCTCCTGCAAAGTAGTGTAAAGCCCTGCTCTGCAAGGACCCACTCCCCCTGTTGAGACAAGGGTATCCGCACCTTTTTCCAAAACCTCTATATAAGTGCCGAGCACTATTTTAAAAGGAAGGCATGCAAACTCGGGTGCATATTTTGTCCCAAGGCTTAAGGTTTCCTTAGTAGGCCTTGTAGGTAAAATCACATCATTGCCCAAGGCCCTCATAAGATTTTCGAAAGGAATATTTGCCGTTCCGACAAAAGGAAAGGATACCTTTCTCATGATACCGCCGCCTCTTTTCTCGCCTTTTTTATTTTTATCATATCAACAAATGCTTCCAATCTGGTATTGACACCCTCCTGTCCGGTATGTTCATCCAAGGTAACCGTAAGAAAGGGGATATTTTTTTCTTTACATTCCAATTCCAGCAGCTTATCTACAATAAAATCCGGCCCACACCCGAATGCAGTAACATGAATTATTCCATCCACATTTCTATTGTTGATAAAATGGTAGGATGCCCTCAAAACATTATTGCTAAAAGTCCAAAAGAGCAACTTTTTTATATTTAAACTTTCTTCTTTTTTTACTCTCTCCGGAAGCATTTCCGGCGTTATTACATAGCATCCCAGAGAAATCAACTTTTTTATAATATCCAAACTAAGATAAGAATCATATAAGATATAAGGGTAACCCACTACACCAAGTTTAATATCTTTATTTTTATCCTGAGATTCAATGCCAAGAGGCAATAAAGCACCTTCCTGCATCCTTTGGCAGTATTCCTCATAGCTTTTAAGGGCTATATTGCACGCTTTCCATGCCTTTAAAAAACCCTTCCCCAGAATTTTTGCGGTTTTTAAACAGATTTTAAAAAGCTCCCTTTTTTTTCCTTTTGTATCAACCCTTATCTCCAACATATTGTTAAAATCAGGTATGGAATTTTCGAGCATATCGGGCAGACCTAAAAATTTAGGGCAAAAAGTAGCTTCTTTATTTACGCTGACAAGCCTCGGAACCAAAATCAGGTCAGCTTTTTTAAACAAATTTTTTACATGCCCGTGAAATAATTTTATTGGAACGCATGCGTCGGAAACCGCATCCTCCACTCCTTCATCTATTATCTCTTTAGAAGTTTGTTCTGAAACAACTACTTCAACCCCAAGTTCTTCTAAAAAGCTTAGAATAAACGGCGAATAGGCGTAATAAAAAAGCGTCCTCGGTATTCCAACTTTCATTTAAAGCATCCCTTCCTAATCTCTCGATTCGTAACATATTATTATTCAACGGCTTTTAGATAATTCCTTTTTTTTTATAAAAAATTAACAATAGGGCCCGTATTTTAAAGGAAAAATACGAGCCCTTTTACTATAACATTTTCTTTTAATTATACTATTTTAGAATTCCGCTTTCAATTAATTTATTCATAAATTTTCTCTCAACGGCATCAACCAATATTCTATCTTTGAACATCTCTGCTTTTTCTGTCGCCGAAAGCCTCAAGCCTTTTTTCATCTCTTCCCAATCATGCCTGCTAATAATACCACCTTTTTTATCCATAGCTAATTTTATATACCTGTAAGCCGGCACTTTATAAGAAATTTCATAAGTAATATCTTCTACATCGGCGTAATCTTTTTCGTAACCAAAAGATTTTAATAAGTTAAGTATGACTTTCCAATCTTTTAACTCTTTATTGTTTTCTACTCCTTCATACCACTGAATTCTTCCCTCAAAGCTGGTAAATGTTCCCTTTTTGGAAAGTATCGACTGAGCAGGCAGTACAATTTCAGCAAGTTTTGCAGTTTCCGTCAAAACCATATCCTGCACCATCAAAAATTCGAGTTTACTAAAAATATCCTTCAAAGAATTATTATCTGACACAGGGTCTTCGCCAAATACCAGTGCAGCTTTTATCTTGCCCTCTTCAATTAGTCTGAGTATATCCTTATAATCTTCACATAATCCTAAATCTGAAAGCCCTTGGGAATTATTTTTGCTCCTCAGCATCAATATTCCGTTTCTCGGCCTTCCTATATGTCCTGAAACAACTGCCATATGAGCGATAAGCCTTTCAGCTTCTTTTGTAAGCCTATCGTGGTCGAAAATTACCACAGCATTTTTTGCCTTGCCGTATAATTTTGCTATTTCTTTTACTTCATCGGAAACAACAACATTTTCAATGGATTTTCTCAAATCCTCAAAACCTTCGAGGGAAGAAATGCCGGGATTTACTCCTTCTTCTAACAAAGCCTTAATTATTGCTTTAATAAAATCAGTATCGTTTTCGGGCCTTATTACTACATCTGCCCAATCATCAGCTATGGTCTTTTTATTATTTACTACAATAAGTTTTGCACCGCGCCCTAAAGCTTGCCTTACTTTAACTCCAACTACCGCATAATCTTCCATCAAATGGCATCCCAATAACAATATTACATCCGCAGCAGAAACTTCTTCAAGGGTTACTGTTGAACCATCAAAACCCAAAACATCCTTTATTCCGCTGGGTAAACTACTGAAAGACGCCAAATACGGTGTGTCTATCTTTTTTGCAAGCTCTTTTACCAAATATAATTCTTCATTTGTCAACTTAGGAGATGCAAAGAGCGCAATGCTATCTCCTCCATACTGTGCTTTTATCCCCTGAATCTTTCTGTTGACGTAATTTATAGCATCATCATAAGAAATTTCTTTATAGGATTCCCCACTATTTATTAATGGTTTTTCAATTAATTCCTGTTTTAGCAATGTGCCCAAACCGAAACGCCCTTTGACACAGAGATGTCCGCCGTCTACTTTGCTTTCTTTATTTGGCAGTACCCTTATTACTTTGTCCCCCGACATATCCAAGACTACATTGCATCCTACTCCGCAGAAGGAACAGACTGTATCCCTTTTCTCCGTTTTAACAGGGACAGGTTTTTTAACGAAGAATCTTTCCTGAAGTGCTCCCGTCGGGCATACAGCAACGCACTGTCCGCAGGAAATACAGGATGTATCCTTTAAGGCCAGCTCAAATTCCGGTTTAATTACCGTCTCAAATCCCCTGTTTACAAATCCGAGGGCCGTAACTCCCATTACTTCTTCGCAAACTCTGACGCAAAGTCCACAAAGTATACACTTTTGAGGGTCTCTTATGATAAAAGGATGCTCGTCTTTATAAGCATGTTTCTTGGCCTCACCGCTAAATCTCTCCGGTTCGACTTGGTATTCATTGGCGTATTTAATTAATTTGCACTCAAAGTAATCCTTGCAGCCGCACTCCAAGCAGCGCATAGCTTCTTTTTGGGCTTCTTCTTCGGTATAACCTTTTACTATTTCAAAGAAGTTATGTTTTCTTTCCTCTGGTGACAAATGGGGCATTTCAACTCTATTTACAACTTCCCTGTCAGCAAAGTCTTCTCTTGTCAAACCTTCTCTTTTAACTACGTAGCTTTCTTTTATAGGGACTATCTCTCCTTCAAGATAGGTTTTTATCACTTCCGCTGCGTTTTTGCCGTCTGCAATGGCTTCAATGGCAATGCCGGGACCTTCGTTTACAGCATCTCCGCCAGCAAAAACACCCGGTATATTGGTGGCATAGGTTTTTTCATCTACACTTATGGTCTTTTTCCTTGTAATTGCAAGCCCTTCAAAACCTTCTATGTTTACTTCCTGCCCAATTGCCGCAATAACCGTTTCCACTTCAAGCGTCATTTCTTCACCAGGAATAGGTTCGGGTCTCCTTCTTCCGGACGCATCCGGTTCTCCCAACCTCATCTTTTGCAGCTTAATAGCAGAAACCTTACCGTTTTCACCTATTATTTCCTTGGGTGCAACCAAAAATACGAATTTAACCCCTTCTTCTTCAGCCTCAATAACCTCAATTTCATTTGCCGGCATTTCCTCTTTTGTACGCCTGTAAAGGACATAAACCTCTTTTGCCCCTAAACGCACAGCGGTTCTTGCAGCATCCATAGCTGTATTTCCGCCGCCTACTACTGCAACTTTGCTGCCCATTTCAATTTTTTCACCTTTTGTTACAGCCCTTAAAAATTCTATACCGCCAACCACACCTTTGAGTTCTTCTCCAGGGCAGCCGAGTTTTGAACTTTTCCAGGCACCTATGGCAATAAAAACAGCATCATAGTTTTTTCTTAAATAATCTAAAGAAATATCTTTCCCTACTCTACAGTTTGTAACAAACTCCACTCCCATGCGGGCGATGAGTTCAATTTCTTTGTCAAGAACCTCTTTGGGAAGCCTATACTGAGGAATGCCGTACCTCAACATACCTCCCAATTTTTCCATTGCCTCGTAAATCACAACTTTATGACCAGCTTTTGCAAGGTAATAAGCTGCACTAAGGCCTGCTGGGCCTCCTCCAACTACAGCAACTTTTTTGCCGGTGGGTGCATCCATTTCGGGCATATAGGGAGTATCTAAGGACAGGTCTATATCCGCTACAAACCGCTTTAGCCAGGCTATCGCAATAGGCTCTTCCACCAACTGTCTCCTGCAAGCATCCTCACAAGGGTGAGGGCAAACCCTGCCGATGCTCGCCGGTAAGGGCAGCTGTTCTTTTATTAGTTTTACAGCTTCCTTATATTGGCCGTTTGCAATCAACCCTACATAACCCTGACAGTCCGTATGAGCGGGACATGCCTGCTGGCAGGGAGGGCGGCAATCCCCTATATGGTTTGACAAAAGGAGTTCAAAGGCCACCTTTCTTGCCTTTCTTACCTTTTCTGTATTTGTCCTCACTACCATACCTTCAGTTATTTCAGTCGCACATGCCCTCAATAATTTTGGTGCTCCTTCGACCTCTACCAAACACACACCGCAGGAACCGTATATTTTTACCCTCTCATCGTAGCACATGGTGGGAATATCAATACCATTTTCCCTTGCTACTTCAACAATAGTTTGGCCTTTTCTACCCCTTACTTCCAATCCGTTTATATTAAGCCTTATTTCTTCCATTTTTCCCCCTCCAAACCTATTCAACTCTTATGGCGTTGAAACGGCAAACTTGTACGCAGGTGCCGCATTTTACGCATTTATCGGGAATTATGCTATAAGGTTTGCCCTTTTCTCCCTCTATAGCATTCGCAGGGCATTTGCGGGCACATAATCCGCACGACTTGCATTTCTCTTCATCAATCATGAAACTAATAAGGGCTTTACACTGCTTTGCAGGACATTTTTTGTCGTATATATGGGCCTCATACTCATCCCTAAAATATTTCAAGGTTGTAAGCACCGGGTTGGGAGCCGTCTGGCCCAATCCGCAAAGAGAACCTTCTTTAACATTTAAGGCTAACTCCTCTAATTTTTCAATATCTCCCTCTTTACCATTGCCGCTTGTTATTCTTTCAAGTATTTCCAGCATCCGTTTTGTACCTATACGGCAGTGAGTGCACTTTCCACAGGATTCCTTCTGGGTAAAAGCAAGGAAGTACCTTGCCATGTCCACCATACAGGTGGTTTCATCCATAACAATCATACCGCCGGAACCCATAATTGCACCTGTTTTTACTATGGACTCATAGTCAACAGGAGTATCCAAGAGAGATTCCGGTATGCATCCTCCTGAAGGGCCTCCTAACTGAACGGCTTTTATCTTTTTGTCTCCCTTTATTCCTCCGCCAATATTAAAAATTACTTCTCTTAAGGAAATTCCCATAGGAACTTCCACAAGTCCGCCCTTTTTAATTTTACCCGCAAGGGCAAATACCTTTGTACCTTTACTTTTTTCGGTACCGATTTGCGCGAAAGTGCTGCCGCCGTTTAAGATTATCCACGGTACATTAGCAAAAGTCTCCACGTTGTTTATGTTTGTGGGTTTTCCCAAATAACCCTTTTGAGCAGGGAAAGGCGGTTTTAACCTGGGCATTCCCCTTTCTCCTTCTAATGATGCTATAAGGGCAGTTTCTTCGCCGCATACAAAAGCTCCAGCTCCAGCTTTTATTTTTATATCAAAGGAGAAATTTGTACCAAATAGATTTTTACCTAAATAACCCTTTTCCTTAGCCTGTTTTAGTGCTATCTGCAGCCTTTTAATAGCAAGCGGGTATTCTGCCCTTACGTAAATAAAACCCTGTTCTGCCCCAATAGCGAAGCCAGCAATTGCCATACCTTCTATTACAGAATGGGGGTCACCCTCAAGAATGCTCCTGTCCATAAAGGCTCCAGGATCTCCCTCATCCGCATTACACACAATATATTTTGGGGATCCTGCTGCCTGCCTTGCAGCATTCCACTTAAACCATGTAGGGAAGCCCGCCCCTCCGCGTCCTCTTAAACCTGAAATTTTTATTTCGTCAATCACCCTTTCGGGAGTCATTTCTTTAAGGACTTTTTCTAAAGCCCTATAACCCCCATTTTTTATATATTCTTCAATAGATTCAGGGTTAATAACTCCACAGTTTCTTAAAGCTATTCTTTTTTGACCCCTTAAATACTCTACATCCTCTTTTGAAATTACATTTTTCTCGATCACATTGCCTTTTAATATATGTTCCTCGAAGATGTTTCTCATTATTTCCGGAGTCACCTTGACGTAAGTGGTTTTGTTACCGCTGTCATCTATAACATCAACAATGGGTTCCAAATAGCAAAGACCGATGCATCCAACTTTTTCAATTTCTAAATTAATTCCGCTTTTATTTACTTCCTCTTCGATTACCTGTAAAACTTTATTTCCCCCTGCAGCTATTCCGCAGCTGCCAAGGCCTACTAATACTTTCACCCCGCACACCTCCAAAATTTCTCAAACCTTCTCTTTATTGTAAATTTCCCTTATTATTTCCCTCGCCCTGTCCGGTGTCAATTTCCCGTAAGCCTCACCATCTATCATCATTACGGGTGCCAAACTGCAGCACCCAAGGCAGGCCACATTCTGGAGTGTAAACAACCCATCCTCGGTTGTTTCCCCTTCTTCAATCTTTAATTCATCGCATATAGCATTTTTAATCAGTTCCGAACCATTTACATGGCAAGCAGTTCCCTGACAGAGCATTATTAAGTGCTTTCCAATTGGCTTTAACCTGAATTGGGTATAAAAAGTTGCAACCCCAAATACCTTTGCAGGCTTAACCTTCATCTCCTCGGCTATATAGTAAAGTGCTTTTCTTGGTAGATAACCGTAAATTTCTTGTGCTATTTGAAGGGCAGTGATCAAATTGTTTTTTGATTCCTTATAATCCTTCAAAGCTTCCTGCAAAACCGTAAGATCGATGTCCGTATCTTTAAAATTTTTCTCCAGTCCCTGTTCTTCACAGTGATTGCATTTCATCCCTTTCACCCTTTCGTAAACAATAATAAATACTTTATACAAAATACAAAAAAATATTCTACATTTAAATTAAAGATTCCTTCTTAATTAATACTAAAAAATAATACTAAAAAATTCAATTTACCTTTATAGTATCAGCTATAATATCAGTTTTTTAGCAGTTACATTAACCCTTAGAACATTTAAAGCTGTATGGTATTCCACAATTTTCTTCACCTCCTCCTGAACCTTTGAAAGAAGTTCATCGATTTTAAAACCGTATTCGACGTTTAATTCTAAATTGATGACAATACCGCTCTCATAATTTTCTAATATGGCCCTTCCTCCTTTTGCCACACCTTTTACGCTGTTTGCTGCAAAAAGTGCAAGCTGCTCTAAGGCCACGTTGGAAATGGTGTACCTGCCAAGATAACTGTAAGTTGGCCTTACCACTGTGCTCTCCTTTTCAAACTCTATCTTCCCTCTTCTGAAAAATATTTTCATGGGGTCAAGCAAATAGCCGGAAAAATACTTTTTAACTTCAAGGGTAGGTGCAGGTATGGCGTGCTTTCCTTCCTTACTTCTATAATATTTAGCAATTTCAATTTCTTTATCCGAAGAAATTTCTTCAATATATACTATTTTATCGGGTAAACTCAAGGAAAGGGTATTGCATATTTCCTTTACCATATTAACGGAAGTACCGATTATGAGGATGTTTTTGTCATAACCTATTTCTGACAATTTTTCCCTTACCTCTTTTGCATGAGAGGGGTCTTTAAATAAAGCCCTTTTTATTGCCGCTATTTTCGTCTTTTCCTTCTTTGCCGAAATACCCGCCACTACGCTGTTATTATAAATTAAAAGGCCATCATCGATTATTATTTCAGCATTATTTAATGCCGCTATCATCAAAGCTTTATGACTTTTACCCGTTCCACTTTTCCCAATAAGAGCAATCACCATATGAATCACCCTTAATAAGTTAATAATATCACAAATAGACTATTATATAAAGAAAAAAATCCCGCAAGTTTGCGGGATTTTTTTATTTTTTCAAAGGCACTATTTTTTCCCCAACAGCATTCCAAAAACCTTCAGTAGTATATCCCAGCCTCCACACAGCAATACCCTTTAGACCTTTTGAAACTGCATAAATTACCTTGTTTTTTACAGCTAAATCGCTTTCCATCCAAATCTGATAAGTGACATTATTTTCATCGGTGAAAATTCCATTAGCCATCAGGGATTTCTCATCGATTTTGAATTTTAATCCGTACTTTTCCTGCAATTCATCTACATAAAGAATTCCAGTGTAATTAAAACCCGCTCTTGAAGGAAGCACCGTATATTTTTTGCCGTTTGCCCATGCATATCCGTAATATCCAATACCCAAAACCACTTTTTCAGGAGGAATTCTTTTTAGCGTATAATCCAGTATTTTCTCCACCCAATCCACCCCGGCCTGAGGCTCGGGATTTGCAGGGTTTTTATCGTAGGCCATGAGAACCACAAAATCAGAGTATTTTCCTAAGGTTTCATAATCATAACCCGGCCACCAATCCCTTTCTTCAGTTTTAACAGGTAGAGAAAGATTTAAGGTTTTATTTTTTTCTTTCAGAGCAAAATAAAGGGATTTTACAAATTCATTGAAATTATCCTTATCCGAAGGACTCAAATACTCAAAATCAAGATTTACCCCATCGTAGCCTTCTTTTTGCACCTCATAGACGATACTTTCAACAATTTCTTTTCTTTTATCGGGTGTTGCAAGAGCTTTTGTCAATTTTTGCCTATCGCTCTCAAACACAAGGGCATATACGTATATTCCCTTCTCCCTTGCTATCCTAAATACCTCTTTGTAGTCCTGAGGAGTCATTATAAACCTTTTTTTATCATAATTGGTGAGATTAACATTGTCATCTAAGGTATACCATTTAACAGCAACAGAAGTTAATTTGTCAGCATTGCTTACAAAATCCTGAAAGGAATACGAGTAGTAATACCCTAATACATGTTTTAAAACCTTTTGCTTGGAAATTATATTAACAGTTCTATTTTTTTCATCCCAATTTACCATAGCCCCAAAGGCCTCAGCATAAAACCTCAAAGGTACAAGCACCCTCCCTTGATATAATATGGGAGAAACATCCAGGTTATATGGCTTGTTATTAATCAAAGCGACCTTGCTGTTTAATTTCAATTCAACGGTTTTCTCGCTATTTACAGCTATTACTTTTCTTTCCTTGCCATCCCATTCCACATTGGTACCAATTTTTTCGCTTAAAACCCTAAAAGGAACAAAAATCCTGTTATTTTTGAATATAGGATTAACATCGAACTTGAGAAGGCTGCCATCAAAAATCACACTGGCAGTGGCCGCATAAGATGGAGTATAGGCTGAAAAAGTAATTGTCACTAAAACAAAGAATGCAATTATGTATTTCAACCTTTTTAGAATTTTTATCATTTATCTTCCCCTTTCGTTAATGCACTCTCTTGAGCATGGATTTAGATATCCATCAATGGAGCATTCCTCACTTCTTCTGGTATTTCAAATTCCCCATCTTCCCCTATTTCAAAATATTCACTAAGCCCATTAAGTGTAATACGGTTTAAAGGATTAATATAAATTTTTAATTCATATGCCTCTTTTAAAATCTTACCGGTCTTGTCAATATATACTTCTCCTCTAATTTTCTCTACTGTAAAATTAACATCCTGCTGGTTGGTGTTTTGCGAAACCACGCCTATTTTTTCTAAAATGGTTTTTATATCTTGGTTGCTGGAATCAGTAACATAGTATATTAATTTAGTTAAACCCTCTTGGGAATCTTCCTTTTCAAGCCTAAAAAGGCATTTACTATAATCAAAATGCTCAACAAACATCGGAAAATTTATTGAATTTGTAAATGTAGATTTTATTTTTATCCATTTTTGACAATTATCTTTATTTTTGCTACTCACAACATTTAAATAATTATAATTTTTGTCTGCATAAATTTCAATTTCACTAAAATCTTCTGTATCAAAAGATTTCATGGATATTATCTGATGAAAAATTTCTTTTAAAAATTTCGTGTAAATTTCCACAATACTTACATAGGCTTGTCCATCTTTTTCTAGGACGACCCTATAAATATCTTTCCTGCCATAACTTTTCAGCATATTTTTACTTTTTATTAAATCAATTACCAAATCCTGGGCATCACCCTGATTTGAAAAAATCTTGTTAAGCAGCTCTTCAGCTTCCCTGCGAGTTATTATTTTATTTTCATACTCGTTAAATCCTTTTTTTAAAAATCCCTCTTCTTTTAATACGTTAAAATAGGTTAATGCCCAATGGCCATTATTATCGTTATCGGAAATATCTACAACTCCTAAGGTCCTTGATATCAACGCAAAAGCTTCAAAATATGTAATTGACTTGTTGGATTTTGCCGTTTTGTCCGGGTATCCCCTTAATATACCTTTTTTATAAAGAAATAATATCGAATCCTTATTCAAAGAGGGTTCATCTAAATCTGTAAAAAAATTGTCACCCTCTTTTGGGCCGTCCCAATTTGGAAAAGCTAAATTAACTAAAATGTTCGCAAATTCGCCCCTTGAAATATAAAAATTTTTATTATTATCATCGGCTTTTACTCTAACTGAATTTGCCGTAGATACTGATACAAAAATTAAAAACATTATCGCTAAAAAGAGTTTCAGAATTTTTTTATTAACTGACGACATAAATCGCTCCTTTCTTAAAATAAAAATGGTGCGCCTAGGAGGATTCGAACCCCCGCAAACCCGGCTCCGGAGGCCGGTGCTCTGTCCCCTGAGCTATAGGCGCACTCAATTTTCCGGACAGATAATACACCCCTTGCCCGGCTTATTTTGTTTACTTTCGTAATATAAATATACCCGAGATTAACCCCTTAGTCAAGCAAGCCTTTTTATAAAACGGCATTTCCCTAAATGTTCTTATAACTTTCTTGATAACCAATAACAATTTTCGACAACATTTGATATTATTGTTAAATTTTTGACATTTATTGACAAACTTTTGATTTTTTGATATTCTGAAATTGTGAATGTTATTACAATCCTATTAATCTGCAAATAAAATATTATAGGAGGTTTTACAATGAAAGGTTTCGCAATGCTTGGAATCGGAAAAGTAGGATGGATAGAAAAGGAAAAACCCACTCCAGGACCTTTTGATGCTATAATCAGGCCTTTAGCTGTAGCTCCGTGTACATAAGATATTCACACCGTATTTGAAGGTGCTATAGGCGAAAGACATAACATGATCCTCGGACATGAAGCGGTAGGTGAAGTAGTTGAAGTCGGTAGCGAGGTTAAAGATTTTAAACCCGGGGACCGTGTAGTAGTTCCTGCTATTACCCCAGATTGGCGAACCCTGAAGGCCCAAAGAGGTTACCATCAGCACTCCGGCGGCATGCTTGCAGGATGGAAGTTTTCAAATATTAAAGATGGAGTTTTTGGAGAATTCTTCCACGTGAATGATGCAGATATGAATCTTGCACATCTACCGAAAGAAATTCCTCTAGAAGCTGCTGTTATGATTCCTGATATGATGACTACCGGTTTTCATGGGGCAGAAATGGCTGAAATAGCACTTGGTGCGTCAGTAGCAGTTTTCGGTATCGGTCCGGTAGGACTTATGGCTGTAGCCGGTGCAAAACTGCGCGGAGCGGGGAGAATTTTTGTTGTAGGCAGCAGACCTGTATGTGTCGAAGTTGCAAAGCAGTACGGAGCTACTGATGTTATAAACTACAAGAATGGCCCTATAGAAGAACAAATAATGAAACTCACTGATGGAAAAGGTGTTGATTGTGTAATTATCAGCGGCGGCAATGCCGACATCATGGCAACTGCAGTCAAGGTTGTCAAGCCAGGTGGCACAATTGCGAACATTAATTACTTTGGCGAGGGAGAAGTTTTACCAATTCCCAGATCAGAATGGGGATGCGGTATGGCTCATAAAACAATAAGAGGCGGTTTGTGCCCAGGCGGAAGACTGAGAATGGAAAGACTTATTGATCTTGTCATATATAATCGCATAGACCCAGGCAAATTAGTAACACACGTATTCCGCGGGCTTGAACATATTGAAGATGCTTTCTTCTTGATGAAAGATAAACCGCAAGACTTAATAAAACCTGTGGTTATATTAGAATAAAAATGGAGCTTTAAGCTCCATTTTTTTGTTCTGCTGTGGTTTTATACATATAAAAAGCAAAGCCTATTACAAAAGGTGTCATCAACTGGGTTAAGGTGAAAAATCCAATTCCCCAACGGGGGTTAACATAATGCACCAGATAAAGAGGATTATCTCTTACGGTTTCCTCAAATAATGCTCGTAAAAGTTGATGATACCAAATAAAAGACCAAAATTGATAGCCTTTTGGAGGGTTTTTCGTTTCTAAATATAAAAACCTTATAAGTAGAACAAGGCCGATAAAAGAACCTACCAGTTGAGCGGGCCACCTTCCGAAGGAAAAATCCGTCATTCTGCCCAGGACTTCTTGGTTGAATATATTACCTATCCTTACGATTATGTAGCCAAAAGATAAACCAAGCACCGTGAGGTCAGCCATTTCATTGGGATTGACATTATTTTTCTTGCAGTACCACCAACCGCTCAAAAAACCGCCAAGTAAAGCACCGTGCCAAGATAAACCACCTTCCCAAATCTTAACTACCTGTAAAGGCTCTTTAATAAACCACTGAGGATAGTTAGTCAAAACAAACATTAATCTTGCTCCAATTATTCCAGAAATAATCACTATCATCGCAAGATTTAATATAAAGTCTTCATCTATGCCTTTCCTTCTTCCTTTAATATATAAATAATAGGTACCCACAAGAAAAGAAATAGCCATAAAAATACCGTACCAATGCACCGATATAGGTCCGATTTTAAAGGCGTAGGGGCTTAAATTTAAAAGCATAATTTATAACCTCCAATAATCATTATTTTTTTAAGTTAAAATAGGTCCCAATTGATTTAACTGCTATTTTATTGTCTTTAATTATTTCGCACTCAGCCACACAAATATTTTCACCTTCTTTTATTACCCTTCCACGGGCGATAACCCTTTCATTCAAATTTATCGGAAGTAAATAATTAATTTTCATCTCTACGGTTGTGGGAATTTTCCCCAAACTCCTGACGGCAAATCCCATAGCAGTATCACATAACGCAGCCGTTGAACCACCGTGCACTATTCCAATTGCATTAAGCATTTCTTTTCCTGGATTGAATTCAATAGCTACTTCTCCCTTCCCAATCTCAATCATCTTATAACCCATTAACTCAATGAAAGGGGAATGAAAATTGTTATTTACTATTTCTTCAAAAAATTCTTGTTCTAACCCTTTGTTTACCGTTTCCACTATTTTCACCCCTTGTTTTTTTAATGCCTTAGCTTTAATTTTACCACAATATTTCAGAGTATTTAAGTTGCTATTCCGGCAAAAATAATATAAAAAAAAGTTAGCCCAAAAAATAAAGCCGGTTTTTACCGGCTTTATTTTTTTAAATTGTGCAAAGGAGTCTTTCTATCCTTTCTTTTTCCGTTAATATCCTCTTTTTAATAGGATCGTAAGGATATAAAGCTCCTTTATATAGCTTAGTAGTTAACATACCTTTTGCTGCTTTACTTCCCTTTAGGTGTGGTGCATCAAGTATGCCTATTTGTATGGCTTTTGCTATACAATCAGGGGAAGAAAGAGGGTCCTCTATTCCCTTTCCTAATTCCTTAATGGCATCTATTATTATCATTGCATCCTCTTTCAGTCTTTCTTTCCTTTCTATTACTTCTTTATCATTTACAAAATCGGGCATGCCTAAAAAGGAATTTTTAATTATCTGTCTTGCTATCTTACAGCTTTCAATTATCTCTTCTGCACCTGCAGCATGGTGTGCTTCGCAAAAGCCAACTACGTGGTATATATGAGGTTTTAATGCCATCGAAATGTAAGCAGAATACGCAAGCTGCCCCTTAGCCATATTCAGATCGGAGGGAAAACTTGCAAGACCCGCCCTAACCTGGCGGTATACTCTGAAGCTGTCGTCTTCCAATGTGCTTACAAGTTCAAGTTTTGCAAGCATTTTTGCGATGTCCATTTTAGGGGAAATAGAAGGCGGGACATTGAACATAAACTGTGCAATAAAATCCTTAACCTTCGCTTTTTTGGCATTATATGCTGCAAGATAAAAAGCCGCAACTCCAACAGCATCATGGGCATCTCTCAAGCTCCAATGATGTGCCTCATTTACTTCAACGGGTATTCCTCTTTCACCATGCCATTTCATAGCCTGTTGGTTCTCAAAAATGGCATCTCTTACGGTTCTTGGTCCTCTCCCGTCCAATTCGCTGTACCAACAAAGAGGTATAGCTGCCCATGCGTTATTAATGGTTTCTTTTAAGAGCTCGGCAAATTTCAATAAATTACTCGTCCCGCTGTAACAACGAAGCAGTGGGAAATTTCCCCTTTGGGCTGCTTCGTACATCCTTACAAAATCCTCTTTTTTCCTTACCGGTACGCCTCCCGCTCCGTCCAATCGCCTATCCATCTTTTCCGGTTCAAAGAAAAAGCTTTGAGCATTTTGATCCGGTGCAATTGAAATGACATCCAAAACCTTAGATTCTGCGATTTTTTTAATGGCTTCAATAGTATCTTCAACCTTAGGAAGCCCCAAATGATGCCTTATTATGGGATAAGGGTATTTTGATTCAATCCTTGAAATTAAATCCTTTGGGTAATGTTCAAATTCCTTTTTGTCAATTCCCCTTAAAAACCCAATAACTTCATCCACATCTTCTGTCCCGTCAAATACTTTGTAAAAAATTCCTGACTCTTTCGCTACAAGGGCTGCTGGCTCATTGCCGCCAAAGATCCACTTTATGCCCTTTAAATCTTCTTCATCAATTTTTTGCTTCAGTTCTTTTAATATATGTCTTAAAGGTTCAGGTGTTAAGCGAAAACTTATTCCTACATAATCTGGCTTTTTAGCTTTTACCTCACGAATCAGCTCATCCACCGTCAACGCTATTCCTGAAAACTCCGCATCATAACCTTCCTGCTCGGCAAGGGATAAAAAGTTCATTACACCTGCTACGTGTACGCAGTTACCTATGGTGCACGCTATTATCTTCCTATTCATTACGCTACCACCTCCTCTTCCAAGGATTTTCTTACGATATAGCCCTTTTGTGCAAAAAGATGTATTTCCGCTGGAGTAAGCCCTGCTAAGCCTAATTTTTCAGAGGTTCTACCAACTTCCCAAAAATTCACTCCGGTCATCATACAGGCAAGGCCGATTATAGTATCTATAGCAGGGGTTTCTACACCTACCTGTTTACCAAGGGAAGATATGGGAACCAAGCTGTAAGGCACATCCTCGTAAATATACCTTGTGTTCAATCCCTTTGGCGCAGTTAATCCCTTATAAGCTGTATTATTCTGAATAGCTTCATAGAGGGTTTCTCCTTTTGCGCCATAAGATTCGTAAAGCCATTCAATAGCTGATAAGGTTTTAACACCTAATGCCCTTGCCACATTCATTCTTTCCTCATCCAATTTTTCGAGCATTTTACCTATGGTAGGTGTAATGCCTTCCAAGTAATACTCAAAGGGCTGGCATCTCTCTATATGTCCGCTGTTTAAAAGAGTTGGCGCAGGGTGAAATATCGCACCAAAATTGTTTAAACTCGTTTCCAATACATCCGTCGCCTTTTTAAATTGAGGAAAGGCATGGGAAACTGCTTTAATCACTTTATCAGTCTGGTCTGACGGAATCGCAGCCAATTTAACCTCATTTTTTACGCTGAAAATCTTTACACTTGTGTTTGACATTGCCCTGCAGGCATAGATAAAAGTCTGAGCCTCGGCTACCACCACATCTTTTTCCGCTTCCCACTGTCTTAAAACTTCAAGCACTTCGAAAGCTCCGCAGGTTCTACCCGGGTTTAGAATTATTATCTGGCCCTTTTTTAAAAAAGGCGCCATGGCAGCTGCAAGCTCTTTATGAGCGGTTGCAGGGGTAGTCACCATAATAACATCTACCCCGTCTATTGCCTCCTTAATATCATTGGTAACTTTGCAAAGTCTTCCTTCCCCTTCGTAAGTTCCGCTCAAATGAATTACAGGATTTTTTACTAAATCGATTAATTTATCATAAGATCTATTGTAAAGGTTAACATTATAACCCATTAAGCCCAGATATCCTGCCATTGCAAGGCCGCCGTTTCCCGCTCCTATAACCGCAAAGGAAGTCGCTTTGACCTTCATCGATTACCCCCCTCTCTAATTTTTTTTTGCAAAATAAAAGAAGCTATGGAGGCCCATAGCTTGTTTTCAAAGACAAAAGTACTCACAAGCTATTACCTCCCTCTACCACGCTTACGAGGTTAGCTGACGGGTTCGGGTCGTGAGGTGACCCTACCCCTTCTTTAATAAAAACAATCAAAGAAGGGGATTCACCCCAAACAATTGGGTCCCCCGTTCCCTTCTGCTCCAAATAGCAGAAGGAATTCAGCGTTCTAAAGGATAATAGCCAAGAAATGATTAAATTGTAAGTTTAATTATACACTATGTATCTAATATTGTCAACGCCTATCTTTTTATAATTTTTATTTTTTTCTAATATATCTTAAACTTGTTAACATTTTTACGCAATGATGCGTGTTTTAGTATTAGAAAGCTTATTAATTTTTTTCTAAATCTATTAAATATTTTTTAATATTTAAGCCCCCGCCGTATCCCACCAAGTCACCGCTTTTACCTATAACCCTGTGGCAGGGCACTATTATAGGAATGGGATTTTTATTGTTAGCCTGCCCTACTGCTCTTGCACCTTTAGGAATACCCATTTTTTGCGAAATATCTTTGTATGTCTTTAACTCCCCGTAAGGTATTTTTAACAATTCATTCCAAACCTTTTTCTGAAATTCAGTGCCCAATAAAAGGAGCGGCACACTAAATTCCCGTAAATTTTTTTTAAAGTACAAGTCAAGTTCTTTCTCAGATTTTTTAATAACCCAATTGGCTTTTTTAATAAAAAAAGGATTTTTAAAATACCTATAAAAAAATACCTTATCAATTTTTTCATTTTCAAAGGATATTTTTATTAAATATTTATCTATCGAAAAAATGATCAACCTGCCTATAGGTGTGTAGATATCATCATAATATATTTCCATGACTATTCTCCTTTGGAACTTTCAATTTTCTTAATATTACATAATACTACATAGCCGATTCGTATATTTTATAAATATCCTCGTAATTAAGATTTCCTGGTGTCGTCGATAGATTATGGGTCAAAAATTCAACCACATGTTTGGTTAATATCCTCAAATCTTCCTTATTTACCCCGAAATACTCCAATCTTTGCGGCAGGTTTAATTTATAAATTATATTTGAAATCCATTCGATTACCCTCTCCGCTTTTTCATCTTCAGAAAGATTTTCATTTATTTTAAAAATTGTTGACAAAGAAGCTAACTTTTTTACAATATGGGGTTTAATATATTTTAAAAACGGCACCGCTATGGGACATAGCCCCTCACCATGATTTGCCCCAAAGAAACTGCTTAAAGGATGTTCCATTGCATGAAGGGCACTGACTCCTGAAAGCCCTATGGAAATCCCTGCAAGATTGCTCGCAAGGGCCATACAGCTCCTTTTTTCGATATCATCCCCGTTATTATAAGCATCCTCTAAGTTTTCTGCAATTAGACTCATAGCTTTTAAAGAATACATCTCTGTAAAAGGCTGGCATCGCAGACTTATGTAAGATTCTAACGCATGGAAGAAAGCATCCATTCCTGTAAATGCTGTAATTCTCTTAGGCATTGTTGTCATCAATTCGGGGTCTATGATAGATACCTTCGGATAAATTGAAGGATTTCTAAACCCTTTTTTTACATTAGTCTTAGGATTAGTCATAACGGCAATGTTGTTCCCTTCACTGCCTGTTCCCGAAGTTGTGGGTACTAATATAATCGGGACTGCATTCTGAGCCTTTTTGCCTTCAAAATATTCTGCCAAATCCCCCTCGTTTTTCATTTTAAAAGCTATTCCTTTGGCTGTATCCATAGCGCTTCCGCCACCCACTCCTATAATGACATCTGCTGAAACTTCCATTGCAAATCTTGCTCCGTTTTCTATTTCTTCAAAAGTAGGGTTAGGCAAAACTTTGTCGTAAATTTCCGGTTTAACTCCTTCTTTTTCCAAGCTCCATACTATTTTTTCTAATGCACCAGAGCGCTTGGAACTTGATTTTCCGGTTACTACAAGAGCCTTTGTGCCGTATTGTTTTGCGTAAATTCCTATTTGGTTTATCGTAGCTTTTCCAAATACCAATTTAGTAGGTAAAAAATACTGAAACTCCACTTGTTATCCCTCCAAATCCTTAAAACTTAGTTGTCTATATAAATAATAATTTAAAATAAGCATCATTATAGCTCCTACCAAACCAAGCCAAAAGGTACATGCCCATACCGCCTCTATTTTGTGATTTTTAAGAAAAACTCCCGTTATCATAGGGCTAACAGTAAACCCCGATCTCATAATAATATCCATTACGGAGTTAAACCTACCCCTATGAGAGATTGGGGAATTTTCCGCAATAAAAGTCCTGTTATTTACCGCATCAATGATTTCTCCCAAAGTCCAGATAAAAGTAGTAATAAAAAACATTAATGGTGTATTAGCAAAATAATTAAGTCCGAAGCCTACTGCAAACAATATTCCTGCAATTCCCACGCAAAAAAGGCTGGAATATTTCTTGGTAATAGAGTTTATAAAAGGGGTAAAAACAACCACTGTAATGGCATTTAGACCCATCACCATACCGTACAACTTAGCCCCATTGGAATTAAACAATTGGTTTAAGTGAAGAGGCAAGGAAAAGGAACACTGGCTGTAAACTAAGCTAAAAATGATATAAATAAAACCGAAAGCCAAAAGTATAGGCCTTTCCATTAAAGCCCTAACAGTGCTGCCTTCTTCATAAGTTTCATATGTCGAGATTTTCAATGATTTTAAATCTTCTTTTTTTGGTAAGGTTTCATCTACAAAAAAATATATTAAAGTCATAGCAATTATTGTCGTTAGAGCATTTCCTAAATACAATAATTTTGTGTAATTTTTGTATAAAAAACCGGCAACAATCGAACCTAAAGCAAAGCCCAAATTTACTCCTAAATAGCTCAAGGAAAATGCTGTTTTTCTTATACCTTCTTCTGAAATGTCGGTAATCATAGAATTAAAAGCAGGGCTCGCTATGGACAAAGATAGGCTTGAAGCTAAAAGAAGATATATAATTATTTCAGGGTATTCTATAAAAGAACATACAATCAAGCAAACCGCGGAAATAAGGTGAAAAATTATCATTATTTTTTTTCTTCCGATAGTATCAACGAGTTTACCTCCTATTAGTGAACCGGGAACAATAATAAAAGTAACTAATGCTACTATGTAACCCGTATAGTCCTTCGAGTAGCCATATTTATCGGTTAACAATAATGTCAAAAAAGGCCTTACAAAATTCCCAAATGAATTAATCATAAAGGCAAATATTATAACGTAAAGAGCTTGGGGCAAATTCATATACTCTTTTATCAAATTAACCCCCCTCCCCCGTATAAAACATTATAACATAATATAATCATATTTTTTAAAAAATTGCTTTTTAAAAAAAAAAGAATCCCTCTTTGGGGATTCTTTCTACGCTATTATTTTTTCCAAAAATACCTTAGTCCTTTCGTGGCGGGGGTTTTTGAAAACATCTTCTACTTTGCCCTGTTCCAAAATTACACCTTTATCCATAAAAACAATATTGTCAGCAATTTCCCTTGCAAAACCCATTTCGTGCGTTACCACAATCATGGTCATACCTTCTTTTGCAAGGTCCCTTATAACATTAAGCACTTCTCCTACCAATTCCGGATCTAACGCCGAAGTGGGTTCATCAAAAAGCATAAGCTTAGGTTCCATCGCAAGCGCTCTTGCTATAGCGACCCTTTGTTTTTGCCCTCCTGAAAGCCTCGCAGGATATTCATCCCTTTTATCTTCAAGCCCGACTTTTTTTAATAATTCCAATGCAATCTTTTCTGCCCTGTTTCTTTCCATCTTTTTTACCGTTACTAAACCCTCCATAACATTTTGTATTGCCGTCATGTGGGGAAATAAATTAAAATGCTGAAAAACCAAGCCTATATCCTGTTGCATTTTTCTAAAACTTCTATCCTTTTCGACCAATTTATTGCCGTTAAAAAATATCTCCCCTTTTTCGTACCTTTCAAGACCTTTAATGCACCTTAAAAGTGTGCTCTTCCCCGAACCACTGGGACCAATTATTACCACTACTTCACCCTTATTTACATTCAAATTTACATCATTTAATACCCTCAGCTTCCCGAAAGATTTATATAGGCCTTTTACCTCCAACACTGCATTATTCATATATAGACATTCTCCTCTCTACCCTGCCGAAAAGCATGGTGAAAACCGTCGTCAGCACAAGATAAAGTATTCCAGCAGTTAAAAAAACCTCTACTGGCCTAAAAGAATTAGAATACATCTGGAGTGCAGCCCTCATCAAATCGGTCATGGCAATGGATGAAACCAATGATGAATCTTTTAGCAGGGCGATAAATTCATTGCCCATAGGCGGTATTATCCTTTTGAAAGCTTGAGGAAGTATAATCCTTCTCATAGCCTGGTAGTAGCTCATCCCGAGGGCTTTAGCTGCCTCCATCTGCCCCTTGTCAATGGATTCTATACCTGCACGAATTATTTCGGCTATATAAGCAGCAGAATTCAGGCTCATACCCGAAACTGCAGATAAAAAAGGCGAAAGGTTAATGCCGAAAAAGGGCAGCCCGTAGTAAATTGCAAAAAGCTGCAGCAAAAGAGGTGTGCCTCTTATTACATAAATGTAAAAGGAGGAAAACTTTTTTAAAACCGAGCTATTTGATATTTTCATTAGGGATAAAAATAAACCAAAAATTGTCCCAAAAACTACGGAAATCACCGTAAGTTCAATAGTAACTACTGCGCCTTTCGAAAGTATGGGAATAAGCGAAACAATATACTTTATATCCATTTTCCCTGCTATTGCTCCTTTTTTATAGGTGTTTTATCAAAATATGGCATTATTCAAACTTTATCTCTTCAAATACCGATATGTCCTCTCCAAACCATTTTTGAGAAATCCTTGCCATGGTTCCATCATCTTTCATTTCTTTTAACACCTTTGTTAGAGCTTCCCTCAAAGCTTTATCCTGTTTTCTGAAAGCAATCCCCACAGGTTCCTTCACCAGAGGAAATAATACTTTAAATTGTCCAGGCCTTTTTGACATATAATACCTTCCTACCAATTCGTCCACTACAATCGCATCTAACCTTTTATTGGCAAGGTCTAAAAAAGCCTCGGTAAACTTAGAATATTTTTTTAATTCTTTTATGCCTTCTAAGGTCTTTGCAGCTTCTTCACTGGTGCTTCCTAGCTGAGTGCCCACAATTTTTCCCTTTAAATCTTCTTTTGTTTTAATAGATTCTTCATCTCCTCTTACGACTATAACCTGAGATTCATTCAAGTATGCTGGGCTAAAATCTACCTGCTGTGCCCTTTCTTTTGTCATGCTCATACCAGACCAGATTATATCAAATTTCCCCGAATTCAAAGCAAGGATTACCCCGTTCCAATCGGTTGGGATCCATTCTACTTGAACACCAAGCCTCTTGGCTGCTTCCCTTGCAAGATCAATGTCGTATCCTACAAGGTTATTCTGTTCATCTCTAAATTCGAGGGGAGGAAAAGCATCATCAATGCCTATGGTTATCTTCCCAGCCTTTTTAATCCTTTCCAAAGAATCATCCGTTTGCTGAGATGTATTTGCTGCTGTGTTTTCATTGGACTGATTGGCAGCTTTTTCTGATTTGCTTGAACACGCGCTTAGGGTTACAATAAAAACTAAAATCAATAAAAAAGATATAAACCTTTTTAAAATTCCTTTCATTTTATTGCCTCCTTATTTCCTCATAATTTTTTAGATTAAAGTTGTAATAAACATGTTTTGAATTTACAAGTATATTATACTTTAATTTATTAAATTAGTAAATAACGAAATCGTTAATTTTTTATGAAATACCCTTAAAAAATTACTATAAAGTATTATAATTTAGACATAAAGTATTGAATATTATATATTAATGAAGTATTAATGAAAGGGCGGATAAGCAATGGAAAAGATCCGGATAGGAATAATTTTTGGCGGGCAGTCGGCCGAACATGAAGTTTCTCTCATGTCTGCAAGCTCTATTATTAAAATAATAGATAAGTCTAAATTCGATGTTTTAAAAATAGGTATAACAAAAGATGGAAGATGGCACCTTTATTTTGGTGATGTAGAAAATATTGAAAACGGCCAGTGGATAAATCAAGCTGTACCTGCTTTTATCGTCCCAGACCCAAGCCGTAAATACATGATTACCCTGCAAAACGGCATTGAAACCCGTTACCCTGTAGACGTATTTTTCCCTGTACTCCATGGGCCGAGAGGGGAAGATGGTACATTGCAGGGCATTTTTGAACTCATGAATATACCTTATGTCAGCTGTGGAGTAACTTCGTCGGCCCTTTGTATGGATAAGGTCTATACAAAAAAAATATTAAAGAATGAAGGACTGCCGGTTGCTGATTTTAAGGTTTATTTTAAAAAGGACCTACTTTTAGAAATTAATGCAATTGTAAGGGAAATCGAGGAATCCTTAGGCTTCCCCTGCTTTGTCAAACCAGCCAACTTGGGCTCCAGTATAGGGATTACCAAAGCCCACAATAAAGAAGAATTAAAAGATGCCTTATTTTTAGCCAGCGAATACGATACGAAAATCATAGTCGAAAAGTTCATCCCTGCGCGAGAAATAGAGGTTTCAGTGCTTGGAAATGAAAACCCCATTGCTTCTTTACCGGGGGAGATTATACCGAGCAATGAATTTTATGACTATACTGCAAAATACTTTGATGGAGGAAAATCAAAGCTTCTAATTCCCGCTCCCTTAGCAAAGGAAGAAACTGAAAAAGTAAAGGATTTAGCCGTAAAAGCCTTCAAAGCCTTGGATTGTTCCGGTATGGCAAGAGTAGACTTTCTATTAAGCAAGGTTACGGGAATCTTTTATATAAATGAACTGAACACTATTCCCGGATTTACCAAAATAAGCATGTATCCCAAACTCTGGGAAGCATCGGGACTTTCCTATAAAGACCTAATCGAAAAATTAATAGAACTTGCCTTTGAAAAGTACCGCGAAAAACAGGCTCTAAAGCTTTATTGATTAAAAAAGCAGTAGCTTGTAAGCTACTGCTTTTTATTTATAAAACCTAACTTTTCTGAAATCCTTTCTGCACACCTTTTAACCACTTCCAAAAGCTTTTATATTATGAAAAGCAAAAAGCCAAGGCTTTTAACCTTGACTTTTTGCTTTTAAGGTTACTCTTCCTTTATAGCCTCTGATGGACAATTTTCTAATGCTTCTCTTGCTTCATCTTCTGCATCCGCCGGTACTTCAGTATCGATGGCCTGAGCTTTACCATCATCATTCCAGCTGAATACATCTGGGCAGGTGTCGATGCAAAGCCCACAGCTTATACATAAATCTTGATCAACATATACCTTCAAGGATAATACCTCCTTCTAAAATTTTCCTCGTATATTTTACCACAACTGGCTTACCTTATGCAAAGGTTTTTTTATTTGAGTCTTTTTAAAATAATTGGTGTACGTTATAATTTAAATGATTTTAATAATTTTTTAGCCATATTTTTATGGGAGGAACTTATCGTGCAAATATATAAAGGAAAAATTGACTCAGATACCTTCAAAAGGGGTTTTCTTTCAGGGTTAGAGGTAACTTGGCAGCTTGCCAAGATTGTAGTCCCAATTTATTTTATTGTTACTTTTTTAAAGTATACCCCGCTAATGAATTTTATTACCCGGGTTTTTTCACCAGTTATGGGTATTTTTGGACTTCCCGGTAGGGCTGCAATAGCACTTGTCCTCGGTAATCTCGTCAATTTATACGCTGCCATCGGTGCAATGGTGTCTCTCTCCTTAAACGCAAGGGAAATAACCATCCTCGGCATTATGCTTTCCTTCTGCCACAGCCTTCCTGTGGAAACCGCTCTTGCAAAAAAAATAGGGCTTTCAGCAGCAAATGTCGTCCTTGTTAGAGCAAGCCTTTCTATCATAGCAGGAATATTATTTAATTTGGTTTTAAATTAATCTTTGGCAATAAATTTTAATAAGTAGATTGTAAGGTGATAATATGTTTGAAACTGTATTAAAAATTCTAAAAGAAGCCTTTTTTGGTTCCCTTTCATCAGTAAAACAGATTACTGTAATTGTTATACCTATAATGATGGTTCTCGAAATATTAAAGGACATAGGCTTAATAGATAAAATAGCAGAACTTTTTTCACCAATTATGAAAATTTACGGGATGAAAAAAGAATCTGGATTTCCATTGGTGATTGGAGTAATTATAGGAATTTCATACGGCGCTGGGGTAATATTTAAAGCCTCTAAGGAGTTTGCCTTGCCTAAAAAAGACCTATACCTTGTAACCTATTTTTTAATATGCGCTCATGCCATTTTTGAGGATACCGCAATTATCGCTGCTATCGGTGCAAACGGTATTTTGATATTAACCGTAAGGCTATTAGTCGCTGCACTTTTTACCTATGCGGCATCAAAATTTCTCGACAGAAAAGCTGAAAATGAGGTGAAGTTATGAATGGAAATGAGAAAAATTCATACAAGGTAATTAGCCTTCCAAAACTAAACGGTTTAAAACCTACTTTAGAATCAACGGCCTTAAAATTAATGGAAGAGGCAGGAGAACTTGCTCAAGCTATAGGCAAATTCAGAGGACAAAGCGGAGAAAAAGTAACAATGGGAGAAAAAGAGGTTTTAGACAAGATAGCAAGAGAACTGCTTGATGTAGCTCAGGTTGCTGTTTCCATGATGTTTGTTTTAGAAGAAAATTATAATATTGACACCAATGAAAAAATAAGACAGCATATTGAAAAATTAAAGGCAAAGGGTTACATAGTGTAGCCCTTTTTTCATCTCTCCGAATTTAATTCATTAACAAAAGTGGCAATGTTTTGTAGAAATTCCAAATTTGTTTTTGTTCTTTTTAAGCGGTTAATCAAAATCGAAGTTGCTTCTACGGTGTCGTAATTTGCCAGGGCTTTTCTTAACACCCATATGGCTTCCAGCTCGTTTTTTGAAAACAGCAATTCTTCCCGGCGTGTGCCGGATTTTTTTATATCTATTGCAGGATATATCCTCCTTTCTGCAAGTTTCCTGTCAAGGTGCACTTCCATATTTCCAGTCCCTTTGAATTCCTCATAAATAACATCGTCCATCCTGCTTCCCGTTTCCACAAGGGCTGTGGCTATTATAGTAAGGCTCCCACCTTCCTCAATATTTCGCGCAGCTCCAAAGAACCTTTTCGGCTTGTGGAGTGCCGCCGTATCAAGCCCTCCCGAGAGGGTCCTTCCTGTAGGTGGAACCACTAAGTTGTTTGCCCTTGCAAGCCGAGTAATGCTGTCAAGGAGGATTACCACATCTTTTCCGCTTTCCACAAGCCTCTGAGCCCTTTCCAGCACCATATCAGCTACCCTGATGTGATTTTCGGGCAGTTCGTCAAAGGTAGAGCTTATAACCTCTCCTTTTACAGAGCGCTTCATATCAGTAACCTCTTCTGGCCGTTCATCAATGAGAAGCACTATAAGCTCTACTTCAGGATGGTTTATCGCTAAGCTGTTTGCAATTTTTTTCAACATCATAGTTTTTCCTGCTTTAGGCGGTGAAACTATAAGTGCCCTTTGTCCCTTGCCGATAGGTGCGATAATATCTATTATTCTTGTCGACATATCCGCTGGATCGTATTCCAATTTAAAACGCGGCTGGGGGAAAATAGGGGTAAGTAGGTCAAATTCTTTTCGTGTTACAGCGTGTTCAGGCGGTAAACCGTTTACGGCCCTGACCTGAAGGAGAGCCCTGTATTTTTCTCCTTCCTTTGGGAGTCGGACTTTACCGCTCACTAAATCCCCTGTCTTTAGATGAAACTTTCGTATCTGGGAAGGAGATATATAAATATCCTCTTCAGAAGGCAATAAATTTTTACCCCTTAAAAAACCGTAGCCGTCGGGCATTACTTCCAGCACACCTTCTCCATAATCTTCTTCTTCTTTTTCCTTTGGAAGAATTGTTGTGTTCATTTCATTTTCCTGTATTTTCACCTGTTCCCTCTTTTCAATTTCCTCGTAAATTCTTTCAATCAATTCCATTTTCCTGTATTTATAATATCCCGGAATTTTTAATTCTTTTGCTATATTTTGTAATTCTGCTAAGTTCTTGTTTTCTAATTTTTCATCCTGCAAAAATATCCCTCCAACCGTGCAAAGGATTTCCCTTTTTTGTATATTTATAGTATAAGATTTTTATCAATATACTTCAATTATAATTTAAAAACCGCCCTTATCCTCTTTTATTAAGGATTTTCGGCGGTTTTAATTTTTGTTCCCTTTTAAAAGTCATTCGTCCAGGGAAACTCTATATAAAATACAGTTCCTTTCCCTTTTTGAGATTTAAAGTATATAGCACCTCCATGGTTTTCTACTATTTTTTTTGAAAGATAAAGCCCCAACCCCGTCCCATTATCTTTTGTAGTAAAAAAAGGTGTAAACAACTGATTTTGTGTAAACTCATCCATCCCTTCACCGTTATCCTCAAATTCTATTAATACTCTTTCCTCTAAAAGTCCAGACCTTACAATTATAACTCCCTTTTCCTTTATAGCATCAATGGCGTTTAAAAGTAAATTAGCAAAAAGTACATTTAAAAGGTTCCTATCCGCCATAATATTTAAATTATCGTTTAAACACAGAGTATATTCTATTTTCTTCTTTTTCAACTCTGCTTCGTAGAAACCAAACACTTCCTCTAAAACATTTTTTAGATCTAATTTTTGAATATTACAATTTATAGATTTATAGATTAGAATTATTTCTTTTGCTAAGCTTTCAATTCTATCTAATTCCCGAATAGAATTGTAAATAAACTTCCTTCTGCCATCGGTTTTATCCATACTGAGTTCTAATAATTTTAGATAACCCTTTACAGCAGTTATTGGGTTTTTTACCTCATGCATGAGGGATGAAAAAAAGGTGCTTTCTGAAATTTCGTTATCTTCCTCTATATGAATCAGGTAATTCCTATCGTTTTTATTTGTTTCAATACAATAAGGAATGATGTTAAAAATGTGCATATCGTAATCAACTTCGTTAATTTTATTCTTAATAATAATTCTATGGGGCTTGTCCAGTTTCATAAAAACTTCTTCCTTTCAGTTTGTCTAAACTGCATAACTAATCACTTTATCTAAACAGTTTTTTAAATTATCAAGGTCGATAGGTTTTTCTAAAAAATGAATAATGCCTCCTAAACTCTTGGCACTTTTCTCAACCCTCTTACTCACAATGTCAGAAAAACCTGAAGTAATAAAAATAGGAATCTTAGAATTTATCTTCCTTATCTCCTCAATTAATTCCAATCCATCCATCCCCGGTAGGCAGTAATCCACAATTGAAAGATCCACCCTATTTTTTCGAAGCATTTGAAGAGCTTCATAAGGGGTTTTTGCTTCTAAAGGAGAATAGCCAAAAAAACTCAAGGCGTCCACCAGAAGAGCCCTGACATACTTTTGGTCTTCCACTACCAAAATATTCCCCTTTTTCATAATACCCCCCCATCTTGTAAAGATTAAAAAATTTTTTAATTTATTATCTGCTATATTTATTCTCCAAACATTGTAAAATTCCTTCTTTTTCACTAAAAAAAGCGGGATTTAAGCCCCGCTTTTTGTTATTTCTCTTTTATTTATTGACTTACTGAAGTAGATAAAGGTATATAAACCACATTCTCTAAATTTAGTTTTGATAGATAATACTGAAAAATTCCATAGGCCTTCTGAAGTTCAGCCTGCTTTAACGCCTCCTCTGCCTGTGCAAGGTCCACGCTTCTTATTATTCCCTCTTTGTAGTTCAATAGAGAAAGCCTGTAACTTTCCTTTGCAAATTCTACCATTTTATCAAACACACCTAAATTGTCTTTTGTAGCAATAAAATCTAAATAGACTTTTCGAACCTCATTTTCCGCCTTGTTTTTTGCATCTTCGTATTTTACTTGAGCTTCTTTAAGACTTAATTCTTTCTCCTTGTATTTAAAAGTATTCTCCGGATATACTTTCTTTATCATGTCAAAATCGTAACCTGCAATCTCCAAACCTTTTTTTGCTTGAACAACATCCATCCTATTTTCCATTGCTTTTTCAATCAACTGCTGAAGTCCTTCAATTTCTTCATTTGTCGGTAGGTTTAAATTGTCCTTTAATACAACACTCATATCAGGAGGAATATTTAATACCCTTTTAAGGTCTAAAAAAGCCTTTTCTTTCTCTACCTCTGCGGATTTTAGTTCGGTTTGAGCCTGTGATACCTTCAAGTCCGCGTCCATTAAATCTTTCTTAGCAATTAAACCTTGTTCGAAATTCTCTTGTGCAATCTTTAACATATCCTGCGCCCTTTTTAGGCTGCTCTTTTTAATTTCGTAATTTTGATCAGCCAACAGGGCCTTATAATACAAAGCTATACAACTATACCTTACCATTTTTTCAGCAGCTTCACGGGAAAGTTCCGCCATTGTTACTTGGAACTCCGCCTGTTTTTTCTGCAATTCAGTTTGGTACTTATAGTCAAAATCAGAGGTGGAAAGGGTGAGCATGCCAGCTTTTTCCTTTTCCTTTGCCTCCTTGTCGTTAAATTCTATCACATCTTTATATAGCTTAGCCTTTTCAATGGAAATTTGTGCAAGCTGTAACTGCTGACTATTACTTAAGGCCAACTTTAAGGCATCATTAAGCGTCAGCTCTAAAGGTTTCCCCTCCTCTTGACTTTTTATTGAAGGAGATAATACAAAGCCTGAGATTAAAAGCATAAAGGCCATTACAAGAAGCCTTATCTTAATTTTGCTTTTTTTCATCCTTATCACCCGCTTTTTTTAAATTAAGAAGCTTTTTTGAAAAATTTTATCCTCTGCCCGAGATCCTCAAATACGGTGTAAACAACTGGTATTACCACAAGGGTGAGCAGGGTTGATACAGTAAGCCCTCCTATTACGACCGTTGCCATAGGAGCTCTGAGTTCTCCCGATTCGCCTAAACCCAGTGCCAAAGGCAACAATCCTAATATTGTGGTAAGAGTAGTCATCAAAATAGGCCGTAATCTCAAAGGCCCTGCTTTTAATATAGCTTCCGTCCTCGTATAGCCTTTCATCCTCAACTGATTTATAAAATCGATTAATACAATTGCGTTGTTTACCACAATTCCTCCTAACATAATGACACCAATAAATGCAGGCACATTCAAATGTCTTCCCGTCAAAACTAAAGAAAATACAACTCCTATTACAGCCAAAGGTACAGAAAACATAATTATAAAAGGTTGAAATAGCGATTCAAATTGTGCTGCCATTACCATATACACAAGAAGTATTGCCAAAATTAGGGCAAAGGTAAGATCCTTGAAGGCTTCAATTAACTGTTCTTGTTCGCCGCCCATTTTTATCTCATAACCTTGAGGTAAAGGTATATTTTTAAGCTTTTCTTCTATCTCCTTGTTTACATCTCCAACAGGCCTTCCAGAAATTGTACCGGATATAGTAACAGCCCTTACCTGGTCTTCCCTGTTTATCGCAATAGGACCATTTTCTTTTTTAATCTCGGCAATTTCGGATAAAGTTACAAAACTGCCTGTAGGTGTTGGTATTATAAGGTTTTTCAATTTATCTATGCTAGAAACGGCGTCTTCTTCCGCTTTTACCACAACATTAATTTCTTCCCCTTCGTGCCTGTATTTCGTTGCTGTTAAACCTGAAATGCTGTTTTCTATCATCTTTGCTATTTGAGCCGAACTTACACCGTAAAAAGCCGCTTTCACCTTATCGACCTTTATTTGAATTTCGGGCCTGCCTTTCTCCAAGCTGCTTTCCACTTCTCGAGTGCCTTCAATCGATTTTACCACAGCAACTACCTGATCGGAAATATTTTTTAGCTTATTGAGGTCATCACCTTTGATTACAATAGAAACCGGCTTTAAAAGCCCTCCTCCAGAAAAGTCAAAGGTGCTGACAGCCCTAACCGTTATTTTTGCACCTGGAATATTCTTGCATATTCCTCGGATTTCATCGGCGATTTGCGCACTCTTTCGTTTTCTTTCCGATAAAGGTACCAGTTTTACACTTATGGTGGCCTCATTTTTACTGGCACTGTTCATGCTCATCATAGAGCTGCTGCCAGAAATCCCAACATTTGTAAGTATTCCTTCTATCTCCTTTATGTTTTTTATTTTG
Source organism: Thermovenabulum sp. (assembly GCF_049701175.1). Lineage (GTDB taxonomy): Bacteria > Bacillota > Thermosediminibacteria > Thermosediminibacterales > Thermosediminibacteraceae > Thermovenabulum. The sequence goes on from NZ_JBNATW010000001.1 coordinate 74,724, forward strand.
CCAACCAGCAAATTCACAGTTTCCTCAACCCGTTCAAGCCTTGTACCATAGGGCATTTCTACATTAATATTTATCATCCCCGAATCCGATTGGGGTAAAAACTCAGTCCCCACAAAGGGAATAAATAGAAGGCTTATTATGAATAATATTACAGCAGTTGCAATAACTTTTTTTCTATTTTTTAAAGCCCAGGCCAATAAATTCCTGTACCTTATTTCAATATTTTGATAAAAGGAGGAGAATTTTTCCATAATACCAAGCTTTTTCCCCTTATCTGCTACCATAAGCCTTGAAGACAAAAGAGGAACCAGTGTAATGGCTACTACCAAGGAGGCTAAGAGGGAAAAGGTAACAGTAAGTGCAAGTTCTTTGAAAAGCTGTGCAGTTATACCCTGTATAAAAACTATAGGCAAAAACACAGCGATTGTGGTCAAAGTTGAAGCAACAATAGCATTCGTGACCTCATTTGTGCCAAAAATCGCTGAAGATATGCTATCTTCTCCTCCTTCCCTGTGCCTGAATATATTTTCAAGAACAACTATAGAGTTATCTACGAGCATTCCTACACCTAAGGCAAGGCCTCCGAGGGACATAAGATTTAATGTTAGGTGATTAAAATAAACGAGGATGAAAGTGGAAATAATAGAAATAGGTATGGATATTCCAATTATCAAGGTTGAACGTAAATTGCCTAAAAATAGGTAAATAATCAATATTGCGAGCAGAGCACCGCTAATTGCGTTATCAACCACCCTGTTAATGGACTTTTTTATAAATTCAGATTGGTCAAAAATAGGAACAAAATGGACATCTTTACCTGCATCCCTTTTGATTAATTCAAGCTCTTTTAAAACCCTTTCTGCCACCCGTACGGTGTTGTAATCGCTTTGTTTTTGTATTATAAGTGTAATGCTGGGTTGGCCGTTGTATTTGGATATGGTCGTAATATCCTTATGGGTATCTTCAACCTTGGCAATATCTTTTAAAGGGATGGTTATCCCCGAGGGCAGCTGTACGGGTAAATTCTCTATCTCCGATACGCTGTTAAATTCGGCAAGAATCCTCACGAGGTAATCCTTCTGCCCGTAAGCAATAGAGCCTCCAGAAAAATTTAGATTTTCAAGTTGTAAAGCCCTTGCGATATTATCCATAGTTATACCGTAAAAAACCAATTTTTGAGGGTCAACCTTTATTTGTATTTCTCTTTCGGTGCCTCCCACAATGTCAACAGAAGCTACCCCTTCTGCCCTAAGTAGCTTTGGCTTTATTTCGTCCTCTGCATACTTTTTGAGCTGTGACACATCCTCCATTCCATATACTGCAACTTCCATCACAGGAAGCATTGAAGGGTCAAATTTATAAATCTGCGGGTTTTTTACCTCTGTTGGAAGGTATGCCTTCACCATATCTATTTTTTCTCGCAAGTCAAGGGAAGCAAAATCCATATTTGTGCCCCAGTTAAACTCTACAATAATAGTAGAATACCCCTCATTAGAAATTGAACTGATACTTTTTACATTTTTAACTGTTGCAATTATTTGTTCTAAAGGTTTTGTCACCACATTTTCTACTTCCTGGGGCCCAGCATCTTTATACTCTGTAACAACTACAGCTATAGGGAAAGAGAAATTGGGTAAAAGGTCGATACTGAGTCTTGTTAAGGATACAAATCCCAATACAATTACTACCAATATCATCATGAGCATGGTAACAGGGCGTTTAATTGAAAAGGAAGCAAGGCTCATTGTTTTTCACTCCCGCTAATTATTTCTACCTTATCTTTATCTTCAAGGTATTCTTGACCTTCTACCACAATGTTCTCTCCTTCTTTAAGCCCATCCAAAATAACTACGTTACCGGAGAGGACTTCTCCTACCTTTATTTTCCTCAAATGAGCGGTATTTTCTGAAACTACGAAAACTGCCTTGTCCTGGCCGAAGGTTAAAACTGCGTTTTCGGGTACAAAAAGGGCTTTTACTTCTTTCACTTTAACCTTTACCTTTGCCAGCATTCCAGGCTTTAAAAGCCCTTTTTCATTTTTAATTGCAATCTTTACAGGATAGCTTTGGGTTTTTGAATCCTTAAAAATGCCCACATCAACAACTTCACCTTCACCCGAGAAATCTACCGAATCCACTCTTATCAAGGCCTTATCCCCTACTTTTACTGCATTTATCCTATTCTCAGACAAAAATACTTTCATTTCCAAATCTTTTAAATTTCCCATTACCGCGACTACTGTACCTGCACTTATAAACTGTCCCTCTTTTACATTTATTGACCCTACTGTACCATCAATGGGTGCCGTTATATTTGTATTTTCCAAAGCACTCAAAGCTGTGTCTAAAGCGGCTTTAGCCTGATTTAATTGGGCTTTCGCCCCTTCTATCATGTCAGGTATGGCTTTCTCTTTTGTAAGGGTTAACTGAGTTTTTGCAGATTCCAGTTGTTCCTTTGCAATCTTATACTGCAATTCCACATTCTCAAATTGCTGCTTTGAAATAGCCCCCTGTTCAAACAGGTTTTTCATTTTTTCATAATTGCTGAGGGCATTATTATAATTTAACTCGGCCTGGTCGACAGCAGATTGTAATCTCTCTACCTCCTGGACCGATTGACTATTTTTGACTCGCGAATAATTTGATAAAGCAAGTTCATAAGCTGCTTTTGCCTGATTTACTTGATTTATCACATCCTTATCCTCTATTTTAATTAATACATCACCTTTTTTAACTTCTTCCCCTTCTTTTACCAGCACCTTTTCCACTTTGCCCGACATTTTCGACACTAAAACTATCTGGCCTTCAGCTTCCAAAATGGCTGGAAATTCTTGATATTCAGATATAATATCTTTTTTTAGCGTAAGAACCCTTACCGGCACTTTTTCCTCTTGGGCTTTAGGCTGATTTTTATTGATAGAACAACCAGTAAATAATAATGTTGAAACTAAAAACAGGACTGATATTTTTACTAAAGTCTCCTTTAAATACTTTGAAGAATAATACATTTTCTAAACCCTCCTATTCTTTGCATAATTCTCTAAAGCGAAGGAAATTATTATAAGAGCTGAAAGCCAAATCCCCCCTATCAGTAAGCCTGCAAATACATCAGAAGGATAATTTAACAAATTATAAACCCTACTAAAACCAATCAGGACAATTAGTATAAATGCAATAAAAATTATAGCATACTTTTTTATTTTTTTATCTAATTTTTTTATAATCAAAAAAATTGTATATCCAATAAAAGAAGTGATGACCAAAATTGAGCCGCTCGGGAAGCCGTACTTAAAAAATAAATTCATAGGCACATCAGGAATAGGCCTCAGTCTTTGTATCTCATTTTTTAGTAGTAACTGTATTACAAGCGCCCCCAAAAAAGATGCAGCTGTCATAATCAAATAAGAAAGTTTCTTATAAAAAATAAAAACAATAACTAAACTAAGAGCTAATATAAATATAATTATGTAAGGAGATTCTACAATTTCAATAAAAAATTGGGTAGCTTTATCCATAAGCGGCGATTTTAAATGAGTTAAAATAAATTTTACTATTATTCCATCTAAGTAATCCAATTCCTTTTCCCTCAATTCCGTAACCATTTTAATAAATATTAAACTTGCTACTGCGCTAAAGCTAAGCCCAGCTATAATATAAACGCCAAATTCTCCATAAGAATTAATAAAACCAGAAAATAATTTATTAATTTTCTCATAAACTGGCTTGAGCCTTTTCTTTGTCTTAGCAAATAACCCAATTCTTGTGCAAACATAATAAATTCCGAAGACAAGCATTATAGCGATAAAGGACCCGGGGCCTAAAACTTTATTTACAAAGTACTCCGCTTTTTCGCCAAAAGAAATCACAATAAACGCTTCTAAGAAAAATCGGGCACTCCTGCTCAATAAAGCAGCGATAAAAAAGGTGAAGATATCCATTCTGAATATTCCCGAAGCAATTGTAAATACTTTATAGGGAATAGGAGTAAATCCTGCAACCGCTACTGCCCAAGCCCCGTATTTCTTAAAATTTTCTTCAATTATTTCAATCTTTGAACTACTGATAAACCTCAACAAAAGTTTTCTCCCGGCCCTTGTTCCTAAAAAATATCCGAAAAGTCCTCCTAAGGCTGAAGCAAGGGAAGCAATTAAAGCGTAAAAAAAGGAATTTTCTATATGAGCAAAACAAAGGGGAATCAAAATCAAATCAGGTGGAACTGGAAAAAAGGAAGCCTCGGCAAAGGATAATACAAAAAGCCCCAAAACACTGTTTTGTATGTCCAACATTTTTTCCCTCACCCTTCATTTCATTTTTGAAAAATCATTTACTTAAATATCCTACCAAAAAATACACAAAATATAAATGTGTATAAGGAAAATGCCCATTATCTTACAATATTTTTTAATTCTTTATGAAAAAATTCCCTAAAAATAGTTTTTAGCCCTTATTTGAAAAAATAAAGAGTAAATCAGTCCAATTGCATACTTTAAATTGAAATAATGGAGGTATATAATTTTAAATAGTGTTTTAGTGTTTATAAATTTTCTTAATTTTATTTTTCAACCTATACTTCAATAAAAGAGGGGGATACAATGGAACTCCCACAAATTATATATACTATTGCGATATTTCTTTACCTATTCTTTTTTGTGTTATTCCTAAGGTATTTTTTCTGGATGAATTATTCCTATAAATATTACTGGTCAAAGAGAAGACCCCTCAGCCTTTTAGAATTAAAAAGGCTTGCAAAAGAAAAAAATAAAAAGCTACCCATGTTTTCTATTTTAGTTCCTGCAAGAGAAGAAGCCGAAGTAATAGGTCAAACCATTGAAAACCTCGCAAAATTAAATTATCCCCATAATTTATTAGAGATTATAGTTATTACCGATGAAAAAGAGTTGGAAAAGGGAGTGCCAATTACTACTCAGCAGGTGGTAGAGCAGAAAATTGATGAATTTAAAAAAAGAAAAAACGCTCCTATTTTAAAACACGTTACAGTACCTTACGACTTTGACGGTTTTTATCAAGGACTGCGGCTTGGAAAACCAGTCCCCTCTACAAAAGGTAGAGCTTTAAACTACGGTTTATCCTTCATAGATAAGAATTCAGATATATGCGGATTCTACGATGCTGAAAGCCATCCGGAAAAGGATGTCCTTTTGTATATAGCTTCCCAATGGCTTTCCTCTAATCGTAAAAATTTAATATGGCAAGGACCTGTATTTCAAGTAAGAAATTTCTTTTACCTCAGCCCTATAACAAAAATTGCCTCTCTATACCAAGCTCTTGCCCATGAATGGTATATGCCCGTCCTCATGAGGCAGCTGCCTTTTGTCGGCGGAACTAACCTTTTTATAGAGTCAAAACTTTTAAAAGAAATAGGAGGTTTTGATTACAACGCTCTTACAGAGGACTTAGAAATAGGCGTAAGGGCTTACTTAGAAAAAGACGCTTGGCCGGAATATTTCCCATATGTAAGCACCGAACAGACCCCGGAAACTTATAAGTCCTTTTTCAGGCAGCGATTAAGATGGGCTTCAGGTCACATTCAGGTTATTGAAAAATTTCGCAAAGCCGACTGCTATGATATAAAAAAGAAAAATACAATTATCAAGAATTTACTGCTAAAAGGCGAAATAGAATGGGCTCTGTATCAATTGGCCGTGTTAATCCCTGTTGCTGTTTTGATCTTAAGTTTAAAAGGCCTTGTTAAACCAATATTCCTTCCTACTCCGCTTGCTTGGACATTGAAATCCTTTGTATTTATATACTTTGGTTTTACCTATTATCTTTATTTAAAATACCTGCGGTTTATGAAAATTCGCAGTAAACCAAATGTTTTTTTAGCTTTATTTGAACTACTGTTCCTCCCAATAGCGGGATTTTTACTGCCACTACCTTATACCTCTGCATTGATTTTGAGGGCCATGAACAAACAGCCCAAGGTTTGGGTTAAAACCCCGAGAACGCAAGAAGTTGCTGATTTAAGTATAAAAAACATATAAATATATAAAAACCCTTCATGAGATTTAGTTCTCTTAGTCTTATGAAGGGTTTTTTGTTTCTTGGTAATTTTTCTTTTGATTCTCAGCCTCATGGTGTGTATAACGGAGAATATTATATAATCGCAAAAAATAAAAAAAAAGATAAAAAAGGACTTTTGCTCGATATAAAGAAATATATTAAAAATATAATAGTTTTTAAGAGGTGTCCTTAAATTGAACGATTTTTTAGATAGAAAAAAAATAAAACAAAAGTTACGGGATATTATAGAAAAGGAAAGACTTATCATAGGTGCTGGTGTTGGAAGCGGATTTGCCGCAAAATATGCCGAAGAAGGCGGGGCGGATATCCTTTTTTTGTTTAATTCCGGAAGATTTCGCATGGCAGGTGTCCCTTCCCTTGCAGGCTATCTACCGTATGCCAACGCAAACGACATGGTAATTAACTTTGGGGTAACTGAAATCATACCAAAAGTTAAAAATATCCCTGTTATTGCAGGACTATGTGCAACAGACCCAAAATTTTCCCATAGTGAACTTTTAGAGACAGTAAAAAACTACAACTTTAGCGGCGTTATAAATTACCCAACCATGTCCATAATAAACGGAAATTTCAGATTGATTGCCGAAGAACAGGGCTATGGTTTTGACAATGAGGTTAATTTAATAAAACTCGCCAACGAAATGGATATTTTTACGGTAGCATTTGTACAAAACGAGATGGAAGCGGAAAAAATGCTTGAAGCCAACGCCGATGTGATTTGTGTACATTTTGGGTTTACCAGTGGAGGAGAAGGAAACATCAAAACCTTTATGCCATTAAATGATGCAGTTAATTTGTATTGCAGCATTTACAAAAAAATAATCGCCAAAAAAAACGACCAAATCTTAATGGTTTACGGCGGCCCTTTAGGTTATCCTGAAAGCATAAGGAATTTTTTAAGAGAAATTAAAAAGCGGGGTGCCAAGGTACACGGCTATATCGGCGGTTCAGCAATAGATAGTAATTACGTAAGGGAAACCATTACAAGTCTAACCCACCTTCTAAAAGGAATTAGCCAGCAGGAGATATCAAAATTAGGAAATCTTGTAGGCAGTTCCCAGTCTATGCAAAATATTTACGAAATAATAATGAAGGTGGCGCCAAGCGATATAACAGTACTAGTTACGGGAGAAAGCGGTACAGGAAAAGAACTTGTAGCTGAAGCAATTCATGAATTGAGTTTGAGAAAGGAAAAACCCCTTATAAAAATTAACTGCGCCAACCTCCCTGAAAATCTGCTTGAAAGCGAGCTTTTTGGCCATGAAGCCGGTGCTTTTACAGGAGCAATTAAAAGGCACATAGGTAAATTTGAACTCGCAAACGGAGGAACCCTTGTTTTGGATGAGATAGGTGAAATTCCTTTAAGCCTTCAGGCAAAACTTTTAAGGGTCATTGAAAATCAAGAATTTTACCGTGTAGGCGGAGAAAAGTTAATCAAAGTAGATGTTAGGATAATAGCCTGTACCAATAAAGATCTATCTAAACTTGTAAAAGAAGGGAAATTCCGTGAAGACCTTTTCTGGCGATTAAATGTCATTAATATAAACATGCCTCCCCTAAGAATGCACTTAGAAGACCTACCCGAAATTGTCGAAGAAATTGTAAAGCGCTACTGTAAAAAGCATAACAAATCCATACCAAAAATTGACCCTAACTTGATTAAAAACCTTAAACTTTATAATTGGCCGGGTAATGTTCGAGAATTGGAAAACTTCATTCACACCCTTTTGGTATTTTCAAACGAAAAAATGCTCTCCTTTAACGATAAAGCAGCAAACCTTTTAAAGGAAAAATTATTGCAACAAAACGAATATGAAAAGGAAACCCAAAGCCATCTTTTTAAACCCCATTCTAAATATGAAATTGAAAATAAAATTTTAATTGAAGTCTTAGAACAATGTAATTTTAACAAAACAAAAGCAGCGGAAAAGTTGGGGATAAGCAGGCGCACCCTCTACAACAGGTTAAAAAAAATGGGATATGATAAAGCCCCCTTTAATTTGTAACATTAAAGTTTACAACTTGCACACTTTCCTGTGAATCTACCTTCACAAAAAGTGTGACTAATCCTTTAAAGATAAAATAAAAATCCATTGGCATAAAGTTTGCTACCTCCTGAATACAAAATTACTTTTCAGGAGGTGATTTTTTTGGGTAAAGTTGTAGCCATCTTAGGTACTCTTGATACAAAGGGAGCCGAATTTAAATACTTAAAGGAAAAGGTAGAAGAATTCGGATGCAAAACCATTGTTATCGATGCAGGAATTTTAGAACCCCCTTATTTTGAACCTGACATCAAAAGGGATGAAGTTGCAAAAGCAGCTGGAGTAGAACTTAACAAACTCCTTGAAAAAAAAGATAGAGGAGAATCAGTAACGGCTATGGCAAACGGAGCCTCAATAATTGTCAAAAAGTTATATGAAGAAGGAAAGATAGACGGCATTGTCTCATTAGGTGGCTCCGCAGGTACATCAATAGCAACAGCGGCAATGAAACAGCTCCCTGCTGGTTTTCCCAAAGTAATGGTATCAACCCTTGCATCTGGAGACACAAGGCCTTATGTAGGAACAAAGGATATTACAATGATGTATTCTATTGTAGATATTTCCGGATTAAACAGACTTTCAAAACAAATAATTGCAAATGCAGCTGGCGCAATTTGTGGAATGGTAAATGCAAAGGTGAATGCTGAAAATGAAAAACCTATTATAGGCGCTACTATGTTCGGCGTAACCACACCTTGCGTAACTAAGGTAAGAGAAATCTTAGAAAAAAACGGCTATGAAGTGTTGGTATTCCACGCTACAGGCACAGGTGGACAGGCAATGGAAAGTCTAATTGAAGACGGTATAATTACCGCAGTAGCAGATATTACCACTACCGAGTGGGTAGACGAGCTCTGTGGTGGGGTGCTCTCAGCAGGGCCTCATAGATTGGAGGCTGCCGCAAAGAAAGGGATACCTCAAGTTATATGTCCAGGAGCCCTCGATATGTGCAACTTCGGTCCTATAGACACAGTACCGGCACACTATAAAAATCGAAACCTTTACAAACATAATCCCACAGTAACTTTAATGAGGACCACTCCAGAAGAATCAAAAAAATTAGGAGAAATTATCGGTAAAAAAGTAAGTGAAGCAAAAGGCCCAACAGCAGTAATAATCCCTAAAAAAGGGGTCTCTGCCATTGATGCCGAAGGAAAACCCTTTTACGATCCTGAAGCTGATAAGGCCCTTTTTGAAGCATTAAAAGAAAATGTAAAACCGCCTGTAGAATTTATAGAACTTGATTTACATATTAACGACCCTGAATATGCAGAGTTTGTTGCAAATAAATTGTTAGAATTAATAAAAAAATGGGAGGGTAATAAATAATGACAAGACAGGAAGCTTTAGAAAGGTTAAAAAAACAAATAGCTGAAGGAAAACCTATAATCGGTGCAGGAGCTGGCACGGGAATATCCGCAAAATGTGCAGAAGCCGGTGGAGTCGATTTAATCATAATTTATAACTCCGGAAGGTACAGAATGGCGGGAAGGGGCTCATTAGCAGGACTCTTACCCTACGGCGATGCTAATGCTATTGTTATGGAAATGGGTAGGGAAGTGCTACCAATAGTAAAAAATACCCCTGTCCTTGCCGGTGTTTGTGGGACTGATCCCTTTAGGGTAATGAAGATTTTCTTAAAAGAAATCAAAGAAGCGGGCTTTACAGGAGTCCAAAACTTTCCGACAGTAGGGCTTTTTGACGGAAAGTTTAGGCAGAACCTGGAAGAGACAGGTATGGGATATGACTTGGAAGTAGAAATGATAGCCCTTGCTCATGAAATGGATTTATTGACATGCCCGTATGTATTCACACCAGAAGATGCTGAAAAAATGACAAAAGCAGGGGCAGATGTGATAGTCGCACATATGGGACTTACCACAAGCGGCACAATAGGAGCAAAAACTGCCATAACCCTTGATGAATCTGTTGAAAAAATACAAGAAATTTGTGATGCGGCAAAAGCTATTAACCCTGAAGTTATAGTTTTATGCCACGGCGGACCAATCGCAGAACCCGAAGATGCTCAGTATGTTCTTTCAAAAACCAAAAACGTAGTCGGCTTCTTCGGTGCTTCGTCAATGGAAAGACTGCCTGCAGAAAGGGCAATTACAGAACAGGTCAAGAAATTTAAATCTATTATTTGGAAACATTAAAATAAAATAACACGGGGGGGCACAGCTGAGGTGAGCCCCCTTTTTTCTATTTTCCTCTAACCTTGCGTAATTATTTTTTGTTTTTTGTTAAAAGACGTAATTTGGGCTATTCAATTGTAAAACACTTTATTTTCATCCTTCACGTCTTCTTCAAAGAGGGTTGAAAAATTTTTAAGTTCCATGAAACTTAAATCCCTCAATTTTTTATTCTTTTTAATACAATAGGACACCATTTTCCCTACCACCTCGTGGGCATGTCGAAAGGGCATCCCCTTTTTTACCAGGTATTCCGCATAATAGGTGGCATCTATAAAGCTATCTTCTACCGCTTTTTTCATGTTTTCCTTTTTTATTTTCATAGTTTCTAAAAGCCCTGGAAGTACCGCAAGGCAGGATATTACGGTATTTGCCGTATCAAAAAGGGGCTCCTTGTCTTCTTGCATATCCCTATTGTAAGAAAGAGGAAGGCCCTTCATTATGGTCAAAATTGAAATTAAATTGCCAAAAACCCGCCCCGTTTTCCCTCTAATGAGCTCCAATACATCGGGATTTTTCTTTTGGGGCATAATACTGCTTCCAGTAGAAAAGGCATCATCCAATTCTATAAAATCAAATTCCGAAGTGCTCCAAAGTATTAAATCCTCAGCCATTCTTGAAAGGTGTACCATTAATATAGCAGAAGCTGATATAAATTCTATAACAAAATCCCTATCACTTACCGCATCCAATGTGTTTTCATAAACCTTTGAAAAATCAAGCTGTTCCTTTACATACTCTCTGTCTATAGGAAGGGTAGTCCCGGCTAAGGCACAGGCGCCAAGGGGCATTATATCTGCATTTTCTTTTGCTTTTACGAACCTTTTTTTATCCCTTTTCAGCATGTAGTAGTAAGCCTTAAAATACTCCGAAAGGTAAATAGGCTGTGCCCTTTGAAGATGAGTGTAGCCCGGGAGTACGGTATTTTGGTGTTTTAAGGATAATTCCCATAAGGTGTTCATTAGCAAATCTATATTTTTTATTACCTCTTCTATCTTTTCTTTAACAAAAAGGTGCATATCAAGGGCTACTTGATCATTCCTGCTCCGCGCTGTATGAAGTTTTCCGGCAACTGCCCCCACTTTCTCAAAAAGCCGTTTTTCAATATGCATGTGTATGTCTTCCAATTCATAAGTAAATTCAAACTCATCCCTTTCAATTTCCATTTTTATTTCCAAGAGCCCTTTTATAATTTGAGCCGCCTCTTCCTTAGATATTATTCCGGTTTTTGCAAGCATGCGTGCATGAGCCATGCTGCCCAATATGTCTTGCTTATACAGATTTTTATCAAAATCAATAGAAGCCGTAAACTTTTCTACAAGGGAGTCCGTATCCTTTTCAAACCTTCCTCCCCAAAGTTTTTTATTCATAAAAATCACCTCAAGTAATCTATGCCTTTTTATTTACCTCGGCAAAAACCTTCGTAGGCAGCCCGAAAAGTTTTATAAAACCTACCGCAGCAGTATGGTCAAACAAATCTCCTTCGGCATAAGTCGCCAAATTAATATCATACATGGAATTGGCTGATTTTCTGCCTACAACAATTGCATTGCCTTTGTGAATTTTTACCTTAACAGCCCCGTTTACAAATTTTTGAGTTTCTTCAACAAAAGCATCCAAAGCCTTTTTCAACGGAGAAAACCAAAGTCCGTTGTAAATAAGCTCCGCGTATTTTTGTTCTATTATATATTTAAAGTGCAGTAGTTCCCGAGGCAGTGTAAGGTTTTCTAACTCTTTATGTGCTTTTATTAAAAGCAGTGATGCCGGACATTCGTAAACCTCTCTCGATTTTATACCGACAAGGCGGTTTTCTATGTGGTCTATTCTCCCAAAACCATTGGAACCGGCGATTTTATTAAGCTCCTCTACCAATTTCACGGGAGGCATCTCTTTCCCATTTAAAGCAGTTGGTTCACCCTTTTCAAAGACTATTTCCACATATGTAGGTTCATCCGGAGCATTTTTAATAGAAACAGTCCATTCAAAAGCTTCTTCTGGCGGTTCCACCCATGGATCCTCCAGAACTCCGCATTCTATACTCCTTCCCCAAAGGTTCTGATCTATGCTGAAGGGATTTTCTTTACCAACAGGAACTGGAATACCGTTTTTTGCAGCATAGTCTATTTCTTCCTCCCTTGACATACCCCATTCCCTAACGGGAGCTATCACCTTTAAGTCGGGAGCCAGTGCAGATACTGAAACGTCAAACCTGACCTGGTCATTTCCCTTCCCCGTACAGCCATGTGCTACGGCAAAGGCCTCCTCCTTTTTGGCCACTTCCACCAAAAGTTTAGCGATAAGGGGTCTCGAAAGAGCAGTACTTAAAGGATAAACCCCTTCGTAAAGGGCATTGGCTTTAAGGGCAGCAAAAGCGTAATTTTTTACAAATTCTTCTTTTGCATCGAAAACATAGCTTTTGACAGCACCTATTTTTAATGCTTTGTTTTTAATAAACTCCAAATCCTTTCCCTCTCCCAAATCTGCGCAGAGGGCTACAACTTCACAGTCGTATTTTTCCTTTAGCCATTTTATAGCAACGGAGGTATCAAGTCCTCCCGAATAGGCAAGAACTACCTTTTTCATTGAATTTTCCCCCTTACTTTTTTATTAATGTTTCTTTAATCCCCCATAATAGAAATTAATATGGCTTTCTGCACATGAAGACGATTTTCCGCCTGATCAAATACAACAGAATATGGGCCATCTATAACCTCATCCGTAATCTCCTCGCCCCTATGAGCTGGCAAGCAGTGCATAACTATGACATCTTTTTTTGCCATTTTCAATAATTTTTCGTTAACCTGATAACCGTAAAAAGCCTTCTTTCTTTCCTCAGCCTCACTTTCCTGCCCCATGCTGGTCCACACATCGGTGTAGATGACATCGGCATCCTCAGCAGCTTCTTTCACATCCTCTGTTACAATGATTTTCGAATTATTTAAAATAGAATCCCTCAAGGCAATATTTACAATCTCTTTTTTGGGTTGATAACCCTTAGGTGAAGCAACTGTAATATCCATACCCACCTTCGCACATCCGAATATTAGGGAAGTTGCCATATTGTTGTTTCCATCCCCAATAAACGCGAGTTTTAAGCCATTAAGCCTTTTCTTTTTTTCATAGATAGTAAAAAGATCCGCCAATGCCTGACAGGGATGCTCAAAATCCGTAAGGCCATTTATTACAGGGACATCCGCGTACTCTGCCAATTTTTTTACATCCTCATGGAAATAAGCCCTTATAACTATTCCATCCACATACCTTGAAAGTACCCTCGCTGTGTCTTCAATGGTTTCTCCACGCCCGAGCTGAAGGTCGTTTTTATTTAAAAAAAGCCCATAACCACCTAACTGCCAGATAGCAACTTCAAAGGAGACTCTCGTCCTTGTAGAATTTTTCTCAAAAATCATCCCCAGCGTTTTACCCTTCAACGGTTGGTAGTTTAAATCAGTTCCTCTTTTTTTAACTGATTCTGTAAGTGCTAAAATATCCAGTATTTCGTCTTTGCTTAATTCACTAAGGCCTAAAAGATCCTTGCCCTTAATCCCCGATACAGGTTTTTCTTTGTATATATTAATACCCATTGAATCACCCCCGATTTATTATTTATAATTATAAATATTTTTGTATATTTATGCAATAGCTTTTAAAAAAAATTTTTAAATAAAAAGAAACTGCCTTAGGTAATATTTTATAATGAACCTAAGGCAGTTAATAATATATGTCTTCTTAATTTTTTATTTTTGCTTTTAATATTTATTTTAGATTCTACTTTATTTTAGATTCTACTTATCCTCTATTACCTTTATCAAATCTGCGACTTTTTCCAACTTAAATTGAAGCAGCATCTCTTTTTTTATTACTGCCTGTAAAACATCTACAACACTTTCTTGTATTTTTATAATTTCCTCTGTATCACTTGCTATCTCTACTACTTTTTGTATCTTTTCTCCTTCTGCATTCAAAATATGTGCGAGAGCTGCTTCTTCTAATGCAATAGACTGTATTACATCAGAAAGGCTATCTTTTATATCCTTTGTGGTTATTGTAGGCATCGTCATATATAATTCACTCCTCCTATAGTCTTTCTCTTTATTTTTTCTATTACATAATATGATTTTTTATAAAATTGGTTCACATTACCTAAAAATTCATTAAGATTTCCAGTAAAAATAAAAACTATTATTGACAAATCATCTCATTGATATTACAATAAAAATCATCACGAATTGAATATATGCCTCTTATCAAGAGAAGGCTGAGGGACTGGCCCTATGACGCCCGGCAACCGGTAGCAGGAAGACTGCTACAGCGGTGCTAATTCCAGCAGAACGTTTTTACGTTCTGGCAGATAAGAGGGTTCGTAAGAAACCTCTTCGCTGTCAGAAGAGGTTTTTTTATTTTATTCTTTCGGGGAAGGAGGTGAAGAAAATGATAAAAATCACTAATTTAACAAAAATCTACAATTCTAATATGGGCAGAATTGTTGCTTTAGACAATATAAACCTTCACATAAAAAAAGGAGACATTTTTGGAATAATAGGACTAAGCGGCGCAGGAAAAACAACTTTATTAAGATGCGTGAATTTACTTGAAAAACCTACAAAAGGGGCAATAGAAATTGACGGAATTGACATTACAAAAATTTCACCTAAACAATTGAAGGAAATCCGTAGAAAGATTGGAATGATATTTCAGCACTTCAACCTGCTTTCTCATAGAACTGTATATGGGAATGTGGCTTTCCCATTAGAAATTGCAGGAGTTGATAAAAATAAAATAAAGGAAAAAGTAATAAACCTTTTAGAACTTGTCGGACTTTCAGATAAAATTAATTGCTATCCTTCTGAACTCTCCGGAGGTCAAAAGCAAAGAGTAGGTATTGCAAGAGCCCTTGCAAATGACCCGAAGGTTTTATTATGTGATGAGCCCACATCTGCCCTTGATCCTAAAACAACGATTTCAATACTTGATCTTTTAAAAGACATAAACAATAAATTCGGTATAACAATTGTATTGATATCCCACGACCTTAATGTTGTAAAAAAGATTTGCAGCAACGTTGCGGTTATAGAAAATGGCAGGATTATTGAGCAGGGATCTATATTTGAGATTTTTAACAATTCAAAATCAGATATTGTCAAAAACTTTATACAAAATGTAAGCAAATCAGAATTTTTCGAGGTGGTCAATATTGGCTGAAACCATAAATCTCCTTTTAAGTTCAACCCTCGAAACTTTATACATGGTATTCGCATCTGTTTTTATCGCATCTATTTTGGGTATACCTTTGGGAGTGCTCTTAATGGTTACTGATAAAGGGCAAATACTCCAAAATGAGATATTGAATAAAATTCTTAGCTCTATTGTAAACATTTTCCGTTCTATACCCTTTGTAATCCTATTAATAATTTTAATACCCTTTACCAGATTTTTGGTAGGAAAATCCATAGGCACAACAGCAGCAATAGTTCCCCTTTCAATTGCGGCTATACCTTTTCTCGGAAGGTTGGTAGAAACAGCTTTAAGGGAAGTTAATTCAGGAGTTATTGAAGCTGCCCAAGCTATGGGGGCTTCTTATATGCAAATCATATTAAAAGTATTAATACCCGAAGCCCTTCCTTCTATAATTTCAGGCATTACTATCACAGCCATTAATTTAATCGGATACTCAGCCATGGCAGGAGTAATAGGAGGTGGTGGGTTAGGAGACTTAGCTGTAAGATATGGATATCAGCGTTTCATGTTAGACATTATGCTTTACACAGTTGCCATTTTAGTTTTAATGGTACAACTTATTCAAATGATAGGCGATAGGATTGTTAAACAGATTTCAAAATATAGATAAAAAAACAAAGTTTAAAGGAGGAAAAAAGAATGAGGAAAATTTTGGCTGCTATATTATTATTAAGTTTAATAATAATTTCTCTTGCTGGATGTGCTTCTAAAGCCGATAAAAATTCACAATCCGTTAGCAGTCCTCAAGGAGAAAATCTTAAAATCATAAAAGTTGGTGCTTCACCCATTCCCCACGCAGAAATTTTAAATGTAGTAAAACCCATACTAGAAAAACAAGGAATAAAACTCGAAATTATAGAATTCACCGATTACGTACAGCCAAATATTAAACTCGCTGAAAAAGAGCTTGATGCCAACTATTTTCAGCATATACCTTATCTCGAAGACTTCTGCAAAAAACACAATCTAAACTTAACTTATATTGCTAAAGTCCATATTGAGCCCATGGGAATATATTCGTCAAAAATAAAGGATTTAAAAGAGCTTAAAAACGGAGCAGAAATTGCCATACCGAATGATGCCACAAACGGTGGAAGGGCTCTTTTACTCCTTCAATCGGCAGGGATTATAAAATTGAAGGATAGCGCTGGTATTACTGCAACAAAAAATGATATTATAGAGAATCCAAAAAACATAAAAATTACCGAACTTGAAGCGGCAACCCTACCGCGCGTCTTAAACGACGTGGATGCAGCGGTGATAAACACGAATTACGCTTTAGAGGCAAAATTAAATCCTAAAAAAGATGCCCTTTATATAGAATCAGCGGATTCTCCCTATGTAAATATTTTAGCAGTAAGAAAAGGGGACGAAGCAAGGCCCGAACTTAAAAAGCTCGCCGAAGCTTTAAATTCCCCTGAAGTTAAAAAGTTTATCGAAGAAAAATATAATGGTGCAGTGGTTCCTGCCTTTTAAAAGAGGTGATTTATTTGGCAAAACTAAAAATCGGCGTTATAGGTGGAACTCCTATAGATACAAAAATGGGAGTTGACTTTATTAAAAAAAACGGATTTGAAGCATTTGGCCTGCCCGCTGCTTCAAATCCGGAAGAACAAAATTATTTACAATACATGAATCCGCAGGTTTTAAATGAAAAGATAATAAGCTTCATCCAAAAATTTAATAAAAACGATATAAACAAGGTTATGATATACTGTAATTCCCTTTCATCTGCTATTGATTTAAATAATATAAAAAAAATATTTCCCGGTACCTTAATAATAACACCCCATGATGTATACCGCAAGTTAGCAAAAGAATTCAAATCTCTTATGATTTGGGCAGCAAACGGTCAAAGCCTTCACAACATAGAAAAAATATTTTATGAACACAATCCAAATATAAAATTGATTGGAATTTCTTTACTACCTGTAATTATCTCAATCGAAAAAGGTATAATAGCTGAAAATATTTTTGAGGAATATAAATTGCAGAACTTTGTAAACCAAATCGACTATATTGAAGGTATACTATTCGGCTGTACACACCTGCCCTATTTAAAAGATTTACTTGTTAAAAGTTGTAACCTGCCCATAATTGACCCTGCGGACGAAATGTTAAATTTACTAATTTAAGAAAAAGGCTTTCGGGCTAAATCCCGAAAGCCTTTTTCTTAACAATTGCTTTTCTCCTTATTAAGGTACTTTGCAATTATATCCATTGCACAAAACTTACCGCACATTGTACAAGTCTTAACATCTGAGGTATTCCTTTCTTCTCTATATTTTTTTGCTTTTTCAGGATCTATGGAAAGCTTTATTTGAGCCTCCCAATCAAGGTTTTTTCGAGCTTTCGCCATTTTCAAATCCCGCTCCCATGCACCCGGAATGCCTTTCACTATATCGGCCGCATGTGCCGCAATTTTAGATGCAATAACCCCAATCCTTACATCTTCCTCATCAGGAAGTCCTAAATGCTCCGCTGGAGTCACATAACACAGAAAATCCGCGCCATAAGAAGCAGCTAATGCTCCACCAATTGCAGCAGCGATGTGGTCATAACCGGCTGCAATATCGGTCACAAGAGGCCCCAATACATAAAAGGGTGCTTCATGGCACAGCCTCTTTTGAAGTTTAATATTAGCCTCAATCTGGTCCATAGGCACATGGCCCGGGCCTTCCACCATTACCTGCACCCCTTGTTTTACAGCTTCTTGCACCAGTTCTCCCAATATCAAAAGTTCCTGAATCTGTGCCCTATCCGTAGCATCAGCAAGACATCCTGGCCTTAAGCCATCACCCAAACTTAAAGTTACATCATATTTTCTGGCAATCTCAAGCAGCCTGTCAAAGTGCTCATAAAGGGGATTTTGCTTTTCATTTTTAAGCATCCAACCTGTAATAAAAGCCCCGCCCCTGCTTACTATGTCTGTTACCCTGCCCTCCCTGCGAAGTCTTTCCACCGCCTCCAAGGTAAGGCCGCAGTGGACGGTCATAAAATCCACACCCTCTTCGGCCTGCTGTTCTATAACCTCAAAAAGTTCCTCTTCTGTGAAGTCTATAACACTGCCGTTTTTATTTTGCGCCATAACCCCCACTTCATAAATTGGCACCGTCCCAACAGGGACATCGACTTCTGTAAGAATTCCCTTTCGTACAGCCCTGATATCCCCTCCAGTAGAAAGGTCCATTATCGCGTCAGCTCCAGCTTTTATTGCAACCTTTGCTTTTGCTAATTCGGATTCTAAATAAGGGTATTTATCGGATGTGCCGATATTAGCATTAACCTTTGTCGAAAGCCCTTTTCCTATGCCGCAAGGCTTTAATCCCTTGTGATTCGGATTAAAAGGAATTACTATCTTACCTTCTGCCACTCTCTCTCTTACCAATTCAGGACTTATTCCTTCTTTTTCCGCTACCTCCTTCATTGCTTCGGTTATAATACCCTTTTTGGCCGCTTCTAACTGGGTCATCTTTTCCCCTCCAATATTTTAAAATAATTAACCCATGTTTCTTTTTATTATATCTTTTAAAAACCTTACATTTTCAGAAATATCTCCTTTTAAAATAGCCGAAATGCAGCAGACACCTTTTATGTTGTATTTCAGAACTTCCTGAATATTTTCCTTAGTAATTCCACCTATCGCCAAAACGGGAATAGGTATTTTTTCTGTAATTTCCTTCAAGGTTTGCAAGCCAACGTATTTTGCGTCTTTTTTTGACGGTGTAGGAAATATTGCACCCACACCTATATAATCTGCCCCGCATTTATATGCCTCTTCAGCCTCTTTTAGACTTGATGCAGAAACACCTATTATTTTTTTATAACCGATTACTTCTCTCACAACTTTTGCAGGTAACTCCTCCTGTCCTAAATGCACACCATCAGCATCAACAGCAATTGCTATATCCACTCTATCGTTTATTATCAAAGGCACTCCGTATTTCTTCGTAACTTCCCTTAACTTTAGTCCCATCTCATAAAACTCCCTATCGGAGATATTTTTTTCTCTGAGCTGTACAACGGTAACCCCTGCCTTTATTGCTTCCTCTACTGCATCAAAAAGGCTTCTGTCTTTTAGATAAGTTCTGTCGGTTATGAGGTATAAAGAATAATCTATATTATTCATACCAAAACCCACCTCGATTGAAATTAATTATTAAACTTAATGCAAAAATGGTTTACAGGCCCCCATCCCCTTCCGATATTTTCCGAAGTTTCTATTGCGCGGGTAATATAAAGTTTCGCATACCTTACTGCTTTTACAATATCAAAACCTTTTGCTAAATTGGCACAAATTGCAGCCGAAAAAGTACAACCGGTACCGTGTGTATTCTTTGAATTAATTTTTTCTTCCTCAAAAAATACAAAATTATCGTCTCCCAAGTACAAAACATCAGTAGCTTTATGCCCCTCTAAATGCCCTCCTTTTATTAGAACTGCTCTGCACCCTAATTTAGCAATGTCTTCGGCTGCTTTTTTCATATCCTCTATATTCTTTATTTCTCTTCCGGAAATAACCTCCGCCTCTTCCCTATTGGGAGTAATAATCATAGCCTTAGGTACAAGCTTTTCAATCAAAGTTTTTATGGCATCTTTTTCCAAAAGCTTATGCCCGGATTTTGAAATCATTACGGGGTCCAAAACTATTTTCTCCGGTTTGTATTCTTCGAGGCCTTCAGAAATTGCTTCGATAATTTCTTTTGTCGCAACCATACCAATTTTCACTGCATCGGGAAATAAGTCTTCAAAAACCGCTTTCATTTGAAGATAAACCATTTCCTCCGATATATTCTGTACACCCAAAACGGATAAAGTATTTTGAGCTGTAACGGAAGTTATTACTGACATCCCGTAAACCCCATGACTAAAAAATGTCTTTAAGTCCGCCTGAATTCCTGCTCCTCCACCCGAATCAGACCCTGCAATAGTTAAAGCAAGTTTCATTTTTTGCACCTCTTTTTACTTTTCATGGGTATTTAAATAATCCGAAATCAATTTTGCCGCTTTCTTACCCGATAAAAGCATTCCTCCGAAAATTGGCCCCATTCTGTGTCCGCCGTAAACATTATTTGCAGCCATCCCCGCAACAAAAAGGCCCGGTGCTATCATTTTCGTATTGTTAATTACATCTTCTTCCCCTTTTTCTGCATTCATGAAAAATTCGTTTACCATATCGACTTTAGTTCTTTTATTATAAAGATTTACCAGAACTGCATCATGCCCTGTGGCATCCAAAACCGCTTTTGAAACAAGCACCATAGGATCTACATGAAGTTTTTGAAGTTCTATTGCTGAATTATTAACTACAACTCCTGAAATTTTTTCGTCAATATAATATAAATCTACTACTGAAATTAAATTAAAGAATTTAATATTGCCGAAAGAGGTTGCTTTTGCAATTAGATTGCTGGCAAAACTTATTGAAGATACTATTAACGCATTTTCCTCTTCCTTATACGGTATTTCTAACTCTTTTAATATTTCTTCAACATCTTTTTGCAAAATCACCCTGTTAAAGCTCATTGCCCCTCCCCATATACCTCCACCGGGCGAAAGTTTTTTATCCAAAACAGTTACCTTAAATCCACTTTTTGCAAGCAAAATAGCACAATAAAGACCTGATGGCCCAGCACCTGCAATAATTACATCCGATGAAACGGCATCATAAAGGTCCTCAAAATAACTTTTGAGAATCAATCTGCTAATTTTTTCATCTGAAACAGGATTTGTAATATTTTTCATCATAAAAGCCATCTCCTTTTCTTTAAATTTTTTTTAATTTTTTAAAATAAAAGTGCCTACCCGATAGGTAGGCACAAATCTTTCAATTTTGTGCTTCCCTACGCGGGCATTACCCCGGTCAGGTTCTAAGGGTCGAAGCTTTAAAAGCCTCCTCTCAGCCTTTCGGCTCCCCCAGCACACAGCAATTTAATATTTAGTTTTCATTGGGCTTTATGAAAATTATAACTCAGTTTTTTATAAAAATCTACTATTTCCAGTAAGATTTTTTCGTAAGTTTTTACTAATTTAGATGTTTAAGATTATATCCCTAATTATATCTCCCATCTCCTGGGTAGTTACAACCTTTTTTGCCCCATCTTTCATGTCATAGGTCCTATAACCCTTTTTAAGCGCTTCTTCCACTGCAGTCCTTATACAATACGCAGCTTCCCTTTCATCAAAGGAATATTCGAGCATCATGGCTGCGGATAAAATGCATGCCAAGGGGTTTGCAATGCCCTTACCCGCTATATCCGGTGCAGAACCGTGGCAGGGCTCGTAAAGGAAGGGCTTTTTATCCCCCAAGCTTGCGGAAGGGAGCATACCTATGGAGCCCGTTAAAACCGCCGATTCATCGCTTAAAATATCTCCAAAGGTATTTTCGGTTAATATAACGTCAAATTGTCCGGGATTTACTACAAGCTGCATGGCACAGTTGTCCACATACATATGTGAAAGTTCCACATCGGGATACTCTTTGCCTACCTCTTCAACCACTTCCCTCCATAGTCTTGATGTTTCAAGGACATTGGCCTTATCTACGGAAGTAACCTTTTTTCTTCGCTTTCGAGCTGCCTCAAAGGCAACGCGGGCAACCCTTCTTATCTCATCACTTGTATAAACCATAGTGTCAAAAGCCCTTACGGTTTGCCCTATATTTTCCCTCCCTCGAGGCGTTCCAAAATAAAGCCCTCCCGTTAATTCCCGGACAATAAGCAAATCCAAATTGCCGTTTATTATGCTATTTTTCAATGGTGAAGAATCTGCAATTGAAGGATAAAATATAGCAGGCCTTAGGTTGGCAAAAAGCCCTAATTCCTTTCTCAATTTAAGTATAGCCTGTTCTGGTCGAAGTTCCCTTTTTAAATTATCCCATTTTGGCCCACCTACGGCTCCAAAGAGCACCGCATCGGAATTTCTTACAAGGTTAAGGGTTTCATCAGAGAGAGGAACTCCAAAAATTTCTATTGATGCTCCTCCAACAAATCCTTGTTTGAAATTGAACTCAATATCGAACTTTTCCCCTATTGCAATAAGAATTTTTTTTGCTTCCTCCATAACCTCAGGGCCAATTCCGTCTCCCGGAAGAAGGGCTATATTATACATCTTTTTGCCCTCCTCTTGCAAAATTCAGTAGGCCTCCAGCTTTGATAATTTTATCGATAAATTCAGGGAAGGGCTTAGCTTTGAAAACCTCTCCGGATGTAATATTTTTTATTAATCCCGTTTCGGTATCTATTATAAGCTCATCTCCCCCTTTTATGCCATCTACCGCCTCGCAGGATTCCATAATAGGAAGGCCTATATTTATAGCATTCCTGTAAAAAATCCTTGCAAAGGACTTAGCAATAACACAGCTTATACCTGCTTCTT
Source organism: Thermovenabulum sp. (assembly GCF_049701175.1). Taxonomy (GTDB): domain Bacteria; phylum Bacillota; class Thermosediminibacteria; order Thermosediminibacterales; family Thermosediminibacteraceae; genus Thermovenabulum. The sequence continues at coordinate 97,620 of NZ_JBNATW010000001.1, forward strand.
TTATAGCAATAGGTGCATGTTCCCTCGAGCTTCCGCACCCAAAATTTTTGCCTGCTACAATTATATCCCCGGCTTGAATTTTTTTAGAAAATCCCGGAAATACATCTTCCATACAGTGTTCTGCAAGCTCTTTGGCATCTGTTGTATTCAAAAACCTTGCAGGAATAATGACATCAGTATCGATATTATCAGGAAAAACCCATGCCCTTCCTTTATATATCATTTTTTACCACCTCCTCGGGATGAGCTATTCTTCCTTTTACTGCAGAAGCCGCAGCTACAGCTGGGTTTGCAAGATATACTTCGCTTTCTGGATGTCCCATACGCCCAATAAAGTTCCTATTTGTTGTAGCAATTGCTCTTTCACCCTTTGCTAATATACCCATATGTCCTCCTAAACACGGCCCGCAGGTAGGAGTGCTTACCGCAGCCCCTGCCTCTACAAAAATCTCCATTAATCCTTCCTTTATCATCTGAAGGTAAACTTCTTGGGTAGCAGGGATTACAATCATCCTGACATATGGATGCACCTTATTGCCCTTCATTACCTTAGCAGCCATCCTCATATCCTCTATCCGCCCGTTGGTGCAAGAACCTATAACCACCTGATCAATTGCAATTTCTCCTATTTCCGAAATGTTAACGGAGTTTTCCGGAAGGTGAGGCAGGGCAACCTGAGGTTCCATCCTTGAAACATCGTATTCTCTTGTTTCGCAGTATTTTGCATCCTCATCGCTTTTTATAACCTTATAGGGCTTTTGTGCCCTCCCCCTTACATACTCCAAAGTAACCTCATCCGCTTCCATAATTCCGTTTTTTGCCCCAGCTTCTATTGCCATGTTTGTTATAGTCAGTCTTTCATCTACAGTAAGGTATTTTAAGGCATCTCCTGTAAATTCCATAGCTTTATACAATGCTCCATCAACACCTATATCTTTGATAGTATAAAGTATTAAATCCTTGCCGGTTACCCAGGGTGCCGGTTTTCCTCTATAAATAAACTTCATACTTTCCGGAACCTTAAACCAGCATTTTCCTGTAATCATGGCAAAGGCTATATCGGTGCTCCCAACACCTGTGGAAAATGCACCTAAGGCTCCGTAGGTGCAGGTATGTGAATCCGCCCCTATGACAAGATCCCCGGGCCCTACCAACCCCTTTTCGGGAAGCAAAGCGTGTTCTATGCCCATCCTGCCCACTTCGTAATAATGTATAATTTCCTGCTCCCGTGCAAACTCCCTTAAAGCCTTGGAAAGCTCTGCAGATTTTATGTCCTTATTGGGAGTAAAGTGGTCTGGAATAAGAGCAATTTTCCCTTTATCAAATACCTTCTTTCCCCCTGCCTTTTTAAACTCCTGTATAGCAACAGGTCCCGTAATGTCATTAGCAAGCACCAGGTCAACATCAGCCATAATCAATTCTCCGGCTTCTACAAAATCCTTACCCGCATGCTCTGCCAATATTTTCTGGGTTATGGTCATACCCATTTTATAATTCCTCCTTTTAAATATCAAACATAGCTTCAAAGATTTAAAAGTAATTTACAATACCTCGTTTTCAATAGATTTATTTCCGTTGTTATTGTAAAGGGTTTTGTTAAGAGCATCCGTATAAGCCCTTGCACTGGCCTCTATGATATCGGTACTTAAGCCCCTTCCTGTAAAAATTTTGCCGTCCTTTTCTATCCTTACAACAACCTCACCAATTGCATCCTTGCCCGCCGATACCGATTTTATGGAATAGTCTATCAACCGGCAATTGATATTGCACGCCCTCTCTAAAGCCTTGTATGTGGCATCTACGGGGCCGTTCCCTGTTGCTGCCTCTTCCACGCTCTTCCCGTGGATTTTTACCCTTACCGTTGAGGTTGCTATGGCTTTGTTGCCACTTGATGTTTGGAAATATTCCAGCTCTATTAATTGAGGTATTTTTGTAACCTGCTCTTCTACAATTGCCTCGATATCGCTGTCTGTAATCTCTTTTTTCTTATCCGCCAAATCTTTAAATCTTTCAAAAGCCTTGTTTATATCCTCTTCGGGGAGCTCATAACCCAGCTCCTTCAACCTCTGTGCAAAAGCATGGCGTCCTGAAAGTTTCCCAAGTACTATCCTGTTAGAAGTGAGGCCTATAGACTCGGGTGTCATTATTTCATAGGTAGATTTTTCAGAAAGCACTCCGTGCTGGTGTATCCCAGAAGCATGGGCAAAAGCATTCGCTCCTACTATGGCTTTGTTGGGCTGGACGTATATTCCCGTCAAGGTGCTTACAACTTTGCTGGTCCTGTAAATTTGCTTTGTATCTATATTCACACCAACATTGTATACATCCTTCCTGGTCACAAGGGCCATAACCAATTCTTCTAAAGCTGCGTTTCCCGCTCTTTCCCCTAAACCATTAATCGTACACTCCACCTGAGTAGCACCGCTTGCAACCGCTGCAAGAGAGTTAGCCACAGCCATTCCGAGGTCGTCATGACAGTGGACGCTTATCTTCACCCTATCCATCTCTGGTACTCTTTCTCTTAAAGTCCTAATAAGGTTTGCAAATTCTTCAGGGGTAGTGTAGCCCACCGTATCGGGCACATTTATAACAGTAGCACCTGCCTTAATAGCAGCTGAAAAAAGTTTGCACAGAAATTCCACATCAGACCTTGTCGCATCTTCTGCGGAAAATTCCACATCTTCAAAATACGATTTTGCCCTCTTTACAGCCTCAACCGCAGCTTCAAGCACCTGTTCTGGGCTCATCTTCAGCTTATACTGCATGTGTATGGGAGAAGATGCAATAAAGGTGTGAATACGCGGCCTTTCAGCGTTTTTCAAGGCTTCAGCTGCTCTATCTATGTCTTTATAGTTTGCTCTTGCAAGGCCTGCTATTACCGGGCCTTTTACGTTTTCTGCAATGGTTTTAACAGCATTAAAATCTCCATTAGACGCAATAGGAAAACCCGCCTCAATCACATCAACCTTCAACTTTGCCAGCTGCCTTGCTATTTCCAATTTTTCGTATACATTAAGAGAGACACCAGGAGTCTGCTCCCCATCCCTCAAAGTAGTGTCAAAAATCTCTACTGTTCTCGACATCAGCCATCCCCCCATTGTTTTTTTCTTCATCTTCTACTTTTATGGTTTTAGGCCCTCGGTTCATCGCTATTAAGCCGGTTCTGACGAGTTCTTTTATGCCGAAAGGCCTTATCAGCTCCTCAAAAGCATTTATTTTATCCTTGTCTCCCGTAAGCTCTATAATCATGGACTTTCTGCTTACATCTACTATATTTGCCCTGAAAATCTCAGCTATCTGGATAATCTCAGACCTTGTTTTAGGTTCTGCATCCACCTTAATCAGAACAAGTTCCCTGCTTACTGAATCATCGGAACTTATTTTGCTCACCTTGATAACGTCAACTAACTTATTTAGCTGCTTTTTTACCTGTTCAACTACGTATTCATCTCCATCCACCACTATGGTCATGCGGGATATCTCTGGATTTTCTGTAGTACCTACAGCTAAGCTGTCGATATTAAAACCCCGCCTGCTGAAAAGTCCGGCTACCCTTGATAAAACCCCAGGATGGTTTTCAACTAACACAGATAATATAGTCTTCACTTTTTCATCCTCCAATCATTTTATTAATGGGTGAACCGCTTAATACCATAGGATAAACATTTTCATTAATATCCACAACGCATTCCAAAAGGAAACTACCCTCTTGTGAAAGCATTTGGTTTACGGCATCGGGCAATTCTTCCCTACTTTCTATCCTTTGAGCCTTAATACCGTAACTTTCTGCCAATTTTACAAAATCAGGGACAAATTTGAAATACACCTGATTGTATCTACCGCTGCAGTAAAACTCCTGCAACTGTCTCACCAATCCCAAACCGCCATTATTAAAAAGAACCATTTTTATATCAAGGTTGTTTTCAACTATCGTCGCCATTTCCGCTAAATTCATCTGAAAACTTCCGTCACCTGCAAAGTTAATGACGGTTTTGTCGGGGTTGGCAAACTTTGCCCCAATAGCAGCAGGAAGTCCGTAGCCCATTGTACCAAGCCCTCCGGAGGTTATAAAGCTTCGCGGATAAATAAATTCATAATACTGTGCTACCCACATTTGATGAGAACCCACTTCTGTAGTAATTATTGCATCACCTTGAGTTTTTCGAGATATTTCTTCAATCACTTCCTGAGGGCAGAGTTTACCTCTTTTGTCATAAGAAACCTTCTTTTTTATTTTTTCAATAAACTTATGCCATTCCGAAGACTCCTTATGGTTTACCTTTTTTGATATTTCCGAAAGCACTATTTTTATGTTCCCTACTATTGGAATATCCGCTCTTATATTTTTACCTATCTCAGCAGGATCTATATCAATGTGGATGATTTTTGCCTTTGGAGCAAACCCCGATACTTTACCGGTCGTTCTATCGCTGAACCTTACTCCTGCCGCAATTATCAAGTCGGATTCGGTTATTGCAATATTTGCGCAGGGATTTCCGTGCATGCCGGCCATCCCAAGGGATAAAGGATGATTCTGTGGAAAGCTCCCTATTCCCATAAGCGAAGTTGCAACAGGAATGCCAGCTTTTTCCGCCAACTCTTTTAATTCCTTTTCTGCCCTTGCAGAATTCACTCCACCACCAGCAATTATAACAGGACGCTGAGACCTATTTATTTCTTCGACTGCCCGCTCTATTTGAAGAGGATGGCCGTGAGTTTTTGGTTTATATCCACGAAGGTTAATTTTCCCAGGAAGTTTAAACTCTATCTTCATTTCCGCAACATCCTTAGGGAGGTCTATAAGCACTGGCCCCGGTCTTCCCGTCGAAGCGATATAAAAGGCTTCCTTTACAATCCGCGGAATATCCTCTGCCTTTTTTACAAGATAATTGTGTTTTGTAAAAGGAGCGGTAGCTCCAGTAATGTCCACTTCTTGAAATACATCCCGTCCTATTAGGCTTGTAGGAACCTGTCCCGTAATTGCAACGATAGGAACAGAATCCATATAAGCAGTCGCTATACCGGTCACAAGGTTTGTAGCACCGGGTCCTGAAGTTGCAACACATACCCCCACCTTCCCTGACACCCTTGCATAACCGCTTGCAGCATGGGCAGCAGCCTGTTCGGAGCGGGTCAAAATATGTTTCATTTTTTTTGAATTATAAAGTGAATCGTATACGGGAAGAATTGCTCCACCCGGATATCCAAACATCAGCTCAACGCCTTCCGCTTCAAGTGCCTTTATTAGAGCTTCCGCAGCAGTAATTTTCATACAGGCACCACCTCTTTCTATTTGCTAAAAATATATATAAAAAATAATCCCCCTCGCCCCAAGACATAAAGTCTCAGGGACGAGGGGGAGTTTACCCCGTGGTACCACCCTGATTCGCCCTGCCTCACGGCAAAAGGCCTCAGGAAGTAGATAACTACTTCTCTTTTAACGCATTATCGCGGCACCGGGCTACTTTTTTTCACCCGGGCAGTTCAGGAGCGAGAAAAGCGCAAACTCAGGACCGGCTTTCACCTAACCCGGCTCTCTTTTACCCGAGCTATAACGCTTTTTTCTCCATCATCACCTTTAACCTATTACCTTATACAAAAATCCAGCAGCCAAGCAAATCATCTTGACGCTGGAATTGTAAATATTTTGATAAGTATTTTATCATTTAAAATTTCAAAATGTCAAGAGGGTAAAATAAAAATTTCCGTTTTTTCTTCCATCCTTTTAGCTATCTCTACTATTTCCTGAGCATTTTTAGTTATTTCCTGAGTAGATGCGGCAAATTCTTCTACGGATGCAGAAATTTCCTGTGCAGAAACTGAAGCTTCCTCTGAAGCCTTATTTATCACCTCAATGCGTTCCCCAACAATATTCTTTAAATGCACCAGTTGCCCTATCTTGTGAAATACCTTTTCGATTAATGAATTCACTTCCGAGACCGTGCCCGATATCTTTTCAAATGCAGTTATGGTTTCTCCGGTGTTTTCATGCTGTTTTCCGATCTTGTCATTCATTAATTCCGAGGTGATTACTACTTCCTGCGTTTCAGAAACCATGTTGTTTAACAGCTTTCTGATTTTTTCCAAAGATTGTTTAGTCTGTTCCGACAACTTGCGTATTTCATTTGCCACTACCGAAAATCCAAGACCCTTTTCTCCGGCTCTTGCAGCCTCTATCGCCGCATTTAATGCCAGTAAATTGGTTTGTTCAGAAATGTCCTTTATTATCTCCACAACTTCTTCAACCTGATTCACGGACTTTTTGAACATTTCTAATTTAACCGATATCTTTTTAAAACCATCGGATATCTCTTCAATCGATTGTATTAAATTACCCAATTTTTCTTTTCCGTTTTGTGCCGATGAAAAACTTATTTCTCCCGATTTTTTTACCTCATTGATTTCATTAAATAAAATATCCAAACCATTCCTAAAATCTTCCATTAAATTATTTATTTCCCTTATTTTTATCATCTGTTCGTTAGCCCCATCGGCAATGCCCTCAACGGATTTTGCCACCTCTTCAGAAGAAAGGGCTATTTCTTCAGATATTTCATTTAATTTTACGGAATTATTAAATAGGGTTTTCGTTTCATCTTTAATTTCCATTATTAAGGGCAAAAAGTTTTCCTTAAGCCTCTTAACAGAAAATGCTAATTCCCCTATTTCATCCTTTCTTAAAAAATATTTTTCCCCCATCTCCTTCGTAAAATCACCTTTGGATATATATCCGATTTGTTCGATGATTGCCAGTATGGGTCTCGCAATGGTCTTTGCCACGGTAAAGGTCAGAATAATGGAGAGCAGTATAATTAATCCCGAAATGCTTATTATAGCACATCTCATTTCTCCTATTCCTTTAAGAACCTCATCCTTTGGCGCTACCACCCCTATTGCCCATCGGGTATTCCCTACGGGTGCAAATGCTATAAGCCAATCCCTGCCGTTTTCATCCACCTCGTCTATCCCTTTTTCTCCTTTTACCATTCTTTCAACAGCTCCGTACATCGACCCTCCGGTTTTCGAGCCATCCAGAAGGTTTTCCCGCTTCTTTACCCTTTCCAAATCTTTATGGGCTATAACATTACCCTTATCGTCCACCGCAAAGGAATAACCATCCCTGCAATACGCCACCGAAGAAATCAGCTGATTGAATTTATTCCCGTCCACTATGCCTATTACCGCACCTATGGGCTCGTTGGTCAAATAATGCCTTACGGGAGAATAATATATGTAGTCAAAAGAATTTTTATTTGCTTGAATCCTTAGTTCAAAACCGCTTTTCCCTTTTTGTGCAATGCTTTTAAAATAATTTGCATCCACCGCATCTATACTCGAACCGTCCTGGTAATAACCGCTACCGTCGTTGCCAATTATTGCGAATCTTTTAAAATCCAATTTTATCGATTTTCTTAACTGATCCCTTAAAAATTGAAGTTTTTCATCAATGGAGGCTTCCCTGTTGTCCCATTTTCCCCTTATCACGCTCGTATCAGAGATGCTTTCAATCACGTACAACCTTGCCTGAATCTTGTCTTCTATGTTTTCCGATGTCTTTTCCGCCACTTTCAGCATCGCATTTATCGCTTCTTCCTTTAAGGCATTCGAGGCGTAATTTTGACTTACGATTAAAAGTACAAGGCATCCCATCATTACAACTATACCGAATACCGCGGTCATATTCAAAAGCAGGCTCCGTTTAAATCTAAATTTTAATGGTTCCTTCCTCTTTTTTTTTACATTAATAACGTTTTCTGTCGTTATTATAGATAACACCTCCTAACCTTTTAAAATCCCATTACCCGAATTTCCAAATACGTCGTCAATTTTCGACAAAAAGACTAAGGACATCAATTGCAGCCTTCGCATCTTCTATATAATTTGACGAAAATGCTTCCACGCTAACCCTTTCGTTATAATGGATTGAATTTAAGTATTTAAATGTGAAAATAATCTACCAGCAATTTAATATTTTCCTTTTCTAAGTCCATTACGATTTTCAAAGCCTCCTCTACGGAGTTTATAATATTACTTTCTTTTTTGGTAAGATGCTCTATCGCTATCGTAATATCGTGTCTTTTGGCAATTTCGCTTATATCCTCTAAAAAATTAAATATTTGTTCCAAAGCTTTGTTATATGGAAAACCTTCCGCTACATTCCTTGCCCCCGCACTTCCGAATACTACCACCTTCGCTCCCAGTTCCTCCGCCCTTGATAGGGCCCTTTCCACATAATCCATCCCCTCATTATAGTTTACTTCTTCTCCCGTTAATTTTATATTTGCAGGAATAAAGTTGTTGCACGCTTTTATTTTTATACCCTTAGACCGCAGCATAATTTTTAAATCGTCAAATTTATCATCGGATAGCTCCATTATCTGAGCCAAGGGGAGCTCAATGTAATCAAAACCCAAAGGAAATATATTTTGAGCGGCTTCAATACCCACCCTTTCTATATCCGTAGCTAATAGGTTTGTACAGCATCCTAATTTCATATTTTTCTCCTCCCAACCTTTTAAAAACTTCAATTTATTATCCTCAATCCCACCATTATAAGCCATAGCCTCAAACCCATTTTTACCGGTTTGAGGCTATAGTATTATCCTTTTTAAAATAATTTTTAAAATAGTATTTCTGTAGCCATAAATATACCTTTTGTCACGGTCTCGTACTGGTGCCACGGATACTCGCAGTTTTCATCGTACATGGGGATGTGACTGGAACCCGGCGCCATATATTCCTCGCGATAAAGGGTATTCAGGTCCTGCTCGTAGTACTGCTGCATCTTTCCTATTCCGACGATTTGAGTGTGAACTTCCTTTATGGGAGGTCCTCCCCAATGTGTTCTGTGAAGCCCTACATTTAGCGGAACAGAGCCGGCAAAGCACATGTTTACCGCCAAATCTCCTATTTTTACCTTGGGAGAGCGCCAAAGCGCCACACCCTTATGCCTCTCCTCATGGGTTACATCGTAAGCAAGGGGCCATACTTTTTTAACCTCTTCAAAAAGGGCCTCCTCATCGGGATAATCCGCAAATTTTTCTATTATAAAGCATCGTTTAATTTGAAATATAGAAGTATTTAATACCACGACGGATTGAAAGAATTTGAGGGGTCTATTGTTTATCAATATGGGTTCTTCGGATAAGTTTAATACAATACACTTTCCATTTACGAAATATTCTTCCTCATCAACTATGTACTTAACGTAGAAAAAAGGTTTTGCAAAATCCAGCGATATAACGCTCATATTTTTTTCCTCCCCTTTTTTTAAAAATCCTCGGAAAAAGCTAATTTAAAAGCTCGGCAATATACTTAAAGGCGATCTCACCTGCAAAAAGCACCGGAACTTTAAAAGAGGCTTCCTTTATTTTTTCCTCCATCATCGCAAAGGGAATCTGCCCCATTAAAATACAATCCACACCTTTTTCTTCCAATTTTTTCATATCTTCCAGCACTATCCTGTCATAGGTTTCGAATTCTCCCTTATTAAATAGCTCCAATGCCGAAGTATTTTCCGAAAATACGATCTTTACCTTTTTCCCCAAAACCGCAGCTCTCGATTCCAAGCCTTCCTTAACATAGGGTATAACGTAATCGGTAGTCACTTCCACTCCGATTTTATCGTAATTTTCCACGGCTTTTTGAAGCACAATAGAGTCCAGCTGTATTACCGGTATATCCACTACCCTGCTTGCATACTCGGTTGCCCTTGGCATTAAGCTGCAGCAGGAAACTATTAAATTACAGCCCGCTCTTTGCAGTTCCAGTGCAAAATTTGCGTAACGCAAAAGGTTTATTTTGGGAGTGACTCCAATGGGAGACGAAAAGTTATCCCTTTTTACGAGCCCATTGTAAACATGAACGTAATCCGTCCCAGGCAAATATCTTTTCATAAAATTTTCTACCATTCCAATGGTTGCCGGCGTGGTGTGGATAAATCCTACCAATTTTGAAGACATATAATATCATCCCTTCTTTATTAAAAAGGATATTTATAATTTATACCGTAATCCATCTTTTTTCTTTTGCCGATTTTGCCAATTTATCCAGTACATTCTGTATATACGCTCCGTCTTCTAAAGAAGGTGCTGCTGTTTGATTTTCCCCAATAGCTTTGAGAAAACTATATATGCTGTGCAGGTGTCCCCCCAGCCATCCCGGAGAATGCCTTGGGGATGGGAAGCACCTTTCGGGGTACCTGTTGAAGCATTCTATCTTCTTGTATCCCCTATCCCCTCCGTAGGGCCCGGGTCTATCATTCGCATCGTAAAACAATAGCCAATCGAGGTTTTCTATGTCGAACTTCAATGCTCCTTTTTCACAGTAAATTTCCACGATGTATTCGTTATTCGCACCGTATGCTATCTTGCTCGCTTCTATAACACCTTCGGCCCCATTCTTCATCTTCACTATGGCGAAAAACGCATCTTCCGCCGATTTTTGAGTATTTTCATTCAGGTACTTAACATCCGCAAACAAACTGTCAAAATCCCCCATCAGATAACGCGCCATATCGGTAAGGTGGCATCCCAAATCTATTATCGCTCCCGTAGCAAGGGCATTGGGGCTCGCCGTTCCTTCCAATCGGTTCATGGTGTAATACCTTATATGAAAACCAATGGGGTTACCTATTCTTCCGCTGTCTATAATCTCTTTTGCCCTAATGGCACAGGGATAAAACCGGGAATGGAAACCTATCCTATTTACCACATTCTTCCCCTTTAAAGCCTCCAAAATTTCCATAGCATCTTCATATTTATCCGTAAGGGGCTTTTCACAGTATACGTGGATGTTTCTCTTCAAAGCTTCCAGAATAACTTCCTTGTGAGTATCGTTAGGACTGCATACGTGAACGATATCCAAATCATTTTCAAAAAATTCTTTTACATCCGTGGTCCAGGTTTCAAAGCCGAAATCCTCTGCGGCTTTTTGGGCAGCCTCTTTCGGCAACGTGCATACCGCCTTTAGCTTAACATCAATAGGGAGCCGACCGTAAAAAAAGGGTATGGCTTTATAGGCATAGGTATGAGCTTTACCCATGAATCCGAATCCCACTATCCCCACGTTATACGTCTTCATTTTGTTTTCACTCTCCTTATGTTCGGAATTTATTTATAGTTCGATGACCCTGCCCTCTTCGGCGGACCAATACGCGGCATATATTACCTTTATGGTTTCGTATGCCAGATTAAAATCGGACATGGGCTTTCTGTTATATTTTACGCATTCTAAGAAATCCTGCAGTTCTCCCGTGTAACCCCTCAAAATCTCATCGGTTATAAATACGTGCTGCCATCCTATGTAAGTAGGTAGCATTTCCGCTAAGTTTACATCTTCAAGCCCCTTATCGTCGAGAAAATAAGTATCCATATTGCCCGGTGGTGTTATCCTGCAAATCAGCGAGGAATCGTTGGTATATACCTCTACGTAATTAACGGTGCCGCCCAATACAGTGTCGGACGCTATTACGAGGGCTTTAGTTCCATCGGAAAAGGTCAGCGTAAGGGTGGCTACATCCTCCACATCGTAAGGATTTGCTCTAATGTAGGATATATCGGATTTGTCAATGGCTTTTGTAGCCGTTCCTACATCGCAGCAAACCTTCTTAACCTTAATCTCCTCGCCCCTCGCTTTCGCCTCGCGCTGCTTTAACCACAGTATTCCTGAAAGGGGATGGCATCCCGTCCTGATAAGAGGACCTCCCCCAATTTTATCCCAGTATCCGGCAACCGGGGAACTTGAACCGCTTAAACTTTCCTCTCCCTTCATAAAAAGAATCTTGCTCTTTTTCTTTTCTATTAATTCGGCGGCTTTCTGGACGGTGGGAGCGTATACGTAATTTTCCGCATACATAAATAACCTATCGCTACCCTCTACCACTTTTTTCAGGTCTTCGATTTCTTCCAATACATATTCGAACATTACCTTTTTGGGAACCATTTTACCGATGGGTTGTGGGTCTCCTTCCCTGCCGAAATATCCCGTCAGTGGCTTTTCGCATATTACATGCTTGCCAGCCTGTAAAGCCTCACGTGTAATTTGCGGATGTAAAAAGGGTGGGGTACAGATATCCACTATATCTATTTCTTCATCCTCCAGGATTTCGCGATAATCCTTACAGGTTCTTTCAATCCCGTAAGTTTGAGCGTATTTTTTTGCTTTTTCTTCATCTATATCCGAAAGAGTCTTTAACCTTATAGGTATACCGCTGACTTTTTTATAACCGTTGCAGTGCAATTGACAGGCATAACCGCTTCCGACTATCCCTATGGTAATGGGTTTATCCGAAAATTCATTTCTCATAATTTTTCACCCTTTTTTCGTAAAATTATATATTTTATCTTAGTTTTTGTTGTATTGTATATTTATAATAAACTTAATTATCTGATTTTATAGATGACTATATACCCCAAGATGGGGAGGGTGGCTTTACCCCCCCCTTCTAATCTTAAAAAATTTTATATTAACCTAATTTGTTAACTCCTGTATGGCTCTATTCCAAAGTGTCTAAAAAATTCAATCCCCTTTTTGATATCTTCTTTAAAATCTGTAAACACGCTTGCTTCAATGGATATTATCTCCTTATAGCATATTTTCTTTAAGACGTTTATAAAAGGAGTATAATCGTATCCATCATCCAGGCTGGGAACGAACCTTTCAGGAAAATTCGAAAGAGGATTGTCCACATGGATGTGTTTTACGTATTTCTCGTAGGCCGCAATATCCTCCACATCCCTATTCATAGCGGGAAGATACCTTAAATCGCACATAGTTTTTAAATTGTACCTTCCGAATTCCTCAATGAATTTTACCGCTTCGGGGATGGTATTTACGAAATTCGACAGGCTTTTCCCGAGGGGCTCCAGCAATACGGTGATATTGTATTCCGCGGTGATATCGCATAAGATGTTTAAAAAGGTCAATAGTTTTTCATATGCTCCCTTTACATCGCCTTCGGTCGGCAGGCTTCGGGCTTTTCCGTTGCCAAAAACGTAATAGCGGGCACCCATCTCAGCGGTTCTATACGCACCCTTTTTCAAATACTCGGTCCAATAATTCAAATCAAAGTCGGGGGAAGTAATCGATACGGTCAAAGGAACGGGATTATCGTATACCTCGCACGTGATTCCAGAGTCCCTTACCTTTTTTAAGGCCGCCTTATACTCATCCTCGCTTAATTCCATAATTTCTTTTATATGCAATTCCGCACAATCGTAACCAGCTCGAGCAATATCGTCGATGTCTTTAATATAGCCGAAGCAGGACAACCTCATTTTCATTTTTTATTTCCCCCTCACGGAATAATTCTTTTCTTCGATTTTATTTTAATCAGTTTTTATTAACACCTTTATGTCCTTACTATTTTCCGAGGCAAGCCTCCGGAATACGTCGGGAACCTCCGAAAGGGAATGCACAGAAGTGATTATATCGCCAACATTCAATTTTTTATTTATTAGATAATCCATGACTTCATGCATTTCATTCGTAAACATATAGCTTCCGTATACGGTTAGCTTTCGTCCCACTATGTCGATGGGATTTATTTCTACCACCTTTCTTATCATGGCTACCAGAACGATACTTCCGCCGTTCCTGACAAGTTTGATTGAATCATTTATAACATTGGGAGCTCCTGCCGTAACTATTATTCTGTCAAAGCCAACATTATCTGTTAATTCAAGGGCTTTTTCTACGGGCTCATTCTTTACGTTCAAAACGTAATCCGCTCCGCATTTCATTGCCGCTTCCAGTCTAAAATCCACTATATCCGTTACGGCAACTTTTCCCGACCCGAATATTTTTAAAAACTGGGTAATCATTAAACCTATAGGCCCTGAACCTATAACGAGAACATTCTCTCCTTTTTCAAAGTTTCCTTCCTTAGCAGCACAGTAGCATACTGCCAGGGGTTCTAATAGGGCGCCCTCTTCAAAGGTGACTCCTTCTTTAAGGGGAACGAGTGAAAATTCCGGCACGCAGACGTACTCAGCAAAACCACCATCGCATCTTTTCTTTTCTATCCCTAAGGTTCTCCCTACGCTCCTTCTGTAATTGCATAAATTTATCAATCCTTTTTTACAGTAATAGCATTTTCCGCAATAAAGAATTGGATTTACGCTTACCCGTTGCCCTATCCTTTCCTTAGAAACACCGGGCCCTACCTCCACCACTTCTCCCGAAAACTCATGTCCGAATATTAGAGGCGGTCTCGCCCTGTCGGACCCGATTTTATACTCCTCGATATCCGAACCGCAAATGGAAGCAAATCTTACCTTTATGCATACCTCCCCTTCCTTAGGTACGGGTTTTTCCACCTCTTCGTATCTCATATCCATGGGGCCGTGAAACACAACCGCTTTCATCCTATCCATTCCCTTCACCTCATTTCTCTTTTCATTTTTTAGAGAGTGGGGTAAGCTCACCCACACTCTCTAAAATAAATACAAGCTTTCATTTTTATGACGGCCATGCAATTGTGTAGAGGTGCTTTCCGCCCTTCGTGGGACCCTTTAAAAGGGCTTCGATTTCATCTGGATCCCTTTGAGAAATTAATTTAGCATCGGGAAGTTTTCCAGGTGGAAATACTGATAAAATGTCGTTGTGAAGTTTCAGCAAATAATCGCATGCCCTTTCAATACAGGCTTTTGCCTTATTGGGATCGGCCTTCGTAGCCTTACCCAGGACTCCTTCGGGAGCAGTCACGCATTCTATTCCCACGTTTCCCACCTGGCAGTGGCCGGGTATGGGATATCCGTAAATGTCTCCTCCCCTGTCCACGTGTCCCGGCGGGAGATAACCTTTAATCGTCGTATCTTCAGCATTTTCCATATCGCAGAATTCTGGGAAAAGAGCAAGTGAAATGGATGTTTCCGCCTCATCAGCATGCTGAAAGGGAGTATCAAAAGGCCCTCCGTGTTCCTTATCCATTAGTGTCTGTCCCATAACTCTTGGTAAATCTACAAATAATATCAGGGCAGGTACCTGATACTTTTTAGCCCATTCCTGAATTGCAGAAGGTATGATGTATTCCTGTCCGTGCATACTAATAAAAATTTGTTTCCTGAATCCGGTGTTCCAGTAACCCGAAATTATCGCTCTTATCATGGCAGCAAAAACATCATCGGGTAGTGGTACAGTCCCGGGTTGACCTATATGGTGGAAGGGATGGGAACCATACCATAATGGCGAAGCAATGGTGCATCCCGCCTTGGCGGCTACCATTTCGGCAATTCTCGTCACTATAAATGTATCTTCACCCATTGGACCTGCATTCCCGTGATTTTCTGTGGAACCAACAGGTATTATTATAATATCGTTGACCTTTAGCCTTTCCTCCACATCTTTTTTAGTCATGGTGTGATAGTACATTTTATTTGGTTTTTCAATACATCCTTCATTTGGAAATTTCCATTCTCCCATTATTAACTTCCTCCCTTGATATTTTGTTTTTTTATATAAAAAGCTGTGATTATTTTTTTCCCTGCCGCTTAATGCATTTTTTCATTCTTTTAAATTTCTAATTAGAACCAATCATCCAATTTCAAATGAACTTTTAAAAATACTATTGATGTTTTATTGATATATCACTAATAAAAATCAATCATTATAAAGTATTACTTTTATATCCTTCGATTTTCTCGAAGCGAGCTCTTCGAATATCCTCGGGCCCTCGCTCATAGGATAAATACCGGTAATTATCTGTTCCACATTCATCTTTCCCGTCTTAATCATTTCAAGGCCTTCTCTCATTTCGGTGGTATACATATAACTGCAGTAGAAAGTAATCTCTTTGCATACGGCGTGTTTGTAATCAAAGTTTACCTTTGCGGCGCCGAGTCCTATCCATACCACCTTCCCACCGTTCCTTACAATCTCCACACCGCCGTTTACGGTTTCCTCTGCCCCCACCGCATCGAATACCACATCTACCCCTACACCATCGGTGATTTTCCTGGTAAATCCCATCACATCATCTTTCGAATTGATTACCTCTGTGGCTCCGCATTTTTTAGCCATTTCCAACCGGTCTTCCATAATATCAATAGCGATTATCCTTTCAGCACCGAAAAATTTCGCGCACTGCATTGTAAGAAGTCCGATGGGGCCCGCGCCGTAAACCGCAACTATCTTACCCTTTAAGTCCCCCGCATGTTTGGTTGCCCTAAGGGAAATTGCCAGGGGCTCGGTAAGTGCAGCTGCATTGAATGATACGTTGTCGGGAAGCAGCATTATTTTTTCAGCAGGTACCACAACGAAATCTGCCATGGCACCGTTATAGGAACCTGCTTTCATAGTTGTTCCTATTATCTTCCTGTTATCGCAAACATTGCTGAATCCTGCTTTGCAGTCCGCACAGTAACCGCAGTAAAGATTTGTTTCCACGATTACCCTATCGCCCACTTTAAGCCCCTTTACATTTTCCCCTAACTTGGCTATTTCCCCGGAAAATTCATGCCCCATTATGAGTGGAGGGACACGCATCGCGGATTCACCCTTATATCCCGTAAGGTCCGAACCACATATGGATACTGCTTTTACCTTTATCAAAACCTCATCAGCTTTAGGTTCAGGGGTTTCCACTTCCATGTATTTTAGGTCCCTGGGCCCTAAATAAACCAAGGCTTTCATAATTTTCTCCCCACCTCTTTTTAATATCACCTCAGATTAAAATGTGCCGGATTTTATGGCCGTTACATTATTTTTTTTGATATTCTTTTTAACGGGCTTGATCCCCTTTTATTTCATGAGGAATCAAGCCCAATTATTTTTTATAAATTAATCATTGTTTCTTCGCATCTTCAATTGCCTTTAATAATTCATCCACGATTTCATTGCCCACATCCTTGCGGACCATATCCGCAACTTTGTTTGCTGCTTCCTTCATCTTGTCCTTTACATCCTGGGATAATTCGATAACCTGCATACCCTTTTCCTTGAGGACGGAAAGCATCTGATCGTTTTGTACTTTTGCCTGATTGAATAGGTACTCGCTCACTTCGTTCATGCTATCGTCTATTATCTTTTTGTAATCATCCGGCATGCTGTCGTACAGATTCTTGTTCATAACTACAGTATGAATAAATGCAATGTGGTGTGTGTGGTTTATGTATTTTTGTACTTCATAAAATTTGCTTGCCATTATTACATCATAGGGGTTTTCCTGGGCATCTACTGTACCCTGCTGCAGTGCTATATAAAGTTCGTTGAAGTTGAGTGGTGTAGGGTTGGCTCCGAGCGCTTTCCAGAATTCCATATGATACTTATTTTCCATTGTCCTAATTTTAATACCCTTAAAATCATTTATGTTATTTATAGCCTTATTAGCCGTCATCTCGCGGTAGCTGATAGGTACCATCAAAAGCAGCTTAAATCCGGCTTTTTCGTATTCTTGAGCCAATTTTTGCCTGAATTCTCCCGAAAGGACTTTTTTCGCTACATCAAGGTTGTCGAAAAGCATAGGTATATCGAAAATTGCGAGTTTGGGCACGAAATTTACCGCTGGAGCAGTGGTCAAGGATACCATCGCTATATTCCCTGCCTGGCAGCTTTCAAGGGTTTCCCTATCCCCGCCCAGCTGGCTGTCTAAGTATAGTTCAACCTTTATTTTCCCGTTGGACTTTTGTTCGATAAGGTCTTTCATCATCTTGGTAGCTTTTGCCCTCGGAGTATCTGCATTCAACGCATAGGCACCGGCTATTTGCAAGGTATATTCGGGTCCGCTCGCATTATTGTTTTGCTGTTGTTGCTGCTGTGAAGGCGTATTGGCATTATTTTTGCTACTGCAGGCAGCTACATTCATCGCTATTAACAGGATAACGAGAATCAATGAGAGGATTTTCATTTTTTTCATCTACAATGACCTCCTTAAAATTTTATTAAGGGTTTTCAGGGTTTACTTTTAAAATATTTCCCCTAAAGGCTCCTGAT
The DNA here is from genome assembly GCF_049701175.1 of Thermovenabulum sp. Lineage (GTDB taxonomy): Bacteria > Bacillota > Thermosediminibacteria > Thermosediminibacterales > Thermosediminibacteraceae > Thermovenabulum. Next base: position 115,551 of record NZ_JBNATW010000001.1, read on the forward strand.
TCTTTGCTTCATATCCCACCTCCCGATAACATACAATATTAATTTAAATAACTATTTAATCAAAATTAGGCTCAATGCTGGGAAATAGGTAATGATGAACAGCGCTATGGCAAAGGAGATTATAAAGGGTATAGCCTTTATTCCTATTTTCATTACTTCTTCCTTTACGAGAGGAGAAGCCACGAAAAGGTTTACACCAAATGGCGGTGTTACCATACCTACGGCAAGGTTTACCACCATTATAACTCCAAGGTGAATGGGATCTATTCCCATTGCAACAGCCGAGGGCAATAGCATAGGGGCAAGAATGGCAATTACTGGACCCACATCCATGAACATACCCAAAATCAGGAGGATGATATTAAGCACAAACAAGAAAATAATCCAGTTGTTGGCAAAATTTGCTACTATGAAATCCCTGAGCGCTACCGGAGCCTGCAGTAATGCAAGGACTCGCCCGAATACTATTGCCAGCGAGAGCAGTACCACTATAGGTGCGTAGGATTTCACCGAGCCTATCAGTATATCCAGAATATTCCTCACGCTCAATGTTTTATATACGAACAGGCACACCAGGATGGAATAAAACACCGAAATCACTGCAGCTTCCGTGGGGGTAACCACACCGCTGTATATTCCTCCGAGGATAATCACCGGAGTAAGAAGAGCCCAGAAGCTTTCCATAAAAACTTTTATAAATCCTTTTTCCCTTAATGACCTGTACCTATTTAGTATTTTTTCCTTGTCCTCCCCGTATTTCTTAGCGTAGATATATGCATAAACCATAAGGGAAAGGCCTATTAAGATTCCCGGGAAAATACCCGCAATAAATAAGCTACCTATGGATACCCCCGTTACCACACCGTAGGTGACGAAAGGTATGCTGGGAGGTATTATAACACCCAATCCTCCCGCGGTAGCTACGAGGGCAGCACAGTAAACCTTATCGTAACCTAAGGACACCAAAAAGGGTATAGCCATACCACCCACCGCCGCGGTGGTCGCAACACCAGAACCGGAAATCGCACCGTAAAACAATGCAGTGATAATTGCGGCAATGGGCATACCCGCAGTTTTGTTTCCTACAAAATACGCAAAAAAGTTAAACAATTTTTCCGAGATTTTGCCTTTGGTCATAATATCTCCCGAAAGAATGAACAGGGGAATGGCAAGAATGGGCGTGCTATCCAATGCGCTTACCATATTGCGAATGACAAATTGTATATTCCCTGCAAAATGGGGATTTAAAAAGCCTGGATAAATGGTTGCCAAACCGAGGGAAACAGCTATCGGTATGCTCATTAGGAGTCCGAGCAATAATATTACAAACATTTGAATTGCCATAAATTTTTACCTCCATTTTCCACAATGTAAAACACCTTATTTTCCCCATAGCTCCTTAAAGATTCCCAACGCACTTTGGATCGACCTTACGATAGCCAGGAAAAAGCCTATGCTGGTGGAACTGTAAATAATGTACATAGGGATACCCATCGCTGGACTTATCTGCTTGCTTAAATATATTCTGTTAACCGCAGGAAGCGAATTAACGAATAAATAGATAAAAAATATCGTAATAGTTAAGGCTACTAAGATTTTTACTATCTTTTTAATCCCCTTCGGTAGTATTTCAACGAAAGTATCGACCTTTAATATGGTTCTTTTCTTTATGGTATAACCTATGCTCAAAAAGGCAGACCATACGAAAGCGTATCTGGAAAGCTCTTCCGCCCAGGAAAGCGACGAATTAAAAACGTACCGCATAATTACCTGAAGCATCATAACGCAGGAGATGAGGGCAAGCAACATACTTAAAACGTATTCTTCGAAATGCTCATCCAACCATTTTAAAATTTTCATTTTGTGCACCTCTCAGATTAAAAAATTCGTAAAAATTTAACATACCTTAAATTTAATTTAATTGGTATATTATATAAGTGCCGTTATTTTCTGATATTTTAATAAATTCCTTTCCCCCGGATGATAAATTTTTTATATCGGTGCGGTAAAATTTTTACCGCACCGGCAGGTTAATGTTCTTACTTCCTATGGCTTTCAAGCTGAGGCGAATAAATCCATATAAATTTTAGCGGCTCATCCCCCGTATTTACTATGGAATGGTATTCACCGGGGGGATTGTAGATGCAAACACCGGGTTCTATGGGAATTTCTTTGTCTTTTGTAATGAACTTCCCCTTTCCCTGGAAAAAGTACATCACCTCTTCCTCGTTTTCATGCTTGTGCTCCGGAACCATGCTGCCCACATAGGTTTCGTTTATTCCTACTGCCAAGTTTTTAGACCCTACCGTCTTTTCCGACACCAGAATCCAGGAAGTCCTCGCCGGCTCCCTGTACTCCCCTTTCACATCTTTAATGTGTACAGCTTTTGTTTCAGACATTTTATTTCTCCTTTCTTTTTTAAATTTTTATTTATAACAATTTATATCAGTAATTTTATTAAAAAGTTTCCGGATCCATCTCTATATCCCAGATGCTTTCCAATTCCTCCTGGGGTATATCGAAAACCGCATTGGTTGGAGGTAGCGGTTCCTCCCTCATAAATTCGGGCATCCTTTTAATTTTCTCTGATACCCCTGCAAACTCGTTAAACTTCCTTTCGGTTTCAAGTACCCTCACGCCTATTTTCTTTATCTCTTTAAAACTCAAATCCCATCCGTACCTTCCTTTGAATAAATCGCTCAAGAGCTGTCTATTTTTGATAAAGGCGGGTCTTATGAACAGGCACACTCCCATGGAATCAATTAAAGCTGCGCGAATTTGAAGCTGTCTAGAAATGTAAACCTGTTTTTCCTTTGATAATGGATTATGCGTTCTTATTGTCTCGAAAGCATTTCCTGCGGTATGATCGGCACCCATAGTAGAGGTGGAGTATAATACACCGTTGCCCTTCAAAGCCCTTGGATCGTAAGCAGGAATCGCCTGCCCTTTTATTACCGGTACCCTTCTTACCCCAAACGCCTGTCCGGTAAATGCAGCACCGTTTCCTATAATCCTTCCTAAGTATGTACCCTCTCCTATCTGACGTATAATATCCTTTGCCCCTTCAGCATCTCCGAATTTTAACACACCCGCTTCCATCGCCACTCCGATGGCAGCCCCACACTCAATGGTATCCACTCCCACTTGATTGCATAAATTATTTAACTCCGCTACATCGTCCAAATCTCCTATGCCGCAATTCGGACCTAACAATACCACACTTTCGTATTGTAAGGATGCGACGATTTTCTTTCCTTCCTTATCCGGAAGCACATTGCTGCACATTATGGTACAACCCGGTACGCAGGGTGTTCCTGATTTTCCGCACCCCCCCCGCTCCTTTATCACTTCTGCTACTCTTGGACCTGTAAGATTTCCCGCTAATTCAAATTGACCTGAGCTAAAATTCCTTGTAGGTAAAAGCCCCACTTGATTAGCCATTTCAAGAATATCCAGCGTGCCGTACTTTCTGCGGTTCTGGCTCTTTGGGTCTTCCTGAAGTATTTTTACGACCTCTCTTACAGTCGAGCTTAACAATTCCGGATCAAAATAATCCGGTTCGACAGGTTTTGAATCATCTATTACAATTGCCTTAATACCTTTTGCTCCCATTACTGCACCCAATCCACCTCGGGCCGCATACCTTACCTGTTCACCCCTATCGTCGGTCAATGCAATGCCGGCACCGTACATTTTCATCTCGCCGGCAGGTCCTATGCAGATAAAACCCTTCCTATCGCCAAATTCCCTTCTCAAATCCTCAAAGGTTTCATCCACCAACTTACCCTTTAAATAGGGGGCATTTATGAGCTTTACCTCATCTGAACTTATGTACAATACCCTGGTTTCATCTTTTTCGGGGATGTCTTCAAGTATTATGGCTTTTACACCTATTTTTGCCAGTCTCTTGCCCGCATTTCCTCCCACATTGCATTCCTTTACTCCACCCGTTAATGGGCTTTTTCCACCAATGGAAAGCCTTCCGCCCGTGCTAATATTGGTATCGGCAAAATAACCCATTGAAATAATAAGCTTATTATACCTTCCTAATGGTTCACACGTAGGAGGAACTTCATCCAAAAGGGTTTTTGCAATAAAGTACCTTCCGGCGTATTTTAAATCCTCCTTTGTAGGAGAAGTGCGAACAATTTCGCCTGTCCTAGTATTGACCCTGATAATTGTTTTCACCTTACTACCTCCTCTTAATTATTAATCAGAAATTAATCTTAAATCCGAACCGACTTTTTGCAGTAATTCATTTATGCTCAAAGCCAGCTTATCATCTATTTCAATTCCTTCTTCTATGCTCTTCTGTTCTTTTCTATACTCTATTTCCCCCGGTATGAGTATTTCTTCCACACCTTCAGCCTTTTTTAAAGCTTTTACAGTATTAAAATAATTGCTCATTAGTTCTTTAAAACTTTCAAGATCTACAAAGTGAGCCACATCAATCATTATACAGGAAGCCCCTACTCTCGTCGGACCTTCGAGTATGTGAAAGGATTTTAACTGATTGCCGAATCCCGAACCCGATAATACTCCCGAAATTATATCGACAGCCATAGCCAATGCGGAACCCTTTGGACCTCCAATAGGCATTAATGTGCCTTCCAAAGCTTTTTTCGGATCCGTAGTAGGTTTTCCATCAGCATCAAGCGCCCAGTTTTCAGGAATATTAATACCCTTCCTTAATGCCTCTCTTATTTTACCCCTTGCTACTACGCTCGTAGCCATATCAGCAGTAAAATTCACTTTCTTAGCCGGAATTGATATGGCAATGGGATTCGTTCCTAAGAATTTTTCCGCCGCTCCCCAGGGGGCCATTGCCGGTGCTGCATTACAGGACATTATGGCAATCATCCCCCGCTCTGCCGCATACTGGGTATAGCATCCCAAACAGCCCACGTTGTTGGTATTGCAAATTAAAGCCATCCCGATACCGTATTTTTTTGCTTTTTCTATTGCTATTTTTAACGCTAAATGGCCTGCTACCATCCCTATTCCATCCATGCCATCAATTATTACTGTTGCATCTTTATCGGAAATAATTTTTGTGGTAGTAGGAACTTTTAATTGTCCACCTTCAACCCGCATTGAAATAACCTTTAAAAGATATGTACCGTGTGTAGACACCCCTCTCATGTCTGCCCTTACCAAAATCTCTGATATTTTACAGGCGTTTTCCTCGGTCTCTCCTAAACCTACCAGAATTTCTTTAGCAGCATTTTTAAGTACTTCGACTGGTATTTTCATAATTAACTTTCTCCCTTCATCTTCTTAAAATTATTTTTAAAAAATTTTTCATTGTTTTCCTAGAATATTTGGGATTATTCTTCTACTAATCCCAATTTTGCAAAAACTTCAGTTAGATTATTGTATTCTACGCTGGATATCCCTGAACTTAATGCCACCTTCTTTTTTTCCTCATCTTCAACCCTCTTTAATGCCTTCTTCAAAACCTCTTCGCATTCCTCCCTTTTCACTGCAACGATGCCGTCATCATCTCCCAAAATTAAATCCCCCGGTTCCACGATAATACCGCCAAAAACCACAGGATAATTTATAAGGCCCAGGGAATTTTTGGATGTTCCCCTTATTGCAAACCCTCTGCAGAACACCGGGAATCCCATTTCGATAATTTCAGCGGAATCCCTTATGCAACCGTCTATGGCAAGTCCACCTATTTTTCTTGCCATTGCCGATACGGTCATTAAACCGCCCCAATAGCCGTATTCGTAAGCTTCGTTTGTAGTGGCAACTATTACATCTCCCTCTTTTGCGATTTCTAATGCTTTGTGAAGCATCAAATTGTCTCCAGGCATACATTGGACAGTGAATGCAGGTCCGCATATCTTCATTCCCTTATTTATGGGTTTAATAAAATAAGAAACTGCCCCTTTACGACCGGATGCTTCATGTACCGTTGCTGAAGAAAGTTTACTAAAAGCTTCAATTATTTCCTTTTCAGGTCTTTTAAAATTTTTTATTACGTGCACCACATTAATTTACCTCCTGTTAAATCTATTAATAATTTTTTTACTAACCGCCGAAAGGAATAATATAAAAGTGTACTTCGTCTTCATTTTTTATCAAATCATCTTTATCCAGCTTAGAATGGTTTCTTATGAAAATTACATGTTCTTTTAAATTTTCCGGTATTTTTAAGAATTCTATTATATATTCTAATTTTTCAGTATCTTCTATATTTATTTCTCGTGAATAATTTTCCAACATTCCATGCCCGATAAATAAAGCCATGAGAAAACCTCCAAAATTAAATATCTTCGAATATTTTTAAATAATATATCATTGATATATCAGTTTGATTAAAAATTTTTAATATATTTAACTTACCCTTCTGAATCCATCTTTCACCCTTCGTTTAGCATTTTCTATATGCATGCTTAACACGTTAACCGCTTTTTCCAAGTCTTTATTCTCAATACACTTTATCAAACTTTCGTGTTCCTCCAGAGCCACACCGCTGTGCCTTTCCGCAATATTATTGGAGCAGATAAAATACTGTTCCCTTATATTTCTGTATAAATTGCTCAAATACTGATTATTATAAATGTCCAAAAATACCTCGTGGAATTTCTGATCGGCTTTTACGTAAGCATAGATATCTTTTTTTGCTAAGCAAATTTTTTGCTCTTCTAAATATTTTTTTAACAGTTCTATATGTTTTTCATTAATACTATTAAACACCTTTTTTAACACAAAAATTTCAATACATTCTCTTACTTCATAAATTTGAAGAATCTCATTTACATCAATGCAGGTAGTGAAAAATCCTACTTTCGGAACGAGTTCTAAAAAACCTTCTTTATGAAGTCTTAAGAAAGCTTCTCTCACCGGAGTATAACTCATATTTAATTCTTCAGCAACTTTCCTAATACTTAAATAACTTCCTTTCTTTGTATAAAGCAATCTTTCTTTTATTATGTTATAAGCCTTTTCGCTCAATGTTTCTGCCATGTTCCCTGCTCCTTTATTTCATTATAATCATATAATTATATTTTATCTGTATTTCATTTATATTTTATTTTTATATAAATGGTATATTTGTGATATATCACTACTAATTTTAATTTTAATTACTTTATACAAAATGTCAATAAGTTTAAATTTTAACAATATTATATTTTGTGGAATTCTGTTTAACCTTTTTTATTGAGTTTCTATTCTTCTTTCATATAATATTCGCTTCTTCATATTAAATTACTAAAAAATTTTTTCTTAAATCTATTGACATTTTTATTAATAGGTTTGTATAATTATGAATTAAATTATACTTGTATTTATGTATACTTACATACTTTATAAGGGGGTACATAAAAATGATAAACTGGCAAAAATCTAATGATGTCCTGGGCACTTTAAACAGAGGAAATCCCTGTGAGTCAGGACTTTGTTCCCTTTGCAGGGCGGATTGTCACGGAAAATGTGAAACCTGGTTATCAAGCTTATTAGGAAGGAAGATGTTATACCCAAGAGATTTCGGCAGCGTAACAGCTGGAAGTGGCAATACCACACATTTAGGTGTATCCTATAATTCATTAAGAATAATGGGATACAATTTCGGTGCTGAAGGATTGAGCGAAAATTTAACCAATTCCCCAGATGACTGTATTTTTCCAAAAGTAAATATTGAAACGGAATTTGGATATTATGTCAAAACAAAATCAAGGCTTCCTATAATGACAGGTGCTCTTGGTTCAACCTTTATAGCATCAAAATACTGGGATTCTTTAGCAATAGGAGCAGCCTTAGTAGGTTTTCCCATCGTAATCGGTGAAAACGTAGTGGGTATTGACAAAAATGCAGTAATCGAAAACGGTAAAATAAAAAAAGCCCCAGAACTCGACAGAAGAATAGAAACCTACCTTCGCTATTTTGACGGCTATGGAGCTATTATTGTGCAAATGAATGTAGAGGATTCAAGAAACGGTGTAGCAGAATACGTAATTGAAAAATACGGTGATAAAGTAATATTGGAGCTTAAGTGGGGGCAGGGAGCCAAATCCATAGGTGGAGAAATTCAGGTAAAGGATATTGAATATGCTCATTTTTTGAAAAAGAGAGGGTATATATTAGACCCTGACCCTGAAAAACCTGAAGTTATAGAAGCGTATAAAGCTGGCGCAATCAAATCTTTTGCAAGGCACAGCAGGCTCGGGTATACTCATCTTTCCACCTCCGAAGAAGTAAGGGAGGAATTTTTAAAAACAGTTGAATATCTAAGAAAAATCGGTTATAAAAAAATAACGCTAAAGACCGGCTCTTACAGCATGGTAGGTTTGGCTATGGCAATAAAATATGCAACGGAAGCAAAACTTGATTTGCTTACTATCGATGGTTCAGGCGGTGGAACAGGAATGAGCCCGTGGAATATGATGGAAACATGGGGCGTCCCTTCTATTATGCTTCATTCTAAGGCATACGAATACGCTTCGATACTCGCTCAAAAGGGATATAAAGTAGTAGATTTAGCCTTTGCAGGCGGTTTTGCAAGGGAAGACCATATTTTTAAAGCCCTTGCCCTAGGAGCACCTTTTGTAAAAATCATCTGCATGGGAAGGGCTTTGATGATTCCCGCTTTTGTAGGTTCCAACATCGAAGGGGTTTTGCATCCAGAAAGGAAAGAAAAAGTAAGTGGAAATTGGGACACTTTACCGCAAACAGTAGCCCAGATCGGACTGACAGCACAGGAAATTTTTGCAGGCTACCATGAGGTGAAAAATAAAGTAGGCGAAAACGAAATGAAAAATATTCCCTATGGTGCTATTGCAGTGTGGACCTTAGCAGATAAATTATCCGCCGGTTTACAACAATTAATGGCAGGTGCAAGAAAGTTCTCGATAAATGCAATTTCAAGAAGCGATATAGCTTCAGCAAATAGGGAGACTGAAAGAGAAACAAAAATTCCTTTTATAACGGAATTAAAAAATGAAGAGGCTTTAAAAATTTTAGACTTGTAAAAAAGGCCGCGGATTTACCTCCCCGGCCTTTATTTTTGTTTAGTAGCTATTTAAATCATTTCCACAAAAAATTTATGGAAACTAACATCCTCGGTTACCTCAGGGTGAAACGCTGTAGCAAGCATTTTATCCTGTCTCGCAGCAACTATTTTACCATCCAATTCCAATATTACTTCTACACAGGGCTCTGCCTTTTCCGCATAGGGTGCCCTAATAAACACAAGTTCCAAAGGTTTTTCAGAAATCCCTGGCACCGGTTTTTTTATTACAAAACTATCAAGTTGGCTCCCGTAGGCATTCCTTTTAACCCAAATGTCCATAAGGCCCAAGTGAACATAGTTTTCATTTACTATGTGTTTTGCTAATAATATCATTCCAGCACAGGTACCCCATATAGGCATTCCGCTTTTTACAAGTTTTATAATTTCTTGCCCGAGCCCTGTCTCTTTAAGGAATTTCCCTATTACGGTGCTTTCACCACCCGGTAAAATTAATGCGTCCACATCCAAAAGTTCTTCTTTTTTTCTTACGGGAAATGCTTTAACTCCAATTTTTTTTAGCATATAAATATGTTCTCTCACAGCACCCTGAAAGGCTAAAACCCCTACCTTCATTTTACCATCCACGCTCCGCGTAACGAGAATCCAGTCTATTTATCTCTATGCCCTGCATTGCCTCCCCGAGGTCTTCGGAAACTTCTGCAAGAATTTCGGGATCATCGTAATAGGTAACTGCTTTAACTATGGCTTTTGCCCTTTTTTCAGGGTTTTCAGACTTAAAAATCCCAGACCCGACAAATACCCCATCGCAACCAAGCTTCATTAAAAGGGCAGCATCAGCAGGTGTAGCAACCCCTCCAGCAGCAAAGTTTACGACTGGAAGTCTTCCGTGCTCAGCTACATAAAGTACGAGCTCATAGGGTGCCCCCATTTCCTTTGCCGCAGTAATTAATTCTTCTTTTGGCATATTTTGAAGTCTTCTGATTTCACCCATTATGGTCCTTATATGCCTTACCGCTTCCACTACATTGCCTGTGCCTGCTTCTCCCTTAGTCCTTATCATTGCAGCCCCTTCTGCTATTCTTCTTAAGGCTTCTCCAAGATTTTTAGCTCCGCATACAAAGGGCACTTTGAATCTTTTTTTATCAATATGGCAGAACTCATCAGCAGGCGTTAATACTTCGCTTTCATCGATAAAATCCACACCTATGGCTTCTAAAATCTCAGCTTCTACAAAATGTCCGATCCGACATTTTGCCATAACTGGTATGCTGACCGCCTGTTTTATTGCTTTTATTATCTTCGGGTCGGACATGCGCGCAACACCGCCGAACTTTCGTATATCTGCTGGTACCCTTTCCAAAGCCATTACTGCTACCGCTCCGGCTTCTTCAGCAATTTTTGCTTCATCAGGTGTTGTAACATCCATAATCACTCCACCTTTTAACATTTCTGCCAAGTTTTTGTTGAGAGCGTATCTTTCTGGATTTGCATTGGTATCCTTTAAATATTCAGTCATAAAAATTTTATACCTCCCTTTTAAATGGTAAAATAAGCTATGATATGATATAATATAATTGTATCGTTACATTAATATTGATTTGTTATATTTTGATATCTATTGTTGTGCTTATTATATCATAACATTTACTCATTTATCAATACATTTTGCATAACATTTTTATATAACATAATGGGAGGTTTTATTGTGAAAAAATTTGAATCGATACATTTAGACCGTGACTCCAATACACCCCTTTATATTCAGATTTATGAGGGCATAGTAAAACTAATAAAACAAAATATATTAAAACCTGGTGAGAAACTCCCTCCTATAAGGAAAATGGCATCGGAACTAAAAGTCAATACAGTTACAATCGTAAACGCATATAAGCTTTTAGAAAAAGAAGGATATGCTGTTTCCCGAGTAGGAAGCGGCACTTTTATTAAATCTTCCGTAAAAGAATCTGCCAAATACTCCTTAAAAAATGATAGGGACTATGAGGGTAAAAAAGTAAAGTTCGACTTTGCTACCGCTTCCGTTTCTCCAGATTACTTCCCTGTAGATATTTTTAAGGACGCCCTTAATAGAGTTTTAGACAGGGAAGGAGGCTATGCCTTCGCTTATAACGAAAGCCCGGGATACCTTCCTTTACGGGAGTCCTTACAGGAGTATTTATACCGCGAATACAATATTGAAACATCAGTTGACGCCGTAAATGTGGTATCCGGTGCTCAACAAGGGATAGACATAATCTCGAAGGCCTTGCTGGATTTTGGAGATGTGGTATATGTGGAAAGCCCCACTTACCCCGGTGCAGTAGACGCCTTTAAATCAAGGGGGGCAAAAATTATAGAAATACCTATAAAAGATGACGGTATTGACTTAGACGATTTTTACAGCAAACTGCGCTCAAAACCACCAAAGCTTTTTTACACAATGCCCAATTTCCAAAATCCCACCGGTTTTTCGTATTCAGAACAAAAAAAGAAAGAGCTTATCGCTCTTTCTAAAAATTACGGATTTTTTATCATTGAGGACGACCATATGAATGACCTTTTTTATGTTGAAAAACCGGTGCCCTTAAAAAGTTACGATGACGATAACCGTGTTTTTTATATAAAAAGCTTTTCAAAAATTTTGATGCCCGGACTGAGACTGGGATTTTTATTGGCACCTCCCGATTTTTCAGAGAAAATCGCAGAAGTTAAATATTTCTCTGACATCGCATCTTCAGGTCTAAATCAAAGGGTTCTCGACCTAATGATAAGGGAGAAAACCTTTTATGAACATGTAAAAAGGATTCGGCAAATATTCTCTGCAAAATGGGAAATAATGAAAGAATCTTTGCAAAAATACATTGACCCTAAAGCCACATTTACCGTACCCCAAGGCGGATTGTTTTTCTGGGTTTTCCTGCCTCAAGGATATTATGCCATGAACCTTTACGCCAATGCTCTAAAAAAGGGAATTTTCATTATGCCTGGAGATTATTTTTTTACTGACAATAGGCCTTCACGATGTTTTAGGCTTAGCATTGCTCAGGTCCCAAAAGAAAAAGTCGAAGAAGGGGTAAAGCTGTTATCAAATATTATAAGCGATTTTTTGAAAGAATTCAGCTCCTATCCCATTAAAAAAAGCAGCTATAGTCCTCTGCTTTAAAATAAACCAATTTTATAGTCATCATATTAATTTTTTGGTTATCCATAATACCACTTCAGCAGCAGGCAGGAATATAATCTGACTCAAAAGAGTTCCTATGATTTTACCGCTTACAAGGAAAAATACCATTGAAGTAACTTCCTGCCTTGACTTTATCCCCTGCAGGGCTTGGTCGGTTATTAGAGCTGCTTGGGGGTCAACTATTACTGCAAGAAGTATGGTAGCAGTCCCGTTAATCACCCCTGACAGCTGGCTTGCGGTAATTCGGTATTCGGGTAAAAGAGCACCAGCGTATATCGCCGCAAGAACTCCAATGGTAGAAATTGAGGTAATAAATAGATTAAAAATCAAAAAAAAGGGAGATATCCCCGTTCTGCTCATTTTCTTTATTTTCTTTAAATCGGGAGCTTTAAGGGAATTTTTCATATGTTTAATGGGCTTATTAAATATCACCTTTACGATTAATTTGGGTATTGAACCCGTTTTTTCAAGAGCATAAATGCCTTTAGAAAAAACCTCTATAAAGCTCGGGATTAAAGCTGCCCCTATAATACTTCCAAAAGTGGCAGAAAATATAATTATTCGAAAGCTATGAAGAAGCTCCCTTATTTCCCCTTTCGCTATCGCTTTATCCACAATACTGCCCAAAAGAGGAGCTTGAATCATATTGGCAGTCCTTGAGATTAAAACAATTATATTAAAAAGCGAAAGGGCAAGGGCAAGTCTTTTTGTCCTTACACCAGCAAGCCTTACCGAATAGGACAAAGTATCAATCATATGTACGGTCGCGGTAAATAGCGCAACATAAAATACCCTTTCCATAACTTCGCCTCAATTTTACTTTTTTTGCTTTTATTATAATATTAATTTGTGCGTTTTGGAATCTCCTATGAATAAAATGTAAGAAATGATGGCATCCAAAGGGGATAAAAACAGCGAAACTTTAGCGCACGTTAAAACGTGCGCTAAAATTTTTTTTAATATTTTACAGGTATCATCGAAATCCCGCCCATGTAAGGCCTTAAAACCTCCGGTATAACTACAGAACCATCTGCCTGCTGGAAGTTTTCAAGGATTGCTGCTGTTGTCCTGCCTACGGCCAAACCTGAACCGTTTAAAGTGTGAACGTATTGGGGTTTAGCTCCTTTTTCGGGCCTGTACCTTATTTCAGCCCTTCTTGCCTGATAGTCCTTAAAATTGCTGCAGGAGGAAATTTCAACATATCTGTTGTAGCTGGGCATCCATACCTCTATGTCATAAGTCTTTGCAGAAGAAAATCCTAAATCGCCAGTACATAGTGCTACTACTCTATAGGGCAAGCCTAAAAGCTGTAAAACCTCTTCAGCGTCCTTTGTAAGTTTCTCAAGTTCTTCCATTGAATTTTCGGGTTCACAGAATTTAACAAGTTCCACCTTGTTAAATTGATGCTGTCTTATAATCCCCCTAGTGTCCCTTCCTGCAGAGCCAGCTTCTGCCCTGAAGCATCCGCTGTAAGCCACATAGTATATGGGTAGCTGTTCCTTTTCCAGTATTTCGTTCCTGTGAAGATTGGTAACAGGTACCTCTGCGGTAGGTATCAAGAAATAATCGGTGTTGTTATACAATTTAAAGGCTTCTTCTTCAAATTTGGGCAATTGCCCAGTTCCCGTCATGCTGTCTCTATTTACGATAAAGGGCGGGAAAATCTCCTTGTAACCATGTTTTTCTATATGAAGGTCCAGCATGAAATTGATTAATGCCCTCTCCAATCTCGCTCCAAGCCCTTTATAAACCACAAACCTGGAACCGGTTATTTTGGCAGCCCTTTCAAAATCCAAGATATCTAAATTTTCCCCAATTTCCCAATGAGCCTTTGGAGAAAAATCAAATTCCCTCGGCGTACCCCATCTTCTTACCTCCACATTGTCAGCATCGCTTTTACCAACAGGTACCGTCTCGTCGGGAATATTGGGTATCATAAGGAGCATTTTATAAATTTCTTCATCAATCTGCTTTAACCTTTCATCCATCTCCTTAATTTTATCCGATACCTCTTTCATCTTAGCTATCAAATCTTCTGCTGGTTCTCCAGCTTTTTTTCTCCTTGCAATCTCTTCGGATTCCCTATTGCGCAAACTTTTCAGCTTTTCTACCTCTACAAGTAAATTTCTCCTTTCTTCATCAATTTTCAATAGCTGTTCTAAGTTAGTATTTGCTCCCCTTTTCTCCATTGCCTCTTTAACCAATTCGGGATTCGAACGGATAAGTCTGATGTCGAGCATTTTTTTACCTCCTCAGCTTAATGTTATTTATTTTTCATAAAAAAGTAAAATCCTCTCTCCCACAAGGGGCGAGAGGATATATCCCGCGGTACCACCCTAATTTTTTCTTTTAGCTTTAACGGTACTACCGTCGCCTTTAGCGATACTCAGGGGTGGAAATTGCAATCCTTTACCGGTTCGCACCAAAACACCGGCTCTCTGAAAAAGGCTATTGCAAATTTTCCCCCTCATTGCCTTTCTATCTACCTTTTTGAACAATTGCTTCCTTACAATATTTATATGTATATATGTAACATCCTCCTGCATTTCAATTATATACCATGACTACGAGAAAATCAAGCCGCCATTCATTCCCCGGTTGAAACGGGGGGGTATTCTGGCGTAAATATATTATCCTATAATTCGCTTTAAATTATTGGTTAAATACTGATTAATATAGTATAATATCAGTAAAAGATTTTATGGAGGGTAGCTTTTATGAACGATAAAATAAAGAAAATCGCTCTATTAGGACTTTTTTTAGCCTTAACAATTGTAGCAACTTCAATTTTAAAAGTTCCCGTTCCAACCTTTAACCTGTATTTCCACTTAGGGGAATCAATAATATACCTCACCGCATTAATCTTCGGAGGTATTCCTGCTGCAATAATTGGTGGAGTTGGCTCAGCTCTTGCGGATTTGATAGCAGGCTATCCCATGTGGGCTCCTATTACCCTATTTATTAAAGGGATTGAGGGATTTATAGCGGGCAGTTTAGCCGCAAAAGGAAGGATTTTTCAAGGTTTATTATTTGCAGGGATTTTTATGATTGCTTCCTATGCTACCGCTGCCGGAATACTTTACGGTATCGGTGCAGTACCTATTGAAATAGCGGGAGACAGCCTGCAGGTTTCGGTTGGCGCTATAATAGCAGCGCTTTTACACAGGAGGTTAAAAAATATTTCCTTCAACGATGAAGAAAAATTTTAGAAAGGGTTGGATTTATGCTGAAAATCGGTAAAATTCCACCTGAAATCCTAAACACTGCCGTATACCCTTTTTTAGGAGAAAAAAGAAAGGAAGTATTGGTCCACTCTTCCTTCGGTGAGGATTGCTCTATAATCGACTTTGGTGAAAAGGTGGCAGTTTTATCCTCCGACCCTATAACAGGTGCTGATAAGCTAAGTGCCTACCTCTCCGTTTTTGTCGCATGTAACGACCTTGCTGCATGTGGCGCAGTACCCATAGGGATTTTAGTCACACTGCTATTTCCGGAAAACAGCAGTGAAAATACCGTAAGGGATGTAATGGAAAATATTCACAAAGCGTGTTTAAAAATCGGAATTGAAGTGTTAGGAGGTCACAGTGAGGTCACAGGCGCAGTAAACAAAACTATAATCTCGACTACCGCCATCGGAGTTGCTTCAAAACAAAATTATATTACCTCATCAGGTGCAAAACCTGGAGACGATGTTATAGTCACAAAATATATTGGAATGGAAGGTACAGCCATATTAGCTACAGATTTTGAAGACGTTCTTTTAGGCTTTATGGATGAAAATAAGGTTAAGGAAGCACAAAAATTAATCGAAAATATAAGCGTCATTGATGAAGGAATTACAGCATCTTCCTTAGGCGCTTCCGCCATGCACGATATTACCGAAGGCGGAATACTCGGTGCAGCCTATGAAATTGCAAAGGCTTCTAATGTGGGAATTGAAATATATGAAGAAAGTGTCCCCATCCTTGAGGTTACCAAAGAAATTTGCAAGATTTTTAATATAAATCCGTTGGGCCTTATATCAAGCGGTTCAATGCTCATCTGTGCCAAAAATGGCCAAAAAATCGTAGAAGAATTAAATAAGTGCAGTATCAATGCCAAAATTATAGGAAAAATTACAGACAGCGGCAAATGCTTTTTGGTCAAAAGCAGTATAAAAACCGAATTTACGCCCTTTGAAAGGGATGAATTATTTGTTGCTATAGAAAACGCAAAAAAATTCTTAGAAAAATAGTGCTCTTTTTAGAGAGCACTATTTTTTATTATTATAATACTTTTTGCTATTTCCTCATCTGCAGCAATTTTTGTGTTCCCTATTTTAAAAACATAAGTAGGGAACTTCTGTAAAAGCTCCACCTTCAAGCCCGGTAATACTCCTAAAGCCATGAGCTTTTTTAATATTTTTGCATCCTTTGAATCAATTTTTACTATGATAGCTTCTTCTCCCGGTTTTAAAGAAGAAAGTTTCCCTTCTCTATTTCCCATTTTCATCCTTCCTTCCAAATCTTAACCTTTTCAAAAGTCCTACATTTTTTACATTTTCATAACCGCATCTGGGACACTTTACCTTGCCGCACCTTCCACTCATAGGACATCCGCTGCACGCCTTTACACCTTCGTCTCCTTCATCAAATTCATATCCGCAAAACCCGCATTTCATTTAAAAATTCACTCCCAAGATCTTAAATATCAGATTTAAAGCAAAACCCGAAAAAAATGCAAAGGGGATGATAAAACCTACAATAGCTAAGGCAGTTTTTAAGCCTCTTTCCTTAATCATGATGGAAAATTGAGCAATGCACGGCACAAATAATGTTAAAGTAACAGAGGCCACGACAAGTTGAGGTCCTGCTAATATTCCGGATTTTTGAAGGTCATAAAGTCCGGCTGCCCCGTAATCCCTTCTGAAAAAACCAAATAAAAAGGCTTCTGCTGTTTGCGGTGGTAAACCAAGTAGCTTCATAGCAGGCGAAAGAGCTGCTATTAAATAATCAAAAAGCCCTGTAATTTTACCAAACCATATTAACACACTTGCTAAGACAAAGAGGGGAACTATTTCTATAAAATACCAGTGCATCCTTGAAACAGTTTTTTCAATTATATTCGAAAGCTTAGGCATTCTAAGGGGAGGTAGCTCCATATAAAAGTTGGGTCTTTCTCCCGGCAGTACCTGAGCAGATAGATACCCGACTAAGAGGAATATAAGAGAAACAAATCCCACCCATATTACAAGTCCAACAGGTTTTTGGGAAAGAAGAGAAAGTATAACACCCAATTGAGCAGAACAGGGTATTGCAAGAGCAAGAAGCAGTGTAGCTATTATCCTTTCCCTTTTTGTTTCAAGGGTTCTGCTTACCAAAGTTGCCATTGTATCGCAGCCAAAACCTAAGATCATTGGTATTACGGCTCTACCGCTCAAACCTATGGATTTAAAAACTCTATCTATCAGCATTGCAAGACGCGGTAAATAACCCGTATCTTCTATAATAGAAAATACAAAGAAGAAAGTTCCTACAATGGGCAATACTATTGCCACAGCATACCTTATTCCTAGGGTGATAACACCGTAGTCAAAGGCTAAAAGCTCTTGAATGCTTTTATAGGGAATATAGGTTGTAACAAGGTTATTAATAAAGGGGTTAATGTAGCTCTCAAAAATGTCTCCCTCTATGAAGTCCACAAGGGTTCCAGCACCAAATTGTCCTACGAATTTATACAAACCGTAGTAAAGGATTAAAATTAGGATGGGTATTCCCGTGATTGGCTGCATCGTGATTTTATCCAGTAGGTCAGGAAAAGCAAAATTTTTTGTCCTTACTGCATCTTTACTAACCTCTTTAACTATTTCATTTACTTTTTTCTGTCTTTCCAAAGTTATAATATAATGAAGGGGTTCTTTATAACATTCTTTCGTTTTTGATATTATTTCTTCGATTTTACTTATTGATTTTTCTCTTGATTTTACATAATATGTTATTTCCTTATCTTCCTGAAGCAAAAGTAAGGCTATCGCTCTTTTTGAAATTTTATAGCTTGCCTTTAAATTTTCTTCTATCTCTCTTATCGCTTTTTCTATTATTTCATCGTAAACCATAATATTTTCTCTCCTAAGCGGCTCTTTTTCTAACATATTCATACACCTTCTTTTTCAAAACATCGATTCCTCTGTTCAATGCTGCAGCGGTACCTACAACAGGGATACCTAGAATTTCCGAAAGTTTTTCAATATCTATTTTTACTCCCAATTTTTCAGCTTCATCCATCATATTCACTACAAGCATTAAAGGCACCCCCGCCTCAATCAACTGGATGGTTAAGGGAAGCATCCTTTGTAAATTTTTTGCATCAACAACGTGAATAACTAAATCTGCCTTTTCATTAAATAATAATGTTCTTGTAACCCTTTCTTCTTCCGTTATGGGTATCATTGAATACATACCCGGTGTATCAATTACCTCAAAGTAAATGTTATTTATCCTGCTCATACCTCTAAAAATTTCTACCGTTGTCCCGGGATAGTTGGAAACCGTAGCATAAGTACCAGTAAGACGGTTGAATATAACGCTCTTTCCTACATTGGGGTTTCCAACGAGAATCAACTTTTTTCTATGATTTATATTAACGTTTTCTAAGTTTTTTGACCTATTTATGCTTTTTACAAATCGCATCACTTATATGCCCTCCTTTTAATGATAATTATTCTCATTTAACAATTAAAAAAATAAAATTAAGATGTTTTAAGATAAATAAGTTTTGCCTTATAGCTGTTTGTAGATAAAATTTGTAGATAAAAATAATATTAAATTCCTTCAATAATTAAATATATTTTAACCAGCATCATTTATTAACGATTTTCTTGATTTCTTAATTAATAATAATTGTTATTATATAATAATGATAATCATTCTCATTATGCTTTCAAAAAAATTATATAACACACCTTTTATATTGTCAATGAGAGTTTATTAATTATTTTTTCAAGACTTTTTCTCTAATAAAATCAAGACAATAAATCAGTTCTTCCTTTTCTTTATCCGATAAATCCTTTACCTTGTCAACGATATAGTCTATAAATACCTTTCTAAAATTATTTATCTCATCATAACCCTTTTCGGTAAGTCTCACCATGACAACTCGCCTATCTTCAGGCAGAAAAAACCTTTCAACCAATTTTTTTTCAATCAACCGGTCTACCATTACCGTCAGACTTCCCGTTGTTATATTCATATGTTCGCTAAGTTCCTTCATCTTTACTGGGCCGTATTCCTTTAATATGAAAAGGAGAGGATATTGGCTGGGAGTAGCTTCTAAATTACTATTGGTAAAATAGTTTTTAAAAAACTTTTTTGTCCATCTTTTCATTTCATAATTAAATTCTTCCATTTTTTGAGCAATTTCAAAATCATTAATCATAAACCTCTTCCTCCACCACGCCTTTATTTAATCCATGTACAGCAACACTTCTTTTCCATTTGCCTGAAAGATAATAAGCATAGCTTAAAAGGGTACTGATTATTGAACTTATGGACATTGCCAGCCAAATTCCGTTGCTGTTTAATAAAGTGTGAAAGGATAAAAAGTAGGCTAAAGGTATTCTTATTACCCAGAGGGAAACTATTGAAATAAGCATTGGTATAAAGGTAGCACCAGCTCCCCTTATTATTCCATTAACAACCCACATAAAACCAAAGGGAATGTAAGAAAAACCTAAAATTTTTAATATATTAGTCCCAGCCACCAATACATTTATATCATTTGTAAACATAGAAAGCAATATCTTTGGTATAGCATAAATTAAAATTGTTATTGATCCTGAAATAATCAAAGAAAGAATTCCTGCCCATTTTAATAATTCTGATACCCTTTCATATTTACCAGCACCGATATTTTGAGCGCTTATGGAAGAGGTAGCAAGTCCCACAGACATTGCAGGCAAAAACGCAAAGGAATCTATTTTGCTTGCGGCTCCCCACGCTGCCACAATATTAGGACCAAAGGAATTTACTATACTCATCATTGCTGTCATGCCAAGGGACACTACGGTTTGCTGTATCCCAGAAGGTAGTCCAATTTTAATTATTTTTACTGTGATATCTTTATCATATCCAAGCTCATTTAATTTAATAGAAAGAAGATGATTGTTTTTATTTAGATAATTTACTGCGAGGAAAAAGGATATAGCCTGAGCTATAACCGTTGCTAAAGCTGCTCCATTTATACCCATTTTAGGAATTGGTCCAATTCCAAAAATAAATATTGGATCTAATATAATATTTATAACTGTAGTATAAAAAAGAAATATCAGAGGAGTCCTTGAGTCCCCTAACCCTCTTAAAATAGCACTAACAGCGTTATAAGCAAAGGTAAATATTAGTCCTGCTAATATTATGTTTAAATACCCCGAAGCTGATTCCATAATTTCTTTTGGTGTGTTCATGATATTAAGAATAGGTTTATGGAATATTATTCCCACAATTGAGATAATTACTGCCGAAATGGTTAAAAGGTACATCGATGTGTTTATAGTTTTCTTAACCATATCAATATTTTTTGCTCCTTTATATTGACCCACTAGAACCGTTGTAGCCATTGTAATTCCCATTACCAATGAAATAAGGAGGAAAATTATTGGAAAACTTACCGAAACAGCGGCAAGGGCATTTGGTCCTAAAAATTTTCCAACCCAAATAGAATCTACTGTGTTATATAGGGTTTGAAGTATATTCCCTAAAAATAAAGGAATAGAAAATTTTATGAGGTGTTTTAATATACTACCCTGCGTAAAATCATAAGCGAATTTATCTCCTTTCAATTTATTCCACCTCTTTTTGTTTTTCATATATTGATTTTATTTTTTACTTTACTTAATTTTATCTATAATAATTTTTTACTTTTGCAGTTTATTTTTTTGGGACAAAGTCTCCTATATATGAAAACTTTTATTTTTTTATGTATCAATTGTCTCATTAAATTACCATTTTTTAATTAATATCTTCTTCATTTATTATATTTTTCACTTTAGTTTTTGCTTTAGTTTTTCTCCTTCAATAATAATTATTTATATAGCTCAGATTTTAATTAACATTAAGTCATATAATCATATTTATAAATTTTTTTACACTCTATTATTTTTATTTTCAAAGTTTTTAATAATAAATAAAGATTTCGGCAGCGACCTACTCTCCCGGGATTCCCCAGTACCATCAGCGCTGGAGGGCTTAACCTGTGTGTTCGGTATGGATACCGGTGTTTCCCCTCCGC
>NZ_JBNATW010000002.1:0-124716 GCF_049701175.1 Thermovenabulum sp.
TTTCTCAGAATATATCTACCTATGTTTAGGTGACATTTTCATAGAATATTGACATACTTGATTTATTTTTGTGAAATTTCTCTTCTTGTAATTCTCTCATATAATTTGTTGAACTTTTATCAATTTTATTTAATATACCTAATTTATTAATACTTTTATATCTTTTATTTCATTTTATAATTTTCTGTATTATTAAGCTAAAAAAATTAATCTTAACAAGTTATACCAATTCAAATCCTGTTTCAAAAGCCCTTACATTAATTTCTTTATACTTTTCCGGTACAACCTCTTTTATTACACTTAAAAACTTTTCTTTTTCAAAGGACATCACCTTTGCAAGAGCACCTGTAAGGATTATATTTTGAACCCTGACATCCCCAAGCTCTTTTGCCTTTGAAACGGCATCTATTATTATTGCATTTTTAATATTATTTTTTATATATTCAATAATATTTTGGGGATATTCTTCCTTTCCAGCAAGCACTGTGGAAGGTGGAATCTCTAAATTGTTTACTATTAACGTCCCTTCTTTTGAAAGGTATTCTATATACCTTAAAGCCTCCAACTTTTCAAAGGCAAGGAGCACATCAGCTTTCCCCTTTTCAATGACAGGGGAATAGACCTTTTCTCCGTATCTTATTTGAGTTACAACACTTCCTCCCCTTTGGGCCATACCGTGAATTTCAGACATTTTCACGTCAAAGCCGTGCTCGATTAATGCTCGTGTGATAACCTTACCGGCAAGTATTGTTCCCTGTCCGCCAACACCGGAAATAAATAGGTTTTTTACGATCATTTATCCTCACCTGCCTTTTCTATTGCATCAAAAGGACAGACCTGTGCGCATACAGAACATCCAACACAGCTTAAGGGATTGATAATAACATCTTCCCCTTGAATTTGTATAGCAGGACACCCGAGTTTTAAGCACATCTTGCATTTCCTACATTTTTCCTGATTTACCGTGTAAAGCCCTTTAGGGCCCTTACCCTTTAACAGTGCACAGGCTCTCCTTGCAATAATTACCGTAGGTTCGCCGCTTTTTTCCTTTGCCTTTTTCAATGCATCTTCTATCGCTTTTAAATCATAGGAATCTACCACATATACATTTTTTACCCCAACTGCTTTGCATATTTCTTCCAATGAAACTGCATAAGCAGGCTCTTCCTTGGCATTATACCCTGTACCGGGATGGTGCTGGTGCCCTGTCATAGCAGTAGTGCCGTTATCCACTATTAAAGTTACGGAATTGCTGTTGTTATATACTACGTTAATAAGCCCGGTAATTCCGGAGTGCAGGAACGTAGAGTCACCGATAACACACACTACAAAGGGGCTTTGCTTGCCTTCCTGCTCATAAGCCTTCTTAAAGCCGTGGCCCATTCCTATGCTCGCACCCATGCAGAGGATGCTGTCAATGCTTTCCAATGGCGGCAAAACGCCCAAGCTGTAGCAACCTATATCACTGGTGACAACCGCTTTCATCTTCTTAAGGACGTAAAATACTCCCCTGTGCGGACATCCGGCGCATAACACAGGAGGCCTTGACGGCAAATTCACTTCAGGTTTGTAGTAGACTTCAGCCTTATTTAAGCCGAAAGCCTCCCTTATAATCTCTGGAGAAAGTTCTCCCACTTCGGGTATTATATCCTTCCCAACTATATTCTTATACCCCATCGCCTTTATGCTGTTTTCAATATACGGGTCGAGCTCCTCAACAACATATACCCTTTCAAACCTGCTTATAAACTCTGAAATCATCTTTTCAGGCAATGGATAAGTCATGGTAAGTTTTAAAATACTTACATCGTCACCGAATACTTCTTTAACGTATTGGTAGCTTACCCCGCTTGTAATAATACCAAACTCGCTGTTTTTCCCCCATTCTATTTTATTGTAGGGAAAATTCTCGCTGTATTCCTTTAATGCCTTTAATCTCTCTTTTAAATCCAAACGCCTTTTTTTTGCAAAGGCCGGAATCATAGCGTATTTTTGAGGATTTTTTTGATAGGGTTTCAATTCCCTTTCTATCCGTTCACCGAGCTTAACTATTCCCCTGCTGTGGGCAATCCTTGTTGTCACCCTGAAAAGTACCGGCACATCGAATTTTTCGCTCACTTCTAAGGCTATGCCGATTAGCTCTTTTGCTTCCTGACTGTCTGACGGTTCAAACATGGGTATTTTTGCAAAAGGTGCATAGTTTCTGTTGTCTTGTTCATCCTGAGAACTGTGCATGCCGGGGTCATCGGCACTGACAAGGACAAGCCCCCCATTTACACCGGTATAAGCAAGGGTAAACAAAGGATCGGCAGCAACATTTACCCCTACGTGTTTCATGGAAACTATGCACCTTGCGCCTGCAAGGCTTGCACCTACTGCAGATTCCAGTGCAACCTTTTCATTGGGGGCCCATTCTGCATAAATTTCCTCATATTTTGCTATATTTTCTAAAATTTCGGTGCTGGGAGTTCCAGGGTATGCAGAAGCAAATGTTACGCCGTACTCATAAGCCCCCCTTGCTATAGCCTCATTTCCGGTTAAAAAATCCTTTTTCAAATCTTTCCACCCCTTTTTACTAAACATGCTAAAGCTATTGAAGCAAGTTTTGAAAAACTGCTGTCTGCTCTTGAAGAAAGAACTATAGGCGCTTTTGCACCTAAGACAATTCCGGCCATTGCACCCTTTGCCAAAAAGGAAAGGGATTTGCCGAGTGCATTCCCTGTTTCTATATTGGGCACGAGTAAAAGGTCAGCATTGCCTGCGACCGGGCTTTTTATGCCCTTATGAAAAGCTGCTTCCTCGTTTACCGCGTTATCCAAAGCTAAAGGGCCATCAACCAGGGCACCCTTTATCTGATTCCTTTCTGCCATTTTGCTTATTATTGCTGCATCGACAGTAGCAGGCATTTTTTGGGATACGGTCTCTACCGCGCAGAGAATTGCTGCCTTAGGTTTATCATAACCTAAGGAATGAAGGGCATCAATAGCATTTTGAAGTATAAAGATTTTTTCTTCTAAGGTTGGGGCAATATTTACCCCTCCATCGGTCAAAAATAATAGCTTGGGATAAGAGGGCACCTCAAAAGCGGCAAGATGGCTTAAAAGTGCCCCGGTCCTAAGCCCCATTTCCGGGTCCAGCACCGCTTTCATAAAAGTTGCGGTGTCTATAAGCCCTTTCATTAATACTTCAGCTTTGTTTTGGGCAACAAGTTTTACCCCTTCTTTTGCTGCTTTATCTTCGGGGCAGTCTAAAATTTCTCCTTCTTCCAAGGTTAACCTTACATTTTCAGCCCTTTTTTGGATATCCTCCTTTTTCCCTACAAGGATGGGTTTTATAAGCCCCTTTTCCTTTGCATCCCTAACCGCTTCAAGCACGGGCTCATCGGCCGCCTGGACAACACTCAAAGTAACGGGGGGAAAAGCCTTTAGCCTTTCAAAGATTTCGTTGAAATTTTTAATCAACATAATCACCCCCGTATTCCCGCACCTTTTCCATGCCCTTTATAACCCTTATTACAGCTTCTGCGAGAGCCAGCATTTCTTCTTCCCCGGGGATCCTTTCCACTTGTGCTATGAATCCGACCCTTTCTTTAATTCTTTCCGAAACGTAGTCCGACTTTGCTATGCCTCCCGTCAGGATAATATAGTCTACCTCTCCCTTTAAGACGGTTGCCATTTCTCCAATGGTTTTAGAAATCTGGTAAATCATGGCATTGAGGATAAGCTTTGCCCTTTCGTCGCCTTTTTTAATCCTTTCTTCAACCTCTTTTACATCTTTTGTTCCTAGGTATGAATACATACCGCCTTCCTGTATGAGCTTTCTCTTGAGTTCCTCTTTTGTATACTTGCCTGAAAAGCAAAGATCTACCAAATCCAAAATAGGAAGTCCCCCGGCCCTTTCCGGTGAAAAAGGCCCTTCGCAGTTTGCACTCTCCACATCCACCATCCGCCCTTTTTTAACCGCTGCTACGGATATGCCCCCGCCTAAATGGGCGACTATGAAATTTTTTTCTTCATAGGAAAAACCGTATTTTTCTGCAATGGAGAAAATTACCCTTCTTATATTCAGTGCATGGGAAAGGCTCTTTCTTTCTATCTCAGAAAACCCGGATATCCTTGCAACGTCTTCCATTTCATCAACTGAAACGGGGTCTATTACATAGGCAGGAATATTGTAAGCTTCACTTATCCTTTTTGCAATAAAAGCGGACACATTGGATGCATGTTCTCCAGCCACAGCATTTTTTAAATCGGAAAGCATTAAGTCGTTAATAGCATAAACTCCAGCCCTTACAGGCCTTAAAATACCTCCTCTTGCCGCCACCGCATCCAAATCGGAAAAGCTAAATCCCCTTTCTTCAAGAGCCTTTTTTATAGCATTAAACCTAAATTCCTCCTGCTCTATGATGTTTTTAAAAGCTTTTAAATCTTCGTATTTGTGTACAATGTTTTCTGTGAATATTTCTTTATTTTCATCGAAAAGGGAAATCTTAGTAGAAGTTGAACCCGGATTAATAGCGAGTATCTTGCTCACCCATATCCCCTTTCTGTATTTGAATTTTATTTTATTAAATTATTAAATGAATTACAACGGTTTTTTTATTTAGGAATATAATTAGTCTTTAACCTGCCTATCATATTTATTCTCTCCTCAGCCAGCCTGTCAGCTATTTTGTAAGTAGGAATATTTTCTTCACGACTTATAGTAAAAATTTTTAAGAGTATGTTGTAAATTGCCTCCGTCTTTTTCATTACCCTCTCCTTCCTTTTTTGTTCATTTTTTCCTTCAAGTTCATCAGCAACCTGAATGAGCCCTCCTGCATTAATTACATAGTCGGGTGCGTAAAGGATTCCCCTTTCGTGCAGCATGTCGCCATGCCTCGGTTCTAATAACTGGTTATTTGCTGCCCCCGCTACTATTTTGCACTTTAACCTTTGAATGGTCTCGTCGTTTATTATGCCTCCTCGGGCGCAGGGAGAAAAAATGTCGCATTCCACATCATAGATCTCTTCAGGAGAAACAGTTTTAATAGTAGGATATTTCTCCAATACCTTG
This sequence comes from Thermovenabulum sp., assembly GCF_049701175.1. Taxonomy (GTDB): domain Bacteria; phylum Bacillota; class Thermosediminibacteria; order Thermosediminibacterales; family Thermosediminibacteraceae; genus Thermovenabulum. The sequence continues at coordinate 5,056 of NZ_JBNATW010000002.1, forward strand.
GCAATGTTTTCTTCGCTTATATCGGTTATTGTAATATTTTTTACCCCTTCTTTCATCAGATAATCAATCAAAATCGCTCCTACCTTGCCAACACCTTGAACAGCAATTTTTCTTTCTTTTAAGGAATCATCTCCAAAAACTGCTTTTGAAGCTGCTTTCATACCCAAGTAAACCCCGTAAGCCGTAGGCTCAGCAGAATTGCCGCTTCCCCCGTACTCCTCGGGAAGCCCTACCATGTAATCCGATTCCCTGCTGGCATAAACAAAATCCATCCCCGTTGTGCCAAGGTCAGTTCCAGTATAATATCGCCCTTTCAGCATCTGAACAAACCTTCCTAGGGCCCTGAAAAGCCCTTCGGATTTATCCTTTTTGGGATCACCTATTATTACCGTTTTCCCACCGCCAAAATTTGTATCCGCTATGGCGCACTTATAGGTCATTCCCTTAGCGAGCCTCATGGCATCAAAAAGAGCCTCGTCTTCCGATTCATAGGGCCACATACGGCATCCGCCGAGAGCAGGGCCTAAAGTTGTATCGTGTATTGCGATAATAGCCTTTAAACCCGTGGTCTTGTCGTAGTTAAAAATAATCTGTTCAAAGCCGTGTTTTTCCATTTCCTTGAATATATCTGTTTTCATTTTCTATTCCCCCAAATTTAATTTTTTTTGAAAGATTCAAAGCACTGTCAAGTTATATTGAGTGCAAAAATTGTACCATTTGTTTGACTTAGATATAATAGGTAGAATGTTTTGAATATGTATACTTTTGTTTTCTTTTTTTTGATTACTTATATATACATTTTTTAAAAAGCATAAAAAATAAAAAAAGAGAACAAAATAAATGTATAATTTTGTTCCCTTTTATTTATCCCCATTATTAATTTTTAAATATAAAGACCTACGGGTAATACCCAATTCCCTTGCAATATCAACCTTTTTCTTTTTCCTCCTTAAATAGTAATCAAAAACCTTTTTCTCAAACTCTTTTTTAATCTCCTTCCACTTTTTATCCTTAATATTTACCGTTATAACCCCATCCTCAGGTTTCAATTTTTCTTCACTCTTAGCAACATTAAGGGGTGGAAGGTGTTCTTTTTTTATTTCCTTTTCGGAAATATCCATATTGATCATAGCCCTGCTTATTACATTTTCCAGCTCCCGGACGTTTCCGGGCCAATCATATGAATAAAGCATTTTAAGAGCATCATCACTTATTTTACTTACTCCCCTTCCGTATTTTTGATTCAGCCTCTTTAATATATGGCTGCAAAGGAGGGGAATGTCTTCCTTTCTTTCCCTGAGAGGCGGTATCTTAATTGAAAGCACATCTAAACGGTAAAAGAGGTCCTTTCTGAAATTCCCTTCTTTCACTTCCTCTTCCAAGTCCCTGTTAGTCGCTGCTATCACCCTTACGTCCACCTTTCTCGGCACGGTACCTCCAACCCTTACCACTTCCTGCTCCTGCAAAACCCTCAGAAGTTTTGCTTGAGCAGGCAGTGAAAGCTCGCTCACCTCATCGAGAAAAATTGTTCCCCCGTCGGCCTCCTCAAAATAGCCTTTTTTTCCCTTTTTTAGGGAGCCTGTAAAAGCACCACCTTCGTAACCGAATAACTCGCTTTCAATCAAATCTTTGTTAATGGCAGCACAGTTTACCCTGACAAAGGGTCCTTGTGCTCTTTTGCTCAGGTTGTGGATGGCATGGGCAAAAAGCTCCTTTCCTGTGCCGCTTTCTCCCGAAATGAGCACAGTTGCAAAAACCCCTGCGCAGGCTTTGGCCCTCTCCTTTGCTTTCACAATTGCTTCGCTTTCACCAACAATATCATCGAGAGTATACGTAGGCTGAAGGTTTTTAATAAGCTGGTTTTTATGTTCCAGTTCCCTTGAAAGTCTTTTTATTTCCGATATGTCGTGCATAACACCTACGCTTCCCACCAGTTCTCCATCAATAAAAATGGGCGTAGCACTGCAGAGCACTTCCTTTTTTTCGGGCCCTACTCTCCTTAGCTCGTTAAAAAAGGGGCGCTTTTCCTTAAGGGATTTAATCAAAATGCTCTCTTTTTCGGCAATATCTATATTGGCAGGTTTCCCCACAACATCCTTTTCCGAAAGTCCGCTTAATTCCATATAGGCTTGATTCACCATAATGCAGGTACCTTCCCTATCGGTCACCATAACCGCATCAGGGATAACCGATATAATTGTTTTTAAAAGCGCAACAGCATAATCGGAATTTCCATTTAAACTCGGAAACATTTTATCACCCGTATAAAATTTTACACCATTATAATTAAAAATTGTATAATTTTTTATTTATTTCTTAGGTCCTTCACCCTCTTTGCCTTACCTTCAAACCTCGCAAGGCTTTTTGGCTCTACAAGCCTAACGTTTGCATCGATTTGTATAACGGACTTCAGCTTGCTGCGGATAAGATTCCTCAGCTCCTCCAGCTTCTGATATTTGTCCAGCATGTCCGGGTCGGCAAGCTCCACATTTACGGTAAGCTCATCCAAATAGCCTTTTTTAGTGACAACAATTTCGTAATGAGGGCCTATACCCTTTATACTCATAAGCACGCTTTCTATCTGAGAGGGGTAGACATTTACACCTCTTATTATGAGCATATCATCCGTCCTGCCCTCTACCGAGCTCATTCGTGCGAGGGTCCTGCCGCACCTGCAGGGTTCGGGATTAATACTCGTTATATCCCTCGTCCTGTACCTTAAAAGGGGCATGGCTTCCTTGGTAAGGGTTGTTATAACCAATTCTCCCTTTTGGCCGTAGTCCAAGACTTCACCGGTATCAGGGTCTATGATCTCTGCCAAAAAGTGGTCTTCCGCAATGTGAAGCCCGTTTTTCTCTTCACATTCTCCCGAAACCCCGGGGCCGATAATTTCGCTTAAACCGTAGTTTTCGGTAGCTGTTATACCAAAAAGACGCTCTATTTCATTCCTCATCTCCTTTGTCGAGCCTTCCGCACCGAAAAGCCCAAGACGAAGTTTTAAATCCTCTTTTCCTACACCCATCTCGCGCGCGACCTCTGCCATGTAAAGGGCATAGGACGGAGTGCTCACAAGCACCGTTGACCCAAAATCCTTCATAATGGTTATCTGTCTTTCTGTATTTCCGCTGGATATGGGTACAACTGTGGCCCCTATTTTTTCCAAACCGTAGTGAAGCCCGAAAGCCCCTGTAAAAAGCCCGTAGCTGAAGGCAATTTGAGCCACATCGTCCTCCCTCACGCCCGCCATGAAAGCTATCCTTGCCACAAGCTCGGACCAGGTATCAATGTCGTTTTTGGTATACCCTACAACCGTAGGTCTCCCTGTTGTTTCCGATGACGCATGAAGCCTGACTATCCTTTTTAAGGGCACCGCAAACATGCCGTAGGGGTAGTTTTGACGAAGGTCTTCCTTCGTAGTAAAGGGAATTTTACTTATGTCTTCCAGCGAATTTATATCTTCCGGTTTTAACCCTATCTTATCAAAAACTTTCCGGTAAAAGGGAACGTTTTCGTAAGCGTACTTCACAATTCTCTTCAATCTCTCCAACTGAAGTTCCTGCAATTTTTTCCTGGGAAGGGCCTCAACTTCACTAAAAAGCATAATCCTCAGCCTCCTAATGGGAATTTTAGTAGCAAATGCAGCGATTATAAATAAAAAAACCCGCCCCCGATAGGGGCGAGTTTTCCTCGCGGTACCACCCTTTTTGGTTTATCGTGGATAAGAATCCACGACAAACCCACTTTAGCCTTATAACGCAAAGGATACGGCCCGGCCTACTTTTCTTTCAGCCTGCGGTTTTGGGAATGTACTTCACCGTGCGTGCTTACCGATTCGCACCCACCACCGGCTCTCTGAAAAGCCCGTACGGCTACTCTTTCCCTCATCACCTTTAACTTATTAAATTATTACACCGCAAAATCCTCTAAATGTTATTAAATATTTTAATGCTCACCATTCTTTTTTGTCAAGGGGTAAAATTAATTTGAAATGAATTATTTAATTATGGTATAAATTTGTTAAGGCAATAAAAGTGTGCCCAAATACCGCCTGCTGGGAATGGGCGCACTTTAAAAAGGGCGGACTAAAAATAGCCCAGCTGCCCGATTATGATTTTAAAAAAGTTCGGGTACCCGGTGAGACCGTTGGAAAATCTTGAAATTATAGAAATCTTAGATTCACTAAAAGAAAAAACTGAAAAATTAAACCTCGGCAAAAACAAGAAAAATCAGCTTTTAAAAGAGTTATTTAAACAGAAGGAAATATATTTAACCCTGATCGAAGAAGATATTAAAAGCAATGAAAAGAAAAAAGTTTACGAAGGCATCATCAAAAAGGGAAAGGACTTAATTAAAAATATACAATCAAAAAACATGGAGGTAATAGAAAAAGAAAGGCTAATTCTCTCTTATCTACATTATATAAGGGCAGCCTATTTTGATTTCAAAGACCTTCTAAAACCTTTAAACACCGGCATCCGCCTCTTTGCGCTAACCTCGGCGCTGTTCATCGGCCTATCCCCGCAATTTTTGGGCGGTGCATTTTCATTATTTTTTCTCGTTCCCATCTTTCTCGGGTTAAACGGCCTCAAAAAAAGAAGGCTCCTCGGGTTTAAAATGGCTATGATGCTTTTCCCCCTTTCCATTGGAATTTCAGCCCTTTGGCTTCGCTTCGGCTTCAACGCTGCTTTAAATTTTAATAAGGTCGTTGCCGAAACCGCTCAAACCTTGGGAAAATCTTTTAATGTAGCAAAATACTTTGTAATTGTCCCCCCGATTTTTGCGGTGGTGCTTTTGATTTCCTCATGTCTCATGGCCTACTACTTACTAAAAAGCAGGGAAATGCTCTTATAATCTTTATCTCATTAATTTTTATGCCCGGGCGAAAACCCGGGCATTTAAATTATAATACGGGAGGGGTTTATTAAATTACTTGCGCTTTTATAGTATCTTGCTTAGAAACTCCTTGGTCCTCTGATTCTTAGGATTTTCAAAAATCTCTTCGGGAGTGCCTTCCTCCACAATTACCCCTTCGTCCATGAATATCACCCTATCACCTACTTCCCTCGCAAAGGCCATTTCGTGTGTTACAACAACCATTGTCATCCCATCCTGAGCTAAATCCTTCATTACATCAAGCACTTCCTTTATCATCTCAGGGTCTAAAGCGGAAGTAGGTTCATCAAAAAGCATTATCTTAGGGCTCATGGCAAGGGCCCTTGCTATCGCTACCCTCTGCTTTTGTCCTCCGGAAAGGGATGCAGGGTAGCACTCGGCCTTATCCTTTAAACCTACCCTTTCCAAAAGTTTTAAAGCCTTTTCCCTCGCTTCTTCGGGATTTTCCTTTTTTACCTTGACGGGTGCCAGGGTGATGTTTTCAATCACCTTTTTGTGCGGGAAGAGGTTAAAGTGCTGGAAGACCATACCAACTTCCTGACGCAACTTATTTATGTCAACCGATTTATGGTTTAGTGGCTTCCCCTCAATTAAAATTTCACCTTTTGTAGGCTCTTCAAGCATATTGAGGCAGCGAAGGAGGGTGCTTTTACCCGAACCTGAAGGCCCTATAATAACTACCACTTCTCCCCTGTTTATTGTATTGGTTATGCCCTTTAGGACCTCGAGTTTGCCAAAATATTTATGAACATCCCTTATCTCAATCACTCTTTGCAAGCCTCCTTTCCACTACCCCGAGAATCTGTGTAAAACTCAAAGTCATTATGAGATAAAAGAGTGCAGCGGTAATATACGGTTCAAAAGGCCTGTAGGTATTTCCCGCAACCACCTGAGCCGCCCTTGTAAGCTCCGGGAAACCTATGGTAGTTGCAAGGGAAGAATTTTTTAAAAGGGTTATAAACTCGTTTCCTAAGGGAGGTATCATCTTTTTAAAGGCCTGCGGCAAAATAATATACCTCATTGCCTGGGCATAGCTCATACCGAGCGACCTTGCAGCCTCCATCTGACCTTTGTCAACCGCAAGAATCCCGCCACGCACTATCTCTGCAACATAACCCCCGCTGTTTATCCCGAGGGCAATAACGGCAGCGGGAAATTCCGAAAGGGAATAACCGATAATCTGCGGAAGTCCAAAGTAAAATATCAAAAGCTGTACTAAAAGCGGCGTGCCTCTTATAACTTCAACGTAAACGGTGCATATCGCCCTTATTATAAACACCTTCGACATTTTGCCCATACCTACGAAAGTTCCTATAATCACACCCATCAATACCGCAAGTGCAGTTATTTCAATTGCAACAAGTGAACCTCTTATAAATAGCTGCAAGTAAGGTATTACTATAGAAAAATCCAAATTTTTCATCCCTATCTCCTTTCAAAGGCAAAGGGCTCTAAAAGAGCCCTTATTAAATCCTCCTATTTTGCTGGTTTATATTCAACAAACCACTTTTGTACCATTTTATCAAGTTCACCGCTGTTTTTAAGGTCGGTTATAACCTTGTTCACTATTTCTAAAAGCTTTTCATCCTCTTTCCTCAACACAACCGCCTTTGCAGCATCGTCGAGCATATCTCCTACAAGCTCCAATTTATCTGCATTGTTGGAAGCATAGGCTTTTGCAACAGCAAAATCTACGATAACCGCATCCACTTTTTTATTCAGCAAATCCATAACAGCTGCATCTACCTTGTCAAACTGCTTTAATTTTGCACCTTCAATCTTTTTTGCTATTTCTTCACCGGTAGTTCCAAGCTGAACACCAACGGTCTTACCTTTTAAATCATCCTTACCCTTTATTCCACTTCCCTTATAGGTTATGATCTGCTGTCCGCCCTGAATATAGGGTATTGAAAAGTTAACGCTCTTTTTCCTCTCTTCCGTTATAGTAAAGCCCGCAATCCCTATATCCACTTTCTTGCTCAAAACAGCAGGAATAATAGTGTCAAAGGACATATCCTTAATCTCTAATTCCACACCCAGTTCCTTTGCAATAGCATTGGCAAGGTCTATATCGAAACCCGCTATAACGTCTTTACCGCTTGAAATATCGTGGAACTCAAAGGGTGGATAGTCAGCACTGGTACCTACAACCAATTTCCCGGCTTTTTTAATCTCTTCCACTATATCGGCAGGCTGAGAACTGGTGCTATTTTGCTGGTTTGACGTCTGATTGCTCTGCTGGGTATTATTTGCCGTTTCTTTCTTTGCACATCCGAACAAAAGAGCCGCTAATGTAAGAATTATTAGAAATAATGCCAAAAACTTAAAATATTTTTTCATTCATTATCCTCCTAACTTTATTTGTTTAAATCGCCTTATATGGATATTTGATGAACGTATATTTATTTATGCTGTTGTATAAATATTATATTTGCCTGATGAGTATAATTATAATTAATAATGTATAATATTGCAATATCAAAATTAAAATTTCATTTTTCAGAAAATATAATGGTACAATAAAACAAAATAAAAGGGCCCGGATATACCGGACCCCATTATTCTCCCTTAATTAAGCGCGTTGATATACCTTATGCTTCTGGAAGCACTCGCTGCAGTAGACAGGTCTGTCGTTTCTCGGCTTAAAGGGAACCTTAGTTGGTGCGCCGCATTCTGCGCAGACAGCATCATAAAGCACCTTTGAGCCTTCTCTTCTTGAGTATTCGCGTTCATTTCTTGTTCTGCCCTTTCTTGCGTCGCGGCAGGCTTTGCATCTTGAAGGCTCGTTTTCAAAGCCCTTCTCAGCATAGAACTGCTGTTCCCCTGCGGTGAAAACAAACTCCTTCCCGCAGTCTTTACATACTAACACTTTGTCCTGGAATGCCATTAAAAAACCCCTCACTTATTAATTAGATTCTCTGGCATTCCTTAGAGTTACCATTTTCCGGTCCTTTGCATTAGGCAAAGTATCGAAAAAAACAACCCTTTAGAATGCCTTACTTTATTATATACCCTATTATTCCAAAAAGCAAGGAAAAAATAGAATTTCTTAGAAAAAATTTTTATAGAATCTGTAATAATTTAAAACCCTTTGGACATAATTTTTAGTCTCTTCAAAAGGCGGAATCCCTTTATACTTTTCCACATTTGCGGGCCCTGCGTTGTACGCCGCCAAAGCCTTAACCAAATCTCCATCAAAGCGATCCAAAAGGCTTTTTAAATAAAAAGCCCCTCCCAAGATATTGTCTTCTAAATCGTAAGGATTCACACCGAGGCTTTCAGCAGTATAAGGCATAAGCTGCATTACCCCTATTGCCCCTTTTGGTGAAATAGCCTTTTGATTAAAATTGGATTCAGCCTTTGCTACAGCAAGGATCAATGCTTTGTCCACCCCTAATGCCTCCGAGGCTTTTTCTATTACTTCCCTTACTTTTTCATATCCTCTGCCGTTTTCTACTAAATTCACATTTTTATCCTCATATTGTTTTAATTTACTCATTGCATTTTTTAAGATACTTTCAAAGCTTTCAACATTTTTCTCTTGTAAATCCGTTTTAATAGAAATACCGCTATTTATATTGAACCTTGCCTTTATCTCTTCAATCCTTGAAATTACTCTTTCGATATTTGAAAAATCCATAATTTTAGCGCACCGTCCTTAATAATTTTACTCCCTTTTATCAATAAAAAATCCCTCATTAAAATTCACTTTATCGTAAAGGGCAGTATATTTTTGCGATACATTTTTTGCAAAGTTTAAATCCTCAATTTTTTTCTCAATGCTTGAAAGAAGTTTTCGTGCAAGAATGTTAACCTCATCATCGAGTTTTTTAATTTCTGAAAGTTTCCCAAAAACTCCTTCTTTTAATATATTCAAATCCTTCATATTTTTGTCAATATCGACACCGATGCTATTAATCTTTTCATCTATCCTTTTTGAGCTTTCTATTAATTCCCCTCTTTTTTCCAATAATGCCAAAAATTCATCCGTATTCTCGGAAAGCAGTGCTTCCCTCATTTTTAAAGTAATAGACAAAATTTCTTCTAAGTTTTTCCCCTTTTCATCAAATAAATTTTCCAATTCTTTCATAACCTATACTCTCTTCCTTTTTATTTGTTCATTTTTATTATAATGCAAAAAGCCGGTAAATTGCACCGGCTTTAAAAATTTACAAGGCGGCCTTTTTTGCCTTCATAACCTCAAGGTAGGCCTCCTGCCATGCCTCCTTCAAACCCTCTAAAAGCCCTTCTACTTCCTCCAATATTTTCACATCCTTTTTAATGTTTGCATCAATCAATTTTTCATATATGAAATTGTAAAGGCTCCTTAAATTTTTTGAAATCTCGTAATTCATATCAAGGCTCATGTTAAGTTCCATTACTATATCCTCTACCCTTATTATATTGTTGTTCGCTTCTACAAAATCCTTTTCTTCTATGGCTTTTTTTGCAAGCTTTAAAAATTTAAGCGCACCTTCGTAAAGCATAAGTACAAGTTTTTCAGGTGGGCTGGATAAAATAGCGTTTTGTTGGTACTGCTGATAGGCGTTCATCATTTTCTATCTCCCCCTTATTGTGCCTGATACATCCCCATCTGATTTGCAAGCCACATGCTCTGCTGGTTCATCGACTGTATCGCCTTCTCCATTGCTGTAAATTGCTTCCAGTAGCGGTCTTCTATCTTTTTTAAGTCTTCTTCCATCTTCGATATCCTATCGTTTAAATAGCGGATATTCTGGGCAATAAGGCTGTTATCGAAATACTGAGTGGAACTTCCTGCTTTTTTTGTTATGCTATCCATCCCGCTTTTTGCAATGTCGTATATGGACGATGCAACCTTTGTAAAAAGGTTTGCAACCGCTTCCGGATTTTTGGATATGGCTTCTTTTAATTTTGCTTCATCAAGGTATAATTTCCCCTTTTCGTAGTAGCTTCCCGTCTTTATGCCCACATCAAATAATGTATCAAAATCCGAAGGCTGACCTGAAACACTGCTGTAAACCGTCTGCCTCAATTTGTTTACAATACTGCTGAGTATTGTATCTCCCCTTAATAAGCCGCTTCTTGCCTTTTCTTCCCACTTTTTGATTTCGTCTTCTTTCAATTCCTTTTTCTGCTCATCAGTTAAAGGAAGGTAGTCCCGATAGCGTTCTTCATTGAGTTTACTATTTATAGCATCTATGGTGTCGTTGTAGATGTTTATGAAGTTTTTTACTACTTCTACTACAGAGTCTACATCCCTCTCTATTGTAAGTGTAGCAATCTTGCCAGGTGCTTCTTTTTTCAATAAAAACTGTATCCCGCTTATTGTGAAGGTGTTTGTGTGTTGGAAAATGTTAATAAAATTATTTGAAATATCAACATTTCTTATTGAAATTAAAGCATCTTCGCCAACATCCATACTATCTGATATAATCTTTAAAGCACCTAAATTATCGCTTGAATTCCCAAATAAATTACCTGATTCATTTTTTATTTCTACCTTTGCACTTGTTCCAGTTTCCTTTGACTTTATCACTATTTTATCAGTTATTGCATCGTAATAGGCTGTCACCTTCGCATTAGCGTTTGTATTTATGTCATTCAATATATCATTTAATGTGTAATTTTTATATTTATCACTAGTAAAATCATATTCAAAGAGTTGGCCATTTATAGTAAACTTCAATATATAGTTCTCATCCTTAAATGGATCATATTCAAATTTCGTGCGTTCATCTACTAATTTCGCATATATATTTATTTTATTAAATGTGCTTCTCGTTGCTATTTTAAGAACATTCAAAGCTTCACCATCATCTATTACAACCGATTTAACATTACCTAACGCATATATATTGAGCCTGTTATCTATTGCCTCTACTTTTACTACCTCAGCTCCAAAAGCTTCCCCTATCTTAATTTGTATATCATTAGCAAGATCTCTTAAGGTTTTACCTTCCCAACCATCATAAGTTTTTGGTGTTAACTCCACTGTTTTTGTTACACCATCTATCGAAATCGTAAACTTATTATTACTACTATTTATTTCTATTGGTGTTGTTTCAGTTATACTTAAAACATCGCTCTTTATTGACTTTGAAAGAGGGCCTTGACCTTCTATCTTAGCTTCTTTTGCAATCTGCTCTACTTTAACCTCGTAAGTCCCCGGTATAGCGGTAGCACCCGGTGTAGCGGTAAAAATGCTGTCTGGAGCTGTGCCATCGCTGTAAGATATGGTTGCTTTATACTTCAAATAAGTGCTTTGAAGCTTCATATTAAACGCCGAATCGTAAAGGGCTTTAATCTTTAAGTTTATATTCCTGTAGTCTTCTCTCTGCCACTCGAGGATCTGCTTTTGCTGGTAGAGCTTATCTACCTTTTGCCTTTCTATCTTCATAAGGTTGGAAACAATCTGGTCTATGTCCATACCCGAAGCAAGCCCGCCTATCCTCAAAGTCCTAGAAATGCCGTCTACCATTTTATACACCTCTTTTCCCTGTTAAACCTTTTTATCTACAATAAGCCCTACCTGCTTCCATATATTGGCAATAAGGTCGAGAAATTTTTCTGGCGGTATCTCGCTTATAAGTTTACCTGTATTTTTATCGTAAACCCTAACGATGACCCTTTTTGTCTCCTCGTGGATGGAAAACTCAAAACGGGTATTTTTTATCTCCACCGAAACCCTGTCGAGTCCTTCTATCAAGTTTTTAAAATCTTCCCCAGATAGTCCATCTTGCTTTTGTTTTAAATCTTCGCCAAAATCTGATACAGAAAAATTATCTGCCTTTAAACTCTCTCCAGCCTTTAACTGGCTGCTATTATTGATTTCGGGCCTCATCGATATTAAATTAATACTATTATTTATACCTTCAACCTGCACCAAAACCACCCTTTTCGTTGACCTCTTCTGTAAATGTTATCGAAAACCCGCAAATTTTTATTAAACCGGTACTTCACCCTTTTTTGCGTAAAAATGCATAAATTTACTGAATTTGCACTGTATATTTTAAAATTCCACGTGATTTCTTAATAAAACTCCCTCCGGTGTTTTAAATATTTTCCCGGAGTGTTGGACTGTTGTCCTTATTCCATCATTAGCATTTACTAATAATGTAAAAAAGATAAAGCGTTATGCCTAAACAACTGATTTAACCACCCATAATCGGAGTAATTATAAATATCTTGTCCTCATTTCTTAATTTATCTTCGGCTTTAAGCAAAACACCATCCCTTACTATTGACAGCCTCCAGTAAACGGCATCTTCTATTTTCATGTTTCCTATAAAGTTTTTAATTTGTGGATAATTTAAACACAAAAAATTTATTAGATCTTTAACCGTAAATTGTTCTTTAGTAGTAATTACAATATTCTTTTCCCCTGCAAGTTTGTCAAAGGGTGAAAATAGCTTAATTTCCATTTGATTATAACCCCAACTCCTTTAACTTTTCTTCAGTTGGAATACCTTGTTCATTCCAACCCCGAATTTTATAGTATTCTTCCAGCATTTCTTCAAGGTTTGGAAGGTTATCTTTGGTACCTCCCCCTCTCTTTAGAGTTAAAATCCGTTTAGGTATCGTGTCATGTTCCCGCCTAATACCTAATCTCGTATTGTACAGGCGTTTTAAGTTAAATATCCTTTCTCCAATTTTCATAAATTCATCCAGAGTTATATCCCATCCGGTTACCAAATTCAGCCATTCCACTATTACATTAGGAGTCATTCCTCCATACAAAATAAATTTGCACAATTTCAAAGAATCTAAAAGGCTCATTAAATTTTGAGCCTTTACATTAAGCTCCGCTTTTCTCTCTTTATCCAGTCTGTCCTGGACTTCAGCAAATCCCAATTCGGGTGCTATCACGCTTTTTTCAAAAAAATAGGTTGCTCCCTGCAAATGGCAAGCTCCGCGATTTGACGTGGCATATCCCAATGCCAGGCTGTTGTATGCTCTAGGGTCATGCGCAGGAAATTCAAGCCCTTTTGAGTGGATAGCAAATTCTTCCGCACCTTTCCCAAAAATTTTTGCAGCTTCTTTTACTCCTTTACCTAAAATTTCTCCTATCCCTTCTTTTTTTGCTATTTTGTGAATAAGACTGATCAAGGTGCCAGGATTACCCCATTTTATCGGAATCTCTTCCTCTTTTATTATACCTTTTTCTGCAGCTTCCATGGCAAATGCTATTACTCCTCCTGTTGATATTGTGTCTAATCCGTAACGGTTACACAATTCGTTAGCGTAAGCAATCGCGTCTAAGTCATCTATTAAACAACAACCTCCCAACATCCCCAGGGTTTCGTATTCAGGACCCGCTCCTTCCACTCCTGCGTATTTCCCCTCTTTTACTGCAACTTCTCGGCCACATCCTATTATGCATCCTTTGCAGAAATAACGGCCTGTCAATATAGTTTCTGCCATTCTCTGCCCCGATATTTTTTGAGCTCCTTCGGGCCATGAACCTTCAGCCCAGTTTTTCAGCGGTAAGTCACCTATCATTTCGCTTCCTACTACCCCGCCGGCAGTTCCAAATTGTGCTAAAGATTTTGTTTTTTCTATGATGATCCGGGAATTTCTTTTTATTGAATCCAGAAGACCTTTTGAATCATACACATCTACAGTTGAATTTCCTTTAATTATTGCTATAGCTTTTAGTTTTTTTGATCCCATTACCGCTCCTAAGCCGCCTCTACCTCCAGCCCTTGCATGTTTCCCGTCAAAAATTATATTAGCAATGGGGACAAGATTTTCCCCTGCAAGACCAATGCATCCTACTGCTACGTTTTTGCCATATTTGGACTTAAAATATTTTTCTGTTTCATAAGTATCCTTACCCCATATTTCCCCAGCATCTTTTATATGTATTTCTCCCTGGGTTATAAGTATATATACGGGTTTTTCTGAACAGCCTTTTATTACTATCCCGTCATATCCGCATGTTTTAAGTGTTGCTCCAAAGCTTCCTCCTACATCTCCTTCTCCATAAATTCCTGTTAAGGGTGATTTTGTTATTATTTGGTGTCTTCCTGATGTAGGTATCCTGGTGCCTACAAAAGGACCAGTCATTAATATCAGAGGATTATCTCCACTCAGGGGATCGGTATCAGGTCCAGTTTCGTCATATAAAATTCTTGCTCCAACACCACTACCGCCTATATATTTCTTTTGTAATTCTTCAGGAAAATCCTGTATTTCTATTTTTTTTATTGAAAGATTTACATTAATTATTTTGCCATAATATCCAAACATATTTTGAAGCCCTCCTATCCATAAAATAAAAAATATTTAGGCCTTTATATACAATATAATTAGAACATTGCCGGGCCAATCATAATTTAAAAGCAGTTTTATTACTTCCGAATCTAATGTCTTATTAAAACCATATTTTTCGTTAAACTTTCGTAGAAAGTAATAGGTGTTTTGATATTTATGCTTTCTATTCAATCAATCTATAAGTACAAGTCCCGTCCACGTTATCTCACCATTTTTAAATTCTAAATTCATACCGGCATTTTTGCATGTTTTTAAAACATCTATGCCCATTGCCTCCATTGAAGGCCTTGCCTTTTCCCTGTTTATACAGCGTGCATTTTCCCCCTCGGGGCATTTTTCGCACAAATTGCAGGGACCTCCTATTAATCCCGCTGCAAAGGGAAAACCCAGGGAAAAAGCCTTTTTTTCGGTTTTGTACACCGCATTATGCAAAAGCTTTGAAAGCTTTAACACATCCTCAGCGGGGCCTTTTATCTGAATTAAAAGCGCCATTATGTAATGAGCGAGCACCTTTTTAAACTCCTCCACATCCGGCACCTTAGGCGGGCACATGAACCTCTTACCGTATTCCCTGCATCCAGAATGGGAGCACTGAAACCTTACCCTATCATCCACCACAATATCCCGAGCATCAATAAGTCTTACATCCGTTACCCCTTCACAGCTTTTGGCAAATTCTAAAACTTTTTTTGCGTTTTCAAATTTTTGAATAAGGTCCATAAAGATACCCCCGATTTTTTATATATTTTCCAAGAAATCGCAAAATCTTTCTAAGTTTTCTTTAACTTTATTAAATACTTCGTCAATATTTTTTACTAATGGTTCCATTTTCTCCGGCAAAAAATTATGCGCATAAACATTTCTTACAATATGTCTAAACGCCCTGTAATTATCCAGTTCATTCTTTAATTGAATATCGATAACGGCAGGTCTTATTTTAGGTATATCGACTGTCATCTGCCTTAGTAATTCTTGAGGCCAGTTTGATCCTTGAGGTTTAATTCCATCAAGGTTTTCCGCTATAAGCTCAAATATCCTTTCAAGCCCTCCGTAAAAATCATGTATATTCAATGCTACACTATCAAGATACAAAGTATCTTTTTGAATATAAGCCTTTTCCCATGCCCTTTTAGAACGCTCAACTGCTTTTTCAATTTCTATTAACTCCTGTCTTATCCTTGCAGAAAGGGTTAAAAAAGAATATTTTCTATTAGTTCAGGACTGCAATCCGAGATATCCACTATATCAACTTTACAATCGGATGAAATAGATGTTGCCTCTCCTACAGCTTTATAGAAAATCTCATGGGGTATTCCTTCTACAGCCATATCAATATCCGACCATTGATTGAACATTTCCTTTTTAGTAAGCGACCCAAAAACCCATACCCTTTTTGCACCGTATTTTTCTTTAAGTATAGAAGCTATTTTCCTTGCAATTTCCCAAAATTCATTATACCTATTTTCTAATTCACGTTTTTCTTCTTCAATTATCTTTTTTAAATTTTCTCTATAAGGTTCTATTTCCCCAGTTTATTTTTCCCCCTTAAAGCTTGAAAAAGTAATTCTTTTATGAGGTATTTCTAATAAGATTGTATTACAAAAAAATTATAATAACAATAAACAAATTAAAACTAATTATATAATATTGAATCTTCTATATCACTTGAACTATAATAAAAATATGTTATACTATAATGTAGATTTAATAGTCTACAATAGGAAGGTGTTAAAATTGAATAAAACAACAACGGTAAGAATTGACAAAAGTACTTATGAAGCAATTAAAAAATTATCAACCGAACTTAAAGAATCTATGCAAAGTATAATTGAAAAAGCGGTGAAAGAATATAATAAAAAAATTCTATTAGAAAATACTGCAAAAGCGTTTGCTAACTTAAAATCTAATACAAAGCTTTGGCAGGAAGAAAAAGAAGAAAGAAATCTTTGGGATAATACTTTGGAAGACTTGGAGGAATAAAAGTGGTTCCTAAAAGAGGTGAAATATGGCTTGTAGACTTAAACCCGACACGCGGCCACGAGCAACACGGTATAAGACCGGCTATTATAATTTCCGTTGATGAATTCAATTCCTGCCCCGCAGACTTAATTATTGTTGTTCCTATTACATCAAAAAACAAAAATATTCCATTGCATGTAGAAATACTTCCCAAAGAAAGCGGGCTTGATACATCATCCTATGCAAAAACTGAAGATATAAGATCAATTTCAAAAGAAAGGTTAATAAAAAGAATTGGCATAATAACAAAAGATAAATTAAATGAACTAGAGGAAAAAATAAGAATACTTTTGGGATTATAATTTAGGATTATAATTAAGGCCCCGGCTTTGATTTTTTCCGGGGCTAAACTTACGTAATAGAGAAAAGATTTGATTTAAGTGTTTTCAGGGAATAGTTTATTTTTATAATATCCCTTTGAAAGGTAAATGGCAGCAAGCGGATTATGACCTAATACTCTATCCTTGACCGCCAGCACGGTCACCGGCGCCTTGGAGTATTTGATGAAAAGCGAATCATGGCCGACGCAAAGTCCCAAAATTATGTTCAAATCCGTCCCGGCCTTGTTTAAGAAAAAGGCCTGCCCGATGGGGTTGCACATGGGCTCGTAAGTTCCAGGCCTCACTTTCTCGCTTTCTTTTATGTTTATAACCTCTTTGGGGATGCTGCAGTTTTTGCACACCACCGAATTCACTGCAAAGCCGTTGGCAGTAAAGATTTCGACCACCATTTTCGCTTCCTGCCTCAGGCCTATGCAGAAAGCCAATCCCAAATTCTTAAACCCGCATTTTCGAGAAAACTCCATTATCTCTTCTATTCTCGTCCACCTGCAGTAACCTTCGCTTTCGACCAATGCTGAAAAGTAAGCCAACTTTTGGTTTTCTTCCAAAAAATATTTCTCCAATATTTCATCCCTGCCTTCCTCAAGGCAGGGACAGTTTTTGGGAGCTCTTGACATATCCCCTGTCCTGCATGAATGAATGGTGCATTGAGCACAGGAATACACTTTATCCACTCCTTTGTAAAATACTGATAATTTATTCAATTTTCATCTGTTTATTAAAAACGGCAATCTTCCAGGACTATTATAACATATATATGACAATTTTCTTTTTAACACATACTTTTTCATAATGCTTCCATATCCTCCGCTTTCCACCCATTTAAAAAGTTCGGAGGTTCTCATCACCGTCCAGGGATGGTCCTGCCACATAATGCTCAAATACTTTGCCACCTTGTCCAAGGTATCGTAGTCGTAATCCTCGAACTCCTTTGCCTGATTTATAAATTCATCTATTCTTATTCGGTCAAAATATTTTTGTGGCACTCCCGCAAGCTTCATTAAAGCAGTCGCTGCAACTTTAGGATCCTGACAGGTGAGAAGCCCCGCCCGGTCTGCGGTAAACTCCGACATCCTCACCCAGTTTAAAAGGGCTATCTGTAGCCCTGTTGAAAGAAGCTTTCCTGCACCAAGGGTAATCGAGCCAACTATTTCCCCGAATTTCTTCCATTCACCTTTACATTGCTTCCCGTATATTGGATCCTAAGAAGCCTTTCTATCCCCTGGGCATTAAAAGCCCTGACCGTTGTTTCAAGAAATTTATAGGATTTTAACGTGTCCAGCGCTTTTTAAGTTTTTTCTTTTGCATAAATTAGCTCTTCCTCCATTCCTATGAATTAAAAATTTTGTTAATTGATATATATTTAATTGATATATATAATAAAATACGTTTTGTTTCTTGTCATTAAATCTAACATATTGCTGTAAAATACTACAAGACTTTCTCTTCATTTTCATCGGAAAATCTTACATCAAAGATGCCATATACCTTAAACTATATTCACATTATAATTAAAAAACTGTTATGATATAATATATGTCAAGAGGTGATGGTTAATGAAAATTACATTGTATGTCAACAGAAAACTTTTAGAAGAAGCTATGCGTTTGACGGGGACTAATAAGTTGTTATAGCACCAATAATCAAAGTCGAAATTTTATCCGGTGCTATAAGCGAAAAACAATTTTTCGAATTAAAAGAGGAACTTAATTCGCTAACGGTTTTAGATAATCAGCCGGAGTTATGGGAAAAAACTGCCTATTTGAACTTTACCCTTCGACGAAAGGGGTTCAATGTACCAGTGACCGATGTTTTAAGAGGATTTTAGTTAAACATGATTATGCATATTTATGAGATGATCGGGATACTATCTTTAAAATTCAGTCTTGGCGATATGATTAAAAATTATTAAAAAATATCTTTTAAATCACTCATCAAATCTTCGAAAATAGAAACTTTTACTTTGTCATCTTGCGTATATATTTCAGGCCGTCCGTATCTTTTGTTCTCCTGTAAAATAAACACATTTAAGATTTTGTTTTCTGGTTCTACTATCCAGTACTCTTTTACCCCATGTTTTTCGTACAAGTTAAACTTATGTAGCTTATCTTCGTCCTCTTCATTTTCATCAGGGAATCTTACATCAAAAGGAGCCATATATACCTCACACGATTTATCTTTTAGATAATTAGCGAATTGATAAAAAATTTTCCCTAAGGTTTTTTGGTGGATTCTTGAAGGAGAAGTCATCAAGTAAACCCGGCCATTAATCAGTTCTATTCTTTCATTTTCCGGCCATTCTATATAATCCGCATAAGTATATATTTTATCTTCTTTTGGCAAAGGCATTTTAACACCTTCTTTCAAAAACTACTTCTTTTTATATGCTTGCTTTAATATTATCAATTTTCGCACCTTTTGTAAACATGGTCGTTTTCATTAACGCTATGCGCTTAATGGTGTTTCCCCTAAATCCTAAATAATTCCATTACTTCCTCCTTGGTTAAGGAATTTATGAAAAGCTCACCTTCGGTTACCACTGAATTTATAAGGCCTTTCTTTTTCGATTGCAGTTCATTTATCTTTTCTTCTATAGTCCCTTTAGTTATAAGCCTGAAAACCTGCACATTGTTTTTCTGCCCAATTCTATGAGCCCAGTCGGAGGCTTGATTTTCAACGGGCTGAATACCTCAAAATTCAAAAAATTTACCAAAACTAAAAGGTATATTATTTATTTTTTAAAACATACAAGCGTTTATCCCCAACGTGCATATGCATGCTGCAGATAATACCGTGTACATCATACTTAATTTGTTTTTAAGCAGTTTCCCTAAAACAAAGTTCAAACTTAAGCAATATGAATTTTGAACCAAAGATTGTGAGGTAAAAAAAGATAGGGCAGTTGTTTAATCGATCGTTGCCACAGGAATATCTAATTTCTTAGCAGCATCTACTAATTTTGAATCTAATGTTACCAAAGTAGCATTTTTTCTGCGGCTTACAATTAAATACATAATATCATAGGTAGGATGTTTAATTTTACATGCTAATGGAATTGCCTCTTCATATAGATCCTCAGCATTTACAAACAGATCAACCATTTCTATCAAATGCCTGACTTTATGAAGCAAATCATCAACAGGATAATTCAGAAGTCTATTATATTTCCACATTACGTTAGATGCCTCATATATGTAAAGAGATGGGGCTATAATCAATTCAGATTTTTCAAGAATATCTATTATTTTTTTCTGCTTTGGCCGCCCCATCACAACTTCAATCGCAGCACTAACATCAATTGTAACAATCATCTTTCACGATCCTCTCGTATTAATTTTACAGGATCTATATCAAAAGTATTTTTATAACTTTCATTATTGGTCTCCTGGATTATGTGGTCAAAAAGTAGTCTACGACGTTTTTTATTGGATTTTTCCAATTTTAATGCTTTTTCCAACAAAATTATTGTTTCCTGTGCGATACTTCGCCTCTCGGCTTCTGCCAATTGTTTGATTTGTTGGTAGATAAATTCAGGTAAATCACGCACCTGTAAAAAAGGCATTACTAATCCCTCCTTTTTGTCCTTATTAATATTAGTATATCAAAAAGTCATAATGCATGCAATTTGCATTAAATTTTTCTTTGTAGATTTGCATATTAAACGGCAACCCTGTAGTAACGCTAACGGTTCTTTCAAAATCCAGCGTTTTTGCAGCAATATGCCCCTGATCGTGATAAAGGGACAATACGGCATCATAATTTTTTTAAAACCACATTCAACCATTTTTCATTTTCTCTGCCTTTTCTAACATCATAGGTAATCTTCATTTCAAGGGCAGAAAAGTACGGGTGATTTTTTAAAAGCTCATTGAAGAACTTTTCATCATAGTTGTTGAAAAATCTACCGTTTCTAATTTCTTCTTTGTCACCGTATTTAAAGGAAGAATCGAGTAGGAGGTAGGTGATTATTTCACCTACCGTCCTCTCTCACCACCGTACGTACCGTTCGGTATACGGCGGTTCATCAGAAATTATTATGCCATCGAAAGACATTATAATTTTTAAATATTGAATCTTTAATTCCATTGCCCTTTAGCCTGCCGTAATCGTAGAGTATTATCTCAATATCCTCATTGGCAAAACATTCTTTTAAAAGATCTTTAATTTTTTTTGCAGTGCCAATACCGGTAATGCAGGCAGTAAGAATCGCGTTTTTTCTGCTTTTCTTATTTCTTATAAATTTATAGCTTATAAATTATCAGTGCTTCTCGTTTTAAGGCGCCCTCTCCTATATTTGTTTTCTCATAAGTTTTTCATGCAGCGGCCTTTCGTGAAGGGAAGGAATATTTACTATAAGAGGAATTCTTCTTAAAAAAGTCTTTATAAGGCTGCAGATTTGCAAAGTTTCACCTGAGTTTTTAAACTGCCGTTATATCCTATGAGTTTTGTAAATGGATCGTCCGCAGAAATTTTCATGTTTAATTCGCTGCTTTTTGTGATTTCCTTTAATTCCTTAGATTTCTCTTCAAAAGCCTCTTTATCCAATCGTTTTTCCCCCAGGCATTGATCTTTTTTTATAACTATATTAACTAACATAGTTTTAAAAATTTTGTTATTAAAAATAATAAATATCCCAAAAAAAGATAGAAATAACCTGTATCACTTGAACTATTATAAAAATATGTTATACTAAAAAGTAGATTTTACAGTCTACAAAAGGAAGGTGTTAAAATTGAATAAAACAACAACTGTTAGAATTGACAAAAGTACTTATGAAGCAATTAAAAAATTATCTACAGAACTCAAAGAATCTATGCAGAGCATAATTGAAAAAGCTATCAAAGAATATCATAGAAAAATTCTATTAGAAAATACTGCAAAAGCTTTTGCTAACTTAAAATCTAATAAAAAGCTTTGGCAGGAAGAAATTGAAGAAAGAAATCTCTGGAACCATACTTTGTATTTTAAGTTACAAATTATTATGATATAATATATGCCAAGAGGTGATGGCAAATGAAAACTACATTATATGTCAATAGAAAACTTTTAGAAGAAGCTATGCGTTTGATGGGAACTAATAAGATGACTGAAGCTGTAAATAAAGCTCTTGAGGATTTCATACGGAGGTATAAACTAGAAAAGCTTGCAAACCGCATCGGAAATACAGAACTTACTATAGACAAATCAGATTTGGAGGAAATGCGTAAAAATGACAGATAAATATCTTGTTGACACATCTATATGGATAGAAAGCTTGAAAAGAAATGGTGACATAAATATACAACAATGGATGAAAAAAGCATTGTTAGAAGAAAGGGTTGTAATAACACCAATAATAAAAATTGAAATTTTATCCGGTGCTATAAGCGAAAAACAATTTTTCGAATTAAAAGAAGAGCTTGATTCGTTAACAATTTTAGATAATAAACCGGAGTTATGGGAAAAAACTGCCTATTTGAACTTTATCCTTCGACGAAAGGGGTTCAATGTACCGCTGACCGATGTTTTAATTAGCACATGGGCTTTAATTTATGATTGTGTTTTGGTACATCAGGACAGGCACTATGAGATGATAAAAGAAATTGAACGTAATTTGAAAACACTAAATTTTCTCACTTGACAGTAATGGTTTTTTCCATTAATGTGAGCGAACTTGACCAGCCTTTTTACACCTTCTTTCAAAACTACTTATAATGTTTCTTTAATATTATCAATTTTCATATCTTTTGTAAATGCGTTCTGCTCTCCTAAATTCTGAACAATTCCATCAACTCTTCCTTGGTTAAGGAGTTTATGAAAAGCTCGCCTTCGATTACCACCGAATTGATAAGGTCCTTCTTTTTCATCTGCAATTCATTTATCTTCTCTTCTATGGTCCCTTTAGTTATAAGCCTGAAAACCTGCACCTTGTTTTTCTGCCCAATTCTGTGAGCCCGGTCGGAGGCTTGATTTTCTACGGCAGGGTTCCACCAGGGGTCAAAGTGTATAACCATATCCGCTGATGTGAGGTTTAATCCCACTCCTCCTGCTTTCAGCGAAAGCAAAAATACCCGTCCGCAGCCGTTATTGAAATCATCTACTATCCTTTTTCTTTCATTAACACATGTACTCCCGTCAAGATAAGCGTATTTAATGTTCATTTCTTCCAACATTTTTCTTATTAAGGAAAGCATAGATGTAAATTGAGAAAATATTAAGACCCTCCTGCCGCTATCCATCAATTCCTGCAACAATTCCTCCAATAACTCCATTTTCCCGCTGGTTCCTTTATAATTTTCAATAAATAATGCTGGATGGCAGCATATCTGCCTTAATCTTAAAAGCCCTGAAAAAATATGCATTTTGCTTTTTTCAAAACCTTCCCGCTCTATCCTTTCTTCCAGCTCCCCTTTTATATTTTTTAAATATGAAAGGTAGATTTTTTTCTGCTGGGGAGTCATTTCAACCAAAAGGGTGGTCTCTGTTTTTTCCGGCAGTTCCTTTAAAACATCATTCTTAGTTCTTCTTAAAATAAAGGGGGATATTAACTTTTTAAGTTCCTCTAAGGCTTTATTATTTCCTTCTATTATAGGCTTTTGGTAGTATTCATTGAATTTTTTATAAGAATAAAGGTAGCCCGGCATTATAAAATCAAAAATTGACCATAATTCCGCCAGGGAATTTTCTATAGGAGTCCCTGTAAGAGCAAACCTCACATTAGATTTTAATTTTTTAACCGATTTTGCATTAAGGGAATCAAAATTTTTGATATGCTGGGCTTCGTCCAATATAACACAGTAAAAGTTATGACGGATATAAAATTCGAGGTCATTTCTTAAAAGCGGATACGATGTAATTATTACATCATATTCATTAAGTTCTTTTATTAGTTTTTTCCTTTCAAAAATTGACCCGGATACTACCGCCGTTTTTAATTGAGGCGCAAATCTTGCAATTTCGTTTTCCCAGTTAAACATTAAGGTTGAAGGGGCAACTATAAGGGAAGTGTGCGGTGAAATTTTTGACTCTTTTACCGAAAGCAAAAAACTTATCGCCTGAAGGGTTTTACCAAGCCCCATATCATCTGCCAGAATACCTCCAAGCCCGTTTTCGGCAAGTATCTTCAGCCATTTAAACCCGATAACCTGGTATTCCCTTAATATCCCTTTTAAACTTTCAGGAGGTTCTACCTTTTGATACTTTGAATTTACTATATTCTCGATTATCCTTTCAAACTCTCCTGCTTGTTCAATAGACAGATTTGATTTATCCTTTACATTGTTTAAAAACCCTAAAAATCGGTATTTTGATAGGTTTACCTTGTTTTGTTCTATATCTTCTTTTGATACATCCTCCAAAAGCTCAGCCAATTTATTAATACGGTTTTCTTCTAAAGAA
Organism: Thermovenabulum sp.; assembly: GCF_049701175.1. Lineage (GTDB taxonomy): Bacteria > Bacillota > Thermosediminibacteria > Thermosediminibacterales > Thermosediminibacteraceae > Thermovenabulum. Next base: position 28,941 of record NZ_JBNATW010000002.1, read on the forward strand.
ATAAAAGAACCGTCTTTCAATCTAAAATACTTCTTTTTCTCCTTAATAGAATGCAGTATCTCCTCTGCCGTCCTCACATCAATGTCTTCAAAATCGGTTTTTATTTCAAGAAGATTTCCGCTTAAATAACTTATAGATGACCTTATTTTCGGGGTTTTTATGGAAAAAAGGTGTTTAATATCGGACGAATAATAAACTTCCCCCATTTGAGTAAGATTTGGCAGCACTTCTTTTATAAAAATATAAAGTTTTTCCTCATCTTGGAGCACTGCCCTTCCTCTTTCTATTGAAAAACCCGTATCTCCTAAAAGTTTTATAATATACATTTCTTTTTCATAATCCCTTACAATAAGATGCTGTAAACTTTCCTTTGTAAAGGGATTAAACTCTTCTTCGCCGTAAATAAACTTAACATCAACAGCAATTCCTTTTTTATATCCCTCAATATGCATTTTAAATTTAAGGGGTTTCCTTTCTACCGCATATTTCAGGTCTTCGGAAAGTTTTATATTTTTACATTTCTGCAGGTGCGGTAATACAGAAAACAGCTTATGTTGATTTTCTCCGGTAAATTTTAACTCATTCCAGTCTTTCAAATAAAGCCCTTTAACGATTGGAAATACTTGTTCATTATTATTTAACAAATATACCTTATCGTCCTTTAAAATAATTCTTTCTTCCCCATCTAAAGGTAATCCCATTTCCCCCTCAGGTTTAACATATATACCGTCATTATTTTTTTCTATTTTAATATTGAAAGGCAAATCGTTAACTTCAAAGCTTATTACCTTTTCGAAGGGGCTTATCATATTAACAGGTTTATTCCCCAATGCTTTAGCAACTTTCATTAAAAAATTGTAATTTAAATTAACGTATTTTCCGTCTAAGAAAACATTAGGAGTACTATAAATCGTTATACTTTGTTCTATCTCATACAATTCTTTTATAATTTTTAACACTTCGGCGTCTTCTTTTGAAAACACGTGAAGAAGTGGATTAAATTCAAATAATTTACCGAAACTAAAGGGCAGATTATTTTCTATTTTTTTAATAAACTCTTTGATGTCCTTTAAAATATATAAACGTTTATCCCCAATGCGCATGTGCATGCTGCATACAAAATCATGTACATTATACTTTTTGAACTCAAAATAGTATTCCACCTTTACTTCTTGCTTTTTAATTTCGCTATTACTATTTTTAAATAGTTCCAATAAAACATAATCTTCTATGTAATAATCTTCTTTCATATCTTTGTGTTTGTTATCATTCTTTCTCGGCAGCCCTTTTTCAAAAATATGACACAAAACGGCAATCACATGCTTGCAGGCACCATCAAATTGAAAATAAGCCGGGCATGAGCACCTGTAATCCTTGATAAAATTATTTTCTATTTCGAAAAAAACATCATAATCCTCACTGCCTTTAACAACGGCATGAAGTATTTCGCCCTCAAACTTAATGTTTTTCACAGCACCTGATTCATAATAGGCAATGCCTCTTTTTACTACTTCCGGTGAAGCTATCATCCTCAAATAATCCTGATTATAAACTCCCATTTGTTTTTTCCTCCGATTTTATCTGCTTTAACAGTATATTTTCTTCTTTAATTTATAAAAATCCTTTTTTCTGACTTTAAAATTTTTAAAAAAGGAATTTGAGCAATTTTATAGAACTCATAATAATATTATAATTTTATTATTGAATAGATGGAAGGAGCGGCAAACATTATGAAAATCCTTCAGATGAAAATAACCCTTAAAGATATAAAACCTCCTGTTTGGAGGAGGATTTTGGTAAAAGATGATATAACATTTTATAAGCTAAATACGATTATACAGTATGTAATGGGATGGTCTGGATACCACCTTTATGAATTCAGGATTGGCGATATGGTAATAGGTGAAAAGGATGATGGTTGGGACCTTTACGATGATTATGAATTCAAAAATGCTAAAAGGTTCAAATTAAGCAACATGAATTTTGAACCAAAAGATAAATTCCTCTATATTTACGATTTTGGCGATAATTGGGAACACAGCATATTGGTTGAAAAAGTACTTGAACCCCAAGAAGGTATAAGATATCCGTTATGCATAGCAGGAAAAAGAAACTGTCCTCCCGAAGACGTAGGAGGCCCCTGGGGATATCAAAACTTCCTTGAAGCAATAAAAAACCCTCGTCATCCGGAACATAAATTAATGCTACAATGGATAGGAGGTTCATTTGACCCTGAAGAATTTAATATAGATAAAATTAATCAAATCTTGAAGACGGTGAGGTAAAAAACTTTGCATATTCCCCCGCAACTTTTATAGCTTCTTCCATACTAATAGAGCTTGCAATACCTTTTCCTGCAATATCAAAAGCGGTTCCGTGATCCACCGATGTTCTTATAAACGGCAGCCCAGTGGTAACGCTTACGGTTCTTTCAAAATCCAGCGTTTTTGCAGCAATATGTCCCTGATCGTGATAAAGGGACAATACCGCATCATATCGGCCAAGCCTTGCCCAATAAAAAACGGAATCGGCAGGTACCGGCCCTTCCACCCTTATCCCTTCTTCCCGTGCTTTCTTTATTGCAGGTATTATCTCCCTCTCCTCTTCCGAGCCAAAAAGCCCGCCGTCTCCTCCGTGAGGATTCAGGGCAGCTACCGCTATCGTCGCATTTAAAAGCCCTAAATTTTTCAACGCTTTATTGCAGGCAATTAAAGTTTTATAAATATTATCCATCTTTACTTTAAAACAAGCATCGAGTAAGGATATATGCCTTGTAAGGAAAAATATGCGAAGTTTATCCACCTGAAACATCGTCAAAACATCTTCGCTTTTTGTAAGCTCTGCAAATATTTCGGTATGGCCGATAAAGTTTATTCCCGCAGCGCGAATAGCTTCTTTATTTATCGGAGCGGTGGCAACCCCGTCTATTAACCCCTCCATAGCAAGTTCAATAGATTTTTTTATATACTCAAAAGCGGCCTTTCCCGCCTCGGCTGAAATTTTCCCAAAAGGTATATTTTCTCTTATATTGTTTAGATCTAATATATAGGCTTTACCAAAGGAAAAATCCTTTCCCCTCAAGGCTTTTATCTCATCCTCTTTTATTGCAACAACATCCATGTTTATATGGGTAATTCTCATAGCTTTTTCTATTATATTTTTTGACCCTATCACCAAAGGATTTACCTTTTCATATATTTCCTTTTTCGATAAAGCTTTTGCCACAATTTCCGGACCAATCCCTACAGGGTCTCCCATAGTTATTCCGATAATAGGCTTATTTATCAAGCTTTTTCACTCCTTTTTTAAAACTACATTCAGCCATTTTTCATCTTCTCTGCCTTTTCTCACATCACGGGTAATTTTTATTTCTAAAATCGAAAAATACTGATGGTTTTTTAAAAGCTCGCATAAAGAACTTTCATCATAATTATTAAAAAATCTCCCGTTTCTTATTTCTTCTCCATTGCCGTATTTAAAGGAAGAATAAAAAATTCCGCCCTTTTTTAGAGCTTTATAAATCTTATTAAATATAGAATCAATTTTGCTCCTTGTCACATGTAAAAGCGAGGCACATGCCCATATCCCATCAAATTCTTCATTAAAATTAATTTCGTCAAAGGTAAGATGAAGGGTTTGTCTTCCCGTAAACTGCGTTGAAAGCTTTACCATTTCCATAGAACCGTCTGCCGCCACCACATCATAACCTTTTTGCAAAAAATATTTTGTGTCCCTCCCCGAGCCGCAGCCAAGGTCAAGGATTTTAGCCCCCATGGGTAAATATTTCAAAAAAAGCTCATAAACTCCCTTCATATCCGCATCTTTCGTATTTTCAAAAAACGTATTTGCATTTTCATCATAATATCTTATTGTTGAGTCCATTTTTCATATCTCTCCTTGTAGTAATTCTTTATTCGATAATCTATTGAATCCTTAAAATGCATTAAAAAATATTCATTTTTTATAAACTGCGTTAGTTTCTCGTTTAGACAAAAATAATCTCCATCCCTGTAGAAAAATTCAGGATTGGTTTTAATTAAATATTTTTCGGGATTTTCTCTCGATAACTTTATGTACTCTTCAATGCCCCAGGATTTATAATCGCTTCTTGTTTTGTGTATCTCCAAATCAACAGCATTTGAAGGGGTTGAAAAAAATTCCTTGAAAACTATATAAATATCATCGGGAGTCAATTTCAACCTCATGTTTCCGTTATTGTAAAATGCAAGCAAAAGCGGCATTTTGTAGACCTTTGTCATCTTTGTATTTTCAATAAATTTTATAAACTCGTGAGCAACTGTGTTACATAAAATATCTTCATCAGGCTTTAATTCATTGTTGCTTTTTAAAAAGGATACATAATGTTTAAGAACATTTATTGAGGGATCAGAAAATCTTTTTATGCCTTTATATACACTTTCATCAATATATTTGAAAAATTCAACTCTATTCGGCCGTTTACCCAGCATTTCTTTTATTCTCAAATACTCTTCAAAGACCAGGGTTTTTATGTCTTTAAGTTTCTCAGCCTGTTTCCTGAAAATATCTATCAACCTTAAATCAAAGTCGATGACACAATCATCTGGAAAATCAAAATCATCTACGGTATACTTTCCTCTTTTAACGGATTCCACATCAAAATCTTTACCGCTTAAAAGAAAGGGAATTATAAATGCTTTTTTATAGTTTCCAATAAAGTCTAAAACGGTTAAATAATCTTTATTTTTTGCCTTTCTTAAACCTCTGCCCAATTGCTGTGGTTTTTTCAATCCTGTAATTCCACTCAATTCCATAAGTCAATGCAGACTCTGAAATGTTTGAAGAGCCAATGAAAATATCTCCTCTACCATCGCCGTATTCAATTATATATGCTTTTGGATGAAACGGAATATTATCATTTTTAAAAAATCTTAAATCTACATAATCTCCTAACCTATCTTTTATCAAATAAAGGGCAGAAGGCTGAGTAATGTTTAAATACCTTCCAGTGATAATACTGATAGGACAATTCCGCTTTCTTGCTTCAACTAAATCCTCAATTATTAATCTTACACCGGATTCCAGCAAAAATGACACTATTAAATTTATTTCTATAGCTTTTGAAAAGGATTTCTTTAACTCTATAAGAAAGTTTTCATTGCCCCCGCAAAAACACTTCTTAAATTCAATGTATTGCTTTAACAATAATTGATTATAGATATTTTCTAATTTTTTGTATATTTTATCCACATCTTCAAGCGTAATATCATTCAAATTATCCTGGATTATTTTTAATCCTCTTTCTTCCATTTTTTTCACCTTGCAAAAGGTAATAAAAATTAAATTTAAATTTCTGAATATATTTTAACATAATAACTCCGGATATCGAGTATTTTTTAAAAAGGTTTCTACAATAATTTAAAAAGCGGGCATAGTTTATATTTGTAAGCCCGCTTTAAGTCTTTATATTATCAGTAAATGTTCAATAAAAATAGAAATTGAAAAATGGTAGAAGGTTTTCAATTCAAGTCTTATTTTCGCTGGGAAAGTTATTTAAAATATATTTTCTAAATCGATTATGAGATCTTTAAAAATAGAAACTTTTACTTTGTCATCTTGCGTATATATTTCAGGCTGTCCGTATCTTTTGTTCTCCTGTAAAATAAACACATTCAAGATTTTGTTTCCGGGCTCTACTATCCAGTTCTCCTTTATCCCGTGTTTTCGTACAAGTTAAATTTATATAGTTTATCTTGCTGGGCTGTCGAAGACGAAGTAATTTCTACTATCTATCACGAGCTCCCGTACATCCTTTCTCATCAAGTTTGGCTTCATCGCACACGGCGATTATGTAGGGCTGAACTACAGTGTTTATTTCCTTCTCGTCCTTTTCATTTCCGTCAATAAATTTTACATCAAAAGGTGCCATATACACTTCACACGATTTATCTTTGAGATAATTGAAGAATTGGTAGAAAAGCTGTACTAAGTTTCTTTGATGGGTTCTTGAATGGGATGTCATCAAGTAAATCTGGCCATAATCGGTTCTACTCTTTCATTTTCCGGCCATGCTATATAATCCGCATAAGTATATATTTTATTTTCTTTTGGCAAAGGCATTTTTACACCTTCTTTCAAAAAACTACCCTCTCTTAAGATGCTCGCTTACATATATCAATTTTCGGGCTTTTTGTAAATATAAAGGAATCCAATCGTGGCAACCTTTGCCTTTTGCAACTAATTGAGCTGCTATAGCTTTTCTAAACTCTATACTGTTATACAGTTATACTATTGAACAATTTTTCACACCAATCATTATCGTCAATAAACAATACATGATTTTTTTCATAATCACTTTTACTCGGTTTTTTCGCAAGGTTTTCAACTAGATCTTTATACGAAGTAGCAGACAAAATAAAAGATTCTAGTCTTATATTAGGATTATTTAGCCTTCTTTCGATAGTCTTTATAGTTACAACATCTTCACCTGCATCTCTTGTCCCAGCAAATACAATTTTTTCACAGTCAAGACTTTTGTCGTGTTCAAGCCCTTTGGGATCTATAAAAACTATTATTTGGTAATTCCCTTTCTTGAGCCACATTACAAAGTCAGGATAAAATCCAGCCCATGTAAGTTGAAAACCTACCCCAATTTTTGGAAAATTTCTCAATAAATATGTCTCAATGTCTTTAAATTTCTCTTTGTTTTCTTCTATAAACTTTCTTAAGTCTTTTAGGAATTTTATTTCACTTTCTACCAGGCCTTCTGGGGTAAATTTTATTTTATCTTCTTTTTTTATTTTTTTCTTTAACAAAACCGGCACAAACAAATGAGATTCAAAAACTATCCTGGGCAGTACATCGGATTCATATTTTTCGTCTAACAGTTTTTCAAAATCTTTTATCAGTTTTTTTACTTTCTTAATTAATTCTTTTTCTCTCTTGTCTATCTGTACTAAATAACCAACAGAATTTTCTTTACATATAAAAGGCAACATCAATTGTCCAGTTTTTTCATCTAACACGTAATTATTAATTTGTTCCGTCTCAAACCTTTTTGCCTTTTTCCTGTAATAAGCATCAATATATCTTTTTAAAACCGATACAGCTATATCTTCCAACTTTGATATATCACCATGTTCCAGCTTATCAAAAACTCCTTTATAGACTACAACTTTGTAATTGTTTTCCGCAGATATAATCTCCCGGAGTTTATTCTTATCAAATACTAAATTCCAGTATTTCTTTAACTTCTTATGTTCTGTAATCTCAAAAAAGATGCGTTCCCAATTTAAAAACGTGGTATAACGCTTTAAATCTAATGTATCATGCTCGATTTTTGCATCAAGATCGATTTCGGTATTATTTGTTTTTGAATACACTTTTATTATAGGCGTCAAATCAATGCTTACGTGAACCGTTTCATCAGGCTCGAGCATTATAACTTTACTTTCTTCAAATTTTTTATCTTCTCTTTTACCGATCACATATAAATTCTTCCATTTTTCTTTATGCTGGTATTTAACAGGTATTAAAACGTTTTCATATTCGACTTCTTCTTTTCTAATTGCTTCTAAAAACCTACTCAAATAATCCGCCTTGATGCCAAATATGTTTAGAGTTTCTAATACTGCAACTCTTGGATCCCCACTCCTTTTCAGTGACATATCTTTCCCCTTTAGCCTTACACCTCTGCCAAAGAGTTGAATAATCTGTGGTCCCTGGCCACTCCCTATGTTCAAAAGACCCATGGAAGAAACTCTCCACGTATCCCATCCTTCAATAAATTTTTTGGCTCCTATCAATATGTTCAAATTAGAAGCCTTGTGCTTTATGTAATCGAAGAGCGAATCGGTAATAAAATCTGATTGGATTTCAAATCCTTTTTCTTCTAACCTTTTTTTAAAATCATTACCGCCTACATTTATAACGCCGAAGTAATCATTATCACCAACTCTCAGCCCAAATTCTCCTTCTGCATTTTTGATTTCCGATATATTTAATTTGCCTTTTCCGTTAAAAACCCTATTATACAAATCATTTAAATCAACACCTTTTTCCTTCAACAGCTTAAATTTTTCTTTAAAAACATCTTCGCCATCATCATTTTTAAGTCCCGCTTTTCCTTCTAAGATTGTGTTTACCTTTTCTTTAAGCCAGTTCTCTTCCTTTATAACTTTATTTAAAAAGCCAACAATCTGAAGTATGTCCGATTCCTCTTTATTAACTGTCGTTCCCACAAAGATCCATAAAGGTTTTTCTAAATTGTACTCTTCGGCCAATCTTTTATTTTCCTGATAAAACATAACTTGCTCGTAAAAAGACAATAAATTGGCCACAAACATAATTTCCGAAAAGTGGTCTTCCGAAATCTGTTCAGAATTTTTAACATTAATCACAAAAAAGTCCTTACCATATCCATCGAGGTAAAAGTATTTGTATGAATAATCAAATATGATTGATTTGGAATATTCCTCAAGGATTTCTTTGTTCCTTTCGCTCAAAATCTGTCCGAATGTAGCACTATATTCAAACACAAAACCATTCTCAGCTAATTTAGCCCTCCGCGCGACCCATACCCGATCTTCAGAAGCCTTCCCTTTATGTCCTTCATCCACGAAAATAAGACTTCTTCCCTCAAAAGCACTTATTGGAAGGGTTATTCCTCCATCTTTTTTCTCATCAACCAGTTTGGTTATTTCTATAATTAGCACCTCATTTTTAAAGTGAAACCCACTGTTTAAATTACCATCGTATATCCTGCATGGAATATCACTTTTTTGCAGTTCATCAAAGTGCTGCTTAGAAAGGCCTTCGTTAGGAGTAATCAAAAGTATGTTGTCAGGTTCGAAAGGCCTGTATTTCAAAAATTGAATATAATTTATGTGCATAATTAGAGTTTTCCCGGAACCGGTGGCCATCCAGAAGGCCAGTTTGTTTAAATCCTTCAATTCAAAATCAGGTATGTCAATTTCGTTTTCATTTCTGTATTGATTTAAAAATTCATTCAGCTGATTTAAAAACTCCACTTTATTGTTTTTCAACTGGTCCAAGAAAATTTCCGTAAAAAGAACAGGCAGGTATTGAAAATATTTGAGAACCACGTTGCCACGGCACCGGTTTATATTTCTAACGTATTCCTGAATGTTCTGGTCATACCGAAGTAGATCATCTTTGCAAAACTTTATACCTTTCAATGACATCAAGGTTTTCATAAAGGGTGTAGTTTCATCACCATCGTCTATTCGTTCTTCTATATTTTTCAAAGGTAACTGCCTGAAATCTTCTACTCCAAAAAGAGAAAGAAAGTATTTGCTTAATACCAGATATTTTTCCATATCCATATTATCTCGCCTCTCATCTGACCTCAGAGTTCATCAGTTTTTTAAAATCGGGTTCGATATAATTAATCTCAGCCACAAAATCGCCAAAATCTGGAGTTAAAGTGCTTTGAGCGTTTACATACACAATATGGGGCTTCCACTCAGACAATTCTTTCTTAATAAATTCCTTATCTTTCATGAAATCCTCTTCTGTCCAATTACTGCCGCAAGTCCGCCATACCACGGCATACGTCTTATTCTCCTTTTCTCCCAATAAAAACATATATCTTTTTCTATCGTTATTTCTAAATTTGACCTTTTTTATTTTTAGCCCCAGAAGATAATTGAACGTTTCGGGTATATCTACAACCATTTCTTCCGGCTCTCCAACTTCCGAAAGGTTAACTTTTAGCCTATATGCAAAGGGGTCTTTTAGATTCTCGATATTCAAAAAATACGGGCTTTCACTTGTCTCATAATCCAAAAAGTATTTCAACAGATATTCATCCTCTAAGACTTTTAAAACCTCCTGATTCTCTTTCAATTCAATATTGTCTAGTGTATCTTCATATTGCTCTAAAATTTGGTATTTGAAAAAGCCACCACAGCTTTTTTTATTATATTTTTCCTTAACGTCATTTTCCTTTGAAATGCCTGATTTATCATAAGCTAATACCTTTTTCATCCTCGGCAAAATTACAGTCCAGAAATGCTCACCCATCTCAACCCCAATCCACCTTCTGCCGAGTTTGTGGGCTACTGATGTGGTTGTGCCAGAGCCAAGGAAGAAATCCATAACAAGATCGCCTTCGTTGGAGGTAGATTCTATGACACGCTTGAGAAGGATTTCGGAGTTTTCGGTAGGAAAACCTTGTGTTTGGGAATACCCTGGTATATCTGTCCAATTTGAATCTATAACTTCAAACTCGCTCATCAAATATTGAGGCATTTTATAATGCTTATTTCCAAAAACATCTATATACTCTTTTTCCACTATTCTAATACGTTGTTCTTTTAATAATTGATCAACTTTTTCTTGAGAAAAAGTCCAATGCCTACCTTTTGGAGCTATAAATTTTTTTCCATTTATATAAATCTCATTCATTCTTGGATTTTCTTTTGGAGAGTGCATATCAAGCCATTGTACTTCTTTCTCCCGCTTCTTATACTGCGGTATTATTTGAGTTTTTTCTGACTTTGCATATAAAAATAAACTCTCTAACGCAGGATTAAACCTTGTATAAATAGGGCCTTGAATATTTGTTTTTCTTATATTCACTTCATTCCTAAAATTCTCCTCTCCAAAAACCTCATTCATCAAAAGTCTAACATACATATTCCCATTATAATCACATCTAATAAAAATACTTCCTTTTTCCGACAGCAAATCCCTTGCCAGCTTTAACCTATTTTCCAATATGCTTACCCATGTAGAATCTTTATATTTCACATTATAAAGATAATCCGCATCCTGTTCCTTGTTAAAAGGCGGGTCTATGTAGATGGTCTGCACCTTCTCTTTATATTTAGCCAAAATCGTATTCAACGCCTGCCAGTTTTCGCTTTTTATAAGAAGTCCGTCCAATGCTTCATCTAAGTCTATATTGCGGGTTATGTTTTCCAAAAGCTTTTCTTTAAACTCTTTATCAAAATATTTTGTGTCAATAGGAAGCTTCTTATATTCATTACCTACAATATCCTCTTTTTCGATCAAATCTTCTCTACTCTTTATCTCACTAAATCCTAATTCTTCCCATTCTTTTAGCTGTCTTTCATTGCTTAAAATTTCGTCTATGATTTCCTCTAAGAATTCTTCACCAGCCCATTTTGCTATTCTGTCAAGGGTTATTACGTATTCCGTAGATAAAACAAACTTTTTCTTCTCCCATAGCCTCTTTTGGAAGTTTTCAATCTGGGCAAGAAAATCTATAATAGCTTCGCCAATTTGCCTTACCACTTTCGCCCGTATGATATGCTTGTTCGAATACTTTTCTCTTTCCAATGTGTCAAGGTCCAACACTTCTGATTTTATATAGTAATCCAGTTGGCCGGATAAGAATCCCTTTAAATCTTTGTGAATAAAATAGTCCTTCGTATTCTTTCCGGTAAACCGGTCCAAATGATACTTAAGTAGAGGGGTTTCGTTTTTATCTTTTTGTAAATATAAAGAAACTTCCTTATTTACTTTTGCAACCTCATTCACTATTGAGCTAAAAGAAAATTCATTGACCTTCTGCTGCTTGGAGGTGTTGCTCCCTCCTGCCACATTATATTTTTTGACTTCATCCTCTGTAAGCTCTCTATATTGAAATCTAATAACCAATTCTTTCCCCTGAAATTCGGTAGGTTTATCATCATCTAATACGAAAAATCTTTCCTTAGTCGCTTTATTTGAACCCAACTCTTCCTTTGCTTCAACTACCCTGAAAATAACCTTGTAATCATCAACTTTAAAGGTGTAATCTCTGAATAAAAGACCCGTTTTTGTATAATACTGATCCTTATTTGCCCAATATAAGGCTACTTCTTCGCCATTATAGGGGATAGCATATTTGTGCCCTTTGATAGAATAGCGGTATTGGGGGACAAAATCTCCTTCTTCATAATACCGGGAAAAGAAGTTGTAAAGGTCGTTAAAAACTTGTAGCTTTATCTCATCAGCCTTTTCAGCTTCGTCTTTTTGCCGCTTTAACTCTGCATATTTATGCCCCGCAGGGGTATTTTTAAACCTTTCCTTTACTTCCCCTGAAGGCGAAAATACTTCTTCTCCTAGTGCTTTTCCTATCTCTTCTAATTGGACCTTCGCTCTCTGTAATTCCATCTCTAAATCTTTAGTAAGACCAGCCTTGTGTTCTTTAAAGGCTTCCTCTACTATTTGAAAAAGCCTGTTTTCGATAAAATCCTCTATTTGCTCCTTTTTGTAATTTAATATCCTGTAAATGCCAAAATCCAAATCAGATGCATCGAATTGGAAAATCTCCCTCAATAAATTTCTGAATTTGTAGAAACTATCCATTGGTAAGTAATCCTCCTATACACTTACGTATTATTAAATGCTTATTAAATTTGAAATTCAATATCTCCATCCCAACAAGCCACTCCTTCACTATCAAATTTATAATTCTATATTTCTTGAGGCTTTCCTTCCTTCTGAAAGCAGATTTAAAACAAAAAAGCCGAAAGAATAATTCTCCGGCAATGATAAGAACAATTCTTCGGATATTTCCTTTTAAAACGCGGATTTCATTCCTCAATGTATCGAGCAAAATTGCATCATTTTCCATCCACCTTTTTATATACTCTCTTAACCTTTGCAAGTTATAGGTATCAAGCATTATTATGTTAATTTACTTTTGTTAATTTAGATGCACCGCCATCCACGCCATTGTCAGAAAATTATAAGCCCCGGTATTACCCGAGGCTTTTATAAATTGCTCTTGAAATATTAACTTTAAATTAACCCAACAGCTTAAGTACTGACTGCGGCAGCATATTTGCCTGTGCAAGCATTGCAGTTGCAGCTTGATTGAGTATGTTCATCTTGGTGAACTCCATCATTTCTTTTGCCATATCTACATCGCGGATACGGGATTCAGCTGCAGTGAGGTTTTCAGATGCAACGGAAAGATTATTAATAGTATGCTCGAGACGATTTTGTGTAGCACCTAAAGCAGATCGTTGGGCAGAAACTGTATTTATGGCATCATCAATAGCTTGGAGAGCAGTATCAACATCGCTACCATCCGTAAATGAAGTTACATCTATTTTAGTTGAATCAACGCCTAATGTAGTTGCATCCATAGCATCAATATTTAATTTTAATTGCTGTGTAGCATTTGCACCAATTTGAAATACTAAATCGGCAGTACCGTTAGCAAAACTACCATCTAACAAGGTCTTACCATTAAACTGAGTCCGTTCACTAATTTTAGTGATTTCATCAGCTAACTGGACAATTTCATCTTGAATTGCTTGTAGATCTTCACTCTGATTAGTTCCTAGGTTCCCTGCTTGCACTACAAATTCACGCATACGTTGTAATATTGAATGGGTTTCATTTAATCCCCCTTCTGCCGTTTGTATAAGTGAAATGCCATCTTGAGCATTTCTGATAGCTTGCTCTAAGCCTTTAATCTGCCCTCTCATCTTCTCGCTTATAGCGAGACCTGCTGCATCATCGCCTGCGCGGTTAATTCTAAAGCCAGAAGAGAGTTTTTCCAAAGATTTCTGAAGTGAAGTGTTGTTTACTGTTAACTGCCTGTACGCGTTAAGTGCACTGATGTTGTGGTTAATTCTCATAAAATCATCCTCCCTGATTTTTATTTCCCCGCGTCCCTGCGGGGAATTTTATTTGCCGGCCGGCAAATTGTTTTCACTTAATATATCGGATTTTAAGGTGTATAATTTAATCCTTTTTACCACCTTTTTTTGACGGTTTTTGCCTTTTTTGTCTATTATTCTTTTTATTTCTCGTTATTCTGCCTAATATTTTCCTCTTTTAAAATTTATCCTCTTTCATCTTCCCTTCATTTTCTTTTCAATTTCTTCAAAGGCTTTTACGGATAAATCAAAGGCTTCTTTGTTTTCGCCTTTTATTTCCTCTATAAGTTCCGCCCGTAAAATTTTTACTCCTTTCGGGACGTTTATCCCCAGTTTTACCCTGTCCCCTTCGATTTCGACAACGGTTATTTCCACCTCATCGCCTATCAAAAGTTTTTCTCCCTTTTTCCTTGAAAGGACGAGCATATTCCAGACTCCTTTTAATTTTCAGCAAAAATTTTTATGGGCTGTTTTATTTTATATTCCGGATTTTCGGCGATGAGCTGGTCTCCGATGCGGTTTAACGGATTTAATACTATTGGGGCTTTCAGGTTAACTGTTGTACTTTCGAGGTCTTTGGGGACGGTGAGGATGCACAATATCACAGCATCCTCAATTGATGAAAGCTCGAGGTTTTTTAAATCGCTTTCGTTTATAATAGGTTCATATTCGGGGAAAAAACTTAAAGGGTCTATTATAGGCAGTGCAAAATCCTTTTCCTCCACCGACTGAAGCCATTTTATGATATCGCTTCCTGGATGGTCGATGAGGACGAATCTTTTTAAGTCTTCAAAGCCTATTATGCCGTTCGGGAAGTTTATAATTTTTTCTTCCTCTATTTCAATTTCACCGAAAAATTTTGTTTCTATTTTCATGAAAAGTACCTCCGATTTATTCTCTTATATATTCTTCTGTACTCTCTTTTAACTCTCTTAATAAACCAATATAAAAAGACTTTATTTTATTATAAATCGCTTTAGCTTCCTTTTCATCGTAAACATGAGATGTTTTATTCCTGTCAATCATCATATCTATCCACGCCTCTCCATCGGATACTAATCCTGCTTTGTAACCTTCCTTAATTGCGCTTCTCGGGCTTTTAACTTCAATTCCTTCATATTCAAGAATATCCTTAAGGAGTTTCCATGCAAGTTCAAAGGTAAACTCAAACCTCTGGATAACTCCATCTATAATTATCTCATTCGAAGGTTCAAAATTTATGCCTTCTTCCAGCCTTTGCAAAGCATTTTTAAAGTCATTAAACCTTTCAATTATCCTTTCTCTCATATATTAAAACCCCATACTTAATTATATTTTCTTTCAAGGAATCCTTTTTTAACTTCTCAAAATGGACCACATCAAAGGAAAGGGCTGTATCCATCTCGTTTATTTCATCTACGAGCAGGTTAAACTCCCTATCCGAAATATTTTCTGAAAAAATGGCTAAATCCACATCCGATGTTTTTTTAAAATCTCCCCTCGCTCGCGAGCCAAATAGCAAAACTTTTTGAACACTGTGGTAGTTATTAAATATTTTTGACAATTCCTTTAATATTTTATCATCAATATGAACTTCTCTGCCCTTATCCTTTAGGTTTTCAAAAACCATAAAATTCTACCAACCTTTTTAAATTATCATATTTTTACATCTACATTTTTCCCTACTTTTACTGCTGTAATCTTTATATAAGGCGGTTTTTGCAAATAAGGTTTTACCTCGCCGTATTCGTAAGATATGTCGATAGGAAAGGGATTTATCTTTACCTTTACAAAGCCCTCTTTCAGCGATGCGTTTATTTTCCCTTCTTTGAAGAAAATCTCAGGAGGAGAATCGGGTATTAAGTCCACATTGTAGTCCTTTTCGGGAAAGGCGTTTAATTCGGCTATATCGGAAATGGATACCCCTTTTTCTATGGCACCAAGTTCATCGCCTTCTCTTACTATTTTTTCCACTGCCTGCCATGTCAAATACTGGTTTTCGTAAAACCACTGTTTTGAAAGGGTGGGCATATCGGCAAGGCCTATTTCTGAAAAAGGAGCTTTAAGGTCTATTTTTTCTATCTTCGGAAGCTCAAGGTTTATATCAAGCTCGGGCGGATTTTTTTCTAAATCAAAGCCGCCGGTGATGTCCT
The DNA here is from genome assembly GCF_049701175.1 of Thermovenabulum sp. GTDB lineage: Bacteria > Bacillota > Thermosediminibacteria > Thermosediminibacterales > Thermosediminibacteraceae > Thermovenabulum. Next base: position 44,695 of record NZ_JBNATW010000002.1, read on the forward strand.
TTTTTATTTCTAAATTTCCTTTTTTATAGTTTATGCCGAGCTCACCGAAGGAAAATTTAATATCGAGGTTATATATTAACATCAAGATGCACCTTCCGAAAATTCATATAAAAAGCGGTCTTTGGCTTTAAAGCTTAGGCCGAATTCTTACAAACTTTATCTCAAAAAGTCAACAAGGCTTGGCTGGATTACCCTTGCTCCTACGGCTAAGGATGCCCTGTAAACGTTTTCTTCCATTTTTAAGTCCATTATTACCTGTGCAATATCCACATCTTCGGTTTTTGAAAGAAGCGCAGTATAGTCTATCCTGTTACTTTCTATCCTCGTTTTTGTCGCTTCCAAGCGGTTTATCTTTGCTCCCACCTGTGAGCGGAATTTTAATAGGGTGTTGATAGCGTCGTCTATTTCGGAAAGCCTTTTTGATAATGAAGCGGGATCGTTGTTTAAAAGGTCGTTTTCTATGTTTTCAACAGCAGCAAAAATATCCTTAAATACTTCATCGCCGTAAAGGCTCACGTCCATGGTGTTTAACCTGCCGAGGTTGTACCTCGCAGTATCGTTAGTAAGTTTTACTACGACGGTTCCGTTTCCCAATATGGGGAAATTTTTTAAATCGAGGACAAAATCCTTTGAAGAATCAGGGACGCCGTCTATTCTTTGATCATCCGCATCTACGGTAATACCCGTTTTTTGGGCTACTATGTTATTGTCTTTATCTCTGATAACAATATCTGCCGTTTTTGCAACAGAATCAAAATTGGAAACTTCTAAGCTATATTCTCCCGTAGTTATTCCGCTTCCTATTTTGCTTAAATTAATCGAAGAGGCGTTAAGTCCCGTTCCAGTATCTGATATAATATCCGCTCTTGTAGGTTTAATAAAAGAAGGATTTGCTACAATCTTCCCGTTTACATCATAAGCAAAAGGCGGGGTATCGGTGAAAAATCCTCCAAAAAGGTACCTATTGTTATAGGAGGAGTTGGCCTCCTGAAAAATCTGCTCTTTTAACTGGGTTATTTCGTCTAAAATGGCTTTTCTGTCGCTTTCCGTTAGGGTGCCGTTTGAGCCGTATACCACAAGCTCCCTTATCCTTTGAAGGATTTCGCCTGTGTTTTGAAGTGCCGTTTCGGTGTTTTGAAGCCATGTTACCGCATCGTCCACGTTTTTCGCATACTGGTCTATGGAAAGAAGGGTGTTCCTCAGCCTCATGGCAAAAACAGCAGAAACAGGGTCATCGGATGGAAGCCTGACCCTTTTGCCTGAAGAAAGCTGGTCCTCCTTCTCCCCGAGCCTTTTTAAGTTGTAGGAGAGGTTTCTCATAAAGGCTTCAGTGAGCATTCCCTGGGTTACACGCATTTTTTATCCCTACCTTCCCACAAGCCCCATACGGCTTACTATGGTTTCTATCATCTCATCCATTGCAGTTATCATCCTTGCAGCTGCATTGTAAGTATGCTGGTACATTATCATCTTTGCCATTTCCTCATCTATAGAGACAGATGAAATCTCCTTTCTCCTTTCATCAAGCTGGCTTACCATGTATTCCTGCGATTCTGTCATCCTTGCAGCTTCCTGCGAATCTATGCCAATCCTTGATATAAGGGCGCCGTAGTAATCGTCAATGGTCCCTTTAAGAGCATCGATATACTGATACCTCAAGTCCGCAAGCTTTAGAGCATTGCGGTTATCTCCGGGAATACCGGTGGAGGTTTCAGCAGCGGCTATCTTTTTTACATCGCTTATAATATTACTATTTACGAATAAAAGGTCACCAGAATCGAGGAGGTTGTAAACGAAAAATTTTTCTCCCGGATTTCCATAAAGGTCATAGCCGCTTTTATGTATTTCGTTGAATTTTTCAGCAAATTTTTCGGTAAAGGTTTGTAAAGCATAAAGGTAGTTTTTCACCTTTTTGTCGCGAAGCTCAAGAAGTCCGGTAAGTTCCCCTTTTTTGGAATTTAAGTTTATATTATTAAAATCCTGCCATTTAACTTTTAAATCTTTCTCATCAAAGGTCAATGTGTTAAATTCCGTCCCTTTTACGAGGATAGCCCCACCTACGTTTACCGAAAAGAGCCCGTTTTGGTCTTCGTAGGTTTCTATGTCGACAATTTTTGAAAGCTGGTCCAAAAGAAGATCCCTTTTATCGCGAAGGTCCGCAGCAGTTGTGCCGGTAAGCTCCATATGCCTGATCTCGCCGTTTAAAGCGGCTATCTGTCTTGCAAGGGTGTTTACCTCATCTACCTTTACCGAAATTCTGAAGTTTATGTCTCCAAGGATTTCATTCAACTGCCTTGCGGTGTGGTTTATGGTGTCCGCAAGGGTCACAGCCCTTTCCTTTACAGTCTCTCTTATTTCAATAGCCTCAGGGTTTTTAGAAAGTTCTTCCAGAGACTGCCAAAATTTTGTCAGAACCGATGAGATGCCTATATCGGAAGGCTCACTGAATATTGCTTCCACCTGTTTTAGTATATCTGTCTGAACGCTCCACTGTCCGAGGGAGGAGTTCTCGTCCCTGTACTGCATATCGGTGAAGCTGTCCCTTATCCTTGTAATATCGCCTATCCTCACACCTGTACCTACTTGTACCTCGCCGGTGCCTGTGTAGAGTCCCGAAAAGGGCTTTGTATAGGTAGATTCAAGCACCACCCTCTGCCTTGAAAATCCTGGAGTATTGGCATTGGCAACGTTGTGAGCCACATTTTCCTGCGCCTTCTGGCTTGCAAAAAGGGCTTTCTTTGCTATTTCTATTCCAAAAAATCCCGAATACATTGGACCCTCTCCTTAAAGCTTTTTATCGAAAAATTTCAGGGTTTCCTTTTCCGATATCTTCCCATCTGCGCCGTAGCCTGTTGCTTGCCTTCCCGCGTCAACTAAAAGTTCAATAGAAGTGTTTATAAATTCAAGGGCACTTTTAATGAGCCTTTCGTTTAGACGGTTTCTTTCGTCCAGATTTTTAAGGACATCTTTTAATTTATTTGTTATTTCGTCCATTTCCTTTTTCACTTTTTCGGGCAGGATTTCTAAAATGTAGGAAGAATTTATTTCTTTTTGGTCAATCCCTAAATTAGAAGAAAGCTCTTCAATGAACTTGCACCTTTCTTCCTCTAATTTCCCAAGTTTTACTATCATTTCCTGTTCCACATTAGTTATTTCTTCCAGGTGTTTTACCTCGTTTTTTACGAGGATATCCGTCTTTTTTTCGGCTAGATTTAAAAGCTCGCTGTATAATATAAGCTGTTCCTCGAGATTTTTTAAGAGAACCCTGAAATCAAAATCTATTTTTTGCATAAAAAAGCGCCCCCGTTATATCCTTTCGTTTAATATATCATCGATTACCTTCTCTGCAATCTTTTCGGCATCAACGGTGTAAAGACCATTTTCTATCCTTTCTTTTATCTCCCTCACCTTGTCTTCTCTTACGTCGCTCACCCTTTTTGCAATCTCAAGGGCTTTTAAAAATTCCATACCCTCAGGTGAAAGGGTAAGTTCGTCCTTTCTTGCCTTTACATCTCTTTTCTCATCAGCCTTTGCTACTTCCTTTTTTGCAAAGGCCTCGTATATCTTAAAAATACCCGGAAAACCGCTTTTTTGTATATTCATAGTAATTCCGCTCCTTATACTTTTCTACTTTATTTATCGGATAATCATCCCTTCAAGGTGAGGGTAAAAAAAGCTAACTTAGGGGGCAAAATCGCTATTTTCTGCCTTTTTTCTTTTAAATTCTCCTTAACCTTCCTAATTTTCATCCTTTCTGTACCTTGAAATATGTATTTTACCCTTCATATCGCTTTTTTGCTCAAAGGGGTTACTTTCCCGGATTCCAAAACCCTTTTTCATCTCTTCAACACACTTTTCGCAGTACCTTCCGGTGAGAATGGGCGCTCCGCACCTTTCGCATTTTAAAAGGATATTAATGTTGTTCTTTTTCAAAATAAGTCTCCCCTCTTTTAAAAATTCAATAATCTTTTTTACAGGAACCCCCGTTTTTTCAGAAATCTCCTCCGCAGTGGCTCCAGGGACTTCATAAAGGTAGTCCCTTACTTTTTTAAATTCCTCCTCTTCCTTTGCTGCACACTCGGGGCAAAGATTCCTCGTGGTGTATAAAAACACCTTTCCGCACACAGGGCAATTTCTGAGTTCCATCAAAATACCTCCTTCATCCTCTCGCCAAAGTTATCACATAAACCATGTCCGCCCCTCCCGAAAGGAGGGTTTTGGAACATTCATCAGCGGTACTTCCCGTTGTGTAGACATCATCCACCAGCAATATGTTTTTTCCCTTAATATCGGCATTTTTTCTAACCTCAAAAGCGTCTTTTACGTTTTTCTCTCTTTTGCTTTTTGGCAAAGAAGTCTGGTGTTCTGTTGATTTTACCCTTGCCAATACCTCTTCAACTCTTATTTTGGTATTTTTCTCAAGCTCTTTTGCCAAAAGCAGGGACTGGTTGAAACCCCTCTGTTCTTGCCTTTTCCAGTATAGGGGAACAGGAACTATTAGGTCAATACCAGAAAATCCTGACCTTTCGTAAGCCTCGCTCAATTTTTCCCCTAATACTTTTATCAGCCTCTTTTCTTTATTGTATTTAAATTCGTGAATGAGTTTTTTCAAAATGCCCTCATAAACCCCGTAGGACCTTGCTTTTTCAAAAAAATGCCTTTTTGCCCTGCAGTCGGGGCAAAGGTTAAAGTGCTCTCCTTCGAAAAAGGGCTTGCCGCATTTTATGCAAAAAGGCGGATTTATAGCATCTATTTTGGAAAGGCAGTCAGGGCAGACCGGCAAGCCTTTATCTTTAAGTTGATTTTTGCATACGGGGCAGTTTTCGCTTTCGGGATAGAGGGCTTTTAAAAAGGCTTCCCTGATTTTTATTAAAATATTTTCCATAAATACGCCCTTTCGTGGACTATATGCATAATAATTCATATTTTAATACTAACAAATAAATTCTCAAAGAGGTATTTTTATGGATTTCGAAAATAAGCCAAAAGTTTTCCTTTTCAATTACATGGACTTTTTGCTGAAAACCCCGGAGTTTTAATACTCCGGGGCTATAAGACCGTAGTTGCCGTCCTTTCTCTTGTAAACCACATTTATCTCTTCCGTCTCGGCATTGTTGAATACGAAAAAGCTGTGCCCTAAAAGGTTCATCTGCAAGATGGCCTCATCAATGCTCATGGGCTTTACGGGAAATCTCTTTGTCTTGACTACCTTAAAATTTTCTTCATCCTGTTTTTCAACATCCTTGTTTAAATCTTCAAGAACAACCGCTTCCTTCGGCACGTTTTTCCTCAATGACCTTACGAGCTTCGTCTTATATTTTTCTATCTGTTTATCCAATTTATCGGCTACCAAATCTATAGCCGCATACATGTCTTTGTTTTCTTCTTCTCCCCTTAAAAGAAGGTCACCTGCGGAAAGGGTTACCTCCACTATGTGCCTGCCGTTTTCCACGTGCATCTTTACCTTTGCTTCTATGTTGTCGTTGTTCAGATAGTTAAAATGCCGCGAAAGCCTCCCAATCTTTTTTTCCGCATAATCCCTCAATGCAGGAGTAACTTCAAAGTTGCTTACCCCACTTACTGAAACTCTCATAAATTTCACCCTTTCTGGGAGTTATTGTAGTTTTTTGTAAAATTTTCTGTAATTTTATTATAACACATCTTTTTGCGGTTTAACAAGCCTTTTATTCTACTAAAAAACAGCTGCCTCCTATAAATTCTCTTAGTATTGAAGTGAGAGGTATGTCCCTTTCGTCTTCTATGGGCAGGAAGTAGTCGAGAAATTTTAGAAGATAGGAGGCTACGATGTATTCCGGGTCATCTTTTGTAATTTGTAATAAAAGCGGCTCAGCGTATTTTTTAAGCACCGCAAGTTCGTATACAAGGGCAGAGTTGAACATCACATCGGCTTCTTCCTGATAGGCGAATATGTGCTTTTGTGCACCCCTCTGAACCGAAGGCCACATGGCTATGGTCTTTTTCGCATCGGCTCCACGGCAGCGGCTGTCCCTTACCAAACGGCGGATGAGGCGGGTATCCGTGGTGGAAATCCGGTTGTGGTTGTCTATGGAAATCTGTGTAAGGGCGCTTACATATATTTTGAACTTGTTTTCCTTCGGTATCAGCGCGGTTAAGGTTTCGTTTAATCCGTGAATGCCTTCTATTACAATGGGCTGGTCCTTTTCGATTTGTGTGGGTATTTTCGAAAATTCACGGGTCCCCTTGATAAAGTTGTACTTTGGTAGATACACCTCTCTTCCTTGTATTAGCGCCGCAAGCTGCTGGTTGAAAAGTTTCAGGTCGATGGCTTCTAAGGCTTCAAAATCGGGTTTTCCCTCTTCATCAAGGGGTGTTTTGTCCCTGTCCACAAAGTAATTGTCGAGGGAAATGGCTATGGGCCTTAAGCCGTTTACGCGAAGCTGCACCATGAGCCTTTGTGCAAAGGTGGTCTTCCCTGAAGATGAAGGGCCTGCTATAAGGATAACCCTCAGCCTTTCTTTGTTTTCAGCGATTATATCTGCTATTTGAGCAATCTTTTTTTCATGCAATGCCTCCGCTATTCTTATTATTTCCCCCGCCATTCCCTTTGATATGTATTCGTTGAGCGCCCCTACATCTGCTATCTCAAGGATATGAGCCCATCTTTCCGCTTCTCTAAAAATCCTTGAAAGTTTGGGCTGTTCCTTAAAAGGAGAAACTTCCAGCGGATTTTTGGGATTTGGAAATTGAAGGATTATTCCCGGAAGATGGAATTTGAGCTTAAACCATTTCAGAAAACCGGTAGACGGCACCATGTAGCCGTAAAAAAAGTCTTTAAAGCCATCCATTTCGTAAATATGGATGTGGTCTTTTTTGCGGTATTTTAATACCCTGACCTTATCCTCGTATCCCAAGGTTTTAAAGTAGACCAATGCCTCTTCTACAGGAACCCTCAACCTTTTTATGGGAAGGTCCTTTTCCACAATCTCTTTCATCCTTTTTTCTATCGTCTCCACTTCTTCCTGGCCTATGGGCTGCTTCCAATAAACTTCAGTATAAAGGGCATCTCCCAAGGAATGCTCTATATGCACCTTACAGTCTAAAAGCACATCGTGACAGGCTTTGATAAATAAAAAGGTGAGGCTCCTTACGTATACCTGCATCCCTATGTCATCGGACATGTCGAAGAATCTTATTTTTGCATCCCTTTCCACTTTAAAATTTAAATCTCTAAGCTCGTTGTCTACCGAAGCAGCGGTGACAATGTAGGGAAATTTTTCCTTATACTTTTGATAGATTTCTAAAAGGGTCATGGGCTTATCAAGTTCCACTTCGCCAATCTTTTCAATGGACAGTTTCACCCTGCGTCACCCCTTATTTTACCAAAATTATAATACCATTATAACATAACTTTTAATGCATTATAAAAAAATAAAGGGCGAGACTCGCCCTTATATAAACCCTTATATAAATAGGTTGAGGTTTGCTTCATCCGCTTCGGCAAGGTAAGTGGCAACACCGGCAAAATCTATGCCGTCAATGAGTTCTTCCTTTCTTATGCCCATGACATCCATAGACATGGTGCAGGCTATAAGCCTTACCCCCAGCGCTTTTGCGTTTTCTATAAGTTCTCCTAAGGTGTTTACGTTTTTCTTTTTCATTATATATTTCATCATCTTTGCCCCGAGGCCCCCAAAATTCATCTTGGAAAGGCCAAGTCTTTCCGCTCCCCGGGGCATCATCTTGCCGAACATGTTTTCTAAAAAGCTTTTTTTGACCTTTACCCCCTCGGGCTTTCTCAAAATGTTAAGCCCCCAGAAGGTGAAAAACATTGTAACCTCATCGCCCATGGCAGCGGCACCGTTGGCTATTATGAAAGCCGCCATGGCTTTATCCAAATCACCGGAAAAGACTATTATAGTCTTTTTTGCCATAATAACCTCCTACACCTTTTTAACCTTTGCGATTATTACATCGCCCTTGTCTTCAAGGCTTAAAAGCTCATTTTTCGTCTTTTTACACCATGCCTGGACATCATTGTAAAACCCTTTATCCGTTGCCTCAACTACAATTACATCTCCGGGGTCCGCATTTTTTATCGCATTGAAAAGCTGCACTATAGGCCCCGGACACTGAAGGCATTTCGCATCAACTTTTATCTCCTTCATATTCCTCTTCCTCCATATTTTTATTATTCAAGTTCAAAAGGCCATGCGGTCACTCCGCCGTCTAAAATCTTAATGTTTTCAAAACCGAGGTGTTTTAAGGTCCTGTAGGCAAGGTATGCCCTGAGGCCAACCTTACATATTAGAATTGTTTCTTTGTCTTTGTTTATTTCATTGGCCCTCTTTCTAATCTCATTCAGCGGGATATTCTTTGCTCCGGGAATTGCCCCTGTTAAGAATTCTGCTTCTGTCCTCACATCTATTAACTGTAAGTCAGGGCTACCAAGCTTTTCTTTTAATGCAAGGGGCGATATGCCTTCTACTCTGCCCGTGAGCTTATTTATCGCCACATTTGCAGCAACTATGGTGGACGAAAGTGCCATGGAGAAGGGCGGCGCATAGGCAAGGTCTATCTTGGCAAGGTCTTCAACAGTGCCCTTTAAGGTGATTAATGTAGCAAGGATATCGATGGGTTTATCTACAACCCCTTCGCCTATTACCTGTCCTCCAAGGACCCTGTGGGTCTTTTTGTCCACTATCAATTTTGTTAATATGGTTTTATGCCCGGGGTAGTAGTGGGCCCTGTCGTTGGCAGGTACAAGTACGGTGATGTAGTCGTATCCGAGCGCTTTGGCGTCCCTTTCGGAAAGTCCGGTCCTTGCGGCATTGAGTTCAAAAAGCTTTACAACGGTGGTGCCGAGGACTCCTTTTAAGGCATCCTTTTCGCCCTTCGGGAAAAGGTTAAGCGCCGCTACCCTGCCCATCTTGTTTGCCGTTGAGCCCATAGGATACCAGGCGGGCCGATTTGTGATGAGGTTAATATTTTCGGCGCAGTCGCCCACCGCGTAAATATCGGGGATATTGGTTTCCATGTATTCGTTTACCCTTATTGCGCCCTTTACACCAAGCTCGATTCCCGCTTCCTTTGCAATCTCCGTATTTGGCATTACTCCAATTGAAAGGAGTACAAGTTCCGCGTCAATCTTTCTTTTATCGGTTACCAAGGCTGCAGCTTTGCCGTCAACACCTTCTATGGCAACTGCTTTTTCCCCTGTATAAATGGTAATTCCCTTTTTCTCTAAATAGCTTTGTGCAAGAAGGGCTATTTCCCTGTCAAAATTTGGGAGGATTTGGTCCAAAAGCTCTACTAAAGTAACCTTTACACCCTGCTGTGCAAGGTTTTCTGCTACTTCAAGTCCGATAAAGCCTCCGCCTACCACAGCAGCCTTTTTTACGCCGTTTTTCTCCATTTCTTCCCTTATGCTTACAGCATCGTTTACAGTCCTTAATTTAAATACATTTTTTAGATCAACGCCGGGAATGGGCGGAATAATTGGTTTTGCCCCTGTTGCAATGACGAGCTTGTCGTAGAAAAAGTCCTTTGTCTCACCCGTTGTAAGGTCTTTTACAATGACCCTTTTTTCTGATGGGATTATCCTTTCCGCCTTATGCTTTATTAATATTTCCACATCCCTTTCCTTGAACTTTTCAGGGTTCATTACTGTAAGGTGGCCCTTTTCTTTTATGACATTGCCGATGTAATAGGGAAGTCCGCACCCTGCGTAAGAAACGTATTCCTCTTCGGTGATCACCTTTACCTCCACATCAGGATATTCCCTTACCGCCTTTGCTGCGGTTTTGGTACCCGCTGCCACACCGCCGATAATTAAAACCTTTTTTTTCATAATTTCCCCTCTTTCTTTAAATTTGTGAAAATATTCTCTTTATTGGCAAAAATAATTTATTTATTTTTAACACCTTTGAGAAAAATATTTCATTCAATTATCATTATATTTTGATTATACGATAAAGATAAACCACTGAAAAACTCGAAATTAACAAAAAAGAGGGGAGAAAAGAAGGTCTCCCCCTGTTTTCCTCCCTATTTCTTTTTATTACTTATTATTTTTTCTATTTTCTACTCTATCTGCTCGCTCCACCGCCTCCGCTGGAGCCACCTCCAAAACCACCAAAGCCTCCTCCGGAGCCTCCCGAAAAACCGCCGAAACCGCCAAAGCCTCCGCCACCAAAGGGGTCAAAGGGGCCTCTTATAATAGGGCCTCCACCACCTCCAAAGGGAGGCCTTCTTCTAAAAATCCTTCTAGGCATGATAAAGAAAAAGTAAAGAATAATAAAGAAAAGCATTATATCTATAACAATTTTAAAGATACTATCTTTCTCCTCCGATTTATACCCTTCCAACTTTGAAAGGCCGCTTTTTTCAAGATCTACGCCATACTCCTTTGCAACCTCAGATGTTACCGCCAAAAAGGTATCGTAAATCCCCTTTGAATAATTTTTTTCCTTGAAGGCAGGGAGGGCATAGATGTCAAGGATATATCCCGCTTTACCATCGTTTACAGCGCCTTCAAGTCCGTAGCCCACCTCTATCCTTATCCTTCCTTTTTTGTCAAGTAAAAGGTTTTCTTTGTTTACAAGGATTAAAATACCGTTATTCTTTTCTTTATCACCGATACCCCAGCTCCTGAAAAGCTCTAAAGCATAATCTTCAATGGTCTTGCCGTCAAGGCTTCCCACAGTTACTACTACAATTTCAGCACCGGTTAGATCGTCAATTTTTTTTGCGATTTCCCTCATTTCCTCTTCTTGATTTTCGTCTATTAAATCTGCAAAGTCAAAAATGTATTCATTGTAAGCGGGTTTGGGCGGCACAGGCTCGGCATGCAATAAATTATTTGGTAAAAATTTAAAATTTGATGTTAAAACAATTATTAAAAAAATTAACAAAACAAAATATTTTCCTTTAAGAAGGTATTTAAAAAAGCGCATAATTATTCCCCTTTACTGCCCAAAATTCACCTTGGGGACTTCCTTAGCACCTTCCTCCGATTTGAAATACTCCTTTTTCTGAAAACCAAACATTTTTGCAATTATAGATGTCGGAAAGGACCTTATTTTAGTATTGTATATTTGCACCGCATTGTTGTAATCCATGCGGGCAACAGCAATCCTGTTTTCGGTGCCTGCAAGTTCATCGGCCAGCTGCCTGAAGTTGGCATCGGCTTTCAAGTTTGGATAGTTTTCCACTATAGCGAGAAGCCTTGACAATGCGCTTGAAAGCTCTGCATCAGCTTGAGCTTTTTCAGCAACGCTGCCAGCCGCTATGAGTTTCTCTCTTGCTTTTGTCACCTGCTCGAAGATTTCTTTTTCGTGAGATGCATAACCTTTTACGGTTTCCACAAGATTTGGTATAAGGTCAGCCCTTCTTTGAAGCTGGTTTTCCACCTGACTCCACTTGGCGTTTATGTTTTCTTCGCTCTTTACAAGGCTGTTATAAGTGCCCCAAATATTTACAAAAATTAGTAATAATATTATTACAACTGCCATTGTTATTTTGGATATCCTAAAAGCCAATTTATAGACCCCCTTTAAATTTTTTCTATAGACTTTATGTCAATCCACTGTCTGATTATGATTATACCAGCAAATAAATAAAATGTAATGGGCTTTTTTTAAGATAAAAACGTATAATGTCACTCAAAAAACAAAAGATAATAAAAACAGGAATAATTTATAATAATACTGTATACATGTCCAACTTTTTTGTAGTTAAAAATTATTTTTTTGTTAATTTTAGTTACCCCTATTTTAAAATTGTAATTAAGCAAAATATTAAATTAAATTCTACGAGTTTACAATTTATTAAAAATTAAGGAGGTTGGGTTATGTTTAAAAAGACTATAGCCCTAATCACCATCGCCCTTCTCTTAACTGCCGCCCTTGCAGGATGTGCAGGAAAAGGCGGTGGCCAACAGGCCGGTGGGCAAAAGTTCATCACCATCGCAACCGGCGGTACAGCTGGAACCTACTTCCCTCTTGGCGGTGCTTTGGCTGATATCTGGAATAAAAACATTAAAGGCGTAAACGCAACTGCACAGAGCACCGGCGCTTCGGTTGCAAATGTTAACCTCTTAAAGGATGGAAAAGCTGATGTTATTTTCGTTCAAAACGATATAGCTTACTACGCTGCAAACGGGATGGAAATGTTCAAAGACAATAAATATGAAGACATAAAAGGGCTTACAACTCTTTACCCGGAAACGATTCAAATCGTAACCTTGGCAGATAAAAACATCAAAAGTGTAGCAGATCTTAAAGGCAAAAAGGTTGCTGTAGGAGCTGCTGGAAGCGGTGCTGAAGCCAACGCAAGACAGATCTTAGAAGCTGCAGGAATCACCTACAACGATATCAGCGTTCAGTATTTGAGCTTTGCTGAAGCTGCCAACAACTTAAAGGATGGAAACATCGACGCGGCATTCTTAACAGCAGGTTTCCCGACAGCTGCGGTCCAGGATATCGCAGCTTCAAAGAAAATAGAACTTGTTTCCCTTGACGATGCCTTAGTATCAAAATTGATGGAAAAATATCCTTACTATACAAAGATAGTAATACCTGCCAACACCTATTCGGGTGTTGACCATGATGTAAACACCGTAGCGGTAAAAGCAATGCTTGCTGTAAGCTCCAAGATGGATGAAGACACTGCTTACAACCTCGTAAAAACCATGTATGCTAACCTTGATAGGTTAAAGGCAGCTCACAAAGCAGGCGAGCAGATCAAACCTGAGACCGGTAAGGAAGGTATGTCAATACCTCTACACCCCGGAGCAGAAAAATACTTTAAAGAAATTGGAAAATAATTTTTGTTAATTTAATATAAAAGGAGGGCAAATTGAGCATTGGACTCTGTCCAATGCTCAATTTATGAAAAATAGGGCTGATGTGTTTTTCTTTTTTGTAGTTCTTATAGCAGCATTATTTTTATCTTTCTACAGGATTGAAAAAGAAGTTGACCTTGTTATTTTCAATGTAGATAATGGCAAAAAGTTCGAAATCCCCCTTAAAAATAGCGAATTTACCCATGTTTTTATCCATTCTATACAAAAGACCCCTGTTTTTGAAGATTTCAAGATAGAAAAAAGTGATGATCTGCATTTAGTTAAGACAAGGTATTATTCCCTTGGAATAGGTCTTCCTTGTTATGAAGAAGGAAAATTTGAAAATAAAAACGGCGAATTCATTATGGAGATGAACAGAACCTTTAAAACTCTCCAAATAAGGGTTTCTCCTCTTAAGGGGCATGGGATAATTATCGACGGAATTATGTACAATTTTCTCGATTTTTCCAAACCTAATGATTTAATCGAAATCAGTGCAAAAAAACACTGGACTATAAGAAAAATAAATTAATCTAAAAGGAGGGAAACTTTAGATGACTGAAAAGTTGCACGAAGAAGCTGCAGTTGATAGCCAGGAGATATTAAGAAAATTTGATAAAGAATCGGACTACAGGGTTCTAAAAGGTTTTGCTGCAAAGATTATAAGCGCTATTGCCATCACTTTTTCCCTTTTTCAGCTTTACACGGCAATGTTTGGCGTGCTTGATGCTATGATTCAGCGCTCCATACACGTTGCCTTTGGACTTTGCTTGATTTTCCTTTTATACCCCGCAAAAAGCGACTGGCCAAGGGACAGAATACATCCTGTTGATCTAATACTTTCTGTATTAGGTGCAGCAGTGTCCCTTTACATCACTGTTTTTTACAAGCAGCTGGTTTTAAGGGCTGGAACAGTCACAACTACAGACTTTATAATAGGTGCAATCGGTGTTCTGCTCGTTCTTGAAGCTGCAAGAAGGGTTGTAGGAATCCCCATGGTCACAATTGCTACCTTATTTATAATTTACGCCCTTGTAGGTCCTTATATTCCGGGTCAGCTTGCCCACAGGGGTGCAGATCTGCCAACACTTGTTCAGCATCTTTTCTACACAACGGAGGGAATTTTCGGCATACCCATAGGAGTTTCATCGACCTTCATCTTCCTTTTCATACTGTTTGGCGCTTACCTTGAAAAAACAGGTCTCGGGCAGCTTTTCATTGACCTTGCCAATGCAATAGCAGGTTGGGCTTCCGGCGGTCCTGCAAAGGTAGCGGTATTATCCAGCGGCCTTATGGGTACAGTTTCGGGAAGCTCTGTAGCAAACGTAGTAGGTACCGGAAGTTTCACCATCCCCATGATGAAGAGGTTGGGCTACAAACCCGAATTTGCAGGAGCCGTTGAAGCAACGGCTTCCACCGGCGGACAGCTAATGCCACCTATAATGGGTGCAGCAGCTTTCTTAATGGCAGAATTCACAAAAATCCCTTATTCAAGGATTATCGGTGCTGCTGCTATACCTGCACTGCTTTATTACTTTGGCGTATGGACGGGTGTGCATCTTGAAGCAAAACGCTTGGGGCTTCGCGGCTTAAGCAGGGAAGAACTTCCGAGATTTAAAGATATAATCTTCGAAAGAGGTCATCTCATAATACCTTTAGTCGCAATTGTCTATCTTTTAGTTACTGGGTTTACTCCCATGAAGGCAGCTTTGTACGCCATTTTCCTTTCCATTATTTCAGCTATGCTAAGGAAAAACACGAGAATAAGCTTCAAAGATATTGTAAACGGCCTTGAACAGGGTGCAAGGAGTGCCCTTGGAGTTATTGCTGCAACAGCCTGTGCAGGTATTATCATAGGTGTTGTTACCCTAACAGGGCTTGGGCTTAAACTCGGCACATCCTTAGTTAGCCTTGCAAATGGCAAATTGTTCCTGACATTGTTCTTTACAATGATTACATCATTAATCCTCGGAATGGGCGTCCCCACAACGGCAAACTACGTTATAACTTCAACGATAGCAGCACCCGCGCTTTTGATGCTCAATGTCCCTGTACTTGCTGCCCATATGTTTGCCTTCTATTTCGGAATTATTGCTGACGTTACACCGCCTGTTGCCCTCGCGGCATTTGCAGGCGCGGGTATTGCCAAGGCAAATCCGTTAAAAACAGGTTTAAATGCTTCAAAGCTTGCAATAGCAGCCTTCTTGGTCCCATACATTTTCGTATACAACCCGGCTCTTCTTTTGATTAACGTAAAACCCCTTGAGATAATTTGGATTATTATAACTTCAGTAATAGGAATTATCGGTGTTTCCTCTGCAGTTTCGGGATTTTTGTTAACAAATCAGAACTTCCTTGAGAGAATTATCTTCTTCGTGGGAGGCATCCTCCTAGTTACACCGGGATTGAAAACGGATATTATAGGTGCTGTACTGCTCGCCATTGGATATTTAATGCAGAGGAGCAGATATTCCAAAGCTAAAGCTTTAAAAGCCCAATAAAAGTTAAATTAAGTAAGTAGGAGGTAAAAACTTTCCTCCTACTTTTTTTCTCACATTAACAAAAATATATATCATCAACGCTTTTATTTTATAAAAAAATTTATTAAAATGTTTTTTGAGAAAGGAGGAGGTCTTTTGAACGAAATTATTAATGTCATAAAAACCCGCAGAAGCATCAGACGGTTCTTGCCGGAACAGATAAAAGATGAGGAAATACAAACGATTATCGAAGCGGCAATTCATGCCCCAAGCGGCCATAACGAGCAACCCTGGCATTTTACCGTAATACAAAACAAGGAGCTTATAGACCATTTCAGCAATGTTATTAAAAAGCTAATGGCTGAATCCGAAGTAGAATGGATAGCATCTATGGGGCGCAATGAGAAACTGCACATATTTTACAATGCACCAACGGTAATCGTGGTATCAGGGAGGAAAAACGCCTATTCTGCCCTAATCGACTGCAGCGCTGCTACGCAAAATATGCTGCTGGCTGCCCACAGCATTGGACTTGGTTCGTGTTGGATAGGCTTGATAAGATTCCTATTTAAAATAGAAGAGGAAGTGCGAAAGCTTGCTCTTCCCGAAGGTTACGAACCTTTTTTTGCCGTAGCCTTAGGCTATCCTGACCCTACAAAACAGCCTCGCCCCATAGAAAGAAAAAGAGATGTAGTTAATTACATAAAATAATAACGAAAAAATAATATTGCCCGGGAAAACCCGGGCTTCATTCATTCAAAATAAGCAAAAGGCCTTCTAAAAACTTTTTTACATTGACCTTTCCTCTCTCCTTTGACTTACCACGTAAAAAGTCCATTTCCTTTTTAACCTCTTTGTATTCAAATAAGATATTGGCGTACCTGAGGAGCTGTTCATTGTCGTAATTTTCGATGCTCTGCATGGCAAGGGTGCTTAATGCTTTGGATATTGCCCTCCTCATCCTCATTTCTATTGCTTTTAAATCGCTTGATTTTTTAGAACCCATCTTTTCGTAGTAGTCGCTTAAAAACTGATATATCTCCTGCATTCCCAGATTGTTTCTTTTAATAAAATCGTAATTTTCTATAAGTGTCTTTATATCCTCAGCCCCAGTTTCAGCAAGTATACCGATATCGGCTAATATATAATCTATTTTTTTAGTGGAAGGGCATTTCCCCTGTTCAATCTTTTTATTATCTACAATAGCCATGGTCTCTTTTATTTTATCAAGGGTGTTTCTCATTTTTATCAATTCTTCAATCTTTGAAATAACTTTTACCGTTTCTATCACATTTATCGGTTTTTTTATGAAGAATTCTATTCCGCTTTCGTAGGCCTTGCCTACCATGCTTTTTGTTTCCACCTGGGAAATCATTATAAAATAGGTATTAAGGCCCCTTTCCTTTACTTCTTTGACAATTTCCACTCCATCTTTCCCTGGAAGCAAAAGGTCAATAAGGACAATATCGGGCTTTAATAGAAGGATTTTCCCAAAAGCCTCATCACCATCTTCCGCTTCCGCTACGACCTCTCCCAAATGGTAATTTTCTACAATACCTGATAATATCCTCCTTACGGCTTTGTCATCATCAACCACCATTATCCTAAATTCCAATATAAACACTCTCCCCCCTGCATTTTCCCAAAATATTTTTCGTCAAAAGGAATTTCTATTATAAAACGGGTACCTTTTCGAGGATATGTTTTTACATTCACCCTGCCTTCCATTTCTTCTACAAGATTTTTTACATGGGTCAAACCAAGGCCTGTTGAAAGTTCTCCATTTCCCAGCACTTTTGTGGAAAAACCGGGATCGAATATATAAGGCAGGTCCTTTTTATCTATCCCGTATCCGTTATCGGAGACAATAAGATAAATTTTGTTTTTGTTATCATCTAAATTCACTGTCACTTCTATAATGCCCGTCTCATTGTCAACCGCATCTAAGGCGTTTGAAATCAAGTTCCCGATAATGGACAAAAAAGCAAAATAGTTTTTAATTATAAAATTTTTATTGTACTTTAATTTTAATGAAACCCTCTTATTGTTGGTTTTCATCCACCTTTCGGTATTTATTTTAACCACATCAAAAAGGGAACTTAAAGATATGCCTTCCTTTTCTTCATCAGGGATTATCTGAGAAAAACCTGAGCTTATCCTGAGGTAGTCCTTTTTTATTTCATGTATTTCCTTCGCAAGGTTTAAAGCCCTTTTTTTTATCTTGCTAATTTCTTCTTTCCCAATCTCCTCATGGAGGCTGTTGTATATCTCGTACCCTTCTTTCATCGCGTTCTCTAAATCCTTAGTAGACTTTTTTAAAAATATAAGTTCTGCTTTAAGCTGTGAAAGCAGATCCAAAAGCTCCGCATACCTTCTCTCGTGTTCTTCTTTTAAAACGATATTTTTATACCTTTCCAAAAGCCAGTAAAGGGAAAAGGTAATTACAGCCCTTAAAACCCCTACTCCCACCAAAAAGGTAAAAATATCCTGAAAATACTTTAGATTAAGCTCCCTTCTTATTAAAAGCTCCACAATGTTCCCCGTTATGTCAGCCAAGCTCATAGCAGCAATAAAGTTGACCGGTAATGTCAAAAGGTCTTTTATCTTTAATAACTTTAAAAATACGCCATAGGCAAAATAAAACATCATTGCTGGGAAATGGATTTTAACCGCTAACATAAAGGGTATGCTCTTAAATATAAAGCTTAATAACACCCTGAATATAAATACAGTCAAACCTGCGAAACAAACAAGTAATGTTTCATCTATTTCTTTAAAATAAAGCATTAAAAAGGAGACACCCACAACCCCTATGGTAAACCGGAACGCAGTGCCAAAGGGGTAAAAATAAACTTCCCCGAGGATTGCGGTGAGCCAGCCAACTATCAAAAGTTCCTTTTTATACTGCTTAATAGAATTTATAATTTTTTTATAGCCTTTACGTTGGAACAAATTTTTCAACAGTTTTTATCCCCCTATGCACATAATACTGATAGGATTTTTTGCACGCCCTTATTAAATTATACTGCAATTTCTATTTTTAAAAAATAATAAAAAATACCGGCATTATGCCGGTTATACCCATGACTTTAAAAGTTTTTGGTTTACATTACTTATTACCGCATGGGATACTAATAAACCTTCTTCTACCGCTTGAATACCACTATTAACTGCGGATTTTACCGCACTTACTTCACCTAAAATAATGACAACGGATTTTCCACCCATCCCCCTCGCAAGTCTTACTTCAGAAACTACTACATTTCCACCTTTTGCTGCTGCATCTGCGGCTTTAATCGCCGAAGCAACACTAAATGTTTCTATAAGCCCTAAGGATTGTTTTTCTAAATTTATTTCTGATGTACCGGATAAAGCTGAAAATAATGATTCGTGTGGATTTGGAATTAAAAGTTCATCTATTACTCCATCTTTAAACTCTTCTTTGCCCGCTTGCAAAGCATTTTTTACAGCACCAACTTCACCAGTGATTAAAATAACAAATTTTCCAGGGCAAACACTTGTTGCAGTAATAAGTTCTACAGGTGCTGATTTTAGCATGATATCGGAGGCAACAAGTCCCCTTGTAATTTCTCTGAATTCTAAAAGCCCTAAAGCTTTCATATATTAATTTCCTCCTTATTCACTTTTAATTACTATAGAGGTTTCGTCTATTTTTACTACAGTGCCATCGATACTGGCATGAATATTTGCACCAAGCTGCCCCTCTTGAACTTTAGCAATGACATCATTTTTATTTACTCTATCCCCTAATTTTACTACAGGTGTTGCGGGGCTTCCTGCATGTTGTTTTAATAATAATTTAACTTCCCTTATTTTTATTTTTATATCAGTATAATCCACATGTTGATAATAATCCGATAAACCTAACCGTATAAGTAGTTTTTTGGCTGAAAATTTTCTACTTTCCCTTTCGGGTCTTTCTACTTCAACTGATGTTTTATTATACCTTACTTTTTTCTCTGAAAGTATTTTCTTGATAGTTGCATTTATACTCCTTGGACTTAGCCCCATTGGACATGTTACTTCACAAAGTCCACATTCTGAGCACAGCAAAGAATTTGTCACAGATTCTGCATCCATAAGTCCAAAAGAAACAGTGCGCATTATTTTATGGGGTTCCAGTTTATGGCCCAATAAGTATCTTGGGCACAAGTCAGTACATATCCTGCACTGGCAACAAGCGGTTCTTGCTCTTTTCAGCTGTACATCTATTTTAATTCTTCTTGAATTGTAAGGTAGGGTATTAACGGGTACAACCAGAAGGGCTGATGTTGTTTTTGTTACTATATCATCAAGCCCTACTTCTTTCCCCATCATCGGGCCGCCGTCTATCAATACAAAATCCTTTGTTATAGGCCCTCCCGATAAATCGAGAAGTTCATTAAACTTCATTCCTATAGGTACTTTTAATGCCATAGGGTATTTAACTGCTCCACCTACGGTAACAAATTTTTCAGTTACAGGTAATTTATCATAGTAAGCTTTTTTAATGTTAAATAGAGTTTCCACGTTGTGAACAACAACTCCTACATCTAAGGGTATACCAGCCATCGGAATTTTTTTCCCTAAAACTTCATTCACGATTACATGTTCATCCCCTGCAGGATAAAAATCGCTTAACTCAAAAATTTCCATATTATCGTAGTTTTTGATTTTATCCAAAAGCACTTTTCTACAATCTTCATACTTCTTTTTTAATGCAATTACCCCTTTTTTTGCTCCAGTAGCTTGCATTGCCAATTGTAAACCTTTTAATACTTCATCAGCATACGTCAAAATTAATGCCTGGTTTGTAAAAAGCATGGGTTCGCATTCAGCAAAATTAGCAATTACCACATCACATTTACTGTTTAATTTAATATGGGCAGGGAAGCCTGCGCCCCCCGCCCCTACAACTCCAGCATTTTTTACCTGTTCAATTATTTCATTATTATTAATCATTTTCCATCAATCCCTTTTATTTAGATGATTCTAAAAGCATCTACCAATACGCATCTTCTTTGCCTTGTAAAGTTCTTCGCAGATGTAAGTCCTTCACCGGTGGGCCCTGCTATAGTAAAGGTTGTATAACCTTCTCCGCCTGAACCTATACCCGCATAGGAAGGTGCATTTTTCACAAAAATGGTTGTCTGAATGGCTCTTGCAAAATTTGTCATATTATCAATATTCTTTGAATGCATTATAGCAGTATGCCTGTTTCCTCCCTCTGCTCTAACCGCAAGTTCTATGGCTTCTTCTACATTTGGAACCCTGACAAAAGGCAGTACCGGTATTAATTGTTCATGATGCACAAGTGGATGTTCCGGATCAACGGGCATTACAGCAAGCCTTACATCATTTCCTACTTCTATTCCTATTTGTTTTAATATATAAGATGCATCTTTGCCAATGAGATCTTTATTAACGGTGCAATTTTCGTCAAAAATTAGATTGGTCATTTTATCTATATCTTTACCTCTTAATATATAAGCCCCTTCCCTTGCTAACCTTTCTAAAAGCCTGTCAGCAATGGATTCTACTGCTATCAATTCTTTCTCAGCAATGCACGGAAGGTTATTATCAAAACTTGCCCCACATAAAATGTCATGGGCTGCTTTTATAATATCTGCCGTTTCATCAACAACAACCGGTGGGTTACCCGCCCCTGCACCTATTACCTTTTTGCCTGACTTTAATGCCTCGTATACAACAGCTTTTCCTCCGGTTACGCAAATAAGATTGATCTTTGGATGAGACATTAATGCTTTAGCAGTATCAATTGTAGGCTCTGCAACTGCAGTTACTAAATTCTTTGGCCCTCCCGCCTTCATTATCGCCTCGTTTATAATTTCTACTGCTTTACTTGAACATATTTTAGCAGAAGGATGTGGGTTGAATACTACAGCATTGCCCGCTGCGAGCATACTTATTGAATTATTAATTATTGTTGCAGTAGGATTTGTGACCGGTGTTATTGAGCCTATAACTCCTATTG
Source organism: Thermovenabulum sp. (assembly GCF_049701175.1). GTDB lineage: Bacteria > Bacillota > Thermosediminibacteria > Thermosediminibacterales > Thermosediminibacteraceae > Thermovenabulum. The sequence goes on from NZ_JBNATW010000002.1 coordinate 65,993, forward strand.
GAGCCATTTCAACAAGAGTTAAACCGTGATCTCCAGTCCAACAAAAAGGTTTTAAATCTTCTGTACCCGGGGTCTTTTTAGCTGCTAAAATATTTTTGACAATTTTATCTTCAACACGGCCCCTACCCGTCTCTTTTACTGCCAATTCTGCTAAAAACCTCGCGTTATTCATGCAGGCTTCCCTTATAGCCTGAATTATTTCTTCCCTTTTTTCCAAATCTAATATCGCAAACTTCTTTTGAGCCCTCGACGCTGCTTCTACAGCATCATCCAAATTGTTAAATATTCCGTATTCCTCTTTTGAATTATCCCTACTACTCAAATTTAATTCTTCAATTATCCTTTTAGCAATTGTTGCAACAATTTTTTCATCTATCATTAAAATTACCTCCTTAAAACTAAATTACTGAAATTCCAGCTTTTGCAACAATTTCATCTTCATTTACCGTGCCGCCGCTTACGCCAATTGCGCCAATCACCTTTTCATTTTTAATAATAGGAATTCCGCCCCCGAAAGTAATAATTCTTCCATTGCAAGCATTATTTATCCCAAATAATTCTCCTTCCGGCCGGGCAAGTTCTGAAAGCTTTGATGTTTCCATTTTTAGCATCACTGCTGTAAATGCCTTGTTAATAGCAATTTCTATGCTTGCAAGCAATGCTTCATCCATTCTATGAAAAGCCAATAAATTACCTCCTGAATCTACAACAGCAATACACATGGGCTTATTTATTTCTTTTGCTTTTTCTTCAGCCTTTTTCAAAATCTTTAAAGCTAAGTTTAAATCTAAATTTACAGCGATTTCTTTTTGTTCCATAGCATTTAAAACCTCACATGATATTTTCTTTTTAATTTCTTCCAAAGATTTTTTTATTACTTCTTCTTTTTCTTCATAGAGGGAAAGAGTAAATAGAAAATCAGACAACCTGTTCAAATATTTTATGACTTCAGCCCTTATATTTTCTTCTTCTGATAATCTCACAACATGCCTTTCTGCCCTTCTTACAACAGTTCTTGCAATATGCAAAGAAGCTGAAGAGGAATAAGGTCCTGGTATTACAAAATCCTTTTTAAACTCAATTTCCTCCATTAAATCATCTATTTTCTCTTCCAGCCATTTTATATCATCTTCAGTAATCTTTTCTTTTAAAATCCTTTCCGGTTCAGTACAGGCAAGTTCTGCACCTAATTTAAATAGTTCTTTCTCAATCTTTAAAAGGAACTCTTTTGCCTTTTGTGTATTTACATTTGCACGGGCAAAAGCAATTAATGCCAAAACTTCATCTATTGTCCCGTAAGCCTCTACCCTTATATCGTACTTTTTTACCCTCTTCCCTCCGAGGAGACTTGTTTCCCCTTTATCTCCTTTTTTCGTATAAATTTTCATGAACTACCCCTCTTTTTCAATATATTTCGATTTCATCAATAATCCCAATAACCGCAGCATCTACAGGGGCATTTGCATCATTCATAATTTTTGTAGCCGTACTTCCCGTCACTAAAAGAACCGTTTCCCCAATTCCTGCTCCTACGCTGTCAACAGCTACAAGGAATTTTTCTTCTTCTATTAATTTGCCATCCTCATTTTTCTTATTAATCGGTTTAACCACCAAAAGTTTTGCTCCGATAAGCCCTTCATTTTTTTTTGTAGCGACTACATTACCTACTACCTTTGCAATTATCACTTTACCACCTCAGTCTCTATAAATTTTTAAAGAATTTTCCCTTATGTAATCCACTGCAAGAGGAGTAATTACTGCATTTTTAGGAATATGTATTTCATCGTATATCCCTTTATATATGGTAAGGTCTTCTTTTGTAATTATATTTCTCTCTATATATACCTTTTTTATGGGGTTATATTCTGATTTTTCATTCTTTATTTGGCTTCCAAAAAGAGTATTTAAAATTTTATATTTTATTTCAGAGGCTTCACACAAAATTACTCCATATTTCTCTATTTTAGTTAAAATTTCACTATAAGCTTCTCTTAATCCCTTTCCCATCCAAATAAATCCCATATCCTGCCAGGGTTTTAAACACGGATCTGCAGCATCTTTAGTAGCAATGACCGGAATTCCAAGCATCAGCGCATCAATAATTATCTGAGTAGTTAAATTATCTAAAAAAAGATTTGCAACTTTTGATGCGGTATTTCTTGAAAGCACCGCAACGATTACAGCTTTAAATTCCTTTAAAAATTCCTTTACATTAATTTCTTCTTCTCCATCAACAATTACCTTTTCCGCCTCTAATTCTTTAGAAATTTTATCAACGTCATGTATTTTTGCAGCACTTTTAGTAAACAATAGGGAATATGTAAAATCATGTTCTTTTTTAAGGCTTATTAATTCTCTTATTGAAACATCTAAATTTACCTTTCCACCTGTTACAACTACCAGAATTTTTCTTTTATAATATTTCTTTAAAACTTCAATAACAATTTCCCTTATTTTTTCTTCCAAGCCCATAAAAATCATCCCCCTTTAAGGGCAAGAAAGAGCTATTCCTAAAGGAGTAATGAAAAGCGGATATTTTGGAACTACGGCTTTTATGCCAAGGGTATTTTCTACAACATCTTTTAAACCGTAAAGAGCGCTTGCACCCCCAACGAGATAAATCGTTTCCACATTGAAACCTTTTATATGTCTTCTTATAATATCCGTTACCTTTTCCATCGTAGGTTTCAATATAGGAAAAAGCTTTTTTTGATTTTTTCCCTCTAATTTCATGGTTTCTGCTTCATCAAAAGTAATATTAAAGTGTCCTGATAACACCAAAGTAAAATGAGTACCTCCTGTAGGTTCATCCGCTGTATAGATTACCTTCCCCTCTTTCAACACAGATATACCCGTAGTTCCACCGCCGATATCAACAACCGCCCCATCTGAAATCCCGAGAACCTTTGATGCAGCCGTTGGTTCATCGACAATATTTAATACTTCTAATCCTGCTGATTCAACTACATACATAGTTGCTTTTGAATCAGCTATACCAGTTCCGGGAGGTACTGCACAGGCACCACTTAAAAGTTCGGTCCCTAATTCTTCATTTAATTCCTCTATCATTTTTGCCACTATATTTCTTGCCCCAATAAAGTCCACAACGAGCCCGTCTTTTACTACTTGAGCTCTTTGCATTTTCCCGGCAACAGGCTCTCCTCCTTCATCGACAACAGCAACAACTATATTTGCTGTCCCTAAATCAACACCTACTCTGTATTTTGCAGCCTTTTTTAGTGGCCTTGAGTTTACACAGGAAGCAAACATTTCACATAACTTTTCGCCGTATAGATTATTCATAAAATTCTCCTTCCGTCTTTTGAGGAAAGCGTGAAAAATCATTCAATTATTATGAAACCTTTATTACCGCTTTTTACACCTGAAGCATTGGCTTCATCAGTATCAATATGCATTTCTAACACAAAATTAGGAGAAACCCTCGCAAGCACTTTATCAAAAATTACTTTCCTTTCTCCTTCTACTAAAACTTTTAAATAGCTTTTATCTTTGATACCATTCTCCTCTGCAAACCATGTCGGCATATGTATATGCCGCATTGCTGCTATTACACCGTTTTCTATTCTTACGCCACCCATCGGCCCTACTATAACACATCCAGAAGTTCCTTCATGATTTCCCGAATCTCTCACCAAAGGTTCTATACCTAATGCAAAACCATCAGTTTTTGAAATTTCAACCTGAGTTTTTTTCCTTACCGGCCCTAAAATTCTAACATTTTGTAGAATCCCTTTAGGTCCCACTATCATGACCGTTTCCTTTGCTGCAAATTCTCCAGGTTGCATCAATTCTCTCAAGGGAGTTAATTTATAATCCTTGCCAAATAATATTTCCACATGTTCCTGTGAAAGATGAACATGCCTTGCAGAAACATTGATTACGACTTCCTGCATTTTTTTTGATTTAAAACCTACTTCATTTTTAACTTTTTCTATCACTTTTTGAACAATTACATCAAAATCATATTCTTTAAACAATTATTTCACCTCTTCATTAATATCAGTTTTTACATTCTCCTCTCTTTCTTTGAAATGTATGCATAAACTACGCGGTTCACCTTTTTTTCTGGGGCATCTGGGATCTTTGCATAAATTGCACGTAGGTTCTTTATTTTCAAGGTCTAAAAATTCAATCTCAGTTTTTTCATTTTCCTCATCCTTTTCCTTTTCCTCATCCTCTGCATCTATTTCTTTTTCTTTTTCCCTCTTCTTTTCACTTTCTTCAAAGAAATCTTCTACCTGATTATCGGGCCTTGGTATTACATGAACCGCATATACCTTGCCAACCCTTTCAGCCGCTGCCTTGCCTGCTTCCACTGCAGCCTTTACTGCTCCTACATCCCCCGCAAATTTTACTGTAGTTAGCCCCCCACCTTTTGCAAGCTCATACCCTATTAATTTTACATTTGCAGCTTTTACGCCGGCATCGGCGGCTTCAATTGCAGCTACCAAACCTACTGTTTCAATCAACCCTAAAGCCTTTTTTTCTTGCACAATCTCCCTCCTTTATTAAAATTTCAGCGGCATATTTTTAGCAAGCCTCGCAGCATTTGTTCCTAACATTCTATATTCATCCGTAATCCCCAAATTCGGATAAATTTTCATAATAGGCATACTATAAGGCATTTTTGCATGTTGAAGTATGCAAATTCCATCTTTCCCTATGAATATTCCAATATTTATCCTTGACTCTCTTGACGCACTAATAGCCATATATTCCGGCTCTTCTCCGTGTTTTATATTAATTTCAAAAGGCACACCTTCTTCTTCTAATCCTTCACATACTTTTTTCAAAAAAGGCTTTACCGAATCATTATCTTCACAATAAATTTTCACTGCAGGCTTTATTTCTTCAAAAACTCTCATCTTAATTATCCCACCCTGAAAGTACCAGCCCCGTTGCTACCGCGTTTCTCGGGCCTTCTGTCCCTCTTATATTTCCCCTTCCAGCAACTATGCCGTAATTTGCTAAAGTATCCGAAATCATCTCTGGTATTTCAAAATCTAAAGCTGAACCACCTACCATTATTACAAAATCAATCAGTCTTATATTTCCCGAAGGAGCTACTTTAGAAAGAGCCCTAATAGCATTTGTCACAAATACTTTTTTCTTTGCATTCCTTCTTACTTCTCTTATCTTTTCCATATGTAATTCTGCTGGAAGCGGAATTAAATCTCCTTCTTTTAATAGGCATACTCTTGCAAAAGTTTGCGGATCTAAGGGCTTATCAAAAAACCTTACCGTCCCATCTTCAAGTCTTATAGAAAATAGGCTTTCAACTTTTGCTACAGGATAGCGCTTAATATCTTCGACCATTTGCTTATCGGATATTCCCAGCTCCGCCGCAATCAGCATATTTACCATTTCTCCTGCCCCTGCAAGGTGAACACTTACAACCTCTCTTTTTTTATTCATTAAAGCCGCATCAGTAGAGCCTCCACCTAAATCGAGTATTGCAACGGGAACATCGGTCCCTGGGGTGGTTAAAGCTCCTAAAATTGCCATATTAGCTTCTACTCCTGCTATTTCAACGGGAATATTCAATTCTTTTTCTACCCTTTCTGCTACCTTTTCCATAGGCAGTTTTGAACTTTTAACCATTGCCGCAATGGCTACTGCATCTTCTGAAAAAAACTCATTTGCTATTCCTCCGGTCACTTTTTGATGTACAAGGGTATCTACTGCTAAAACATCTTGAATTTTTATTTCCTTTGGATTTTGAAAAGTTACCTCGGCCATTATTTCTTTTACCCTTGAAATAAGGCCACCTACATTTGTAGAGGGAGTTCCTTCCGCATCAACTAAAGGCCAAACCTGTTCTACCGCCTTCATTACTTTTTCAGCACCCTCTTCTAAATCCACAACTGCGTTAGAATTCTGCCCCTTCAATTTTAAGCTCCCTGCAGGAATTTTTCTTTCCTGTACATCACCTTGTGGAGTTTTAATTACAACCGCTGAGCGGTTTCCTATCAGTGCTCTTGCAATTGGAACCACATTTTTAGTTTCTTCAGGGTTTAAATTAAAAACTGAAGCTATTCCATAGGGATTTGAAAGAGTCTTAATAGTAAATCCCTGTTCCGCTACTTCAACACATGCCAGCATGTTTAGCGGTACCTTTTCTATAAGGGATACTTCATCAACAATTGGAATTTTCTTAATCAACCTATTTGAAATTAAAACCCCATCATCCTTTTGTACTATAGCCCCTTGAACATCAACACCTTTTTCTAAAGCTTGGTTGATTATCCTTGCAGCATCTTCATAATCTACATTTTTAGGTACAACAGCTATCACTTTTTCACCGGGTTTTTGCGAAGTTAATTCGAATATGGGGGTAGTTTTCCCTACCCCCAATCCAACTCCCCCCGGTGTCGATGGATTATGCCCAATCATTGTCGATTCGGTAATAATTGTTTCTGTTATTGCTTCCATTGCCACATCAGCTATTACCGGTGTAGCTTCATTTAACCTCAACAGTTTTACTTCCTTCATGTCTATTTTAGCTTTTTTTACTGCATCTTCTAAAGCAAACCTTATTCCTGCAACGTTATCTGGTGTTCCTTTAATGCCTGTTGTTTTTGAAATACCACTTGCTAAAAACACTGGTTTGTTGTTAATTATCTTTGCAAGAGCAATTTCAGTGGTATTGTTTCCAATATCGACACCTGCGATAATCATTTCTATGCCCCCAAAAATTTTATTCGGATAATGATTTATTTTACTCCATACCTTTTAATCTCTTTCTTCTTTCATAGACATCTGCGGCTTCTCTTACAAAAGCAGCGCAAATCGGTGCATTATACCTCTTTTCTAATTCATCAGCTATTGCCAACAACTCTTCTTTTGTTGACCTATAAGGTCTCAACGCGTTGTATATTTCCAATATCCTTTCATCGGGAACCCTTGTGAGTTCTGCTGCCCTTCTCAGGTTATTTGCGAACTGTTTTCTCCCAACCTTTTCTGCAATTTCTGCCTGCATTAAAAGAGTTTCAGGAGAAATCCTTAAATCATCGGCTTTAACATTTCCCTTTAATACTTCTTCAAGAGTTATATTTGTAAAACTTTTTCCCGTAGCCGACTTTAAAAGTTCGGGGTGTTTCTGGGATAAGGGGTAATCTTTGTTAGGATCTAAACCATATCTTTCGCCACATTTTTTCGGTTCTGTTTTAACTTCTTCTTTTTTGCCTCCTAATTCCTTCAAAACTTGTCTTACTATTTCTTCAAGGGATTTTTCATCTATCATTAATTTACGCCTCCTTTGCCGAAGGATACCTTGAGCTCAATGGGTTTTGAACCTGGTTTTACAAACTGGGTTTCGAAGTTATGCATTACAGCAGCTTTAGCTTGGAACTTTGGCCTGGCCATTTGATCATTCATAACAGGTACCGGCGTAGGCGACTCTCCTTTTGCATAAAGTGCTGCATTTTTCCCAATGGCCCTATACGTATCAAGGGTTAAGACAGGACATTGCGGGAAAAGTTCAAGATTGTTTAAAGGCTGTAAATCTTTATGATGTATAACTGTAGTTCCCCTTGATTGAATACCTATTCCTACCCCTGAACCGGAAAGTTTTGCTGCGGTATGAGCGATGAAAGCTACATCAGCGGTATGTGTTACTCTTATTACTCTTGCTTTTAATCCTTCTTCAGCTATACCTGCCATTATTTCCCTCAATATATCCGCAAGGGGAATACCTACTATATTTTCATGGAATTTTACTCCAAAGGCAGGCGAAATTCCTATTACAACCTCATCCTCTTTGGTACCTTTTTGTGCAGGGCCTATTTCTTCTAAAATAAGTTCTCTGCCTTCTTGTTTAAAAGTAGCTGTTTTACCTGCCGAATCTGCTTTTTCAGTTGATAACCTTTTTAATACCTCTTTTACTACTTCTTCAACAAGAACTTCAGTATTTACCATTCCTTACGCCCTCCCTTCCTTTTTATCGAAATCCTCGGGTTTTAAAGCTTGCGGAATATTTTTGATTTCGTTCCATCTCTCAGGTGATAACCTGTATCCGGTTCCTGGTCCTCTATAATCATTGGGATTATTTACAGCTGAGTCAATATTGAAATTCTTATCAAGGACAGCAGAGGTATGTAGATAATCTCCAGCGATTCTTTGTTTCAACATATTGAGTATGTTTTCTGCAACATCTTTAAATCCGCTTTCAACAAGTGCTTTAACTATATCAAGCCCTGTAATTCCTCTATTCATTAGCTCTGTAGCAGCTTTAATATCTTCGTTTACATCTCTTAACGGCATATCTTTCGAACCATGTGCATAAGTAGCAGCTTCAACCTCTTCATCCGTAATAGGTGGAAGCCCAAGCTTTTTAAATACAGCCTGTAAAGCTCTTGCAGCCTTGTTTCTTACCGCAATAACCTCTTCCTCCGTTACCGGCCTTAATCCTCCATCTACCATTAAATCCCTTTGCAGAGCAAGGTAATCATCTACATCTTCAATGTCAAAGTTTGATCCAGCAAACATATTGTCGTAGTTTGGCACTGCGCTGTAGCCGGAGAAAATAAGGTCGGTACCAGGCAGCATCAAGAGCAAAGTTCTAGCAGTACGTCTAATATCAGAATGTGAGAAAGTCTGGTCGCTACCAGAAGCGACTTCAAGGTCGAGCATTGTTGTTATTAAGTTTTCTGCTGCTACTATTCTAATACCTGAAGGAACAGCTCCGGGAACTCCTATGCAGCTTATAGAACCATTCTGTAAACCTTGTACACCTGCTCCTCTTGTTATCATGATACATTTTGCTTCAAGGTAAAGCATGGATTTTCCTTCAGCATAGCCCATCTGAACTTCAGAACCTGTGCCTGAGGTAAACCTCATTTTTAAACCACGAGAAGCATAAGCTGATGCAAGAAATGCTTTAGACCAAGGTGTATCGTCTCCATCTACAAAGACTTGTTCCGTGCCATATACTGAAATGGTTTCAGCATATGATGTAAATCCTCTCATACCAATAGTCAGCTCAAAAGCTTCTTCAAGGGCGCACTGAGTTAAAACTCCCCCCCTGCCGGTTTGAGAACCTATGAGCAATGCTAAAGCGTTAAAGGGAGCATACCTCGTTATACCAACAGTGGTTTCTTCCTCATCAAAACCTCTTAAAGCACCTTCTGCAGCATCTGCTGCTATTAGCACAGGGTTATCCCTTAAATTTGTTACATGGCACTGATTGCCCGGTCTTTTTCTTGCGCGCATTTTTTGAATAGCCATCATGATTTCAACTACGTTTAATTGTTTCACTACATCTACAATCTTTGCAGGAGTCAATCCACTTGCTATTTTTATAACTTCCTCCCTCGGGACATTTATATCAACCAGCATTTTTGCTATCTCTAAACTGTCCATTTTCATTGCTTTTTCAGCCATTTCTACATCTATAGCGTAATCCGCAATAAACTGCTCTATCATATCAAAGTCTTCTCTTTTTTTGCCATCCATTTCAACGATCTTTCCGTTTTCTATCTTTATACTGGGCTTTGGATCGTTGGGGCTATCCACCGCTATTAATCCTACTTCCGGCCATTCAGCTACAAATCCATCTTTATTAACAGACCTTTCGGCTAACACTTGAAAGCGTTTGGATTTCAAGCTAAAGCCCTCCTTCCCTTTACAGTAAAATTAAATGTACGGCACTCCTAAGGATTTTGGTTCTTCTCCTAAGGTAGCAAGTAATTTTTTGCCTATTTCTCTTGCAGCTATCAATGCTTGCCTTACCGCGCCAGAATCACCAGAAATAAATAGAATGGCTTCATTTGTAAAGCTTGTCCCTTTTGCAGGGCTTGCATAACCTACTATATCTACTTCTGCTGCTTTTACTGCAGTATCGCAGCAGACAACACCGATTGCTGCTGGAGCACCTACTATTAAGCCAAATGCTTTTCCAAAGGGAGCTCCAAAAGCTTTTTCAATAGCATAGCTTGCCCTTGCGGTATACTGAAATTCAAGATGACCCGCATCGTTTGCATAAACATCGCCAAACGTCCTTGGAAGTTCCCTTAATGCCACCTCAATTGCCCTTCTTGCATCGGATACTTCCTCTGCGCCGAATATAATTAAACAACCATGACCTGCCCCACCCTTGGTATCCCTTGCAAGTTCTACAGAAATAATTTCGGTATTAGTAGCTTTTACTGCCTCATCTGCTGCCATTATTTGAGGGCCTGCCCCAGTTCTACCGCCTAAAATACCAATTGAACGAAATCTTTTATCAAGACCCATTTTTTCTTGAAGTTCAGAATCGATATTTGCTATAACAAGCCCTATGGTATCACCAATAGAAGTACCTACAAATTCCGTAACGCCAGGATTTGTGAGAGCCGGTCCAGCTGGTTTTTTATCTTCTTTACCTACTTTATCAAGTACCTCCTGCACCACTTTTTTAATCATCAATTCATCCACCTTATTTCACCTCCTGAAAAATTTTCATTAATTTATTCAGCTTTTGGAAGAATTTTCTCAACATCGCTGTGAGGACGCGGAATTACATGAACTGAAACAACTTCTCCAACTTTCCTCGCTGCCGCAGCACCAGCATCAGTAGCAGCCTTTGTAGCACCTACATCTCCGCGTACCATTACCGTTACAAGTCCTGACCCTATCTTTTCATAACCGATAAGTTTTACATTTGCAGCCTTCACCATAGCATCCGCTGCCTCGATAGCAGGAATTAAACCTTTTGTTTCCACCATACCTAATGCTTCACCATTCATTTATAAGCACCTCCAAAAAATTTTTTATTTTATTTGTTAAACTAAACTTTTCAACAATTTTTTTATTAGTCCTCTATATATAATTGACTTATAATGCTGTATTTTTTTTATAAAAAGAAATACCTGCTTTTATATAGAGCAGGTATAGTAGAACTTTTTTTGCCTTATTATAGAATTAATTTGACTTTTTAAAGAATATTTTTGAAATTTTTTGTTTATAATAATAAAAACCGTTAAGCCTACATGATTAGAGATATAAAAAGTTCAAAGTTTTCCACATGATAATGTCAATTTTTTATAGAGGATTTATATATTTTATAGAAAATATTAGAATTCATAAAATCAAAAATGGAGGGATTAAATAATGAGCATAAAAATTCTAATTTCACCATCGCGTTATGTTCAGGGGCCCGGAGCATTAAAATTTCTGGGCGAACAGATAAAGCATTTAGGACAAAAAGCCTTCGTAATTGGTGGGAAAACCGCAATATCTCAAACTCAAGATATCATAAAGAAAAGCTTGGAAGAACAGAACATTTCTTTTAAATTTGAGACATTCAGGGGAGAATGCTGTGACAGTGAGATAAATCGATTAAAGGAGATAGCTGTATCCGAAAAGTGCGATGTTGTTGTCTCCGTTGGCGGTGGAAAGGTAATTGACACAGGTAAAGCACTTTCCGCAATTCTGAAGCTGCCAATAGTTATAGCTCCTACTATTGCTGCTACCGATGCACCCTGCAGCGCTCTTTCTGTAATTTACACAGAAGATGGAGTATTTGACAGATATTTCATACTCCCGAAGAATCCCGACCTGGTGTTATTGGACACTGAAATTATCGCAAAAGCACCCGCAAGATTTCTTGTATCCGGAATGGGCGACGCCCTTGCTACCTGGTTTGAAGCAAATTCTTGTTACCAGTCAGCTTCGAAAAACATCCCCGGCGGATATTCAACGGTAACAGCTCTAAAGCTGGCAAGGCTTTGCTATGAACTGCTTATAGAATACGGTGAACAGGCAAAAATTGCTGTAGAAAAGGGTGTAGTGACCCCTGCAGTTGAAAAAATAATTGAAGCAAACACATTATTGAGCGGCATTGGTTTTGAAAGCTCAGGGCTCGCTGCTGCACATGCAGTTCACGATGGTTTTACTATATTAGAGGAAACTCATAAAATGTATCACGGAGAAAAGGTAGCATTTGGCACCCTTGTCCATTTGGTTTTAGAAGACCATCCGTGGGCAGAAATAAAAGAGGTTTTGGATTTCTGCGTTAAAGTAGGTCTGCCAATCACATTAAAGCAAATAGGTATAGAAAATCCAGACCCTGAGAAAATTATGCAGGTGGCTAAAAAGACCTGTGAGCCCGGTATGATGATACATAACATGCCCTTCCCAGTGACACCTGAAATGGTATATAATGCTATATTTGCAGCAGATGCCATTGGAACAAAATATCTAAATAAAGAATTATAAATTTTTAAGCCCAGCAAGTGCTGGGCTATTCGTTTTCAATTATGCCGATATTTTTCCTATATTCCGTAGGAGTAATCCCAACTACCTTTTTAAAAACCTTACTAAAATAATTAGGGTCCTGATAACCTACTTTTTTTGCAACATCTGCTACAGAAAAAGAGGGATTGGAAAGATATTTTCTCGCCGATTCTATCCTTACCCTTGTAAGATATTCAGCATAAGTGCATCCCACTTCTTTTTTAAATAAACGGCTAAAATATTCTGTATTTACAAATATCATCTTTGTAATATCCTTCAATTTTAAATCTTTATCATAGTTTTCATTTATATATTTTACTACTTGGTTAACTATACTATTATTCTCCTTAAATTTGATATTAAAAGAAAAAATATCGTTTAAAAAGTTTTTTCCACATAAGGTTAATGCAGATAATGATTGAGCTTTGGACAATTTCTTCAAATAGCTAAAATATAGGTGTGAATTTTTATTATCTATCCATCCCAACTGCCTTACAGTCCTCCAAATTAATAACATAATCTCGGCAAGTCTTGTCTGGCAATAAAGTATAGACCCTTTACTTTTAATCATTAGATCACTTATAATTTCTTCAAAAACTTTTACTGCTTCATGATGATTGGCCAACGTTATATAATCTAACAGTTTATCCTCCTTCTCGCTATCGACTTCTTCACAATTTTTAAGAAGTTCTTCCATTTCTTCATTTGTTATAATTTTCCCGCCCAAGAAAAATCTTCCCAATTGAGCATTAGATTTTGCTTCCTCAAAAATCTTTTTATTAACAAAACCTTCATTGTTTTCAGCTATACTTATTGTCACTAAAATTTCCGTTTTCTCATCAATACTTCTTTGAATTAATGAAGCTAACTCTAAAGGATTAGTTTTTTTATTATTTATCCCGATAATTATTGATTCGCCTAAATTCAGTAAAAAGACTTCATCATTGCCCTTTATTAAATCCTCCAGAATCTTTAAGATCTCATATCTTTCATACTCTGCCATAGGTTGAGATTCATCTAAATTAGGTTCGATAACCAAAATAGAATTTGGAAGCGAGGATATATCTAACAGTTGAGCCTGCATTTTTAAAATATTTATCTCTTCTTCAGTTTTTACTTCTCCCATAATTAAGCTTGCAAGGATACCTGCTTTTATCATTTTTTCAGCCTTTTTAATTGTTTTTTTCAACTCTTCTTCCCTTTTGATACTGCTCTTTTCTTTTTCAAATAAAGTTATTAACTTTTTTAATACAGCAACAAACTCTTCAGGCCTTATGGGCTTTAATAAATAATCTACACTTCCTATTTTCAAAGCTTCCTTTACAAATCCAAACTCATCGTAAGCTGTTATTATTATTATTTTAGTATTTGGGAGTAAGTTTTTTATTTCTTCTGAAGCTTTTAACCCGTCTTTCCCTGGCATTTTAATATCCATTAATACAACATCAGGTTTTAATCTTTCGGCCTTTTCAACAGCATCAAATCCGTTTTTAGCTTCGCCAACTGTTTTGAAAGGCAGCCCGGACCTTTCTATAATCAACGAAAGTACTTCCCTTTCTAAAGGTTCATCATCGCAAATTAAAACCTTATACTCCATAATTCCTTTCACCTTTCAACTTTTTTGGGAATTTTTACCGTTACTTTTGTTCCTTCACCTAATTTGCTTTCAATATTAAGTCCGTACATTTGGCCAAAATACCTTTTTATCCTTAAATCCACATTGTAAATTCCAAGACCAGTTGTATGCCCATCAATGGCTTCTTTTGATTGCTTTAAAATTTTTATCATTTTTTCTTCAATCCCTATGCCGTCATCGATTATTTCAATATAAATATCAGAATTTTTTTCGTAAGCATTAATTTTTACCTCCCCACCTTCTTTTTTCTTTTCCAAGCCGTGAACTATAGCATTTTCTACAAGGGGCTGAAGGCTCATAACAGGTATTAGGTATTTTTCCAGCTCTTCCGGTACATCGATGCTTGCTTTTATATGGTCTTTATACCTGATTTGCTGAATATAAAGATAATATTTAATACAGGAAATTTCCTCCTTTAATGTTACTAACTGATTTAAATTTCTCAAAGAATAATGCAAAAGGTTAGCCAAAGAATATATGATTTCAGCAGTTTTGTTCGCATTTTCTAAATATGCAAGCCTTGCCGCAGTATTCAAAGTATTAAACAAAAAGTGGGGATTTACCTGTGACTGGAGCGCCTTTAATTCTAATGATTTGATAGCATTTTCGTATTCGGAACGTCTTTTTGTTTCTTCTAAAAGCCTTTCCTGAAATAACCTATTTATACCAAGTTCAATAATGTAATTTGAAATTATATGCAACATTTCTCCCGCAGTGTATATATATTTTTCTGGTACAATTTCTATTTCAAGAAAACTTTTTAAGTACAAATCGGGATCTATTCCAAAATTAATAGCTCTTTTTCTTGCTCTTTCAATTTTTTCTTCATCGGGAGGTTTCAAAAAAACCTGGCCGCACAATATATAACCCAAGCATTGACCTTCAACAACCAAAGGAGCCGCTAAATCCACGAGTTCACAATGACAAACCGATGTTGCAGGTCCACCCTTTTGCAATGATAATTTGCCAAGTTTTGCATCGGATAAATAGCAATACTTTCTTCCTTTTTCTGTACTTCTAACTAAATTACAGTGATTTGTAAATTTACTCGGCGCAGTAATATTTACTCCATCTTTATCCGCAATAATCGCTGCAAGGCCAGTAGCTTCTGAAAATTTTTTTAATATTTCTTCAAGCTTATCTTTATTAATAACATCCTTTAGTTTATATTTTGGCAAAATCTTCACCTCTTTAATTTTTTTCTAAATATTATTAAATATTAGTTGCTATTAGTTTTTTATTCTATAACTATTATTTCAAATCCTTCTTTGTAAGAATTATTTTTTAATATTTAACACATTCTAACCATTTTAATAATACTAATTAACATAAAAATCATGCCTGCAAAAAAGTCAGCCTTTTTTTCGTCTAATTTTTTGTTACTTTTTTTACCTAATAAATGACCAAAGTAAAGGAATAAAAACTCAAAAACCGCAATTAAAAAGCTAGTCAAAATAATGGAAAATCCGGATGCCGCAGCTCCTAAACCCGCTGCAACAGCATCAATAGCTAAAGCCATACCCAAAAATACGGATTCTTTTAAGTCTATTTCTCCTGATACATTCATATCCGCCGATTCGGGCTCCTTTAATATTTTTATTATTATTCCCAAAGATTTTATGCTAAAAGTTGCTATCGTATCCTTGTGGCAGTATTTCAAGTTGGCTTTTAATAAATAACTACAAGCAATTACAAAAAAAATAAAGCTGCCCAATGTTTCTGCAAAACTTTCCGACAAAAATGACCGCAAAACGCTACCCATTACCATAGCAATAAAAAATACCGTTCCTGAAAAAAGTGCTATAACAGTTTGTGAAAACACGGGAATTTTTATGTTTCGCATGCCGTAAATTATTCCAAAACTTAAGCTGTCAATGCTCACAGCTACTGCAAGCAGCATAATAAAAGTAAATTCAAACATTCTTATGCACCCCTCTATTCTTCTCTGCTTTTTTTACCTCTTCTTCTAAAAGTTCCCATATATTCCTGTAAAGCTCATTATAACGCGAAGATGTCCTGAGTTTTAGAATTTCCCTCGGCCTTTCTATATCCACTTTTAACACTGCTTTTATTCTTCCGGGGTGAGCAGTCATCACTACTATCCTGTCCCCTAAAAAAAGGGCTTCGTCTATGCTGTGGGTTATAAAAATCGTGGTTTTTTCGCTTCCCTCCCAGATCTTTAAAAGCTCCTGCTGAAGAATAAGGCGGTTTTGCTCATCAAGGGCGCCAAAGGGCTCATCCATTAAAAGTATCTCCGGGTCGCTGACAAACGCCCTTGCTACATTCACCCTCTGCTTCATGCCGCCAGAAATCTGATGCGGATAATATTTGGCAAATTTGGTTAAACCCATTTTATCAAGAAATTCCATAGCTTTTTGACGCCTTTCCTTAGGTTCAACCCCTTTTAATTTCAATCCGTACTCCACATTTTCCAAAACGCTCATCCAGGGAAAAAGGGATTCTCCCTGAAAAACCATAGATGTAATAAGCCCGGTGCGTCTTTTTGACTTAATGTATATCTTTCCCTCCGTTTGTTTCTCAAGTCCAGCGAGAATCCTAAGAAGGGTGGTCTTGCCACAGCCTGAAGGTCCTAGCAGACATAAAAACTCACCATCCAGTACGGAAAGATTTATATCTTCAAGGGCTACCAATGTCGTATTTTTGTTTTTGAAAGTTTTTTTTAGACCTTCAATTTTGATGATCTCTTCTGGAAGCATTTTAATCTTCCTTCCTTTAACGGTTTTTCCACGGTATTGCTATCTTTTCCAAAAATTCCAATGCATATGAAAATACATAACCCAAAAAAGCAAGCACCAGTAATGCGCAGAACATCCTCTCTATGTCAAACATGTCGTACGCACGCCAGATCATCCACCCCACACCCGCCTTTGCTGCTGAAAGCTCTGCGGCAACTATAAGCAGTAGGGCGGTTCCCATTCCCAATTTGAATCCCGCAAATATCATCGGCAGTGCACCGGGAATAGCCACCGTTTTATAAATTTGCCCAGGCTTTGCCCCAAAGCTTTTTGCCACATCGATATAAATGGGTTCTATATTCATGACGCCCGCCATGGTGTTAATTAGCACTAAGAAAAATACGCCAATCGCTATAGTAAAAATTTTCGAGGCTTCGCCAAGTCCGAAGACTATCAAAATCAAAGGCATTATGGCAAGTTTTGGAATAGGGAATATTACGGAAACAAGCGGCATCAATGCAGCCCTAACCGCCGGAATAAGTCCCATAATTATACCGAGCACTACCGCAGGCAGAGAACCAACCAAAAAACCTAAAAGTATCCTTTTAATGCTAATTAAGGTATGATAAATTATTTCACCGCTCAATATTAAAGGAACAAAGGTTTTAAAAATCCTTGAAGGGCTTGAAAAAAGCCTTACATCTATCAAATGCCGTCTTGCCATAAATTCCCATATTAGTAATAAAATCAACGGTGTCACTACCGCTATTAAATTTTGTTTCTCAAGCATTATTTCATTTTTTAGGTCCTCTGCACCTTTATCCACCATTATGTTCATCGTAAATTACCTCCGCATTTTTGAAATTTGGCCGAAACGCAAGGTTTCGGCCAAATTTTTATTCATATTTTCCGAGCACTGAAAGGGCATAATCTACGAAGCTATTGTCTACGACATCTTCAGCCTTTATATCCCCTGTTAAAAGTCCGTATTTCTTGTACCAGTCGATATCTGCTTGAATTCCTTTCATCCTCACATAACCGTTGGGGTTTAAACCAACGGGGTACATCTTATTGTAAAGTTCTTTGTCCTTTACTGTAGAGTATTCAGCAAGTATAGAGATTATCTCATCTTTCCCTTTATCCTTGAAGAAAGCGTCGTTGTAGTCCCTTAAGGATTTTATATACGCAAGCATGAACCTCTTTGCCACTTCCGGTTTTTCCATCATGCTTTTACCGTAAACAAGGAGGGCAATTTGAGCATCCGGGTCGTATTCCGAAGGATCCTTCCAGGGATCTGCTATTCCCTTTTCAACAGCTGAAGTAACGAAGGGTTCTATTACCATACCTCCATCTATGCTCTTGTTGCTCATTGCAGCAACTATATCCGGAAATGCTCTGATTACTTGAAGGTCCACATCTTTTGTAGTAATTCCTGCCTTATTCAATACCCTATCAAGGCATATTTCATCCAAAGAGGCTGTGCCTACAACTGCAAGCTTTCTTCCTTTTAAGTCACTAAAATCTTTTATTTCATTCACAAGGTCCTTCCTTATAATAAGCCTGTAATAGCCCTTGCTGGGTACATTTATGCCCTTATCTGCAACTATTTTTATAGGTATTCCCCTCAGCATCGCATTAAAAAGCCCTGAAGAAGTGACTGTGCATCCAACATCCAACTGTCCCGCCCCAAGGGCGTTGATCATTTCCTGCCCCGTATTGAACTGAACCGGTTCAATTTCTATGCCGAGCTCTTTATAATATCCCTTTGCCAAACCTATTAGAACACCCGCGTCGGAAACCACCTGCTTCATACCCACCGTAACCTTAACCGCCGGAGATAAGGGAGTGACCCCCGGGAAATTTTTGTTTTTATTTTCACCGGCAGTTGTGCTGCTTGAAGTTGAAGAAGTGGTTTTACCGCACCCCCCAACCAAAACTAACACCAAAACGAAAACCAGCAAAAGCACTAAACACTTTTTCATTTTTCTATCCTCCCCTTTAACTTCAAAAAGGTTTTGCCATATAACTATAATATTTATTGGGACATGCAGTGGTTACAAAGTTATTATGTATATAAAAAAAAGTTATTTGCTTAAATAAAACTAAAATAGTATTATGTATATTGAATTTTGATTCCATTAATACTATTTTGACTGGAGGTCTTAGCTTTGGAGGATTTACTATTAGGGCTAAAGAGCCTTTCTGTTCAAAACATAATAATGTTCATCATCGGTGGAATCCTTATTTACCTTGCTATTGAAAAAGAATACGAACCCATGCTCCTTTTGCCCATAGGATTCGGCGCTATTTTAGCAAACATACCCCTTTCCTCTGCAGTAGGGCAAGACGGTTTTTTAACACTTCTTTTTAAAGCAGGTATTTTAACGGAATTATTTCCCATCCTTATTTTCATAGCCGTAGGAGCCATGATAGATTTCAAACCCCTTTTAAAACAACCTTTTATGCTGTTTTTCGGCGCTGCTGCACAGTTTGGAATCTTTTTCACAATGTCCATGGCGGCATTATTGGGATTTAGCTTAAAAGAATCCGCATCCATAGGGATAATCGGTGCTGCCGATGGCCCTACATCCATATACGTAGCCACCAAGTTCGCAAGGCACCTTTTAGCACCGATTTCTGTAGCCGCATACTCCTATATGGCTTTAGTCCCTATAATTCAGCCGCCGGTAATAAAGCTTTTGACAACACCTGCTGAGCGAAAAATAAGAATGAAACCAAATTTTGACGTACCCATATCAAGGACGGTAGAAATTTTATTTCCCATAACGGTGACAATAATTGCCGGTATTATAGCTCCAATTAGCGTTGCTTTGGTGGGTTCTTTAATGTTTGGAAATCTTATTAGGGTTTCGGGGGTTTTGGACAGGCTCACCAAAGCAGCCCAAAACGAGCTTGCAAACCTCGTAACATTATTACTGGGAATAACCATAGGCTCCACAATGTCCGCTGAACAATTTTTAAACCCAAAAACCCTGTTAATTATAGCAATGGGATTGGTTGCATTTATCTTTGACACTGCAGGTGGAGTAATTTTTGCAAAGATTTTAAACCTATTTTTAAAGGAAAAAGTAAACCCCATGATAGGTGCTGCGGGAATTTCCGCCTTTCCTATGTCCGCAAGGGTAATACAGAAAATAGCTCAAAAGGAAGACCCTTCAAACTTCATATTGATGCAGGCTGTAGGAGCCAATGTGGCAGGACAAATAGGTTCCATCATTGCTGGAAGCCTTGTGCTCTTGCTTGTAAAGTAAAGGTTTAATTGGGAGGAATAAATGATGGAGGTTTTCTATGAAACTTTGCAAATAATGGGAATCAGCATGCTTGGAATTTTTTCCTCAATAACCCTTTTTTACGTTTTAATAAAAATCTTGATAAAGGTTTTCCCGCAAAAACAAGATGAAGAATATAAACCGGAATGAAAAACAGGCCAAAAAAAATCCGGGGAAAAATCCCCGGATTTTTTTATCCTATATAACCTGCACCCTTTAATACCATTATAGCCTTTTCTAAATCTTCTTCTGCAACAAGTATCACCGGCCCTGTGCATCCCATCCCGCTTTCGGCATAAATTCCCTTTTTCCAAAGGGTTAATACCGCATTTTCTATTTCAAGAACATCAATTCCTGAAATTTCTTCGGTTACTCCTTTTTTAGGCGGTGGAGCAACCTCTTTTTCCGCTTCCTTTTCCTCCTTTTTCCCTCTTATTTCCTCTAAGATCTCTTCAAGCCCCGCTTTCTTTGCTTTTTCAAATTCTTCTTTGGCTATCCTTTTGATGTTCCCTTTTACGAGCTCTGCTGCAAACTGTATTGCTCCCTCCACTACAGGCGCACCTGACGCTCGTGAAAGTATGAGGATAAGCCTTTCGTAATTCTCCCCAATCCCCGGGCCGTAGCCCCAACCGAGGGCTTCATAATCTCCGCCTGTAGTGAAGGCCGAAAAGATTTTTATTAAGAGATTCCCCGTAAGCGTATCGGTCACCATAACATCGCAGGAACCCGATAAAAGGTCGTTCCCGCGCATAATAGTGCCGCCATCCGAACGAATGGAAGAAGCAAAATTAATATCATAACCTTTTTCCGACAGTCTTTTTAAAGCCCTTTCCACTTGCCTTGCCCCGTCCACATTCAAAATTCCAATGCTCGGATTTTCTATCCCGAGGGCTTTTGCCGTAATTATACCGTAAACAGCGTTTTTAACCATCGCCTCTACCCTGTTAGGGGAAGAAGTCCCCGTGGTTGTAGCAATAAGCATGGATTTTCCCCTTGCCGGTGTTATCACCCTGCCTACTGTTGATACACCAATAGGAAAATTGTAGTGCATGGTTACTGCTGCATCTATTTTATCGCTGTCAAGAAGACCTTCCATTACCCTATGGGCCTCTTCCAAACTTTCAGCCCTTTCAAAAGAAAGCCCCGCTTTTTTTGCAATATCTTCCGGCCCTATAGCAATTACTTTTATCCCTAAAGCCTTTTCTACCCTTTTGGAAGCAGTTGCTATCATCTCGGCAGGATGTTCGCTTCCCAATAAGGTGATTCCTATTACTGCCTCTTTTTTTTCGATTTTATTCTCCAAAGCATCGGCAAGGCTTTTAAAAAAAAGCGCCTTATCAAGTGGCATCGGCCTTCCCCCTCTTTTCTAAGTAATCGGCAAATTCTCTGAAAGCCTCTGCCACATAAGAGGTAAGGTCAATCCTATCTACATCCTTCTTAATGCCCGGGTTTTTCTCCATAATAAAGGAAATGCCGTCAAAGAGGTTGGTCATTCGGGCAAGGAACAGGCTTCCCTTGCCAATTACCATAGCCCTTGTCATCTTGCCTTCCAATATTTTATCCCTTGCATGTCCGATTACTGGAACCCCCGAAGGTATGTGCCCCTGTGTAGGCGCAAAACCAGGCACTCCGTGTTTTTCAATAAAGCTATCCATTTCTTCTCTCTTTATTTCTCCTCTTTTGACACCTATTGCAGCTATCATTTTGTAGTTGGCCTTAGGCACATCTCCCGCCCCAGCCGGTTCCGTTATTTCCGGGTTTTGAAGCTCGGGTGCGAATTTATCCACATCTGTTGCCTTAAGCCCTATCCTGTCGAGGGGGTCGTAAACCACGTACTGCATAACAGCCTGAGGTGATGCTCCTGCGGAAATAGTGTGTTTTCCGATAGAATCCAATCTTATGACAGGGTTTATGCCATCGTTTTCCGAAACAAGAATGGCAAAACCACCCAATACATCCTCCAAAAGGGGCATTCCTTTAGCTACATGGTCTCTTCCATTCATCCCAAGCTTTGCGGTGGCACCCCCTGCCACGACTGCTACCTTTTTGTAAATTCCGCAGCTCACAAGGGCAGCAGCAGCTATAAGTGCATGGGTAGGCCCTGCGCAAAAGCCCCTCATATCCGCGCCGGTTGCATTCAAGCAACCTGCTATTTCTCCGATGGCCTTTGCAAAGTTTCCTCCTCCCCTTTGGTTCATATCGCCGCAGGCTTCTTCCGAACATTCTATGATGTAGTCTATTTCCTCAGGAGCAGTGCCTGTGATTTTTAAAAGGTGCTTTAAAGCAAGAACCGCAGATGCCTTTGTGGATATGTTTTCAATCATAACGTGGGACGACAGGGTTTCATCCCTATCGTGAGCTTTTCTCACACAGCCTACCAATTCTCCATCTGATTTTAATTCTACAGCCCCTTCCTCTATATATTTTTCAATAACCTCCCTGGGCTGACCTGCCTTTAAACGTTTAAGGTCGTTTTCGTTAATAAGGGGATGTTTGGAAAGTTTTTCCCTAATCCTTTCTGCAAATTCCTTTTCCAGTATGACAAGGTCAAAAACATCCGAAATGGCCATAAGGCCGAAAAACTCATCTTCCGGCATTATTTCACCGTAGCGTCCAAATCTTTTTGCATCCGAAAGGAGATTTTCATACCAAGGCCTTTTTATATTCTTCAAATCATCAGGGTAAATATTGCCTATATAGGCTTGATTGGGCGCGTAGGCTACCGCATCCTCATACTTTCTTATATGAGAAAAAGCCCTTTTATAATATTCAGAACGGGGATTTTCCTTTTCTAAAAGCTGGGTGGTGCCAGCCACCATCATTATGTGTGGGACGTGCACCAATATGTAGCTGGCACCAGAAATAACAGCACCGGACATAAAAGCCCTCCTTACTCAAATACAGTCTGTCTTTCTACATCCACGGTCAAGGCGTTCAAAGCTTTCAAAATGAGCTTTCTTCTTAATTCCTTTTCCTGTTCCTTTGTAAGCGCAGGATTACCGAGGGGATGAGGTATTGCAACTGCCGGAACTATCCTGTTTGCCCCAACGGTAAGGGAAATGGGAACAATGGTGCACACGTGAACCGTGGGAAGCCCTGCCCTTTCCAATTCCTTTACCATCGTTGCGCCGCAACGAGTGCAGGTGCCTCAGGTGGACGTAAGTATAACCGCCTGTACTCCGTCAGCCACAAGCTCCTTTGCAATTTCCTGTGCAAACCTTTTTGCATTCGCTACGGATGTTCCGTTTCCTACAGTGGCATAGTAATACCTGTGAAGTTTTCCTATGACACCTTCCTTTTCAAGTTCCCTCATGACATCTACCGGTAATACCCTGTTGGGATCCTGATTGGCATAGGTGGGATCGTATCCGCCGTGAGCAGTCTGGAACTTATCGGGGGTTAAAACATCTACACCTTCTATATCGTATTTTCCAAATTTTGATGCGCTTGAAGCTTCAATTCTGTCGGGATTCCCCTTTGGCACAATGCCTCCAGATGTCACAAGCGCAATTTTTGCAGATTTTAAGTCTTTTATTGCAGGTGCAGGTGTCACCCTGTCAAAGTCAGGCATGGGGTATTCGGTGACAAAGGGCTCTCCCTTAAGTTTTTTTACAAGCATATCAACAGCCCTTTTGGCTCCGTTTTCCTCTACGAAAACATTTTTCCTTATACCCCTCGGGATATACCCTTCCTCTTTGGGTAAACCCACAGGTTCGCCTTTTACCAGCTTTAAAGCAAGCCTTGCCATTTTAGGGACGGCATCCCTCATACCTGCAGCTGAACCTGCTGTTTCAACAATGTAGACATCCTTTTTATAAACCTCCACACCGGGGTTTTCTGCAAACATACCTGTAACCGCAGGTATATTCAGGCTTTCCTTAACCGCTTTACAAACCCTTCCGCAGGCCATGCCGTAGCGCCCTGCATTAAAGGCAGGCCCGGCTATCACAAAATCGGGTTCGTATTTTTTTATCCTTTCTAAAACATCCTTTAAAGCAGTATCGGTATTCTCGTTAAAGTAACTGTCGCCGCAAATGACGGTACCTACTATTTCCGCTTCTCCGGCAAAAGCGGCATTAAAAGCTGTCCCCGGCCCTACAGGCCCTTCCTTATCCATAGGAGGAATATCGGCTTTTTCCTCTCCTCCTATCTGTCCAAAAAACTGATTTATATAATGAACCACTCTAAATTTTTTCATAAAGGGCAACCCCCTTTAAGCTTTATATTTGGAGTACTGCTCCCTGTACTTTTTAACTTCCCTGCAGATTCCCTCCACGTCGAGAACCATCTCCATGATGCCCACATTTTCTTCATAAACGTTCTTGTCCACAGCCTCTTTTACTTCAGGTTCAACTATATGGTAAACCGCAAGTCCCAAAGAAACCCCTGCCAAAGGCCCTGCAAAGGTGGGATCTCCATTGGTAACGGTTTCGGCTGCGATACCAGCAGCTTCGGGTTCCGCTCCTCCCAAAATTACTACTACGTTTTCCGGACCATACTTTTCTGCAAATTCTTTTATTCTTTTTTGGACCTCCAGGTCCATCGCTCCCGCAGCGGTTCAGACAAAGCATTCGGTGGTGGCAAATACCACTTCACCCTTCGTAGTCTTCATGCACGCCTCTATTGCAGGCCCCGGAACTCCGTCCCTGTCGCCAACGATTACAATCTTTTTGCCTTCAAACATATTTGTTCCTCCCTTTCCTACATGGTTTTAATTAATAAGTCACCGCACTTAACTTGGTAAATCCTACTTCTGAAGTAGCACCGGTGATGGCTTGTATCTCAATTTCGATGCTGCCATCATCCCTTAGAGATTTCTGAGAGCCTCCAGCGATTAACGTTGCAGTATCGATAAGCCCTATTATCTTCTTCATCGGCGGAAGCACTATAACTTCGTTGGCATTTCCGCTCGTTACAACCGCATCCGCTTTCGGGTCTGCGTCAGCGAGGGATTGAGATGCTCCATCCCTTCCGGCATATTCATCGGTTATAAGCACCGTTTTTACGCCTTTTTCTTCAATCTTTCTGCAGTTCATAATCAAATCCGTATCGGGGTTTCCGAATCCTTCCTCGGTAATAATTACTCCGTCAAGCCCTAAAAATTCAACCAATTTTGCCGTATAATCCGAAGACCTTTCTTTATCCGCAAGGGTGACGTTTTCATTGGTGATTATTATCCCGATAAAGTTAATATCTTTACCGTGGCGGTTGTAGAGTTCTTCCACAACCGGGTTATTCTGGTGGACGTAAGTAGTATTCTTATCACAGGCAGATACGCAGTTGCCGCTCACAATGGCTCCATCCATCAGTTCCGTCGGATAAATAAGGGTGGGAATTATCTTCTTAGCATCAACACCGTAAACATAGGTGTCATGCAGTAGCCCTTGGCTTTGAAGCTGATAAACATATGCGACTTTGGGCAGATTCGGGTATTCAGCAAGGGCTAAAGGAAGGGGTTTTGTCTCGTAAACCTTAATCTCTTCCGGAGTCTTGTCCTTTACGCATTTTGCCAAGAAAGATGCAGCCTTTAATCCCGCAAGCCTGATGGCTTCTTCATGTTCGTGCTGGGTAAGGCCTTCTACAGGGTTTGCGACAACAACCAAATTTGTCAATTTAGAATAGGGGGTATATTCCGCACCGGGCCCGGTCATGTCGATAATTCCTTCCTGAAAACCTACAATCCTACCGCAGGTAACAACCGCCATACCCTTTAAGACGTGGGTCCTGCCTTCTCCCACTGTCAAAGGCTTCCCTAAAAATCCAGGGAAAACAGTCCCTTTCCCGCTTACCTTTACACGAGGTTCAATTACATCTTTTACCGGTATAATTCTTACCTCTTCCCCGGGGCGGGCAATATCAAGGTGAACGTCTTTAATCCTTTTGTCTTCCATTAAATATTCGACAAGCCCCTTTTCATCTACCGTAAGGGTGCCGTTTTCAAATTCCGTCCTGTCGCCCAAAACCACATCCTTGACGTAAAAATAACCTAATTCCAATTTCATCCTTTCACCCCCGCAAATTAAATATTCCTCTTAATCATCTCTTCTATCATCTCAACCGTAACATCTTTTGTAACCTGATCTACCTTCTCCCCTCCTTTGTAAATAATTATTGTCGGAAGGCCCATGACTTTTTGGCTTATCGCAAGGCGCATATTTTTTGATGTATCCAATTTGCAAAATTTAACCTTGTCGCCGTATTTCTTTTCCAGCTCTTCAACGTGGGGCATCAATGCTTTGCAGGGCTCGCATTTTGGCCCCCAAAAATCCACAAGTACAGGCCCTTCGGCTTTCAACACCTCCTGTTCAAAGTTTTCCGCAGTAAGCTCGATCATCCTTACCACTCCTTTCCCCTTATATTTTATTTTTTGACAAATTCCCCCTGTTATGCCGAAAAAAATAAAAGAGGAATAAAACTCCTTTAGAGTCTTATTCCTCCCTGTAGCCTTAAAAATTTTTGTGATAATTTTCCTTTAAGGCTTCAAAATTACCCCGTTTACTGGATTAACTCCAGGGGCTGTCGGGGTGCAGTCCTTTTGCCTGAGAGTTTCGCGAATCCTCGCTTTCCCCTTCGGCGCCCCAATAGGGGTCTCTCCTACACCCTTCATCCAATTATTCAATTTTTCTTTTAAACCGGAAAAATCTATTTAAATTTCCAATAATATTATATATAAAGGTGATAACAAAATCAAGAAGATTTTTAATTGGAGCTTTTTGCTTTGTACCATTTTTTTTAATTTCTATCACAAATTTATTGCATTATTTTCCCTCTATTGAAAGTACCAAAAAGAATTTTTTGAAGCCATAAGGCAGCATGTTTTTTATTTCCATATTTTTCTAACCAAAAAAAGGCAACACTAAAGTAAACCACTGTTTTTGTGGCTTCTTTGTTTTTTTTTGCTTTTTACAGTTAATTGCTTATTTTTATGCAGCAGCCGATTTCTCTTTTCTTTGAACTGGTTTTATAAGACTACGCATTTCACCCGCTTGTTTTTCTTTTATCCTTCCTAAAGCCATTGCAAGCATTATACATAGGGCTATACCGCATTTTATTTCCATTTTCTTTTTTCCTCTGATGTAGTGTTTCTCAAACCCAAAAGATTCATCTAACCTGCTGTTTACTCTTTCTACTGCTGTCCTTTTTTTGTAATACCTTCCCCATTTGTAGCTTGAACGGTCTATCGGGGTAAATATCCTCCTGTCTGTTTTTATCGGTATCCTTATTCCATTTTTTGCTTTGCATTCTTCCATGCATTTGCATTCTATCCCATATTGTTTGGCAGGACAAAGTTTCCTTATTGTGTTCCTGTCTCTTTCAAAACCTCCAGAAGGCATTTGCCGCTTTTTACCGGTTTTTAAGCAGTAGCAGTATACTTCTCCTTTGTAATCATATACTATATTCTCTTTGCCTTCTAACTGCCGGGTCTCTTCAGAATCTTTCCACATGTTTCGTATATCTATTACCGGCTTTATTTTGTATGTATCCCATAATTCGGTTATTAATTTTGTGTCATCGTATGCTTTGTCTGCTTGTAATGTCTCGCATCTTTGTATTATTTCTCTATGCTCTTTGTTTAGTTTCTCTATTAATTTATGGGCTTGTTTTACATCTGATTGGGAGGCTGTGGTAACACAATATGCTACAGGTAGTTCATAGTTTGAATCTACTATTAGGTGAAGTTTGTAACCAAACCATTTCACTATCTTTTCCCACATGGTGCCATCTTGCCTTTGTCCTCTATATTCTTTTCTACCCCAGTCTGCTTCTGTATCTCTTCTACCATCAGGTTTTTTGTTTTTGTTTTCATGTTTTGCCAGTGATTCTATAGCTTTGCTGTCTATGGCTAAGTCTTTGCCATAATCCGGCAGTATTTTTGATATTTCTCTCACTAATTGGTTAAACATTTTTTCTATTATTTCTTCATTTACAAATAGTTTTTTTAGGAATCTCGTATATACCCAGGCCGGTGGAACGGGTGTTTCGTAAAATCCACACATTAGCCTTAGCTGCCCATTCCTTGAAAGTTCTCTTCTTAAGCTTTCTATGGATGGATGTTGATATACTACACCGGCAAGTATTGAGTTCCACATTGCTCTAACAGGATAATCGTCTCTACCTTTTCCCCTTTGTTTTTCTAATGTCTGCATCAGTTCTTCATCGGGCATATATTCTATTACGAGACGTAATCTTTCAAGATCCCCTAAATTTTCTATTTCATCCCATACAAAAAATGTTTGTTGTGGTATAATAGACATAGGTGAAACTCCTTTCTTTGGTGTGTTTTGTTTGTTTTTTTTTTGTACAATTCTAATATACACCAGAAAAGAAAGGGTTTCACCTGTTTTTTTATGTTATGGGTGTAATTTTTGATATTGTATAAATTTATTATTATGAGAGTCCCATTTTTTCGCTTTTTTATGGGAGAAATTATTTTTTCGGATGCCCTAAAATCGCTATTTCATCTGTTTCTCTGATCATCGCAATTTACTCTAATTTATTGATTTAGCAAGATAAAAATGATATTAAATCGCGTTTATTCCTCCTTTCCGTTTAAAGATAATAAATATTAAAAAGCATAACCCCATAACCCATGCATTATATATAATTATCTGCCTCCAGGTAATATTCCCGATAAAAATTCCGTAAAAACCTTTAAAGGACCAATAGACAGGAATCCAGTAAAGGAAAATCTGCTTACCTTCGGGAAGCATCAAAGCCCCTACCACGGAACCGGATAAAATTATACCGAGCACCTTTAAATTTGCAATCCCCGCAATTTGATTACTACTTAAAGAACCCACTATAAAACCTACTAAAACGGCTATTATGGTTCCGCATAAAGTCATTACAAAAAGTTTCCCTGAATCTACATTTTTTATCCCAAGAAGCCATATAAGAACATACCCCAAAATCAACGGAATCAAAATTCCAATTAAACTTTTCCCGATAATGTATTCATATCCTTTCATCGGAGTAACAGATAAAGCACTTAAAGTCTGGGATTCTTTTTCTTCAATTATATTAAAACCTATTACCGCTCCGCATAATGCAAAAAGCATTAAAAAAAGCGATGCGGCTTCAACTACCGCCACGGGCGAATTCTTCCTCCCCAAATCCTTTACCATGAAATTTACTTCAATATCTTTATGATAAAGGATATCCTGCATTATCATTTGAGAAAGTTCTTTTGTGTCATTAGATTCATTCCCTTCAAATATTATTCTGTACTCATCCCCGACCTTTATTATCCCCGCAATATCATCCGCACCCCATATCCTTTTTTCAACACCTTTCCCGTCGTCAAAAACTTCCACGCTGCCGTATTTTCTCAATTCTTCAATTATTTTCCCTTCAACATTTTTATCCACTGCAAACTGCAGTGCCGCAGTATCAGCCCCGGCAATAAAAAACCTTAATACCAAAGCTAAAATAACGGGTGCCGCTATCATATACAAAAGCAGCGAATCCCTTAAACTGCCGGATAAATCCCTTTTAAATATATTAAAAATTCGTCGCATTTTTTCACCTCCTATTCCCATAGCAGGTATTTTTCATAAAGTTTTGCGGTAAGGATAAAACCAATAATATTGAAAATAACCAGACCCATAATCCCCGCATATACAATACCGGAATTCCCCGTTGGAAAAATAATTTCTTTTGCAGTAAAAAGCAAATAATAGGTAGGAATAACCTTTACCAGATTAGGAGTAAAACTGGGATAAAAATATGAAAGAAACGGCAGGGAAAATAATACGCTTACCGCAATTATCCATACACTGGCCTGAGAAATGTTGTCAAAAAAGCTTGCCAATATCAATCCCAGCAAAGCCGCAGCAATACTCCCCAGAACCAAATAAATCATTAACCAAAAATAATTTACCGTATTGCCCATCGTAAGAAGTGTTAAAATTAAGCAAGAAATAATCCCAAGGATTACCATTAAAATTATTTTAGAAAAAAGATATTCGGTAATTTTTGCCGGTGCAACAAAAAGCGCCTTAATGGTCCCTTCTTCTTTTTCCATAAAAATTAAAGCAGCAATCAGGAAATAACCCAGCAATATGGATTCCATTACAATAAAAGCCGGAATCATTATTTTATTAAAGGGGATTTCTTCTACGACCCTGTATTTATTTAAAGTTTCGGTCAATACTTCAGGCATACTTATATTCATATTTTTCAATATTTCCTGTTTAAAAGACAACAGCAAAGCATTTCTTATTTTTTGATTTTCATGTCCTTGAAAGATAAATTCTATTTCTGGTTTTTTAGAAGGATTTTTTATTATTATACCTAGGCTGTTGAAATCCCTGTTCATTTTTTCTTCCAATTCTTTTATCGAATTTACCTCAAATATTTTGTTATTTTCAATCTTGGCTTTTTCAATAACACGGTTAACGGCTTGTAAAGAACTGCTTTTATCCTCTATATAGTAAAAAACCTTGGGCTCTATATTTATTTTTTGTGGAAATACGTAATTTGTTAATGCCGCAAAAAGTAATGCAGTAGCCACAACGATCAAAAAAAAGAAATTCCTGTACGCAATTTTTAAATCCTTTTTGAGCAGGGTGCAAAATCTTTTAAACACCTTAACTCAACCCCCTACCCGTCACCTTAATAAAGATCTCTTCAAGGGTTGCTTCCTGAGAGTGAACCGTCTCGATATCTTTTTCCCTTATTAAATAATTTAATCTTTCTTTGTCTTCATCGTTTTCCATTGACAGCAATTCCCTTTTTAAAACTCCCTCTTCCTTATATTCTACCCTTACCATGTTTTTCCCGTATTTCAATTTTAAGTTTCGGGGAGCATCTATAAGGACTATTTTCCCGTCATTAATAAAAGCAACTCTATCGCACAGTTCATCCGCAATATACATATTGTGGGTTGTCAAAAAAACGGTAACCCCTTCCTTTTTCTTCTGCCATATTATATCCTTTATAATACTTGCGGTATTGGGGTCTAAACCGGAGGTTGGCTCATCCAAAAACCACATTTTGGGGTTATTTATCATAGACCTCACGAAAACCAACCTCTGCACCATACCTTTTGAATATTCCCCGGCCCTTTTTTTTGCGTCCTTCTCCAAACCCACCATCCGAAGAAGTTTAATGGGATCTTGTGTAGGTACGCTGAACATTTTTCTGTAAAATTCCAGATTCTCCAATCCTGTTAGCTTTTTATAAACATTGGGCTGTTCAAAGCATACCCCTATAATATTGAAAAATTCCTCCGTAGGTTTTTTAATGTTGATTCCTGCAATGCTTGCTTCACCCTTTTGTAAAGGAAGAAGCCCGGTTAAAATCTTTTGGGTGGTGGATTTGCCGGCACCGCTGGGTCCTAAAAATCCGAAAATTTCTCCCTTTTCAATTTCAAAGCTCAAATCCCGAACCGCATAATGTTCGTCACCGGTATAAGAAAAATAAAGATTTTTTACGGAAAGCATTTTAATTCCCCTTTCCTTTTGCCTTAATACCGTTTTCAATAATATAAAGCATCTTATCCACCAGGTTGTATATCCCCATGAGGTCTTCCCCTTCTCTTGTCTTTAGATAATACTCCGAAATATCAATGCTTAAAGAAGTAATGAGCATGGATACTAAGTCTACATCAATGGCAGGATCCACCTCCCCTTTTTCAATCCCTTTTATCAAAAGGTATTTGAAAAAATCCCCGCTTTTTTTCCTTGAATCTTCCATAATTTCGTCAAATAACTCGCTATCCTTTTCTTTTAAAAATCTAACCCCGATAGAAAAAGGCTTGGGATTATCTTTTGCATACTTTATTCCAGCAATATAAAGTTCGCGTATAAACTGAAAAATGTTAAGTTTATCAAAATCCTTCATAATATGCTGCATATACATTAACTTTTGTTGAGCGCTTATTTCGATAATGTATTTATACAGGTCTTTCTTATCCTGAAAATACTGGTAAAAACTTCCTTTAGCTATCCCCGCTTTTTCAACTATCCTGTTTACGCTCGCCTGTTTATAAGGGTGTTCGGAAAATTCATCAACAGCCGCTTCAATAATTTTTTGCCTTTTATCCTCCGGTAAATTAAAAAAAGTTGATTTTGGCATTTGATACCTCCTTTGAAAATTTATGACCAGGCGGTCATATTATATTAAAAAAAATATGACCAAAAAGTCACATGACCTCTTGGTCATATTATATAATAATAGAAAATTTTTGTCAATTTAAATATCTTTTGTTTTATTTTTTAAAAAAGGCATACACAAAATCAATATCCACTCCTCCTATAGGCGCTCTTACGAGATTCTGCAGTTCACCCTTTTTCACCCATACGTTCTGGGTAAAATAAAGAGGCACCATCGGAGCTTTATCTAAAAGATATTTTTCAGCTTCAAACATAATTTCTGCCCGTTTTTTAAAATCAGTTTCTTTCCCGGCATTTTTAATCATACCATCGTAGATCTGATCCTCCCACCCGCTGTTTTTCATATTCTCATCGGGAAGCCAGTATTCAAGATAAGTCATGGGATCATTGTAATCCGGCCCCCACCTCGTTATCATCACTTCGTATTCTCCCTTTCTCATCCGCTGCAGCCTTTCTTTGAAGGTTACCGTTTTTACCTCAATGTCTATACCTAAATTTCTCCTCAGCATATCCTGTATAATTTCTACACCGTTCTTGGTTCCGGAAGTGTCATCCACCATGAGTTCAAAACCGAGCTTGTTTGCTTCGGAAATGCCAAGCTCCTGCATAGCTTTTGAAAGGTATTCCTTCGCTTTTGTTACATCAGCTTTGGACGGGTAATACTCCATAGGAAACTCATGTACGAATTTCTTTTCCACTCCGTTCACATCCGGCGGTATAAATCTGGTAGCAGGATAAGCAGCTCCTTTAAATGCCATTTTTATAAAATCTTCCCGGTCAAGGGCATAACCTATTGCCTTTCGGAAGTTTTCGTTGGCAAGCCAGGGTTTATCTTTGGATTTCATATTGTATCTTATGAAATATACCCTGCCTGTGTTGTATTTTTGCGTATTTTCCCCGGAAATTACACTTTCTATAAGAGCCTCCGGAACATCGGCAAAATCAACCTGCCCCTTTTCAAACATCTGATAGGCGGTATTTTTATCACCAACTATATACACCCTTACCTCGTCTATTTTTATTTCATCTTTATTCCAGTAATTAGGATTTTTCTCCAGTACCAATTCCTGCTCATGCTTCCATTCTTTCAAAACAAAGGGCCCGTTGTAAAGAGCTTTATCGGCATCAGCGCCGAATTTTTCCCCCATTCTTTCTACAAAATCTTTTTTTACAGGCATAAATGAAGCCATTCCTAAAAGACCGTCGAAATACTTCGTAGGAGCTTTTAATGTAATTTTCAAGGTTTTGTCATCCAGCGCCTTTACACCAACCATTTCAGGATCGGAAATTTTCCCTGTATTAAATTCCTCCCCGTTGAGTATATAATATCCGATGAAAGCGTAATTTGATGCCGTTTTGGGATCTAAAAGCCGTTTTATTGCGTACTCAAAATCGTAAGCCGTTACCTTTGACCCATCGCTCCATACCGCATCCCTCAAATGGAAGGTATACGTGAGCTTGTCGTCCGATACATCCCAGCTGCTGGCTATGCCGGGTAAAACCCTGCCATCGTGTACCCTCACCAGCCCCTCGTAAAGGGCATTGGCAATGCTGAAGCTAAAAGAATCGGTCATTTGCTGGGGATCAAGAGTTGCAAGGTCCGTAGTAATCGAAAATTTTAGCTGACTACCTTTTGATGTACTTTCTCTGCTTTGAGCACAGCCTTCTAAAATTAAAGAACCCATCAAAAAGAGAATTATAAAAAGCGCAAGAATTCTTTTTTTTGCCATTCATAACCCCCCTTAAATTTAAAATTTTATTTTAGATTTTATTTACAATCCTCTCATAGGTTCCGTCCTTTTTGATTTCTTCAATACCCTCCTCGAATATTTTTTTATACTTGCTTAAATCCTTTTTTTTGCTGAATCCCAGCCGGATATCCGACGAGGTTTCTTCTATCATTTTGTATTTGTTTTTCCTTACTACCTGATTCAGTTTCTTATTTTTCAGGTAATAATCTCCTATAAATTCGTTTAATATAACAGCGTCAACAATACCTTTTATCAATTTCGTAAAAAGTATATCTTCGTTTAAACTTTTATCTTTCAATATAGAGTTATCGTTCAAGAATTTTTCATCATAGTTGTATCCCTGTATTATGCCGATTTTGTATTTCCGTAAATCATCATACTTTTCAATGCTCACACCTGAACTTTCAAGGGAATAAACGGCTTTGTAAATTTTGCCGTATTCTTTAGAAAAATCGATGAAATCTTCCCTTTCTTTTTTGTAAGATACGGTTGGTATCAAGTCTGCCACGCCGCTCTTTATGGCTTTCAGAGACATATCCCATGTGGTTACCCTGGTCGTTACATCTATATTTCTTCTATTGAATATTTCCTTTATAATTTCTATGTCTATGCCCTCCAGCTCGCCTTTTTCATCGTTATAAATAACGTATGGTTCGTAAGGAGAGCTTACAAGTATCAATTTTTCTTCCTTTTCTTGCAAAAATTCGCTTTCATTAATTTCAGAAGTCAACTCTATGTAATTGTCCTCCATTTTGCTGATGATATCCAGCAGTTCGCTTATATAATCCTTTTGCTCTTCGATGGCTTTATTAACCTTAAAGGTCGAGTTTTCTATTTCTATAATTTCTTTTGATATATTTTCTATAAAGCCATTTACTTCATCAGCTCTGCTGAAAATATAGGATATCTCTCTTTCAATATTCCCGCTCTCTTTTGTTGAATCATATACGTATTTTTCTATATCGTTTATATAGTTCACTATTAAGCTCAGCTTATCAAAATTCTGGGTGATATTTTTTAAGACTTCGATAATGGAAATACTGATCATGTTGCTTATTTCCTTAATTTGATTCAAAAGTGTACTTACTTCTTTTGAAACTTCCTTCGTATTGTAAGAAAGTTTACGTATTTCGGATGCCACCACTGAAAAACTTTTGCCCCGTTCTCCGGCATGTGCGGCTTCTATAGTCGCATTGAGCGCAAGTAAATTAGTCTCTTCGGAGATGTTTTTAACCGATGAAATTAATTCCTCCGCACGTTTTGACCTTTCTTCAAGGTTTTTTACAGCGCTTTCGGCAACTTCTAGTTTTTTCTTTAGAGTATTTAGATTTTCCATAATGGATATAACTTCAACCTTTTTTGCCGCAATATTTTGATAAATTTTGTTTGAATTATCACCCACCGTTTTTACATTTATACTGGTCTTTTCTATTTTTTCGTACAGGTCTTTTGTAAAATTTTTCGTCGAAAGAATGTTAGAGGTTTGTTTTTTTTGCCGCTTCCGAGAGCACTCTGGTCTGCTCTACAATGCTCCTCATCGCAATGGAAATCTCCTCAACGGAAAAGGAAAGACGGCTGAGCAAGCTCAAATATTTTTCGGCTTTTCCCTTAATACCTTTAATCCATTCTTTAATCCTATTTACACTAAAAGAATTTTCCGGTTTAAAAGAAGGATTTTCAACACTCAATAGATCATTTTTTAACACATTTACTGCTGACTTCCATTTAAATATCATAATTTTATCAGCCCCTCATTATCGGTAAAAAGTTTGCCTCAAAAATACCCGATGCGGCCCGTTTTTTAAAAACCGGGCCGCTATCTATATATATTTCAGTAGGGCGTGATCTTCAAATATTCGTTTATTACGGTGTAAGAACTATCGCCATCTATTCTCTGCCAGTAACCGTAAGTATCCGAATATCTATCCCATCTTAACCTGAAACCAAGTTTTGCTTTCTTATCATATTTTTCTCCTATCGCATAAATTTCAGTTTTGCTGTCCACAAGTTTTACGAAACAATCGTAAGCGGTATATGGATCAAAAACTGCATTTGTGTAAATCGTTCCGCTGTAATACTCATTGCCCCTCAAATTTATCTTTACAGGATTTGGCGTGATGTTTTTAGTTGAAAGATTAAAGGTATCGCCCTTCGAAATATAATGCATTTTAATTCCAAGTAGGCTGAAGTTCCTGTAGCTGTAATCTCTATAAGCATTGGTTAGGTCTATTATAGTAATCCCCCTCTTCCCCAAGGCCGTTATGGTATTACCTAGTTATACCCTATAACATGAGCTATAATTACGAATATGCTGCCCAGGAGGAATAAAAAGCCCTGCATTTTAATCTGCCATTTTGCCCATATGCTCCAGTCAAGCCTTGCAACACCCAGGACGCCCATAAGACACGCGGAAGTTGGCACTATTACGTTTGTAAGGCCGTCGCCCAGCTGGAATGCGAGAACGGCGGTCTGCCTGGTAACACCCACAAGGTCTGAAAGCGGAGCCATTATCGGCATCGTAAGGGCTGCCTGCCCGGAGCCGGATACAACGAAGAAATTGAATACTGACTGGAACAAATACATGAACCATGCGGAGAGCAAAGAGGGGAATTTCCCTATGCCCTGGGACACGGCATTAAGGATGGTATTTAGTACGGTCGGGTCAGAGGGGCTCGTGCCTCCCAACACTATAAGTATTCCTTTTGCCATACCCACCACGAGCGCTGCTCCCGTAAGGTCCGATGCCCCTTTAGCAAAGGATGAAGCTATATCGTTTACCGTCATGCCGTTTAGTTTGAAGATTACTCCTATTATGCCTGCCACAAGTCCTATAACAAAAAATTGAGAAGCAATTTCTGGAATGTAATAGCCCTTTTTGGTTACACCCCATACAACCCAAATTATACCTATCAAAAGGGTAAGTAACACTAACTTATGCCCGGTGGTGAATTTAACTTCTTCTTTTTCAGTTTCGGAATTAACCTTCACCTGATTTCTGAAATACTCGTCGGACTCATAAGAAATGGAGTTTAATGGATTTTCCTTAACTCTCACGGCATACCTCCAGGTGTACCATAAACCCGCTGCGGTAAATACAGTCCACATTATTATCCTGAAAGGTGCCCCGGAAAACACCGGCACATCGGAAACTCCTTGAGCTACAGCAAGGCTGAAAGGATTCATCCAGGACGTGGCAAAACCTATCTGGCTTGCAACGTAGGTTATGCATATGCCCACTACTGAGTCGTAGCCCATAGCGATAACCATCGGAACCACAATCATAGCAAAGGGTATAGTTTCTTCGCCCATCCCGAAAACGGCTCCGCCTAAGGAAAACAGGACAAATAAGACGGGTATTATTAAAGACTCCCTTCCCTGCGTTCGGCCAATCATCGCCATTATGCCAGAATCCACAGCCCCCGTTCGCAAAACTATGCCAAAGGCTCCGCCGATAACAAGAATAAAAGCTACCACACCTACAGCAGATCCCCATTTATCCCCCGTTACCAATCCTTCAAATACGTAATTGAGAAAACCGTAGCCGCCGAAATCCTCTGTACCCCATATCTTAGCAGGCTTTTTAACAGGCATGCCTTTTTCGTCGAGTTCATACTGGAAGGACCCGGGAACGACTACCGTCTTAGTTTTTTCCTTTCCATTTTGAATGTATGTCTTTTTTGCCGTTTCAAATTTTCCTACCGGCAAAAGCAAGGTCAAAATCCACGCCGCCAAAACCACATAAAATATGATTACATAAGTATGAGGCATATTTATGTTTTTAAACTTACCCAGCAAGTTTAACCCTCCCTTTTGATTTTTAGCTTTTTTAATACTTTTCA
Organism: Thermovenabulum sp.; assembly: GCF_049701175.1. GTDB lineage: Bacteria > Bacillota > Thermosediminibacteria > Thermosediminibacterales > Thermosediminibacteraceae > Thermovenabulum. The sequence continues at coordinate 103,555 of NZ_JBNATW010000002.1, forward strand.
AAGGTTCCGAAAACTTCTAAAACGCCTTCCCTTACCATCCACCTCCCCTTTGCCAAAACGCTTTCGATTTCCAGATTTTCATTTAAAACCACCAAATCCGCATCCCATCCCTCCTTTATTTCTCCTTTCCCTTTTAACCCGTGTATAGTTGAGGGATTTTTCGTCACGGTGCAAAGGGCAATTTCCAATGGAATTTTGTATTTAAAAAACATTGCCTGAACGCTTTTTATCAACGCGGAAACGCTCCCCACACCCAATCCCACTAATCTTTTTTGGGAGTCAAATACGGGTAAACTTCCGTTTCCGTCAGAACTTATGGTGAGGTTATCCGCAGGTACTCCGGCCTTTATCGCTTCATATACGGCTTCGGCTGCCGTAACTTCATCCTCATCGTATACCTCCTCTCCTGCGGTATAATCACAGTATCCTCCTTTCATACCAAATTCAAAGGACTCCTTCATCAATCTGCGGTTCCTGTTTAAATGCGTGGGCTGAAATTGAGAAAGGGGAATATCCGCATAATCGGCGGCATCGTATATAATTTTCAAGCCCCTTTTCCCGTCTCCCACGTGTAAATGCACCTTACCTTTTTTGCCGCCAATCATACCACCTACGCGGGCTTCTCCTGCAATTCTTGCAAGTTCCTCAGGCGAGATCCCGGAAGACCGGTGATCGGATATTGCCACCTCTCCTACCCCCACAACCTTATCTATAAAGATTAAATCGGATTTAACGCTGCCCGTCAGGGTTGGAAGCGGAATTTGATAAGCCCCTGTATATATATAAGTAGAAACACCTTCATTTTCCAGGGATTTGGCTTTACTGTACAACCTTGCCATTGACCTGGTCACACCATCCGTGCCGAGACAGCCTATAACCGTTGTAACGCCGTTTTTTGTAAGTTCGGAAAGCCAAATTTCAGGAGTGGATGTCTCCGGCCCTCCTTCTCCGCCGCCTCCCGTTATGTGAACGTGCTGATCGATAAATCCCGGACAAAGGTATTTTCCTTTTAAATCCACAATTTCCAAATTAAAAGGCCCACTTATTTCGCATTTCTCCCCCACATAAATTATCCTTCCAGCTTCGATTACAACATCGCATATTCCCTTATCTTCGGGTGCATAAACATGAGCATTTTTAATGTGAATCATAACTTTCCTCCTTAGCTAATAGGCTTTAAATTGTTTTTGTTTAATTTTATATTTGCATTATTCATGCCATAATTTTGATTATTTTTAAATCCCAAAAATATAAGAAAAACTTTAAACTTTTTATTTTGTACAAAAAATATAGGCTTCAATGGGCTTAATTTAAAACCCATTAAAGCCTATTTTTCACCAATTAATGCCCTTCCCTGAAGCGTTAGCGCGGTACCCTGCCTTCCCCTGCCGGAAATTATATATCCCTTTTCCTTCAGATCCTGCAAAAGTTTTCTCACCTTTGAAGGCGTCACGTTAAATCCCCTCTCGCACATCAGGCGGGCTATGCTGTTTCTGCCTAATTTTATACCCTTCACCTCTCCTTCCCTTATGATTTCAAGCACATTAATCAAAAGGTCATTTATTTTCGTTTCCCGTAATAACGAATCTTTATTTTTCCCGTCCTTTAAAGTTATAATATCGGGTAAATCGTAGACTTTTGGAATACCCTGAGCCATTGTCAAAAGGTACTCCACGCAGTTTTTTATCTCCCTCACATTGCCGGGCCAGGAATAATCGAGCAGAATGTTTTTCACCTCTTCGGATAGATCCTTCCAGTGCCAGGGCGGTACGGTACGGGTTTGGTTTATAAAGTAATCAAATAAAAGCGGTACGTCTTCCACCCTTTCCCTGAGCGGTGGAAGAAATAAAAACAAAGGGGTTAACCTGTAAAAAAGGTCTTCCCTGAATTTATTTTCTTTCACGAGTTTGAAAGGATCTTGGTTTGTCGCAGCTATTATTCGGACATCCACAGGCACCATTCGGTAGCCGCCTATTCGCATTACTTCCTTTTCCTGCAGCACTCTAAGAAGCCTTGCCTGTATTTCTACAGGAATTTCGCTGATTTCATCCAAAAAAACGGTACCGCGATTGGCCATTTCGAAAATTCCCGGTTTGCCTCCTTTTTTTGCTCCCGTAAATGCCCCTTCTTCATAGCCGAACAGTTCACTTTCCAGCAAATTTGCCGGCAGCGCAGAACAATTTATCGCAATAAAAGGAAATTTGCTCCTTTTAGAGGCGCTGTGTATTGCCTGTGCGAATATTTCCTTACCCGTACCCGTTTCTCCGTATATTAGTACATTTGAATCACTTGAAGCAATTTTCTTAGCTTTCTCTATTGCTTTTAAAATAGCCGGGCTCTTACCTACGATATGATCAAACGTGTATTTTGTAAAAAAACCCTTTTCTTTTGCCTCGATGCGAAGTTTTTCTTCCATCTCGGCTATATCGCTGGCAAATCTTAGGTGTATGACCAAACTTTTCCCCAGTGAGACCTGAGTCATTATCATTTTTTCTCCTTTAAAACTTACTATATCATTTCCCATTCCTGTATTAACAATTTTTTCTACTTCGATCTTTTTTAATATTTTTCTCGCTTGATTGTTTGCGAATATTATTTTCTTATCCTCATCCAAAGCGAATATTGGGTCCTTAACAAGGTCCAAAACCGCCTCTATCTGCTTTTTCGAGTTTATTACATCATCCCGGGCAGAAATTAGATTTTTATTTAATTCAACTAATTCTCTAATATACCTTGCCGAAAGGTAGTTTGCCCTTTCCTCCAGCAAACCCAGTTCCCTTAAAATTTCTACCATCGTCGTAAGGTCTATCAACCTGCACCCTATATCCACCACTTTTTTTATGTAATTCGGAACATAGCTGGATTCCCCGGGCGTAACAGCAATCTCCGCTTCCGGGAATTCCTTTGCTCCAGGATAATACGGAATAAAATTTATATGATTTATTCCCAGTTCTTTAATTTGATAAACCGTCTCTTCAGCGGTAATTTTTGTATCGTTTACGAGTAAAACGGGCAAATCGGAAGAAAGCTGCAAGATAAGGTCCAGGTATTTGTAATTAATAGACCTTTTTGCGAGCATGACCTTTCCGTCAAAATTAATATCTAAATCCTCCAGCAAGGTATAATGGGTAAGTAAAATAATATCCGCTTTTAAATCCCTGGGGATACCTTTTTCCATAGAATGCGCCTCGATGGTTATCAAATCACCGATAATATCCTTTAGCTGATTTGTCAACATTCGGCTTGTATTTTCCCCCTGAGATACAAGTACCACTTTTTTCAAAAAAATCACCTCTTAGAGTTGTCCCAAAAAATTCCCCAGTTTCAGACCCTTTTATGTTATTATAATAATTATAATATTTTTTATTCTATGTTAAAAATTGAAAATCCTTTTAATTTATTGAAAATCGGATAAATAATACAAAAAAAAGAGACTTAAAAAAATTTTTTAAGCCTCTAAAAAGTAGGTTTCTTAAATTTTTCTTTCTAAATCAAATAAACTATACATTCAATTCCAGCTCTGCCAATTTTTCTTTTGTTGGAATTCCGTTTTTATCCCAACCCTTTATTTCATACATTATGTCAAGAAGCTTATCCTGATCAACCACTTCTCCTTTCCCGGGGCCGTCTTTTGCAGGTTCTTTGCTAAATCTCTCAGGGAGATAATCATCTTTTCTTGAAAATCCTTCTCTTATATTAAACATCCTTTCAAGGTTTATTACCCTTTCACTTGCTTTAAATAAATCTTTATAAGAAAATTCATAGCCAGTAGCATAAGACAAAAGTTTTGCCCATGTCTTACCTTTAACTGCGAGGGTAATGCTGGTAAATAGGCAAACCCCCAATAAATTTGTAGCCATAGACAATTCTTCCAGTGATTTTACCCAGGCTTTATTCTCTTCTTTTAACGGATCAACCCTTTCCATAACGCCCAATTCCTCTTCTAAGTATCCGAAGGCATCTATCGTAGAAGCGTAAGGCCTCAAATGATCCGCTCCTCTAGGCGAAAGCATATGAGATACCGCTTCTCCCTTGCTTGCCCTTACATTATCAGCAGCCATTTCAAGCCCCTTTACATGCATCACGTATTTTTCAGCTTCTTTCCCTATTTTCCTTGCTGCTCTCAAAGAACCCTCTCCTAACAGGGTGGCAAATTCCCCTTCTCTTTTACCAATTCTTTTTACCAGTTCTACTATTGCATCTTTATTGCCCCAATCAAGTTCCAGCCCTTCGGTTATTTCTCTATCGATTATGCCTTTTTCATACCATTCCATAGCCGTAGCTATAACCTGTCCCGTTGAGATAATATCGAGCCCCAATTTGTTCGCAGTGTGATTTGCAGCCGCAACAGAATAAATGTCGGGGTTACCCAGTTTTTGGCCAAAGGCTGCCAGAGATTCGTATTCCGGTCCCCCGCTTTCCATTCCTTCATATTTGCCCGCCGGGATTCTCGTATGTCTGCCGCACCCTATAGGACAGTTGAAACATCTATACTGCTTTACTTCCAGCTTTTCGTGATAAGCTTTGTAGCCCAAACGGTCGTTGAAATCCGTGACATCGTGCTGCCAGTTGTAAGCAGGGACAAGCCCAAGGTCATTCATTGCATCGAAAAAGGAGGGAGTCCCATACTTCATCATTTCCTCTCGCACAAAATACTCATCGTTTAGCTCCTTTAAAGCCTTTTTTACAGATTCGGTAAATTTTTCGGGATTTTCTACTTCAGACCTCCTTTTTGAGCCAAAAATGGCAATTGCTTTTAAATTTTTTGAGCCCATTACAGTTCCACCGCCGCCTCGCCCCGCTGCCCTATGGCCGTCCACCATTACTGCCGAAAATCTGACCATTTTTTCTCCGGCTTCTCCTATGCACGCTATTTCTGCTTTAGGATTATTATGTCTTTCTCTTATAGCTTCCTGTGTTTCCTCGGGAGTAAGTCCTCTTAAATTGTCCGCATCATAAAATTCCACATTACCATCGTAAATGTACAAATACTTAAGCGATTTTGCTTTTCCGTGAATTACTATCATATCAAAGCCGCATCTTTTTATGTGAGGTCCAAAATACCCGCCAACATTTGATGCACAAATTGTACCCGTTATGGGTGACTTAAACATTACAACAGTTCGTCCCGATGTAGGAGCTGTGGTATCTGTTAAAGGACCTGTTATAAAAAGTATTTTATTTTCTTCCGTTAATGGATCGATATGTTCTTTTAAATTGTCATAAAGATATCTTGCACCAAATCCTTCTCCACCTATGTATTGAGAAAACCACTTTTCCGGCATTTCTTCTTCCCAAACTTTTTCCATAGCTAAATCAATATGAAGCATTTTTCCATTATAGCATTTTGGTATCAAAATAACCCCTCCAATAATTTTGATATATTTATTATATTATTATTTTTCGTTATTGTAAATATTTTAAGAAATTTTACTCCCAAAAGTATATTTGAAATTGCATAAAATATCAAAAAATCGAGTAGGAGGTAGGTAATTATTTTAACTACCGTCCTCTCACACCACCGTACGTACCGTTCGGTATACGGCGGTTCATCAGAATTTATTATGCCATTGAAAGTCTCTTCGTCAGACTTAAGAAGCCTTCCCTTTCAAGGTATTCATTCGTTATAGAAGTGGATAATACCTGGCTATGGGATATCCTCCTGTAGCCTTTCCTTGTGTTTGCATACTCCCACGCCTTCACATCGTCTACCCCTAATTTCACTAAGTTATCGTGTTTCGTTTTGATTTTCTTCCATTGCTTCCAATAGCACATCCATATTCTCCTTTTTATCCATCCATCAAGTTCCTTCGTCGTTTTCTTCATACACGCTAACTTGAGCACCCTCTTGTCCCTTACTTTCCTTGCTACCAGCGACATCAGTTTGTCATGATTTATTCTGTCAAAGAACTTCTCTAAGCCTATGTCCACTACCCAATGGCTGCCTTGCTTTATGTGTTCAAAATCCATAGCTGCTTTTTGAAAAGCTCGGGTCAAATATTTTCGTGAGCACCTGAATTATCGCTTGTTGTATCATCCTGTCAAGCACCGTCGGTGTTTCAACTAGGCTAACTCCTCCATCAGGTTTGGGTAACTTTCTTCAGATTCCACCTTGCAATGGACACCCTTTCCTTCAGCTAACGGTTGGTGCTATCAACCCCCGCAATGGACTTTCACCATCAAGGTCGCGGGCATGCCGCGTGCACATTAATTAAGGGCAGGCATTTTACTAAAATGCCTGCCCCAATTATTGATATAAAGCTTATTTTTTACATACCTATTTATTTTACTCTTTTAACTTTTTTTCAACACCCATTACCTTATCTTCAAAATCATTGCATAAATTAACAAAATTATTACTCAAAAATATAAGAGCAATTACATTTGGAATTATCCACAATCCAGTTACTACATCTACTACCGTCCAAGCAAACTCAGTTGTCTTTCCTAAGGTTAGAAATGGGGGAATTAAATAAATAACCCTAAACAATTTAATTGCATTAGATCCAAACAAATATTTCACTGCAGTTTCAAAATGTATTGTATACCCAATCATTGTCGAAAATGCAAATAATAATACACCAATCCCTACTATATATGCTCCAAACGAACCATATAATTTTGAAAATGCAGCAATAGTTAAATCAGCACCAGTTAAACCACTACACCATAAATTTTCACTTGATGTTAATATTACCAAAGCAGTCATGCTACATATAACAATAGTATCTACAAAAACTTCAAATATTCCATATAATCCTTGGCGAATAGGGTGATCTGTTATTGCAGTAGAATGTACCATAGAGGCGCTTCCCATACCAGCCTCATTAGAAAATGTACCACGAGCAAAACCTTTCTGCATTGCAAGTTTTACTGTGGAACCTACAAAACCACCTATAGCAGGTGCAGGATGAAATGCATACTTAAATATCATGCCAAAAGCCGCAGGTAACTTACTTATATTTGCAACTATAATCCCTATTGCTGCCACTACATATATTGTAGCCATTAAAGGAGTTAATTTCTCGCAAAACTCTCCAATCCTTTTAAATCCCCCAAAAATTACTATAGCTGTTATTACTACAGAAGTTGTGACAGTAATAACTGGTGGAATATTAAAAATATTTTTCATTGCTACAGACATTGTTTGAGGTTGAACAAACACTGCAGTTCCTAATGCTCCTATTACCATAACTACTGCATAAAACTTTGCTAATAATTTCCATTTTGAGCCTAATCCTCTTTCTATATAATACATAGGGCCTCCATAAAAATTCCCATTACTATCTTTTTCCCTATATTTAACTCCTAAGGATATCTCCGCCATCTTAGTAGTCATTCCCAAAAAAGCAACCACCCACATCCAAAATACTGCACCTGGTCCTCCTATAGCAATAGCTGACGCCACTCCCGCAATATTTCCATTTCCTACACAGCTCGCTAAGGCTGTTGCTACTGCTTGAAATGGTGTCATCACACCTTCACCTTTAAGGTTATCTTTCTTAAAAGCATTTCCTAAGGTATTTTTTAAAGCATAACCTAAATTTCTTAGAACAAAAAATTTAGTTCTGATAGTTAAATATAAACCTAACAAAAATAATACCGTTATTGTAGGTGCTCCCCATAAAGTACTCGCAAACCAATTAAAAAATTTTTCCACTCTTATAATCCCTCCTTAATAATCTTAATAATATTTTTAATATAATTCTATTCTTAACTTAACAAAGCCTTAATTATCCCATAATACCCACGAACGGCTTTTAACAACTGGTCTATCTCTATATATTCATCATCAATATGGGCAAGATTTTCTTTTGAAGGGCCAAAACCGATCGTTTTTATGTTAGCTTCTCCAGCATAATGACTTCCATTAGTGCAGAATGAATAATGAGTAATGGCAGGTTCTAAACCTTGTTCTTTCAAACCTTGGTAAGCCTTTTTTACAAAATCTTCTTCTACATCAAAAAGCCATGCAGGGAAAAACCTTTCAGCCATGATTTTTTCTCCGGTATAGCACCTTTCTTCACCTTTTGCAAAATAAACTTTTGCTTTAAAGTTTGGATCTTCATTCTCCATCTGCACAATAATTTCTTGAATTGGCTTCAAAACGCTTTCAGGAGTTTCTCCTACTAAAAGCCTTCTATCGAAAGTAACCCTGCAAAGCGATGGCAATACGGAAGCCCCCGGATACGGCGACGATATAATGTCAGTCAATTCTAATATCCCATCTCCTAAAACTTCATGATGATTGACCTTAATCTTCCTGATTTTTTCCAGCAATTTCATCATATTATAAACTGCATTTATTCCATTTTGCGGATTTGAAGAATGCGCAGCTTTGCCATAGGTTTCTACTACTATTTCGGCCCTTCCCCTTTGCCCACGCTTTAAATTGCACTCTGACGCTTCCCCAATGATAACATAATCTGGTTTCACCTTTTCACTTATTTTCCTTGCAGCAACTCCTTCAAAGCATTCCTCATGAACAACACCTGCTACGTAAATATCTCCATTAAAATCTTTCTTCATATCTTCAGCAAAGTAAGCAGCCGCACACACCATTGCACTTACTGCACCCTTCATATCTGAAGCACCTCTACCGTAAATTCTCCCACTTTCAATTTCTCCACCAAAGGGATCTTTAGTCCATTTTGATTCGTCAACTGGAACAGTGTCTATATGACCATCAAGTAAAATACATTTGCCACTATTTTTCCCTTTTATATGCCCTATTACGTTGCCATAGCTATCGATAAACGTTTCATCAAAACCCATTTCTAAAAAAGTATTCTTTAGTTTTTCAGCCAACTCTCCCTCCTCTCCAGAATAACTTTTTATTCTAATAAGCTCCTGACATAAATTTATTACTTCTTCTTTTCTTTTTTCTGAAAGCAATTTAAAACACCTCCGTAATTTTTTAAGATCCTAAATTGATGGAAATGCTCCATCCCAAACTATTTTTCGATAATTTACGGGATCAGTATCTCCTTCTGTACTTATGCAAAGTACTATCGATTCATCATTTAGATTTAATAAATCTTTCATTTCTTTTAATTCTCGTCTTTCCAATATCAAACTCAAAAGCCCCAAACCGACAGCACCTGATTCGCCCGAAATTATCTGAGGATCACCCTTTATTGGGCTTCCCAATATCCTCATACCTCGTGCAGAAACATAATCTGGACAAGATACATACATATCAGAATAATCCCTCAATATTTTCCAACTAATTGGATTTGGCTCACCACAAGCAAGCCCTGCCATAATTGTAGCCAAATCTCCCTTAACCGCATGAGGTTTCCCATCATTGTGTTTTGCAGACTCATAAATACAAGCGGCGTTCTCGGGTTCTACGATAACCGTTATAGGCCTTTCATTTCCGTATAATGAAGCTAAGTAACCCTGAACAGCACCGGCGTATGAACCTACCCCAGCTTGTAAAAACACGTGAGTAGGTTTTTCTATACCCATTTCTTTCATCTGTTCTAAAGCTTCATCTATTAAAGTGCAGTAGCCTTGCATAATCCATAGCGGGATATCTTCATACCCTTCCCAAGCAGTATCCTGAACTACAACTCCCCCTATTTCCTTCGCACGCTCAATTGCATACCTTACCGCATCATCATAGTTATAATCGGTTATATATGCTTCAGCCCCCTCATTTATAATACTCTGCAACCGCATTTGGGATGAACCCTTAGGCATAAATACAAGAGATTTTTGACCTAATTGGGTAGCAGTCCAAGCAACACCCCGTCCATGATTACCATCAGTTGCCGTAACAAATGTTATTTCTCCTATTTTCTTTTTAATTTCCAGAGAACGCAATTTTTCAAAATTTACATCGTTCATCCCCAACATTTTGCTTAGATACTTACATATAGCGTAGGAACCTCCTAAAACTTTAAAAGCATTGAGTCCAAACCTATACGATTCATCTTTTATTAGAATCTTTCTTACCCCCAACATTTTTGAAAGTCTATCCAAACTGGAAAGGGGAGTCGGACTGTATTGGGGAATGCTTTTATGAAACTCTCTTACCTTTCTTATTTCTTTTTGTGACATATCTTCAACAGAAGCTTTTTCTTTAAAATTTTTTCTTGCACCTTCATTAAATATAAATTTGATATTTAATTTTTCCACCGATTATTTCACCTCTTATATTTTTTTATTATTTTTGCCATTTTGTATTTTTTGTTTTTTTATTTAATTGCAAGTAATATACCAACTATTCCAAAAATGGCTCAGTCGATAAAAACCGCAAAAAATAAAAAAAAGCCTCATGCCATTTCGAGCCATGAGAATAGTTTTTTTATCAATTTGATAAAATTAAACACTAATTCTTAATTTATATTTAACAAAGGAAATTTATCAATATGATAATATTTATCATTATGATAAATAAACAGGCTATTCCATATTGTAATTTTTAATTTTCCTGTAAAGAGTCGCGATTCCAATCCCTAATGCCTCAGCTGCTTTCCTTTTTCCTTCAACATTATTCCCAAAGATGTCCAATGCCCTTCTTATCATTTCCCTTTCTAGTTCTTCTAATGGCACTATAGCATTATCACTTCTATTTTTGCTATGACGAACTTTTAGTGGCAATAACTTACTATTCAGAACTCCTTCACTGTCAAGCATATTTATCATATATTCTACAACATTCTCTAATTCTCTTACGTTTCCAGGCCAATCGTATTCAAAAAAGTAATCCCAAACATCTTTTTCAACACCAAAAACTTTCTTTTTTAATAAATCCGCATATTTATTCACGAAATATTCCGTCAGTACTTTTATATCTTCTTTTCTTTCCCGTAAAGGCGGAATTACAAATGGTATTACATTTAACCTATAATACAAGTCCTCCCTAAACATTCCTTCTTTTATCATTTTTTCAAGGTTTTTATTCGTCGCAGCGATTATCCTTACATCAACCGGTATGGGTTTGTTAGAGCCCAATCTTACCACTTCTTTTTGCTCTAATACCCTTAACAGTTTTGCTTGCAAATAAAGAGGCATATCTCCAATCTCATCCAAAAATAACGTTCCTTTATTCGCAAACTCGATCTTTCCTATTTTACCTTTGGGATCTGCACCTGTAAAAGCTCCTTTTACATACCCAAAAAGTTCGCTTTCTAATAAAGTATCAGGAATTGCCGCACAGTTAACGGCAACAAAAGGATTATCCTTCCTTTCACTTTCTAGATGGATTGCCCGAGCAAATAATTCCTTTCCCGTTCCACTTTCGCCAGTTATCAAAACTGTAGAAGACGACGACGCAATTCTTTTTACCTTTTCTTTCAGCATTTTTATACTTTCAGACTCTCCTATTATATATTCGAGTCCTAAGTTTTCTTTAGAATTTGCCACAGAAAACAATTTCTGTTTTAAAGAATTTATCTCCGTAAAAATTAAGATTTTGTCATATTTATAACCATTTTTTAAAATTCTATATTCCTCTCCAATAACACTGTAATGTTTGTCATCAATAGATAATTCGTACTCCTCCATATTTAAAAACGTTCCCTTTGCTTGTTTTATCGTCACCCTTTTGCCATCAACCTTTTGTATTCCTATCATTTTTTTAGCCACGCTATTTGCCTGAACTATTATATCCCTTTCATCTATAATCAATACTCCTTGATCAATTTTATCAATTATATGATTTAACATTTCAATTACTTCTTTCATGTTTTCCTTTTCGATCTCTTCCTTTGCTTTTGAAGAAATAAGATCCGAAATCTGTTCCAAAAAATCCATAAAAGTATCAAAATTATTCAATATATGCTCCTTTTGCTCCTCATTAAAACAAACAAAACCAATTACCCCTATCACATTTTCTCCTATTTTTATGGGAGTGCTCATTTCAAAAGTTTCTTCACATTTATTCTGTTTCGGACACCTTTTACAAAGTTCATGAAAACCAGGATTTTCTACGATTTGCTTTTCTCCGGTCCTTAAAACCTTCTTATAAACATAACCCTCCTGTCCCATATTTACATTAATCTTTGAAGCAAACATTCCTGTACCAGCTATACGATTCAATTTTTCATCAACTATCTCTATATCAACTTTTAATATCTTTGATAAAACAGCAGCATATTTTTTTACATCTTCCTCTATATTTTTTAAAATACCACTCATCTCAACACTTGCACCCTCTTTCATTTAATTCTGTATAATAATATTTCACTTTATATTATATTTTCTTTCAATACACTTTGCATAGTAATAGACTTTCACCATTAAGGTCGCGAGCATGCCGAGCACACATTAAAAGGCCCAATCTATTTTTCAAAGATTGGGCCGTTCATAAAGTTAGATTTATAAAATTTTTTATAATTATTATTTTTCCCTTTTCTTCAACTCCAGCAAAACATCTTCCCAGTCCATATCAAAGTAAGATAAAACCACAGTTATATGATATATTAGGTCTGCGATTTCATAGCTTATTTCGGACTTTGCACCGTTTTTTGCTGCTATTATCACCTCGGAGGCTTCTTCTCCCACCTTTTTTAATATTTTATCTATCCCCTTTTCAAAAAGATAACAGGTATAAGAACCTTCAATTTTTTTATTTTTTCTATCGTTTACCGTTTCCATCAATTTTTTTAATACCTCAAAGCCCAATTTTTCCTCTTTTTCATAAACCTTATTAAAAAAACAGGTTTTATTCCCCGTATGGCATGCATGCCCCTTTTGCTTCACTTTTGCCAAAATAGTGTCACCATCGCAGTCGTAATACAGTGAAACCACTTCCTGGACATTTCCCGATGTCTCTCCCTTTTTCCAAATTTTATTCCTTTTCCTGCTAAAATAGTGCATAAAACCCGTTTGTAGAGTAAGGTGGTAACTTTCTTTGTTCATATATGCGAGCATCAAAACTTCACCGGTCAGATAGTCCTGCACGACAACCGGTATTAAATCATTGTTTTTAAAATCTATCTCCACTTGGTCCTCACCTCAATACCATTTTCTAAAAGGAACTTCTTTAATTCGTCTATTTTTACCATCCCAAAGTGAAAAATTGAAGCTGCCAGGGCTGCATCAGCGCCGGCTTGAAAAACTTCCAAAAAGTGTTCTGTTTTTCCCGCACCTCCCGATGCGATAACGGGTATTTCCACGCTTTTTGAAATAAGTTCCGTTATTTCAACCTCAAAACCCTCTCTTGTGCCGTCTCTGTCTATTGAAGTGAGCAGGATTTCCCCCGCTCCCCTTTTTTCAACCTCTTTAGCCCAGGAAAGGGCGTCAAGCCCAGTATCTACTCTCCCACCGTTTATATAGACTCGATAACCCTCAGGGTGCTTTTTCACATCCATAGCAACAACGATGCACTGTGAGCCGAACATACTGCTTGCTTTTTCGATTAAGTCGGGGCTTTCAACCGCAGCTGTATTTATAGAAACCTTGTCCGCTCCCGCAACCAATATTTTTCTGATATCCTCTATGGTGCGTATACCTCCGCCCACCGTAAAGGGAATGAATACATTTTCTGCAACCTTTTCCACCACCTCTATCATTATATCCCTTTTTTCAAAAGATGCGGTAATATCCAAAAATACCAGCTCATCGGCACCCATTTTATCGTATTGTATAGCAGCTTCTACAGGGTCTCCTGCGTCTATGAGATTTATAAAATTTATCCCTTTTACAACCCTCCCCTCCTTGACATCAAGGCATGGTATAATCCTTTTTGCCACCATTTTTTTCACCCTTCGATTAAATCTTTTTAAGAAGGTCGCTGAAAATAATATCCTTGCTGTAAAGTGCCTTTCCTATGATAACACCGTCTATACCGATTTGTTTTAATTTCATTACATCTTCTTCGTTTTTAATACCGCCTGAAGCAATTAGAACCCCATCAAAAATTTCTCTCAACCTTTTTGCAGCATCCAAATTTGGCCCTTCAAGGGTCCCGTCCCTTGATATGTCGGTGAAAATTATCTTTTTTATGCCAATTCTTTCAGCTTCTTTGACAGAATGGTCAATCCCTATTTCCACGCTTTCCTGCCAGCCCGATATTTTGATTTTATCCTTTCTAAAATCCAAACTCAGTGCTACTTTTTCTTGCGAAAATTCCTTCAGCATCCTTTCTACTTCCCCTCTACGGGTAAAAAAAGCAGAGCCTACTATAACGCAGTCGATTCCTGCATCTATCAGCTTCTTTGCCGTTTCAAAATCCCTTATTCCTCCACCGCACTGAACGTAAAGGTCTGTTTCCCTTTTTATATCTACCACTATTTCAATATTTTTTATAACCCCTTCCTTTGCCCCGTCTAAGTCCACAACGTGAAGGTATTTAGCACCCTCCCTTTTAAAATACAAGGCCTGTTTTACAGGGTCGGTGCTGTAAACCGTTTCCCTACTAAAATCACCCTGTGTAAGCCTTACACACTTTCCCTCTTTTATATCTATAGCAGGAAATACTATCATATTAACCTCCCGAAATTTTTCAATAAGTAAAGTCCCGCTTCCCCGCTCTTTTCCGGGTGAAACTGGGTTGCAAAAATATTTTCCCTTTCAACGCTTGCAGTAAACTCTATGCCGTGGATGCATGTTGAAGAAATTATATCGCCATCAGGGGTATCCACATAATAGGAATGCACAAAATAAAAATACTGCCCGTCCAATTCCTTTAAAAGAGGAGAATCCTTTACTACATTTATCTTATTCCAGCCCATGTGTGGGATTTTTACGCCTTCCTTTTTAGGAAAAAGCTTCACCTTTCCTTCAAAAATGCTTAGTCCTTCCGATTCCCCTTCGTAGCTGAATTCGAAAAGTAGCTGCATCCCAAGGCAAATCCCCAAAAAAGGTATTTTGTCCTGCAACACCTTTTTTCTAATTTCTTCTTTTATCCCTTTGCTTTTCAACCTTTCCATTGCCTCTTTAAAGGCGCCGACCCCAGGAAGCACTATGCAGTCTGCCCTTTCAAGCTCAAAGCCTTTCGAGGCTAACTTTACTTCAAAGCCCAAATACTCAAAGGCTTTTTTAACACTGCCTATGTTCCCCATACCGTAGTCTACTAAGGTTACAACCTTTTTCACCCTATAATACCCCCTTTGTTGAGGGGATAATGCCGTTATCTTCCCTTTCAACAGCCTCCCTCAGAGCCCTGCCGAAGGCTTTGAAAATCGCTTCCGCGGTATGATGGTCGTTTTCCCCGAAAAGTTTTGAAATGTGTAAGGTAACCTTTGCGTTTAAGGAAAATGCCCTGAAAAATTCCGATATCATTTCTATGCTTAAATCTGCTACTTTTTCCCTTCGAAACTTAACATTGAAGTTTAAATAAGGCCTTCCTGAAATATCCAAAGCAAACAAAATAAGGGCATCATCCATGGGGATCAAAGCATTTCCATAACGTCTTATGCCTTTTTTATCGCCGATGGCTTTGTAAAATGCCTTGCCAAGGGTTATGCCAACGTCCTCCACGGTATGATGGTCGTCTACGTTTAAATCCCCTTTTGCCATTACCTTAAGGTCAAGCCTTCCGTGCACCGCAAACTGAGTAAGAAGGTGGTCGAAAAATCCAATGCCGCTTTCTATTTTGCAAATTCCACTCCCGTCAAGGTTTAAAAAAACTTTAACATCGGTCTCCTTCGTCTTCCTTTTTATACTAACCTTTCTTTCCTTCACCGCAAAGTCCTCTCCATTCCTTTAAAGCTTCTAAAAGCTCCTGGTTTTGGTCTTCCTTTCCCACCGTTATCCGCAAAATCCCTTTACCCTCATCAAGTTTAAAAAACCTTACTGCAATGCCCTTTGAATCCAAGTATTCCTTAAGCCTTCCATCGCTAACTACGATGGAGACAAAATTGCCATACCCCTCTAAAACCTCATATCCTAAAGCCCTTAAGCTTACCTTCAACCTTTCCCTTTCCCCTATGATTTTTTCAATGTTTTTCTTTACCAAATCGAAGTTTTTAATAACTTCACAGGCTATAATTTGCGTAAATAGGCTAACATTGTAAGGAGGTTTTACCTTTAAGAGATTTTCTATTATATACTCAGTGGAAACAGCATAGCCGCATCTTATGCCAGCAAAGCCTATTTTGGAAAGGGTCTTTAAGATTAAAATATTTTGGTGCTTTCCTACAAGGTCGATATACTCATAGGGTGAAAACTCGCTGTAGGCAGCATCCACAACAATAAGGGTATCCTTCAGCTCATCGGCTATATAGGAAATTTTATCCTTATCAAAAACAACTCCCGTAGGGTTATTGGGCGTATCTATGAAAATGGCTTTTACGCCCCTTTTCTCTTTTGCCCTTTGAACTATTTCTTCCGGGCAAACCTGCCAGTTTTCGTTAAAAGGGACCTCCTCCACATTAATGTCCAGTATGCCTGCTGTAATTTTATACATTACAAAGGAAGGTTTTAAAGTTAAGATTGAATCACCTTTGTCGCAAACCGCCTGCATTATCACCTGTATGAGCTGATCGGAGCCATTTCCTATTATAAAGTTATTCCTGGAAAGGTTGTAGAAATTTGAAAGCTCCTTCCTTAATGGGTCCGAATTGTTGTCGGGGTATAAGGAAATCCTATCTATATATTGGGATAATCTACTTAAAAGAATGCTCTTTAAACCTTCATCCATTGGGTAGAGGTTCTCATTGGCATCGAGTTTTATTTTGTAAGGTTTTTCTTCCACTTCATAATTTTTATAGGTTTTCAACTTCTCCCTGAACATCCTTCATCCTCACTTTCAGCGAATTTGCATGCAATAAAAGGCCTTCGCACTCAGCGATCTTCACCGCATCTTTTGCATAGAGCCCAAAGCTTTCTTTTGAATACTCCACCACATTTATCCTTTTTACAAAATCGTAGACACCGAGGGGTGAGAAAAACCTTGCAGTACCGTTAGTTGGCAGCACGTGATTTGTTCCAGCTACGTAATCCCCTATGGGTTCTGCAGAATACTTCCCCAAAAATACGGTCCCAGCGTTTTTAACACCCTTTAAAATCTCCCTACTGTCTTTTGCCATTATCTCTAAATGCTCGGGTGCTATGACATTTACTATCTCAACAGCTTCCTCTAAATTTTGGGTAATTATTATAATGCCGTAATTCTCTACAGACTTTTTAGCAACCCTAATGTTTTCTTTGAATTTACCGTTTTTGCTTTCATTAATAAAATAGTCGATGTACTTAAAAACCATAAATGCAAAATCTTCACTATCGGTTATCAAAACTACCATTGCCCTCTCGTCGTGCTCTGCTTGAGATAATAAGTCGCAAGCCACAAATTCGGGGTCCGCCGTTTCATCGGCAATCACCGCAATTTCACTGGGCCCCGCAATCATGTCTATGTCTACTTCTCCAAAAAGCTCTTTTTTTGCAAGGGTAACGTATATATTCCCGGGACCTACTATCTTGTCTACCTTAGGAACGGTTTCTGTCCCGTAAGCCAAAGCAGCTATTGCCTGGACACCTCCTACCCTGAAAACTTTGTCAACCCCGCACATCTTTGCCGCTGCAAGAACATAGGGATTTATCCTTTTGTCTTTTTTTGGGGGTGTTGCCATGTAAATTTTATCAACACCCGCTACCCTTGCCGGAATCGCATTCATCAAAACCGTTGAAGGATAAGCAGCCTTTCCTCCAGGAACGTAGATACCCACGCTTTCAATAGGCCTTACTATCTGCCCAAGGAAGCTACCCTCTTTAAAATAAAACCATGAGTTTTGTTTTTGCCTTTCGTGAAACTCCCAGATGTTCCGGTAAGCCCTTTTTAAAGCATCTATGGAATCCTTTTCCACCGTTTTATAAGCTTCCTCTATTTCTTCCTGGCTTACGGTTATTTCATCCATATCTATTTCACAATAATCCAGCTTTTTAGTGAAAAAAATCAGCGCTTCATCACCTTTTTCCCTGACCTCTTTCAGGATTTCCCTTACTGCAGTCCGGGCATCCTCCCATTCCCTTCGGGAGCGTTTTCCCAGTATAGACAAAAGTTCTCTCTTAAATCCCGGATTTTTGGTTTTAAGTATGTTCAATCTCAAGCCCCCTCTCCATTTTTTCAATTATGTCACTTATTAAATCCTTTTTTATCTTAAGGCTTGCCCTGTTGATGATTAGCCTTGCACTTATATCAAACATTTTTTCATATACTTCAAGCCCGTTTTCCTTTAAAGTCCTCCCGGTTTCCACCACATCCACTATTCCATCCGAAAGCCCAAGTAAAGGTGCAAGCTCTACCGAACCGTTTAGCTTAATAACCCTTAGATTTTGATGGTTTATTTTATTAAAATATTCCTTCGTAATGTTGGGATATTTTGTTGCAATTACCTTATCCTTTTTTTCCAAAAAATCCGTTTTTTTACCTTTAGGACCTGCAAGGGCTAAAAAGCACCTGCCAATGCCGAGGTCTAAAATCTCAAATATCCTCACATTTTTCTCCATTAATACATCCTTGCCTACCACTCCCATATCTGCAGCTCCGTATTCCACATATGTCGGCACGTCAAAGGGTTTTACTAAAATAACCCTGTAGTTTTTCTTCCCATCAAAATAAATTAGCTTCCTCGAACTTTCATTTATATAAAGGTTTAAAATGCCGCATTTTGCGAAAAATGCAGCGGATTCCTCGGCAAGTCGCCCTTTTGGAAGTGCTATTGTAATCATTTTTTCACCTACTCAAAGCAATATAATATCTTTACCTTTAAAATAATATACTCTTTCTATTCCCATATTTTTTGCCCTTTCCTGGCATTCTTCCTGTTTCTCAGGGAAACTTTGAAAATAAGCCTTTCCCTTCAAATTCTTTGTAAACTCAAAAGCCTTTTCAAAACCCTCTTCGTCGTAACCAACGTATACTTCAATAGCTTCTTTGCAAACAGGCATTCTTTCAATAAGCCTTTCCAAACCCGCAGCAAAGCCCACTGCAAAAAGCTTCCGATTAAATCGGGAGAATAGGGAATCGTACCTTCCCCCGCTTAAAACGGGATATCCCAAACCCTCAATGTAACCGGTAAAAATTATGCCCGTGTAGTAATCCATGTGTTTTAGCATCCCTAAGTCGAGGGAAATATAATCTTCATATCCCATTGATTTCAGTTTCTGGTATATAAACTCCAATCGCTCCAAGCTTTTTTTAGAAATTTCATTTTTGGCATACACCCTGGCATCTTTTAATACATCCCCTTTTCCGTAAAGCCTCGTTATCCTCCTGAAGTCATCTATTACAGAACTTTTTATGTTTTTATCCTTCAAAAAATTTTCAATCCCTATGTAATCCTTTTTGTCAATCAATTTACAAAGCATCTCCGAAGATTCATCATCTATACCATAACCAAAGGTTATGCCCTTAAAAAAATTTACCTCACCTATATCCACGGTGAAATTTAAAAATCCCAGCTCCAGAAGGGTTTCTGCCGCAAGGGCTATAACCTCTACATCCGAAAAAGGATCGTCTTTTTTCATTATATTTTCAATGCCTATTTGATGAAATTCCCTCCAATCCCCTGCGTTTTCCGTTAAATACTGAAAAACCTTGCCAAAGTAATAAAATTTGATAACATCCTGTCTTTCGTCAAAAAAATTTGCGGCAATATTTGCAGCAGATAAGGTATATTCCGTCCTTAAAGTCAATACACTTCCATCGTAATCAACTATTTTAAATGAATTGTTTTTATCGCAGAAATAAATGTCATCATAGTTTATAAAAACCGAGGGTTCTATGATTTGGTAGCCAAAATTTTCGTAAAGTTTACTAATTTTTCCCCTCACTTTTTCGTAATAAACACTTCCTGGCGGGTAATAATCTGTAAATTTTTTATCCATCATCTCAGCAACCTCATAACTAAAATCTTTAATTTATTAATTTAACATATTAAATAGTTAATTTGATAATATTATAAATTATAATCACAATTTCGGCAAGCATAAAATTTAAAATAAAAAACGCGGAAAATCCGCGCTTAAAGCTATTTCAAAGTAGCTTTATATACCATATAAACGGTTGCCGTAATTTTTACAGGTTCAGGATTTTGAGGCTGCGGGTAATAGGCATCGCTTAGTTTAGCCATTTCAGCACTTTTTACCACGGGATAATAATAGGGGTTACCAAAATCCACTCTTACCTGCTCCGGCCTCACTAGCTTTGCTCCAAGCCCCTCGGCGCTTATTTCTATAGACTCCCTGGCCTGTCTTATGGCCTCGTTAATTGCCTGCTTTCTATATGCCGAAACATTTTTTACACCGTACTGGACGCTGTTCACGTATGAATTGTTCACGTTAGAAGCAACTGCCAGTATGTCCCCAACCTCTTTTACATCATTGGCTATTACCTTTAGCCCGCTTTCAACAACATACTTTATAACGTACTTAACAGGTTTTTCCGAACCTGTCGGATAAATCTGCGAAGAAGTGCTCCCTTCCATCATGGGTTGTGCGGCTGACTCTTCCTCTTTAAATTGATAATTGTAAAAATACGTTGTCTTTACCTCAACCTTAAACCTTGAAAGGGCCTTCGTCAATTCCTGTACCCTCTGAGCATTCTCTTTTTGCGCCGTATCCTTTGACAGTGACTCATTTTTTACCGTAATGTAAATTTCCGCCATATCAGGTGGAGCTTCTACCGTACCCGTTGCGGTAGTTTCAATGTTAAAGTACTCTAAAGGTTTTTCCTCCCCAAAGGCAGATGATGAAATCAAAGGAGCCACAAGGAGGATTACAAGAGCAAAGGATAAAATTTTTAGTAGTTTTAAGTCAATTTTCATAAGATCTCCCCTTTTTCATTTGTTTTTCAATATTCATTTGTTTTTCTATATATACTTACGTCAAATTTTGCCTGTAAATAGGGGGAATTTAAAATTTTTTTACTATTTATTCCTTGTGTTTTCTCCCTAAAATATCCATACCGTAGGAAATAAGGTCCTCAAAAACCGACGTGTTTATTGAATAATAAATGTTTTGCCCCCTTCTTTCATCTATTACCATACCCGCCTGTTTTAAAATATTGAGGTGGTGGGAAATACTAGGCCAGGAAATATCAAATTGGGATGCTATCTCTCCCGCCGTCATATCCTTTTCTTTAAGAAGGGAAAGTATCTTTCTTCTTACTGGGTCGGAAAGTGCTTTGAAAATAATATTAAGATTCGTAGCCTCTCCCTGGTCATCTAAACTGTGCAAAACTGCACAAGTTTAGAAGGCTGGGCTATTTAT
>NZ_JBNATW010000003.1:0-114295 GCF_049701175.1 Thermovenabulum sp.
AAGTGACATTTTCACTGAGAAATTTTAATATGACATTATCACAGAAATACAACATCAACTATAAAAATGGTATTGACATCTATTAATTTATTGTGTTAATATATAAAAAACTAAATATCAATACCTCATCTCGAAATGAGTTGGGGTAGAGGCGCGGTAAGTCAAGAGTACTTTGGTGGAGGTGCGGAAAACCGGTGAAGCTAAAGGAAAGGGGCTACCGCCGAAGTGCAGCCTATTTTCCGGTAGGTTGTGCTGGGCCTATACCGAAGAGGTATAGGACTGTCACCAAAAAACCCCCAATTTTTTGGTGGAGCGCTACTTCAAATTCGGGGAGAGTGGGGTATTTGCCTTGCTTTTGATGAAAAAAGACAGCCGGCAAATACTACCGGGTGTCTTTTTTTATTAAATTGGCAAATATCTCCCCGAAAAAACAAAAAAATAAAAAAGGGGAGGATAATATGCTTTATGAAAATCTTTCGGTAAATGAAAAAGGGCATTTGGAAATTGCAGGTCTTGATGCAGTAGAGCTTGCAAAAAATTTTGGTACTCCGCTATATGTATTTGATGAAGGATTAATAAGGGAAAATTGCAGAAGGTTTAAAAATGAGTTATCTAATCTATACGAATCAAGCGGGGTAATCTATGCTGGAAAAGCTTTTATGACAATGAATATGGCAAAGATTATAAAAGAAGAAGGACTTTTCCTTGATGTAGTTTCAGGAGGAGAACTTTATACAGCAATAAAAGCTAATTTTCCTGCAAATAGGATATACTTTCACGGAAACAACAAATCTTACCAGGAATTGAAAATGGCGATTCAGTATGGTGTTGGTAGAATCGTAGTTGATAATTTTTATGAAATCGAATTAATAAATGATATTTGTAAAAAAGCAAGGAAAACGGTTGACATTTTACTCAGGATAACACCTGGTATAGAAGCTCACACTCACGATTACATTAAAACCGGACAAATAGATTCAAAATTTGGTTTCGGGCTTGAAAATGGACATGCGTTAATGGCTGTTAAAACTGCTATTAAAATGAAAACCTTAAATTTAGTAGGGCTTCACTGCCATATAGGGTCACAAATTTTCGATACAGAGCCTTTCAAAGATGCCGGATATATCATGATGGAACTTTTAAAAGTTATAAAGAATGAATTTAATTATGAAATTGAAGAATTGGATTTTGGCGGAGGGTTTGGCATTAGATATACAAAAAATGATAATCCCTTGCCAATAAGGGAATATCTTAAAGCTTTAACTCATTCTGTAAAAGAAAAAGCTGAAGAATACGGTTTAAATCTACCTAAGGTCTTAATTGAACCTGGACGGGCAATCGTAGGTCCTGCAGGCGTTACTTTGTATACTGTTGGCGCTATAAAGAATATTCCCGGTGTTAGAAAGTATGTAAGCGTGGATGGAGGTATGAGCGATAACATTAGGCCGGCTCTTTATAATGCAAAATATGAGGCTGTTATTGCAAATAAAGCTTCAAAACAGGCTGAAGAAGTTGTTTCTATTGCTGGAAAGTGTTGTGAGTCTGGAGATATGTTGATTTGGGATATTGAACTTCCAAGGGTTGAGCCTGGAGATATACTTGCAGTATTTTCCACCGGTGCGTACCACTATTCAATGTCCAGCAATTATAATATGCTTCCTCGACCGGCAGTGGTTTTTATTAAGGATAAAAAGGCGAGGTTGATCGTAAAAAGGGAAACTTATGAGGACCTTATTCGAAATGAAATTTTTGAAGATAATACAAAAACTGTTTCCTTTTTTGAACAGTCTATATAAAGGTGCGCAAAGAGCGCACTTTTTTATTTTTATTAAAATATGGTATAATGCTATATATAATAATTTATAAAAAGAGAGGATGTTACAAATGCCACAATTTTTCGGACCTGAAATGCTTTTAAGGATTCCTGCACTATTGGTTGCAATCACTTTTCATGAATATGCTCATGCTAAAACTTCTCATTTATTGGGAGATCCTACTCCACGATGGAGCGGACGTCTCACATTGAATCCTTTAGCTCATCTTGATCCAGTTGGACTTTTGATGTTGTGGCTTTTCCGATTTGGGTGGGCAAAGCCTGTTCCGGTTAATCCTCTTTATTACAAAAATAAAAAATTAGGTTTAATATCCGTTGCTTTGGCAGGACCTTTAGCAAATTTTGTTTTAGCTTTTATGAGCCTATTTATATTAAAGTTGGGCTTAGCAAAAGGTTACATCGAAAGTTTTTTATATGTTTTATTTTCCTACAATCTAATTTTATCGGTATTTAATTTAATTCCGATTCCACCATTAGATGGCTCAAAAATATTGATGGGGATCCTACCGGGAACGAATAATGAGATGTTTTATAAATTGGAGCAATTTGGGCCTTTAATTCTGATACTTCTTGTTTATTTAAACATTATTGATGTAATTTTGCACCCTTTAATTTCTATTGTTTATAGAATATTATTCGTTTTAACTGATCTTATTGTTTAATCTGCAATTATTCTTTAAAAGGAGTGAAAGCTATGTCAAAAGAACACAGAATCATGAGCGGAATGAGGCCAACCGCAAAGCTTCATCTTGGGAATATGATGGGGGCTTTGATGAACTGGGTAAAACTTCAGGATGAATATGAGTGCTTTTATTCTGTTGTTGATTGGCATGCCCTTACAACAGGCTATGCGGATACTTCAGAATTGAAAGAATATATTAACGAAATGGTTATAGATTGGCTAAGCGTTGGATTAAATCCCGAAAAATGCAATATATTTGTGCAGTCTCAGGTAAAGGAACATGCGGAATTGCATCTTCTTCTATCAATGATAACTCCTTTATCTTGGCTTGAAAGGTGCCCTACATATAAAGAACAACTCCGCCAGTTAGAAGGAAGGGAAATTAACACTTATGGGTTCTTGGGATATCCCGTATTAATGACAGCAGATATTTTAGCTTATAAAGCCGATAGGGTCCCTGTAGGAGAAGATCAGGCTCCTCACTTGGAGTTAGCTCGTGAAATAGTTCGTAGGTTTAATTATCTTTATAAACCTGTTTTTCCGGAGCCAGAAGCATTGTACACAGAGGCTAAAATACTTCCGGGTATTGATGGAAGAAAAATGAGCAAAAGCTACGATAATTATATTGCTATTTCAGCTTCTCCTGAAGAAATTAGGAAAAAGGTAATGATGATGGTAACAGATCCAAAAAGGATCAAAAAATCTGATTCCGGGCATCCTGAAGTGTGTACTGTATATGCTTTTAATAAAGTTTTTGGTGAAAAAGATAAAGTGAATGAATTAGGGGAATCCTGCAAAAAAGCTCTTATCGGGTGTGTAGAATGCAAAAAAAATTTGGCAGACCTTTTGATTAAATATATGGAGCCTATTCATGAGAGGAGAAAGATTTACGAGAAGGACCCTAATTTAATTAAGGACATTTTGGATTTGGGTGCAAAAAAAGCAAGAGATGTAGCTTCAAAGACTCTTGAAGAAGTTAGAGAGGCAATGAAGATTTAATAAACGAAGGTGAAAACTTTGATAAATGTAAAATTAGAGGCTTTTGAAGGCCCGTTAGATCTACTTTTACATTTGATTGAAAGAAATAAAATAAATGTCTACAATATTCCTATATCAGAAATAACCGAACAGTATCTTTCTTGCCTTGAAGATTTAGAGAATTTGGATATTGATACTGCAAGTCAGTTCTTGCTTATAGCATCAACGCTTTTAAGCATAAAATCTAAGATGTTATTGCCGCAGGCGAAGAAAAACGACGAAGCGCAAATGGAAATTTCTACTGCTTTTGATGAGGATCCGAGGGCAGAGCTGGTTGAAAAGCTTATAGAATATAAAAAGTATAAAGAAATTGCCATTCTCTTGAGGGAAAAAGAAGAAAAAGAAATGCTCTTAATGAAAAAGGAACCGGAAGATTTTAGTACTTTTTGGGAGGATGAAATTATCCTCCCAAAAATTTCGGTCAGGGATATAGTAAAAATATATCTTTCAATCTTAAGAGAAAGTAAAAACAAAAAAAGTCTTGAGGTAAAAGTGAATTTGAAAGATAGTGTTCCGCTAAAAGAAAAAATAAAACAGGTTTATAAAGAGTTATTAAAAAAGAAAAATGTTAAATTTACTGACCTATTTAATAAAAGCTGTTCCAGAATAGAAGTGATTGTTACTTTTCTTGCACTTTTAGAATTATTTAAATTAGGGAAAGTAGATATAATTCAGGAAAATCCTTTTGATGAAATTTTAATCTTATTAAAATTAGGGAGAGAAAATTTATGGACAAAGAGCTCTTAATGGGGATTTTAGAAGCTATTGTTTTTTCTTCAGGTGAACCCATTTCTGTTGAAGAAATTTCGAATTCCTTGGGAATTAAAAAAGAAGATATTTTTGAAGCAGTAGAAAGTTTGAAATTGGAGTATAAGAAGAGGCATAGGGGTATAACAATTTCAGTGATAGGGAACAGGCTTCGACTAACAACAAAACCGGAAATTTTCCCCTATCTTGAAAAAATATTTAAGCCCAAAATGAAGGTCAAGCTGAAAAGAGCAGCTTTAGAAACCCTTGCTATAATTATGTTTAAACAGCCTATTACAAAAACTGAAATTGAGATGATTAGGGGAGTAAATGTAGAAAAAACTCTAAGCAGCTTGATTGAAAAAGGTCTTGTAAGAGAAATTGCCCGAATGGATGCACCGGGCAAACCAATACTTTACGGTATTACCGACTATTGTCTTGAATATTTCGGTTTAGAATCAATAGATGAATTAAAAAATGAATATGAAAGCCTAAGGATTGCAGAAACTAATTAAGGGGATTATAAGTGGCAATAATATTGCTCTTTATTTTTATAATCTTTTTTGTATTTTTTTTTATTTTGCCTATAAACATCTATATTTCTATTCAATATGAAAAACCAAAAGATATAAAAGTCTTTGTGAATTTTTCCGGGTTTTTTTCTTTTAAGTTTGAACCAATAATTAGAAAGATAAATATAAAAATGTTTTTTCCTTTTTTGGAGTTTTCTGCGCAAACTCGCACAAAGAAATTGTCTAAAAAGAAAAGAAAGGCTAAGAAAAATAAAAAGTGGTTGGATAAGGAATTAATATATTTCTTTGGTAAAATGCTAAAATATATAAATATAAAAAAATTAAATTTTTACTGTAAAATAGGTTTTGATAATCCTGCTATCCTTGCTGAGATAGTGGGAGTGTTGTGGGGAGTGTTATTTTTTATTTATTCTTTTTTAGATAATTACCTTTGCATAAATAAAAAAAATTCTAAAGTATACATAGAACCGGATTTCTTGAAAAATCAAACTGAGGTAATATTTGAAAGTATAATATCCGTAAAGGTAGGCAATATTATAATTGCTGCAGTATATTATTTTTTGTCCAATACTTTTGGAAAAAGAAGAGAGGCGAAAAACTATGGAAGGTCATCCTATTGAAAGTTTGATGAAGACTGTTATGGAAAGTTTAAAAGAGATGATAGATGTAAATACAATAGTAGGGGACCCTGTAGAAAGCATGGATGGGAATGTAATCATACCTGTTTCAAAGGTTTCTTTCGGTTTTGCGGCCGGTGGAAGTGAATTTGCAATAGTAAAGAATGGGCAGGATAAGGAAAAAAAGGAAGAAAAACCACTGCCTTTTGGTGGTGGGACGGGAGCTGGAATAAGTCTTCAACCTATAGCATTTTTAATAGTTGGAGGAGGACAGATAAAACTTCTTCCTGTATATCAAAACGCTATGTGGGAAAGAATAATTGATATTTCACCACAAATTTTAGAACAAATTAAGGCTATCTTTAAGAAATCTGAAGAAAAGACAGCCCAGCCTATATAGACTGGGTTTTTTTCATTTGGTAATATTATTTTTGAAAAAGTACTTAAATAGGTAGAAATTGGCAAAATTAGATTTAAAGGGTGGTTGTGATGGAGCTAAAAAAAGCAGTTGAATTTATTTGGGAAAACAGGAAATATGAAACTCAGGATCCAAAGGAAGCAATAAGCCATCTTAATGAAGAAGTAGCTGAGTCATTGAAGGCCTTAATGAGGGGTGAAGTTTCCAAAGCAAAAAGGGAATTGGAAGATGCCTTATCTTGCTTATTTATAGCGCTCAAAGTAATGGATATAGACCCTGAAGAAGCAGTTAAAAGACAAGTTGTTCAGATGAAAAAGAGGCAAGGGAGATCAATGATCTTTAAAAAGGATAGAGTTGAGATATATGTAGATGGTGAATTAAAGGGTGGATGGTCCATAGGTTGCGAAGAGGATATAAAGGAAGCAGAAAAAATTGCAAAGGAATTTGGCTGTCATATTATTTACGAAGATAAATAATATTCAATTTTTAAAATAAAATTTTTATAAATCCCTCCATATTTTAACAGAATTTTTTAATATTTACTTACCCAGAATAAATTTATGGAGGGATTTTAAATGCGCAAATTTCACATAAAACATATATATAGAAAAATTTTTTTGTTTTTTTTAATAACAGTAATATTTATTTTTCAGCTTCAACCTCTAATTTTAGCAGATACTGAAAAACCTTACATCAATGCAAAGGCATTTGTCTTAATGGATAGGAATTCTGGAAGAATTCTTTATAGTAAAAATCAGGACTTAAAACTTCCAATGGCGAGCACAACCAAAATAATGACAGCAATCATTGCCCTCGAAAAGGGCAATTTAGACGATATGGTCTTAGTAAGCAAAAGGGCAACAAGAATAGGCGGATCAAAATTTTATCTAAAAGAGGGCCATAAGATTTCGTTAAAAAGTTTGTTATACGGACTTTTATTATGTTCCGGCAATGATGCTGCTATAGCAATTGCAGAACATATTGGTGGCAGTGTAGAAAATTTCGTTAGTATTATGAACAGTAAAGCAGCAGAAATTGGTGCATACAATACTCATTTTGCAAATCCCCACGGGCTTGACGATCCGGAGCATTATACGACGGCAAAAGATTTAGCTATTATTACAAGATATGCCCTTAATAATCCGGTATTTTGTGAAATCGTGAGTACAAAAGAGACAGAAATAGTTGAAGGAGACTTTAGGAGGAGAATAAACAATACCAACAAACTTTTGAGGATCGTTGATTATGTAAATGGTGTAAAGACGGGATATACGGGAAAAGCAGGAAAATGCCTTGTTGCATCTGCAACTTTAAAAGAGGTGAGCATTATATCTGTAATCCTCGATTCACAAAATCATTTTAAAGAGTCACTGAGATTAATAAATTACGGATTAAAAAATTATCGCCCTAAAGAATTAGTAGAAGAAAACAAGGTATATACGACCGTTAGAGTAAAATCCGGAATACGAGATAACCTTGATTTGATAGCATCAGAAAAAATAATTGCCCTTGTTGATGAGGATGAAAAAATAGAGATTAAAAGTTTTGTCCCGGATGAAATAAAAGCACCTATAAGAAAAGGTCAGGACGTGGGAGAGCTTTGTGTTTTTATAAATGGGGAGTTATCATACAAGGTTAAGCTTCAAGCTGCCTATGATGTACGAAGGAAAAGTTTATTTGATATTTTAAGGGAATTGATGTTTGAATGGGCGAGATTTTAAAAATTTAGATAGAAAAGAGGATTTTTATAGATTTTATAGAATAGATTTTATAGAGTAAATAAATTTATGTAGGTATATTAAAATAAGGAGAGGTAGGATGTCGCATAAAAAGGATGATATAATTTATTCTATTCTAAAAATGATTGCTGAAAGCACTGGCCCCGTAGGTTCGGGATATGTAAGGGAAAACCTAAAATTAAAGGGTATAGAATTGAGTGAAGCTACTTGCGGAAGGATTTTAAGGCAATTGGATACAGAGGGCTATACCGAAAAGATAGGTTTTAAAGGCAGGATATTAACAACTTTTGGGATGCAGAAACTAAAGGAATTAGAAAATGAACAAAAAATAAATGCTTACAGCAATGAGTTAAAAAAAGTAATTAAAGCTACAGGAAGACAAGAACTTTTAGATATCCTTGTGGCAAGAAAAGCAATAGAAAGCCAGATGGCAAAGCTCGCTGCAAAAAATGCCACGTTAAAGGAACTTAAAGAAATGAAAGAAGTTTTAGAAATTCAGCAGAGACATGTAGAAGAAGGTGTTTCAATAGCCGAAGAGGATGTAAAATTCCATAAATTGGTAGCTCAAGCTGCGAGAAACCGTGTTTTGGATGCTGCGTTAGACCTCATACGCCAATATGGACAGCTTTCTCCAATTCTTGAGTATATTAGGTTACAAGTTAAGGGA
The DNA here is from genome assembly GCF_049701175.1 of Thermovenabulum sp. Taxonomy (GTDB): domain Bacteria; phylum Bacillota; class Thermosediminibacteria; order Thermosediminibacterales; family Thermosediminibacteraceae; genus Thermovenabulum. Next base: position 8,276 of record NZ_JBNATW010000003.1, read on the forward strand.
AAAATGCTTTATGATCATAATAAAATTTATGAAGCAATTGAAAAGAGGGATGAAAAGGCAGCAGAGGCAGCAATGATTGAGCATATCGAGAATTTGATGCATGATGTGGAAAAATATTGGGATATAATTTATTCAGGCCAAGAAAATTCGAAAGGAGAAAATAATTAAATTTTTTTTTAAAAATACTACTCATCTTTGATGAGAAGGAGGATTACTATGTCAAAAGCAATAGAAAAGGTTGTGGATGCTGTTGATTTGGAAACTTTTATTGTTTCTGAAAATGAAGAAGAAGGGAAAAAAACAGCGCTAACATTAATGAAGGAATTGGGTTTTAAAGATGTAGACTTGGTTTTCATACAATTTCAGGGTACCGGTGTACGCGTCAGGTTAAGAGGATATATATATAAGCCTGGTGATCGTTACAAGTGGCTTTTAAAAGAGGAGGAATAAAAAATTGTGATTACTATAGGGGTTGCTGGAACTGCTAAAAATACTGGGAAAACTACTACATTATCAGCTGTTATTGATGAATTATACCGAGAAAATCCTGACAAAATAGCTTTGACGAGCATAGGTTATGACGGAGAAGAAATAGATAATATAACAGGACTTTTAAAGCCTAGGTACAAATTGAAAGAAGGTGTCGTTTTAGCGACAGCAAAAGAAGCCTTAAACAAAAGCACTGGGGAATTTGAAGAGATTTGTGATACAAATATTTTTACCCCTTTAGGGAGGGTAAAGGTAGTAAGAATAAAAAAGGAAGGGCTTTTTGTTGTTGCAGGGCCAAATAAGGGAAGAGAAATAGAGGAAATTAAAAAAGTATTTTCTGAGATGTATATAACATACACTTTTATCGACGGTGCACTAAATCGTATTGCTCCAATGGAAAAAGCTGATGCTATTATTATTTCCACGGGAGCTGCTATGGATCCTAATATTGAGAAAATAAGCGATAATGCAGGAGCCATTTCTTATATATTCAATAACATAGAAAAAGCAGAATCTCGCTTAATAGATCTGTTAAAAGGGATAAATCAAATAACAATTATAAAGGACAAGGGTTTAAAAAAAATGTCCTTTAATTCTTTATTGGATGGCGAAAATTTAGATGATATTACAAAAGAAATTCATGAAAACGATCTTCTTTTTTTGCCAGGCCTTTCTGTAAATTCTTTATTAGGAGTGTTAATTGAAAGACTCATTGAAAAGAATTTTTCTGCTACAATTGTTTTTAAAAACCCTATCAAATTATTGCTTTCTGGGATTGCAGAAAAAACTGCAGATATTATCAATAAAGGTAAAAGTCACGGAATAAATTTTAAAATTCTTAAAAAAATTCCCCTTATTGCTTTTACTGTTAATCCTTATTATCCTCAATATAACCCTATAGAAAACATTTATAAAGAGGCATATATAGATGAAACTTTGCTTAAAGATAAAATGATAAAGAAAACAAATCTACCTGTAGTTAATATAAAAAAAGATGGACCTGAAAAATTGATAAATTTAATAAAAAGCTTAAAGGTCTAAATATTAATCCCTTATAAGGTAATTTCTTATAAGGGATTTTTTATTGTGCATTATCACAAAATTAAATTTTGCTACATATGGTAATAAAAAAAGCATTTTTATTTTCAAGGAGGTCTGAGCTAATGATTTTGAAATACTCTTGTATTGATATGGCTTCAGATTATTGTCCCTGCTATTTAGCCGAAACAGGAGATTGTGTTATATGTTCAATCTTAAGAGGACAAAATAATTGTGATTGCCGATGGCAGGGAATTTGTATTTTTCAAGAGTTTTTATGGAATGGTAAGAAAAAAGCGAGTTCTAGAAAAATGATAAAAGCAGAAATTGTTGATAAGAAAATTTTCACCGATAATCTTTTTATTTTTACTTTAAAACTTCCTAAGGATGTTCATACAATTTATTTCAGTCAAGCGGGGACATATGTTTTTGTAAAATCCCAAAATTCTCCTGATTTTTATGAGGTTCCTTTATGCGTAATGGATTTTGACGAAGAGAATAATTTACTGATTTTTGCAGTCCAGTTATTAGGGCCTAAAACAAAAGCTTTGTTTAAAGAAAATAAAAATATAGTCTTAAGAGGGCCTTATTATAATGGTATTTTTGGACTTAAATACATTAAATCCTCTTTTAATAGGAATTGTTTGCTTATAGGGAGGGGAATTGGTCAGGCATCGCTGATTTTGGTTGCAAAATCATTAAAAAGAGGATACAACAAAATTTTAGCAGTACTTAATCCAGGCAGCTTATCATATAATATCGCTAAGGAAATTCTTTTTAAAGAAGGTGTTTCTGTAAAAGAGGTCAATGATGAGTGTTATGAAGAAATAATTTTAAAAGATAATTATGATTTGATTTACAGTGCTGGGGCGGATTTTCAACACAATTTTATTTATGATGTTATCAAAAGGAATAATTTAAAAGCAGAACTTGCCATTTCTAATAATGCTCAAATTTGTTGCGGCGAAGGTGTCTGCGGCAGCTGCGCTGTTAATTTGAATGGTGAAAAAATTCGACTTTGCAAGATGCAATTAGAAGGGAAAAAGATATTGGAGGAAGGATTATTATGATAAGGGTTGTGATAATTGGAGGTGGATGGGCGGGATGCGGCGCTGCTGTTGCAGCAAGAAAAGCCGGTGCAGAGGTTATAATTATCGAAAAAACGGATATGCTTTTAGGGTGCGGCCTATTAGGAGGAATTATGAGGAATAACGGAAGATTTACTGCTGCTGAGGAAGCAATTGAAATGGGAGGTGGGGAGCTTTTTGAAATTGCTGATAAAACAGCAAGACATGTAAACATAGATTTCCCAGGACACAAACATGCAACTTTATATGATGTTACAAAAATAGAACCCCAAATAAGGCGATTTTTAAAAGAAATAGGAGTTGAGATAAAATTTATAAAAAGGGCAGTAGATGTGGAAATGAAAAAAAATACTATTAAAGGTATAATATTGGATGATGGGAAAAAAATATCAGGTGATGTCTTTATTGAGACAACAGGTTCCTCAGGGCCTATGGGCAACTGTTTAAAATACGGCAATGGATGCGGAATGTGTATCCAAAGATGTCCGGCCTTTGGGCCAAGGGTGAGCATAAGTCAAAAAGCTGGGGTTAATGATTTAGTAGGAAAAAGAGCTCCAGATTTATACGGTGCTATGAGCGGTTCATGTGAGATTAACAAGGATTCTTTAAGCGATGATTTGAGAAAAAAATTAGATGATGAAGGGGTGATTGTCCTTAAATTACCTGAAGAATTAATCAATAGAGAAAAACTTTCAATGAAGGTCTGTCAGCAATATGCTTTAAATGAATACGCAGAAAATATAGTACTTTTGGATACGGGTCATGTAAAATTAATGTCTCCTTATTTTAATTTAGAAGATTTAAGAAAAATCGATGGATTGGAAAATGTTATGTATGAAGGGCCTTATGCCGCAAGCAGAGGAAATTCAATAAGATATATGTCTATGGCTCCGAGAGATAACTTTATGAAGGTTGTAGGTGTGGAGAACCTGTTTTGCGCTGGTGAAAAATCAGGGCCCTTTGTGGGTCACACAGAAGCAATAGTTACAGGACTGGTAGCTGGCCATAATGCCGTAAGGAAAGCAGCAAATAAAGATTTAATACAATTGCCTTTGAGCACTGCAATTGGTGATATTGTTTATTATGTTAACCAAGAATTAAAAAAAACCGATGGATTATATAAGAGATTTACCTTTGCGGGGTCGATTTATTTTGAGCGGATGAAACAATTGGGTCTTTATACCATAGATAAAAAACAAATAAGTGAAAGAATTCATAAAGAAGGCCTTACCGGATTTTTTGAGAAAAAAGTGTTATAATGCTTTTAAAAATTATAAAAGATAAGGGGAGTTGCTTATTGGAACTAAGACTGCAAAAATTCCTATCAATGGCGGGAGTAGCTTCAAGGCGGGCTGCTGAAGAATTGATTTCACAAAAAAGGGTAAAGGTAAATGGTGTTACTGTAACAAAGCCCGGAATAAAAATTGATACCGAGAAGGACACTGTTGAAGTTGACGGAAAGGTTTGCGAATTAAAAAATACCTATGTTTATATAATGTTAAATAAACCGAAGGGGTATATAACTACTCTTTATGACCCCTTCGGTCGTCCTACTATTCTTGACCTTGTAAAAGGCTTGAAGACAAGAGTTTTTCCTGTTGGTAGGCTGGACAAAGATACTGAAGGGTTATTATTGTTGACCAATGATGGAGAACTTGCTTATAAACTAACCCATCCTAAGCATGGGATTGAAAAGACCTACATTGTTAAAGTAAAGGGAAAAGTTTCAAAAAAAGCTGTCAATGTTTTGCAAAAGGGTGTAATATTAGAAGAGGGAAAAACATCACCTGCCAAAGTAAGAATCTTAAAGAGTGGTATTGATTTTACTATTTTAGAAGTTAAAATACATGAAGGAAAAAAAAGGCAGATCCGCAGGATGTGTGAAAAGGTTGGACATCCCGTAATAGAATTAAAAAGAATAAAAATTGGTGAGTTAACACTAAAAGGTTTAAAAGCAGGAGAGTGGAGGCATTTAACAAATAAAGAAATAGAATATTTGAAAAATCTGTAAGGAGGGGTCTTGATGGTAATATTTAGAAGGGCGAAAAAGGAAGATTTTGATAGAATAAAAGAGATTGTTACAACCTGTAGCCTTTGCGGATGCGGTTTGGAGAAATGGTTTTCAAATTTTATGGTTATTGAAGAAGATGAAAAAGTGATTGGTACAGGAGGACTTGAAATTTACGGCGAATACGCAGTTTTGCGCTCGGTAGCAGTACTGCCGGAGTTTAGAAACCAAGGGTTAGGAGATGGTCTTGTTAGGTCGCTAATTAATTTAGCTGATAGGCTGGGAGTTAAAACAATTTACCTATTTACGGAAAAAGCAATGGGCTTTTTTGAGAAAATAGGGTTTAAAAAAACGTCAAGGGAAGAAATTCAAGAAAAATGCCCAAATACCGACCAGCTTTCAGGCTGCCCTTTAAATGCTACACCAATGAAACTGGATATAAATGAGTTTTTTAGTAATATTAAGTGTAAATAGTTAAATGAGCTTTTATGTTAATGTGATAAGAGTACCTATTTGAATATTTTCGCCATATTTGGTATAATTTTTCCGATATAGAAGAAGCAAAATAAAAAGGAGTGAAGGGATTTGGAATTTTGGTTTAGTGAATACCAGTCAAAAGATATAAAAATGAGCTACAGGATAAAAATGCAGCTTCACCGTGAAAAAACTAAATTTCAGGATCTTGCGGTGTTTGACAGTGAAGGTTGCGGAAGGATATTGGTTTTAGACGATGTAGTCCAGCTTACAACTAAGGATGAATTTGTTTACCATGAAATGATGTCTCATGTTCCACTATTTACTCACGGAAATGCGAAAAAAGTGTTGGTTATAGGCGGTGGAGATGGAGGAACCTTAAGGGAAATTTTAAAACATCCTGTTGAAGAAGCTCACCTTGTTGAAATTGACGAAGGAGTAATTGAAGCGGCAAAAAAATATTTTCCCGAGCTCAGTATAGCTTTTAAGGATGAGCGTGCAAAAATTTTCTGCGAAGATGGCATAGCGTTTATTAAAGACAAGAAAAACTTTTATGATGTTATAATAATTGACTCTACAGACCCAATAGGCCCTGCAGTTGGCCTTTTTGCAAAAGAATTTTATAAAAATGTCTATGAAGCTCTTACAGAGGATGGTATTTTTGTTGCCCAAACGGAATCACCTTTCTTTTACAGCGATTTATTAAAAAGGATTTACACTGATGTTTCATCGATTTTTAAATATACAAATGTTTATATTGCGACAATTCCTACATATCCCGGAGCTCTTTGGACGTTTACTATGGGTTCTAAAAAGATAAATCCATTAGAAAGAACAGTTGAAAAGATTGATTTTTCGACAAAGTATTATACCCCAGAAATTCACAAAGCTGCCTTCGTACTGCCAGCCTTTGTAAAAGAAATTATTTCTAAATAAAGGGGAGGGTATTTTGCTCCAAAAAGAGCTTTATTTAAATACCAATGGATTTTTACGGTCAAAAAATAATTACGAAAAAAGCAAAGCTGTAATCGTGGGTGTACCCATGGACTTTACAGTAAGTTTTAGGCCCGGCACCCGAATGGGGCCTAAAAAAATACGAGAAGTATCCTATGGATTGGAGGACTACAGCCCTTATTTAGATGACAACTTAAATAATAAAAATTTTTATGATGCGGGAGATCTGGATTTACCTTTTGGGAATGTGGAAAAGAGCTTAAAAATAATAGAAAAATCCGTTGAAAATATATTGGAAGACGGCAAAATACCGGTATTTTTAGGGGGCGAACATTTGATAAGCTATCCTTTAATTAAAAAAGTAGCAGAAAAGAATCCGGAACTTGCCGTTCTGCATTTTGATGCTCATGCTGATTTAAGAGATGAATTTTTTGGTGAAAAGCTTTCACATGCAACCGTTTTAAGAAGAGCGTGCGAGCATATAAAAGATAAAAGACTTTATCAATTCGGTATTAGATCCGGCGTTAAAGAAGAATTTGATTTTATTAGCCAACATGGGTATTTAAGCTTTGCAGAAGTAAAAGAAGGTTTTATGAAAAAATTTGATGAATTTAAAAATTATCCTCTTTACATTACCATTGACATTGATGTCTTTGATCCTGCATATGCTCCAGGAACGGGGACTCCTGAACCTGGAGGATGCACCTCTAAGGATTTTTTTGATATAATCCCTTATTTTAAAAAATTAAACATAGTGGGTATTGACCTTGTAGAGGTATCACCGATTAATGATATATCTGAAAGGACATCTTTGCTTGCAGCAAAGATTTTAAGGGAGATACTTATCTGTTTGTGTTAAATGCAGGTGAAAATATGAATGAAGGTTTAAAAGTAAAGGATTTATATTTTGAATACGAAGATAAAAGTATACTAGAAGAAATAAATTTTCAAGTCTATCCAGGAGAATTTATTGGCATATTAGGGCCTAACGGTTCAGGCAAAACAACCTTATTAAAGAACCTGAACCGTTGGCTTTCTCCCAAAAAAGGCGCTATTTTTATAAATGAAGAAAATATAAAAAACTTTTCAATAAAATCCCTTGCACAGATTATTGCTACTGTGCCGCAAGATACGCAAATCAGTTACGACTTTACGGTTGAAGAAATTGTGCTTATGGGAAGGACTCCGTATTTGAAACCATTAGAAAAGGAAAAAGAAGAGGATTTCTTTATTGCTGAAAAATCTATGGAAGCAGTTGGGGTCTATAATCTAAAACATAATTTTATTACCCAACTCAGCGGTGGAGAAAGACAGAGGGCTTTAATTGCCAGGGCTTTGACCCAACAGCCGAAGATTTTATTACTGGACGAGCCTATATCCCACTTGGATATAAAATATAAATGGGAAATTATGGAGATATTAAAGGATGTATCAAAAAATAAGGGCATAATAATAATTGCAACTTTGCATGATATAAATATTGCATCAACCTTTTGCGATAAAATTTTAATGTTAAAAAAGGGAAGAATTTTTAAATTCGGTACCCCCAAGGAGGTAATAACACCAGAAAATATAAGAGAGGTTTTCGGTGTAGAATCTTTGGTATCGGGCTTTACAGAGAAAGGCGCTCCCTTGCTTATAACCTTTGGTAAAGTTGGGGAGAAATTAAATAGAAAAAAATTTATAGATAAAGTTCACGTAATTTGTGGCGGGGGTTCAGGTGAAAATATATTAATGTTTTTAGAAAAAAAGGGATACGAAGTTTCCTGCGGTGTTTTGAATATTGGTGACAGTGACTGGAAGGTTGCAAAAGCGTTAAATATCAAGGTTGCTGAAGAACTGCCCTTTTCACCAATTTCTGAACAAAGCGCAAAAGTCAATTTAAGTTTAATGGAAATAGCCGATGCAATTATTTTAGTTAATACTCCTTTCGGTAATGGAAATTTGAAAAACCTGCAGCTTTTAAAGGAAATAATTGACAAAAACAAAAAAGTTTTTGTGATAGAAGAAACACCCATAAGTGAAAGGGATTATACCAACGGAAAAGCTGAGGAGTTATACTGTAAAATTAAAGAAAAAAGTATTGTAATAAGCTCTGTTGAGGAACTATATGAATATTTTTAAGTTGGAGGTTTTTATGGTAAAGATAAAGCTGGGGGATGAAGTTGTGCAGAGTAAAATAAGGTTCAAAGTTCGCTTAGATTTCAGAGGCGAGTATAAACCGGGAAGATTTTTGTTTGGAAGTCGCCCTGTAGAACAGGTAGCTCAAATGGTGCGAGAAGAACAGTTGACACTTTTAAGAAACATGCCGATGCAAGGGATAACTTTGGAAGATTATGATATTTCTGCAGAGCCTTATGTGATATTTGATGATTTGATAGGCGAAAAAGTGGCTTATGCTCCGGCAATTCTAACTATAACAGCTGATTCCATAGAAGACATGGTCAAATTTATTATGAAAGAAGAATTTCGAAAAATAGAAATTATAGAACCTCCGCAGATGATAATCACAAATAAGGATTTAGAGAGAATTCTCTTCAAAATGGGAGAGGAGTTTAGATCACAGCTTATTTATTTTGCAAAGAGGTTAAAGAAATAATTTTTAATTAAGGTAGGTACCAAAATGAAAACAATAGCTGTTGTCGGAGGAGGAGCTGCAGGACTTATTGCAGCTTATTTTGCTAAAAATAGTAATACTGAAGTAACTTTGTTTGAAAGAAATCAAAATTTAGGAAGAAAAATATTAATTTCCGGCAAAGGGCGATGTAATTTAACAAATATTAAAGATGTACGAGAGATAATCGAAAATATTCCGGGAAATGGAAAGTTTTTATATAGCGCCCTTTCTCACTTTTCCAACATTGATCTAATTAACTTTTTTGAAAGGCTGGGAGTCAAAACAAAGGTGGAAAGGGGGGGAAGGGTTTTCCCAGCTTCGGATAAATCTCAAGATGTGGTATTAGCTTTACAAAAGGCTTTGATAAGTAAAAAAGTTAATATTAGGTATAAAACAAGGGTAAAGGAAGTAGTAGTTCATAATAATAAGGTGAAAGGTATAAAATTATATGATTCTTTGGAATATTTTCCTTGTGATGCAGTAATTATAGCAACAGGAGGACTTTCATATCCTTCAACGGGTTCTACTGGAGATGGATATGAAATTGCTAAAAGCTTAGGACATACAATAATTGATTTAAAACCCTCATTGGTTCCCTTAATTGCAAAGGAAAAGTGGGTTAAAGAACTACAGGGTTTAAGTTTAAAAAATGTAGAAGTAACATCCTACTTTGATGGGGAAAAAATAAATTCAGATTTTGGCGAAATGCTATTTACCCATTACGGGGTTTCAGGACCTATAATACTGACTATTAGCCGTGAAATTGTGGATTATTTAAAAGAAAAAAAAGAAGTAGTTATTTCTATTAATTTAAAACCTGCCTTAACAAAGGAAAAACTATACGAAAGGGTAATCAGGGATTTTGAAAAATACAATAGAAAATTATTTAAAAATTCATTGGACGACCTTCTTCCTAAAAAGCTCATTCCGGTTTTTGTCAGCCTTTCAGGTATTTCACCGGAAAAGCCTGTCAATCAAATGACCAAGGAAGAGAGGATGAAGATAGTAAACCTTTTATCAGATTTTAAAGTTACTATAATAGGCTGCCGGGAGAAAGAAGCCATAGTTACCCGCGGCGGTGTTTCGGTAAAAGAGATAAACCCAAAAACAATGGAATCAAAATTAATAAAAGGGCTTTTTTTTGCAGGAGAGGTTATTGACATTGATGGGTATACCGGTGGATTTAACCTGCAGGCTGCTTTTTCTACAGGGTATTTGGCAGGTATAAGTGCTGGTGAGGAAGGTTAGGTGAAAAGGGTGAAAGTCAGAGGTATTAGAGGGGCTATTACAGTTAATTCAAATACAAAAGAAGAAGTAATAAATGCAACAAAGGAATTGCTGCAAGAGATGATAAAAGAAAATGAAGTGGCTATTGATGATATTTGTTTTATACTGTTTAGCGCGACAGAGGATATAGATGCAGCATTTCCTGCGCAAGCGGCAAGAGAGCTTGGAATGGAAAATGTTCCACTTTTAGATTTTGCGCAGATGAAGGTTAAAGGGGCTTTAAAAAGTTGCATACGAATACTTATGGTTTTCAATTCCGATAAAAAGCTTGAAGAAATAAAACATATATACCTAAGAGAAGCCAAAAGGTTAAGGCCGGACCTAAATTTTTAATTTTTATAAGGGGGGAATTTGTTGGATAAAAATATAAAGATAGCAATTGATGGCCCTGCAGGGTCTGGCAAAAGCACAATTGCCAGGATTTTAGCTGAGAAACTTTCTCTTATTTATATAGATACCGGGGCTATGTACAGGGCAATTACTTTAAAAGCTTTGAAACTTGGAAAATTCACTAAAGAAGATATTATATCCGTGGCAGAAAATTCACAAATTGATTTTGATGGAGGGAAAATTTATTTAGACGGGTCTGATGTTTCAGAAGAAATAAGAAAACCGGCTGTTGATGAAAACGTTTCTTATGTTGCAAGTATTCCCGAGGTTAGAGAAAAATTGGTAGTGCTTCAAAAGAAAATGGCTGAAAAAAAAGGTGTAGTTATGGATGGAAGAGACGTGGGGACCGTAGTTCTTCCTGATGCCGATTATAAGTTTTTTTTAACGGCAAAGGTAGAGGAAAGAGCAAAAAGAAGGTATAATGAACTTTGTAAAAAAGGTATTTTTAAAGATTATGAAGAAATAAAGAAAGAAATCATAAAAAGGGATAAACTTGATGCAGAAAGGGAATGTTCGCCTTTTAAAAAAGCTGAAGATGCTGTAGAAGTCGATACAACCGGTAAGGATATTGAAACCGTAGTTAAGGAAATATTAGAATATATAAAAAAAGGGGTTAAATAATGCTTTACGGTGTGGCAAAATTTTTGTGTAAAATTGTCCTTTTAATTTTTTTTAGAATTGATGTTAAAGGGTTAGAGAAATTCCCCCAAGACGGGGCTGTTATAATGTATTCCAACCACAAAAGCTTTTGGGACCCCATATTAATTGGATGTATGCTGGATAGGACCGTAAATTTTATGGCCAAAGTAGAGCTTTTTAAAAATCCTCTTTTTGCATTCATTTTAAAAAATTTAAATGCCTTTCCTGTAAACCGTGGGGCTCCTGACCGAAAGGCCATAAGAAAAGCCTTACAGGTGTTAAATGAAGGGAAAGTATTAGGTATTTTCCCTGAAGGTACAAGGAGCAAAGACGGGATTTTAAAAGATCCTGAACCCGGAATAGCACTTATTGCAGTAAAAGCAGGTAATGTGAAACTGGTACCAGTAGCAATAAAAGGGGATTATAAACTTTTTTCAAAAATTGAACTTATAATTGGAGACCCAATTAATTTTGAGAGCAGAAATGAAAGATATAGTTCGGAAAAGATTAATGCCTTAAGTTTAGAGTTTTTCAAAAAAATTGAAGAGCTTTTGGTGTCTTAAAATTTTAATATATTGGGATGTGAAAGATATGAAAATTTTTGTAGCAGAACATTCTGGTTTTTGTTATGGTGTAAGAAGAGCTATGAATATCTTACAGGATATAGAAAAAAAGGGAGAAGAAGCCTACACTTTGGGTCCTATAGTTCACAACCCACAAGTAGTAGAGTACTACTCAAAAAAAGGTATAATCCCAATTGAAATTGATGAATTAGAGAATATGAATAAAAAAAGAGTGATTATACGAACCCACGGGGTGGAACCTAAAGTCATAGAAATGTTAAAGGAAAAAGGAATAGATATAATAGATGCCACATGCCCTTTCGTAAAAAGGGTTCAAAAGCTTGCACAAGAAATAACAGATAAAGGACTTATGCTTATAATTATAGGTGAAAAAAATCATCCTGAAGTTATAGGAATAAAAGGTTATTGTAAAGGAAAATGCATTGTAGTGGAAAATAAAGATGAGGCAAAAGCAATGGATAATTTTGATAAAGCTGCAGTAGTTGTTCAGACTACTCAAACCCAGGAAAATGTTAGCAAAATAATGGATATTTTAAAACAAAAAGGTGAGGTTGTAGAATTTTACAATACCCGTTGTGATGCTACTACAAAAAGGCAGGATGCAGCAAGAAAACTTGCAGGAAAAGTTAATGTGATGCTTGTAGTTGGAGGTAAAAACAGCGCAAATACGAAAAAGCTTGCTTTAATTTGTGAAAGGGAAGGAGCAAAGGTATTTCACATTGAAACGGCAGATGAAATAAAAAAAGAATGGTTTAACTATAAAGACCAAGTTGGTATAACAGCAGGTGCTTCAACACCTGATTGGATTATAAAGGAGGTAATAAACAAAATGGAAGAAATTGCAAAAGAACTAAATGAAAATAATAATAATAATAATCAATTAAATATCCAAAAGGGACAAATAGTAGAGGGAACAGTAGTAAAGGTAACAGAAAAAGAGGTTATTGTTGACATCGGAGCAAAGCAAGACGGAATCATCCCTCTAAATGAAATTTCCTATAAGCCTGCTAGCTCTCCCCATGAATTTATAAAAGAAGGAGACAAAATAAAGGTGTTTGTGTTAAATCCTGAAGATAAGGAAGGGAACTTAGTCCTTTCAAAGAAAAGAGCAGATTTTATTATTGGATGGGAAAAAATTGAAAAGGCATTTAATGAAAAAGAAACAGTAGAGGCTACAGTTGAAGAAATCGTAAGGGGTGGTGCTCTGGCAGAGGTATTTAACCTTAGAGCATTTATTCCCGCTTCTCATATGGATATAAAATACGTATCGGATCTTTCAAGTTACATCGGGCAAACTTTGAATTTTAAAATTATAGAAATTGACAAAGAAAAAAAGAGAATTGTTTTATCTCGCAAGGCATATTTGGAGGAAGAAAGGGAAAAGACTAAAAATCAAATATGGAATAAAATAAAAGAAGGCGATGTGGTCACAGGTATTGTAAAAAGATTGACAGATTTTGGTGCTTTTGTTGACATAGGTGGATATGATGGGCTAATACATATTTCCGATTTATCCTTTAAGAGAGTAAGTCATCCTTCAGAAATATTAACTGTTGGACAGGAAGTCAAGGTCAAGGTGCTAAAAGTTGATAAAGAAAAAGGTAAGGTTTCCTTAGGATTAAAGCAGCTGGCAAAAGACCCATGGGCTGAAGCTGATAAAAAATATAAAGAGGGCATGATTTTTGAGGGGAAAGTGGTGAAACTTGCAAAGTTTGGTGCTTTTGTAGAATTAGAGCCAGGGGTTGAGGGTTTAGTTCATTTATCACAAATCTCAAACCAAAAAATTAAAAATCCACAAGAGGTTTTAAAAGTAGGAGATAAGGTAAAAGTTAAAGTTTTAGAAGTAAATACCAAAAATAAGAGGATAAGCCTAAGTATTAAAGAAGCATTAGAAGAAAATGCCACCAAAAAAGTAGAAGAAGTAAAAGAAGAGATAAAGGAAGAGGGCCTTAAAATTACAATAGGGGAAATTTTTGGCGACCTTCTTAAAAAGTCTATCCAATAAATGAATTTCACAAAAAGGGAGGATTTATTAAAATATCCTCCCTTTTTAAAGGAGAGATTCTATTGTCCGTTAGAAAAAGGATCAAACGAAAAAAAGAGCATATTTTGTATTCGCTTATTTTAGAAAATCAAATAAAAAGAGATGTTTTTAAAGATATAACTATTATTCATAATTGTTTGTCAGAAGTTTCCTTTGAAAATTTAGATATTAGTTCATCGCTCTTATCAACAAAATTGGATATACCCTTGATAATAAATGCAATGACTGGGGGTTTTGAAGAAAGTTATTATATTAATAAAGCATTGGCAGAAGTTGCTAAAGAAAAAAACATAGCTTTAGCTGTAGGTTCACAAAAAATTGCTTTTAAGTACAAAAATGCTCGTCAAAGCTTTGAAGTTGTAAGAAAAATATATAAAGAAGGTATTATTTTTGCAAATTTAGGTACCGACTGCACCATTGAGCAAGCTAAAAAAGCAGTTGATATGATAGGGGCAAATGCTTTACAACTGCATCTTAATGTGCCTCAGGAACTTTTTATGAAAGAGGGGAGAAGAGATTTTCGAGGGACACTACAAAAAATCCAAGAGATTGCGGCAAATTTAGATGTTCCTGTAATTGTTAAAGAAGTAGGGTTTGGCATAGCAATGGAAGAAGCAAAAAAATTGGTAAACCTGGGCATTAAAATAATCGATATAGGAGGGTATGGGGGTACGAATTTTATAAAAATTGAAGGCATGAGACGAAATATAAGAACTTTTAAATTTGCGAAATGGGGAATCCCTACTGCTATTAGTCTTATTGAAGTTTTATCTGCGGTTGAAGGAAAAGCGGATGTGATAGCTTCCGGAGGCATAAAAGACGGACTTGATGTGGCAAAGGCACTCGCATTGGGAGCAAAAGCCTGTGGAATTGCGGGACCAATTCTTTACAAACTTTATAAACATGGTAAAAAATCGGTTTTAAAATATATTGATGATATAATTTATGAGCTTAAATTAACATTGGCTATGGCAGGAGCAAATAATTTAAAGGAATTAAGCGAAAGACCAATTTATATTGGTGGAAATACGAATAAATGGCTGAAATTTAGGGGTATTTACTAAAAAACCGCAAATTTTAACGAAAATCTATTGACATTCTGATATAATCTGCTACAATTTAATGTGATTGATTAATTTTATTACAAAGGGGGCTGTGATACTAAAATGAAAGCATTGGGCCGTCACATCTTAGCGGAAATTTATGATTGCGATCCTTTTGTTTTAAATGACAGAGATTTGATTGAAGACATTATGGTCAAGGCTGCTCTTGAAGCAGGTGCTGAAGTTAGAGAAGTGGCATTTCACAAATTCAGCCCGCAAGGTGTTAGCGGTGTAGTGGTAATTTCTGAGTCTCATTTAACTGTCCATACATGGCCTGAGCTCGGGTATGCTGCGGTTGACGTTTTTACTTGTGGTGATAAAGTAAATCCGTGGGATGCCTGTAATTATATAGCAGAAAAGTTTCAAGCAAAACATATGACAGCATCAGAAGTAAAAAGAGGTGTTTTTGAAAAGCCTGTAAAAGTAGTAAACTTTTAAAAAGATAGTGAAAGAAGGGGATATGTTGAGTTATAAAAAGCCCTTGTCTTTTGATTTTGTATTTGATTAAGTGGAAAAATGCGTGGACGAAATGTCGCGCATTTTTCTGTTTTTAGAGGAATTTTTGATTAATGTATGTATATAATGATTAAATTTGGATAATATTAAAGATAGACCCCCTTTACATTAGCCCCCATGGTGCACAATATTATGAATTGTGTACCATGGTTTTTTTATTTTAATATGAACATGTTATTATGAATATGTTATAATTAAATTATTAATTTTTATTTTTAGAGGGGGATTTTCTTGCAGGACAAATATGGGGATTTTATTGAAAAAATAAAAAAAATAACGGGAATAGATTTATCATTGTATAAAGAAAAACAAATGAAAAGAAGAATAGAATCATTTATAAAAAGGAACGGTTTTGAGGAATATGAAGATTATTATAGATTCATAAAAGAGGATAAAAATAGATTGAGAGAGTTTTTAAATTACCTTACAATAAATGTCTCAGAATTTTTTAGAAACCCTAACCAGTGGGAAATATTGGAAAAAGAAATTCTGCCCGAATTAATTTCCAAAAATAAAATATTAAAAATTTGGAGTTCTGCTTGTGCAAGTGGAGAAGAACCCTATTCAGTTGCACTTTTATTTGAAAAAATTAATTTTAAGAATATAGAAATACTGGCTACAGATATTGATGAAGATGCAATAGAAAGGGCAAGGGAAGGCATTTATAACGAAAAAATTGTTGCAAATGTACCGGAGGATTTAAAAAAGAAATTTTTTATTAAAAGAGACGATGAATATGAGATAGTTGATGAGATAAAAAATAAAGTAAAGTTCAAGAAACTTAACTTACTAACAGATCCCTTTCCTAAAGGAATACATCTTATTCTATGCAGGAATGTTTTGATTTATTTTACTGAAGAGGCTAAAGACAGTATTTATAGAAAATTTTATGATTCACTAACTGATGATGGAGTATTGTTTGTTGGGAGCACTGAGCAAATAATTATGCCACAAAAGTATGGGTATTATAGTATAAAAAGTTTTTTTTACAAAAAGATACCTAAGTAGTGATAAAAAAATAAAATTCTTCTTTTATTTTTTCTTATCTAAAATATCTTTTTGAATACCATATTTTTTTATGCGATACTGTAAAGATTGCCTTTTTAAACCTAATTTTTCAGCTGCTTTTGTAATATTACCATCAAATTCTAATAGGGTTTCGATTATTAGATTTTTTTCAAATTCATCTATTTCCTTCAAGGATTTTATTTTTTGAGAATTTATTTGTCTATTTTTTGATTCTTGGTTGTCTAAACCCTTTGTAAAATCTTTATTCAAAAAATTAAAATTAACATATTTCAAATAATCAGATGTTATTATACCTTCATCTAAGCAATTCATTAATCCTTCTATAATATGTTCTAATTCTCTTATATTTCCGGGCCAGTGATATTTTAAGAATATATCAATAAGATTTTTATCAATACCCGATATATTTTTGCAAAATTTCTTGTTGTATTTTTGAATGAAGTAATCAACTAATAGTATAATGTCTTCTTTCCTTTCTCTTAAAGGAGGGATTTCCATATAAATTACGCTCAATCTGTAAAATAAATCTTTTCTTAATCTTCCAGTTTTTAATAGGATTTCGGGTTTTTCATTGGTAGTTGCTATAATCCTTACATCTACAGGTATATCGTAAGAAGCTCCAATTCTTCGTACCACTCCTTCTTGCAAAACTCTTAAGAGTTTACTTTGAAGGTTTAAGCCCATACAGTTTATTTCATCTAATAAAAGTGTTCCACCATCGGCTTGTTCAAAAAGTCCAGGTTTATTTTCTGCTCCAGTAAAACTCCCTTTGGTTGTACCAAAAAGTAGGCTTTCCAACAGAGACTCAGGCAATGCTGCACAGTTTTGAGCAATAAAGGGACCGTTTTTTCGCGGGCTTTCAGCGTGAATGCTTTGAGCAAAAAGTTCTTTTCCTGTACCCGTTTCACCGTATATAAGGACGGAAGAAGAGGTTTTTGACACTTTTTTTGCAAAGATAATCAAATCTTTTATTTTTTTGCTTTGCCCGATAATACAGTTGAAATCGTATTTTAAAGAAAAATTTTCTTTTAAAGATTTTTCGCCTGTTACTATTTGCCTTAATTCTACTATTTTTTTTGTAAGGTTATATAAATTGGTAATATCCCTTGATATTTCAAAAGCTCCGATAATATTGCCGTTTTCAATTATAGGGAATGTGGTATTTACAGCTTTTATCTCTTTTCCTAAAAAATTCATGTACTGCTGATACCTTTTAATAACTGGTTTTCCTGTTTTTAGAACCTGCCAAATGGTACTTTCCTCTGGAGATAAGGAAGGATATACTTCAAACAGATTTTTACCTATTACTCTTTCAGGATCTAATCCTTCAAATTTTCCTAAAATTTTATTGTAAAACAAAATTTTGAAATTATTGTCTACGATAATAATCCCTTCATCAAGGGAATCAAAAATCCGCCTTATAGATTCGTAAGAAAAAATATTATGAAGCTGTTTTTCAATTTCAAACATAACATATCACCAACAAGTTATTTTCTATAGATTATTTTCTATAGTTTATAGTTTTTTCCTTCTTATAAGTAAAAAATATTTCCCGGGGCATAGCAGGATTTGACAGGGAGGTTATAAAAATGCAAAATTAAGTGAAATTTTATAACAAAAAATGACATTTTTAGAGATGATAAGGTTTAAATTAACTCGATGCTATAAATGAGAATTAAACAAAAGTGTGTTATTTTCGATGGGCGACAAATAAAAAAATCCTCCTTCATAGGAGGATTATGGCTTTTTTATGGTGGGCCATGTAGGCTTCGAACCCACGACACCCTGATTAAGAGTCAGGTGCTCTACCAACTGAGCTAATGGCCCACATTTAATGGTGGAGAGAGGTGGATTCGAACCACCGAAGGCATCGCCAGCAGATTTACAGTCTGCCCCCTTTGGCCAGCTCGGGAATCTCTCCACATTTAAAAAATGGAGCCGACGAAGGGACTCGAACCCACAACCTGCTGATTACAAGTCAGCTGCTCTACCAATTGAGCTACGTCGGCATAAAATTTTGGTGGGCCCACTAGGACTCGAACCTAGAACCGACCGGTTATGAGCCGGTTGCTCTGACCGATTGAGCTATGGGCCCGAACGCAATTTATAGTATACATGAAAATAAAAAATTCGTCAATAGTTAAAAATAAAATTTTTTAATTAAAATATTTGAAGGAAACTAATAGTTGTTGTAGAAGTTATATATTGGAAAGGAGGCAAAAAAATTGGAAATAAAAGAGATATTAAAAGAAATAATAACTGATCATATTCCTTCAGGGAGGGAAGTGGAGGGTAGTGTTAAAGTAAAGGTTTTATTTGAAAAATCCTTTGATGAAGTTAAGTTTGATAAGCTCGGTAATATTATAGGCAAAAAGAAAGGAAATGAAGGTTCTTTTAAAGTGATGATCGCCGCACATATGGATGAAATTGGAATGATGGTTACAAAAATAGAAGAAAAAGGATTTATAAGATTTACATATGTGGGCGGAATTGACCAAAGAATACTGCTGGGACAGGAGGTTTTAATCCACGGCAAAAAAATTATACCGGGGATTATAGGAAGCAAACCTCCTCACTTGCAGGAACCTGATGAAAAAAGTAAAGCTTTTAAGAAAGAAGATTTATTTATAGATACGGGCCTTTCTTATGAAAAAATTAAAGAAATCATCAATGTGGGAGATTATATTACTTTTAAGAGAAAACCCCTTGAGCTTTTAAATAACAATTTTTCCTCTAATGCCCTAGATGATAAGGCGGGAGTTGCTGCAATATTGTGCTGTATGGAGGAGTTAAAAAAATTCAATTTTAAAGGCGAGGTATACGGTGTTGCTACTGTCCAGGAGGAGGTCGGCTTAAGAGGGGCAATAACATCGACTTACGGTATATATCCCGACATAGGTATTGCAATAGATGTTGGGCACGGCGATATCCCCGACCTGCATGAAGAAGAAACTTTTAAATTGGGGAAAGGCCCTGCAATTGCCTTAGGGCCCAACATTCATCCAAAACTCTATGAAAAGTTAAAATCCATTGCTGAAGAATATAAAATACCCTATCAAATTGATCCCAATCCTTCCTATACGGGGACAGATGCATGGTCGATACAGATTACAAGGGCAGGAGTTCCGACAGCACTTATATCCATTCCGCTAAGATATATGCATACTACCGTTGAAACATTAAATACAGAAGACATAAAACTAACTGGGCGATTGATTGCATTGTTTATAGCTTCCATAGATACGGAATTTGTGGAGGGATTAAAATGCTTTTATTAAAAAAGCTTTCTGAAGCAGCAGGGGTTTCGGGCTGCGAAAATGAAGTAAGGAATATTCTAAAAGAGGAATTAAAAGAGTATGCGGATTTTAAAACTGATGCTTTAGGAAATCTCCTTTTCGAAAAAAAGAATAAGGGCAAAAAGCCGCGAATTATGCTTGCAGCACATATGGATGAAGTGGGTTTGATGATAACCTCTATATTGAAAAATGGATTTTTAAAATTTGAATCAGTAGGCGGCATTGATGATAGGATACTTGTTTCAAAAACCGTAACCATAGGACCAAATAAAATAAAAGGAGTTATCGGTGCAAAACCCATTCACAGGCAGGACCCAAAAGAAAGGGAAAATGCTTTAAAAATAAAAAATCTTTATATAGATATAGGCGCAAAGGACCAGGAAGATGCGGAGAAAAAGGTAAAAATTGGAGATTATGCATGCTTTGATACGGAATTTGAGATTTTTGGTGAAAATATAGTAAAAGGGAAGGCTTTGGACGATAGAATAGGTTGTTTTGTAGTTGCGGAGATTTTAAAAAGGAATTATGAAGTGGAAATCTGTGGAGCGTTTACGGTGCAGGAGGAAATAGGGCTCAGGGGCTCTGGTGTTGCCGCATATCAATTAAAGCCCGATGTTGCAATTGTTGTGGAAGGCACCTTTGCTTCGGATGTACCAGGGACAAAAGAAGAAGAGTATAATACTGTGCTTGGGATGGGTCCTGCGGTAACAACTATGGATAGAAGCTTTATTGCAAATAAAGGTATGAGGGATAGGGTATTCGAAGTAGCAAAGAAAAATAACATCCCATGTCAGCCAAGGAGAACTAATTTAGGAGGCACCGATGGGGGAAGGATTCAATCCATTGGTGAAGGAATTCCCACAATAGTGATTTCCGTGCCCACAAGATACATCCATTCACCGGTTAGTGTGGCTGATATAAATGATATCAATAATACTATTTTGCTTATCAATTCTTTAATTTTAGATTACCAGGAAAGGGGAGTATAAGGTGAAAGAGTTAATTAAAACCTTGACAGAAACATACGGACCTTCAGGGAATGAAGAAAAGATAAGAAATGTCATTAAGGATTTAGTTACTCCTTATGCCGATGAAGTCAAAGTTGATGCTTTGGGCAATTTGATTGTCCATAAGAAAGGCTCAGGAGACAAGCTTATGCTTGCCGCTCATATGGATGAAATAGGAATAATAGTAACCAATATTGACGATAAAGGGTTTATAAGATTTTCAAGTATTGGAGGGGTCTCTCCATTTATATTACTAGGTGAAAGAGTTATTTTTGAAAATGGTACCATTGGTGTAATAGGTGTAGAGAAAATTGATGATATGAAAGAACTTAAGATGAAAAGGCTTTTTATTGACATTGGAGCATCGTCAAAAGAAGAAGCTATGTCGAAAGTAAAGGTTGGCGATATGGCTACTTATTACAGGGAGTGCAATTTCTTAGGGAAAAATATATCCGCCAAATCCTTAGATGATAGAGCCGGATGTGCTGTGCTTATAAAAGCGCTTCAAGAAGTAAAAAATCCTAAATATGACTTATATTTTGTGTTCACAACTCAGGAAGAAGTAGGAACGCGTGGGGCAAAAACTTCAGCTTATTCAATAGAGCCGGAACTTGCGATAGTAGTAGACGTCACTATTTGCGGTGATACTCCCGAAGGTGAAAAAATAGCGGTTGATCTTGGTAAAGGCCCTGCAATTAAAATTAAAGACATGAGTGTTTTAAGCCATCCAAAAATAAAACAACTTTTAATCGATGCTGCGGAGAAAAATAATATTCCTTATCAGAGAGAAGTGCTGGATTTAGGCGGCACCGATGCGGGATCGATTCACCTTACAAAAGAGGGTGTACCTTCAGGTGGAATTGCAATACCTACACGATATGTCCATACTCCTTCCGAAATGGTGAACTTAGACGATTTAGAAAATACAGTAAAACTATTGCTGGCGGTCATAGAAGGTTAAGTCTTAGAAGGTTAATAATAAAATATGTATTTTAACTTTTATATCCCCTTTTTAAATTTTTTTATGCACAATGGACAAAAAATTATAAAATGGCACAAAAAATGCATTAATATCAAAGCTTAGAAAATATTAAAATAGACAAAATATATTGATATTATTAACAAATCTATGGAGGGATAGAATTGAAAAAACGGTTCAAGATTACCGTAAATGAGCAAAGGTGCAAAAAATGCGGCATTTGTGTGGCTTTCTGCCCGAAAAAAGTACTTAAAATAGAAATTAATACTTTTCCGATTATTGAGAAGGAGGAGGAATGCATAGGTTGCAATTTATGCTATTTGAGATGTCCTGATATTGCTATTTTTGTTGAAGAAAGAGATGAAGGGGTGGTATAAAATGATAAACAATATTAAATTTCTTCAGGGAAACGAGGCTTGTGTAGAAGGTGCAATAAAAGCGGGTGCAAAATTTTATGCAGGTTACCCTATAACTCCTTCGTCGGAAATTGCAGAACTTGCTTCGATTAGGCTTCCTGCTGAAGGTGGAGTTTATATACAAATGGAAGATGAAATTGCCAGTATGGCAGCATTAGTAGGTGCATCTTTTGCAGGAGCAAAAGCTTTTACGGCGACAAGCGGTCCTGGATTTTCACTCATGCAAGAAAATATTGGGCTTGCAATTATGACTGAAGCTCCGTGTGTAGTAATTGATGTCCAAAGGAGCGGTCCAAGCACTGGACTTGCTACAAAACCGGCTCAAGCGGATGTTATGCAAGCAAGGTGGGGGACCCACGGTGACCATGCAGCGATTGTCCTTGCTCCTTCTACTGTCCAAGAGTGCTATGATTTGATAATTACGGCTTTTAATTTTGCTGAAAAGTATAGAACTCCAGTTATATTTTTGTCCGATGAAATTATCGGCCATATGAGGGAAAAGGTGGTTTTGCATGACGATATTCCCATTGTTAATAGAAAAATGCCTGATGGGGACCCGCTAAAGTTTAAACCCTATGAACCGGACAAGAACGGGGTGCCTCCATTGGCCTTTTATGGAAGTGAATATATTTTCCATGCTTCCAGTTCCATGCATGATGAAACGGGATTCCCAAACAACTCTCCCAAAAACGCCGAGAAAGTTATTAAGAGGCTATATAATAAAATTTATCAAAACAAAGAGGATATCATCATCACCAAAGAATTTTATACCGAAGATGCAGAAATACTATTGATTTCTTTTGGTGCATCGGCCAGAAGTTCAAGAGAAGCTGTAAATATTTTAAGAAAAGAAGGTAAAAAAGCAGGGCTTTTACAGTTGAATACACTCTGGCCTTTTCCGGATGAAAAAGTAGCTAAATTAGCAAATAAAGCAAAAGTGGTAATTGTTCCTGAAATGAATCTCGGGCAGATTATTGGAGAAGTCCAAAGGGTAATAAAAAACGATATGCCAGTGATTGGAGTAAACAAAGTAAACAGCGAAATAATAACACCCTTTGAAATAATAGAAAAGGTTAAGGAGGTTATTTAAGGTGGCAAGAAACATTTTTGATTATATAATCGAAGATAAACTTCCATTTTTTTGGTGCGAAGGCTGTGGCAATGGAATAATCTTAAAGGCTATAGCAAGGGCATTTGCGGATTTAAATTTAGACCCCCGCGAAATAGTAGTGGTTACGGGGATTGGATGCTGGGGAAAGGCAGATGATTATTTATCCGTAAACAGCCTCCATGTAACTCACGGCAGGGCGCTACCTGCTGCAACTGGTGTAAAGGCAGTAAACCCCAACCTAAAGGTTTTAGCATTAATGGGGGATGGAGATGGATTGACCATAGGAGGTAATCATTTTATTCATGCTGCGAGGAGGAATATAGATATCACAGCAATTATTTCTAATAATTTCAATTACGGCATGACAGGAGGGCAAGTGTCGGGAACAACACCTGAAAACAGCATTACCAGCACATCGCGCTTTGGCTCTGTAGAACCACCCTTTGATGTTGTAAAATTAGCTATTGCTTCAGGTGCAAGTTATGTGGCGAGGGCAACAGTTTTTCACGTGAATTTACTCGAAAAGTATATTAAGAATGCAATAATGAAAAGAGGTTTTTCAGTTGTTGATGTAATAAATATTTGCCCGACCTATTATGGAAGATTAAATCAAATGAAGACTCCTGTAGAAATGATGGAGTTTTTAAAGGATAATAGCACTTTTAAGCAGGACGAAGGTGATGTCAACTTAAGAAAATTTGCTTTAGGAGAATTTGTAAATATTGAAAAGCCAGATTTTTCTACCAAATATTTAGAAATACAAAAACAAGCGAGAGAAAAATTGTCTTCTCTTGAACAGGATGCAGGTGCAAGGTAAGGGGGTTATAGCATGGGAAGGAAAGAAGTTGTGCTTGCAGGCTCCGGAGGGCAGGGGCTTTTGTTAATAGGCAAGATATTAGGCGAGGCTGCGGCGATTTTTGAAGGTAAAAATGCTGTGCAGACAACTGCTTATGGGGTTGCTACAAGGGGAGGTTTTTCGAAATCCGAAGTGATAATATCCGAAGAGGAGATTGCGTTTCCGGAAGCAATGGACCCCGATTATGTAGTATGTCTATCTCCACAGGCTTTTGAAATATATAATGGTAAAATCAAAGAGGATGCTCTTTTAATTTACGATAAAGATACTATAAAATGTGAAAATCAAAAGTATTACGGTTTTTCAATGACCAATGCGGCTGTGGAATTAAAAAATATAAGGATTCTCAACATGATTGCATTGGGAATTTTGGTTAAACTAACCGGGATTGTAAGTCTTGATAGCATAGTAAAATCCTTGGAAAAGAATTCACCCGAACAGTTTAAAGAGCAAAACCTTAGAGCTTTTTATAAGGGCTTTGAAATGGCACCGTAACTTAAAGGGGTGAGAAAATGAATTTTGATAAATTTTTTTCCGATAGTATTATTAACCTTCCCCCTTCTCCCATAAGGGAGCTTTTAAAAGTTTCCCAAAAACCAGGAATTATATCCTTAGCGGGTGGCAATCCTTCCCCGGATACCTTTCCTGTATGGGAAATAAAATTATGTTTTGAAAAAGTAATTGAAGAGAAAGCAAAAAGGATACTTCAATACAGCCCTACTGAAGGACTGCCTGAATTGATAGAATCAGTTCAAGAATTATCAATAAAAGACGGAATAAATTGCGAAAAGGAAAATATTTTAATAACATCCGGTTCCCAGCAGGGAATGGACCTTGTATGTAAAGTTTTGTTGGATCCAGGGGATGAAGTAATTGTGGAATTGCCCAGTTATCCCGGCAGTCTCCATACTTTAAGAAGTTATAGAGCAAAATTAATAGGTATTCCTGTTGACAGCGAAGGGTTAGACGTAGAGATGTTAGATGATATTCTGAAAGAAAAAGCTAAAAAAGGGAGAATGCCGAAGTTTATTTATACTATTCCTACCTTTCAAAACCCTTCAGGAGTTACCTTATCCGAAGAAAGAAGGAAGAAAATTATAGAAATAGCAAAAAAATATGAAATCTTAATTGTTGAAGATGATCCATATTCAAAACTTCGGTATTCTGGAGACTTTGTAAAACCCATAAAAACTTACGATGATGAAGGCTTAGTAGTATATTTAAATTCTTTTTCAAAAATTTTTTGCCCAGGTGTCAGGGTTGCATGGATTATTGCATCAAAAGAAATCATTAGAAAAATGGTTATTGCAAAACAGGGTATGGATTTACATACCAGTAGCTTAAACCAGGCAATAATTGCGGAATTTTTAAAACAGGGGAAACTATACCCCCATATCGAAAAGATAATTCCCTACTACCGGGAAAAACGCGATGCAATGGTTTGGGCTATCAATGAGTATTTTAAGGAAAGGATTTATTTTACAAATCCTGAGGGGGGATTTTTTACCTGGATTACTTTAAAAGAAGAAAAAGATACAAAGAATGAGGTATTAAAGGCAATAGAAAAAGGAGTAGTTTATGTCCCTGGTATTTCCTTTGGAATAGGAGAAGAAAAAGGCTTAAAATCCTCTATGAGGCTTTCGTTTGCAACGGTGGATGTGGAAAGCATAAAAAAGGGAGTAAAGATATTATCCGAGATTTTTTAAAAAATTAAATATCTGGAGATTTATATTGAAAATTTTGGCTGTTGAATGTTTAAAGATTCAACAGCTTTTTTATTTTTATAAATCACATTATCAAAGGATACATCATAAAAGTAAATAAAGAAATCGTTTTTGGAGGGGTTATTTTGTCCTATAAATGTAAATTTTTGCAGTTACATAAAACTATACTTCTTATAGATACGGAATGTAGAATATATAAATGCCTTTTGGGGAATGCCCTTTTAAGAGAAAAAGATTTGCATGAAAAGTGGGCATGCAAAAGGTGCAAAGTAAAAGATTTATATGACAAAGTTTGCGTTAATTTGATTCCCCAAAAGGAATTTATTAAGCGTGGTATAAGTGAAACCTGGTTTTTTTGCAATTTGATGAATATTAGGTTTAAAGAGCCTGAAGAGTTCTGCCTTCGTTATTGCAAATATAGAAAAAATTGAGGGAATAAATGTCGATATTGCAGGGATTATATAATATTTTGTATAAAGGAAATTCAATTAAATAATAGAATAATATATTTAGCTATTAGAGTAGACAAGCTATCAAACTTTTGGGGGGAAAGAAAATGACAAAAGCTATTCTATGGGAATTTTTTAGTAAAATAATTGAAAGTGTTAAATCTATATACGCTAAAAATTCTTTATCTATTATAGAAGTGTATATTTATAAAATTATGTTTCATTTAAATATGTATTCAAAAGGGCTTGATAAAGTAGAAGAAAAAATCAAAAAAGAAAAAAATCCCAATATTTATTTATTGGCTTTTGGGGGATTATTTTCGTATTTGATAAAGGATTACAAAAGAGCCTTAAAATATTTTAAAGAAGTTGAAAAAATCACCAATTCTCCCTATGTCCAATACTTTTTAGCCAAAATTTATGAAGAATTATCGGAATATGAAAAGGCTATTGAAAAATATGAACTTACTTTATCAAACAGTGATTTAAAAGTAAGGTCTTATTGCCAAATAATCAAAATATTTTACAAGATGGAAAAATATAGTGAAGCTATTAACATAATTGACTTTATTATAGATACTGTTCAAGGTGAGGACTTGCAAACTTTATTAAACCAAAAAGGTTTGTGTTTATTAAAATTGGGTAATATAAAGGAAGCAAAAAAGAACTTTAAAAAAGCATTAGAAATATCAAAAGATGATTTGAGCATTAAGCAAAATCTTGCAACCAGTTTATTGATGCTTGAAGACTATAGAAATGCTGTTAATCTTTTTAAAGAGGTTTATAATAAAAATAAGATTGACTTGACTTTACTTAATAATTACACTATGGCTTTAGCAGGTTTAGGGAATTATGATGAGGCGATAAAATTGTGCGAAAAAGGATTGAAGATTGATTCTCAGAATACAGATCTTCTAATTAATTTGGGTTACTGTTTATATAAAAAAAATATGGTTAATAAAGCTATGGAATGTTTTAAGCAGGCAGAAAAAATAAATCCTGAGGACTACACTTTACAAAACAATATTGCTTACTGTCTAATATCTTTAAAGCGCTTTAAAGAAGCACTGGAAATTTTAAATAGGATTTTGCAAAAGAAGGAAAAAGATGATATATTATTAAATAAAGCCTACTGCCTTTTCAAAATGGGTCAATATAAAGAAGCAATCGAATGTTACGAGAAAATCAGCCCAGAAAGAATTAATTTTAATATAAAGACGATTATAGGCATTTGCTATGAAAGAATGGGTGATGAAGAAAAGGCGGTGGAAATTTACAACGAAGCGTTAACGGCTTAAGCGGGGTGAAAATATTGAAAATTCTTGTTTCAAATGATGATGGAATATATGCGGAAGGAATTTTCACACTTGTAAAAGAGCTTAGCAAAATAGCCAAAGTTTTTGTAGTAGCACCGGACAGGGAAAGAAGCGCTACTGCTCATGCTATAACCATGCATAAGCCACTTAGGGCCGAGAAGGTCGAAATTTTTGGTCCTGAAGTAACTGCCTTTAAAATAAACGGAACACCTTCCGATTGCGTAAAATTGGCCTTGGATGCATTGCTTGAAGAACCCCCTGATTTTGTGATTTCAGGAATAAACAGAGGGCCCAATTTAGGTACTGATGTTATTTATTCCGGGACAGTTTCAGCCGCAATTGAGGCTGCAATTTACGGTATTCCTGCTATTGCAGCTTCTGTGACAGCTTATGAAGAAATTTCCTTTGAATACCCAGCAGAATTTATAAGAAAATTGTGCGGGTCAATTAAGAATAAAGAATTTCCCAAAGATTCCCTTTTAAATGTTAATATCCCTAATTTAGAAAGAGAAAAAATAAAAGGAATAATGATAACTCACTTAGGAACAAGAAAATATAAAAACTGTTTTCATAAAAGATGTGATCCAAGGGGAAAAGATTATTTCTGGCTTGCAGGGGAAGTAATAGAAGATTTATTGGATATTGATTCGGATGTATGGGCTGTTAAAAACGGTTATATTTCAATAACCCCTATTCATTTTGATTTGACAAAATACGAGCTAATAGATACACTAAAGACATGGGACATTGATTATTAAAAATATTTTTAAGAAGGGAATGCGAATGGAAGAGAAGTTGGAATTAATTGCACAAAAGGAACTAAACTACAACGATGAGCTTTATCGATTTGTGGATTTTTTAAATAAAACCTTCAAGAAAAAAGGTTTCATTTTTGGGATAACTAAAAAGGATGATAAAGCAATAATTTCCATATATGAAACTTAATATTGGACATTGAACCTTTTTTGCCTCTCCTGAATATTCTAAATTTGAAAATCTATTTTCAGGAGGGGTTAATTTTATGCGCGGAAAGGAAAGAAGGTATTTTCCGGGAACAAGCACTCCAAACGGTTATCTTCCTTTTTTTAACAATGTAATTTCATGGCGGGACGCTAAAAAAATTTACGTTTTAAAAGGAGGGCCGGGAACGGGTAAATCCACATTTTTAGGGAATTTGGGGGAAAGATTATTGAATTTAGGTTATGATGTCGAATTCTTACATTGCTCAGCAGATAGCAACTCTTTAGATGGTATATATTTGGCGAATTTAGGTATAGCTCTTGTTGATGGTACAGCACCCCATGTAATTGATCCGAACTTTCCGGGAGCTATTGATGTTATTATAAATTTAGGAGATTTTTGGAAAGAAGAAGGTATTAGAAAAAACAAAAAAGAGATTATAAAATTGCAGGAGCAAATTAAAGATTGTTATATGCATGCTTTTTCGCATTTAAAAATTGCAAAAATTTATTATGATGAGATGGAAAATATTTATATTAAAGCGGTTAAAAAATTAGAGTTAAAAAAATTTATAAGCGACATTATTAATGTTGTATATAAAGAAAAAACATCTCCTTTTAAAATTCCTAAAATAAGGAAAATGTTTGCGAGCTCCATAACACCTGAAGGGAAGGTAAATTTTGTAAAAAATCTTTTTGATGGACTTGAATACAAATATATTTTTACATGTGCTTCAAGCGAAATTGTATATGAAGTTATAAAGGCAATAAAAGATAGGGCAGTATTAATGGGTTACGATGTAGAAGAATTCCATTGCCCTATATCACCGGAAAAGATCGACCATTTGATTTTACCAGAGTTAAATATGGGATTTGTTAATTCAAAAGAGCCACATATATACGATAAACCTGAAGGTAATTATGAATGCTTCAATTTAGATACTTTGGTTGACCTTGAAAAAATTACAGAAAACAAATTTTTGGAGGCAGAAAAAACTAAAATGATTGAGGCTTTAGATGAGGCCGTTGAAGGTATGAGAGAGGCAAAACGGTTGCACGATTACTTGGAAAAATTCTATATCGAATCTATGAATTTTGAGAAAATAGATGAAAAATTAGAAGAGGTTTATTATGATATTTTAAGAAATTTATGAAAAGTATAGGGCTATTTTTAGCCCTTTTTTAATTTAATTTTTTGTTACAAAAAAGGAAAAATAAATTTAGTGAAGAATAATAAATAATAATAAAAGTAAGGAAAAGTATTTTTTAGGAGGAAAACAATGAAAATACGCAGGATAAGCTTATACTTGTTTATAATAATTTTAACAGTAGTTACTGTTTTTTATATTTCCAGTTGCAGTGATAAGTTTAGTAATCTTTCCCCAAAGGATTCGATAATTAAGGCAAGTAAGAAATTAAAGTTTGTTAAAGCGTATAGAATGAAAATAGAAGCTGTACTTTCTATAAAGGATGTAGAGCAAAAACTTTCTTTTACAGGTGAAGTGCAAAATCCTAATATGATGCATTTAAGCGGTGAATTGATGGGCATGAGTATTGATATATACCAGAAGGACAGCAACTTTTTTATAAAAAATCCTGTCAACGGCAAATGGGTAAAGACAAATGATTTTACCCTTGGTGATATGAATGACATCTTAAAAACCCCTGAAAAAACAATCGAAAATTTAAAAGATATTATTGAAAAAGCAGAATATCTAAATGATGAACAAGTAAAGGGCGTCGACTGCAAAGTGATAAAGTTTATACCAAATAATGAAAAAATAAAGGAGATTTTGCTTGAAGGGACTAATGCCGATGATGTGGATGAAGTAAATGCAGTGTATACCTTGTGGATTGGCAAAAAGGATTTATTAATTTATAAAATGAACGTCGATATACTGATTAAAGATAATACATCGGGCAAGAGAGCTATGAACATGACAGTGGATCTTTATGATTTTAACAAAAAGGATGTTGTTATAAACTTCCCGCCCGATTTGCCAAAATAATTTATAAAAATTTTAATAGGAGGGTAAAAACAATGTTTCTTTCAGAAAAAGCAAAAGGCATAAGCCCCTCACCTACATTGGCAGTTGATGCCAAAGCAAAACAGATGAAGAGCGAGGGTTATGATGTTATCGGTTTTGGGGCTGGAGAACCGGATTTTGATACCCCTGATTTTATAAAAAATTCAGCAATTAAAGCTATTAATGAAGGTTTTACAAAGTATACACCGGTAGGAGGTATACCGGAACTTAAAAAAGCTATAGTTAATACTTTGAATGAGGAATTAGGACTTACATATAAACCTAATGAAATTATCGTATCAAATGGAGCAAAGCAATGCCTTTATAATGCCCTTTACTGCCTTATAAATCCGGGGGATGAAGTATTAATACCTCATCCTTATTGGGTAAGTTACCCAGAGCTTGTAAAGCTTTGCGGAGGAACGCCTGTTTTTGTGCCAACTTATGAAGAAGATGACTTCAAAATGAAAAAAGAAGTAATTGAACCTTTGATAACCTCAAAGACTAAGGTTATTATAGTAAATAGCCCCAACAACCCAACAGGTAGTGTATATTCAAAAGAGGAATTAGAGGGTATTGCTGAACTTGCAAATAAGTACAACCTTTTTATTATATCTGATGAAATATATGATAAACTTATTTATGACGGTGAGCAGCATGTAAGCATTGCAACCTTAGGGAAAGAAATTTTTGAAAAAACCCTTATTGTAAACGGAGTATCAAAAGCCTATTCCATGACCGGATGGCGAATTGGATATGCAGCAGGGCCTGAAGAACTTGTAAAAGCGATGACTGATTTTCAAAGCCATACCACCTCAAACCCCAATTCCATAGCCCAAAGAGCTGCTTTAGAAGCTCTTTCTAATCCCGACAGGAAAAAAGCTATTGCATCAATGGTAGAAGAGTTTTCAAAAAGAAGAGATTATATGGTTGAAAGAATAAACAGCATTGCGGGCCTTTCCTGTAGAAAACCAAAAGGAGCTTTTTATGTAATGATGAATATAACAAAAACCTTTGGAAAGAAGATTAAAGGTGTAGAAATCAAAAATTCTACCGATTTTGCCCAGAGCCTTTTAGAAAATTATATGGTGGCGGTTGTTCCGGGTGTTGCTTTTGGGACAGAAAATTATGTAAGACTATCTTATGCTACTTCTTTGACAAATATAGAAAAGGGACTTGATAGAATTGAAAAATTTATTAAAGACTTGGTATAATAAGCAGGTAAACCCTGCTTATTTTTTTAAAAGGAGTGGGAGCTTTGAAGGATATTTTTGAAAATCCACTTGTAGAAAGGTATGCAAGCAAAGAAATGTTGGAGAACTTTTCGCCAAAGAAAAAATATTCCCTTTGGCGCAAACTCTGGATAGCCCTTGCGGAAGCCGAAAAAGAGCTGGGGCTTCCTATCACTGATGAGCAAATAGAGGAGATGAAAAAATATGCGGAGGATATAAATTTTGAGGATGCGGAAGAATTTGAAAAATATACGAGACATGATGTGATGGCTCATGTATTAGCATACGGAAAACAGTGCCCAAAAGCGAAACCCATTATTCATCTTGGGGCAACCAGCGCTTATGTAGGAGATAATACGGATATTATTTTGATGCGGGATGGGCTTAGAATATTAAAAAAGAAACTGATTAATGTAATCAATAACTTAGCCGAATTTGCAATAAAATATAAAGACCTTCCTACCTTAGGATTTACCCATTTTCAACCGGCGCAATTAACAACGGTAGGGAAAAGGGCAACGCTTTGGATATACGATTTGCTTTTGGATTTAAAAGATATTGAATACACCGAAGAAAATTTGTTGCCAAGAGGAGTAAAAGGCACTACAGGTACCCAAGCAAGTTTTTTAAAACTCTTTGAAGGTGATGAAGAAAAAGTTAAGACACTTGATAAAATGATTGCTGAAAAATTTGGGTTCAAAAAATCCATTCCTGTTTCGGGGCAAACCTATACAAGGAAAATAGACAGCTTCGTATTGAGGGTATTGCAGGGGATTGCAGAAAGCGCACATAAATTTGCAAATGATGTAAGATTGTTATCGGGATTAAAGGAGATTGAAGAACCCTTTGAAAAAACACAGGTAGGTTCTTCGGCAATGGCTTATAAGAAAAATCCTATGCGGTGCGAACGCATGACTGCACTTTCGAGGTTTGTAATAGTAAATGGTTTAAATCCTTATATTACAGCATCCTGCCAGTGGTTTGAAAGGACTCTTGATGACTCTGCAAATAGAAGGCTTGTAATTCCAGAGATGTTTCTTGCAACGGATGCTATATTAAATATATTTATTAATGTAAGCGCAGGTCTTATTGTAAATGAAAAAATAATTGAAAAGCACGTAAAAGAAGAATTGCCCTTTATAGCCACTGAAAATATACTTATGGAAGCCGTAAAAAAGGGCGGTGACCGACAGGAACTCCATGAAGCAATAAGGGTTTATTCGAGGGAAACTCAGGAAGAAATAAAGGAAGGAAAGGCAAATAACTTAATAGATAAGATTTTAAAGGATCAAAGATTTAAAATAAGCAAAGAAGAAATTGAAAAAATGCTTGAACCTAGAAATTATATCGGTAGAAGTTCTTCTCAGGTAGTAGAATTTATAGAAGAAGAAGTAAAACCATATTTAAAAAAATATAGTGATTTCCTCGGCATGTCTGCTGTTTTAAAAGTGTGAAGGGAGGTAGTATTTTGCCTACTTATGATTTTGTTTGCACCGATTGCGGCCATAAATTTAGTGAATTTGTAAATATAAAGGATAAAGACAAAGTAAAATGTCCTAAATGCAACGGTACAGTTGCTCAAAGATTTACAGGCTTTGTGTATACGAGAAAGGGTGAATCGGGTCAAGGAGGATGTGCAGGAAGTTGTTCATCCTGCAGCGGCTGTAAGTAAAAAAATTTAAAAGCTGTTGGCAATATCTAAATAGCCAACAGCTTTTTGTCGTTATATGGCCTTTTTAGTAATTTTTAATGATTCGTTTTTTGAACATAAAAGTTTAAAAAATGAACACCTTCTAATATTAATTTTTTGTAAACCATAGTCCGTTTGTTTATTTTTTAAACTTTTTTCTAAAAAAGCGTATTGAAAAAGGCTTGATTTGATTAATTATTTTAGAATATTTTTTATATTAATATATGGCATAAATTTTGCAAATATAATTTAAAAGTCAGATATATATGATTAATTAAAAAAAACTCATAGGGAGGTGTAAAAATGCGCGAGGTAGTAATTTTAAGCGCAGTTCGCACTGCATGCGGCAAATTCGGAGGAAGTTTATCTGCGAAGACGCCAGTAGAATTGGGGAGTGAAGTGATTAAAGAAGCAGTAAGAAGGGCAGGAATAGAAAAACATATGGTTGAAGAGGTAATATGGGGAAATGCGTGGCAAGCTGGTGTTGGGCCAAATCTTGGCAGACTTGTTGCTGTAAAAAGCGGACTTCCTGTAAGTGTATCAGCTTTTTCAATTAATAAAAGGTGTGCTTCAGGATTAAAGGCTGTAGCTTTGGCAGCTCAAGCTATACGAGCAAACGATGCTGACTGTGTAATAGCTGGGGGTACCGAAATGGCAAGCCGAGCCCCTTATCTTTTACCAGGAGCGAGGTGGGGTTACCGCCTTGGAGCAGGAGAAATCCAAGATCATCTTCATCAAGACGGTTTTATGTGTCCTTTAGCTGGGATGATGATGGGAGCAACAGCAGAAGTTTTGGTTGAGGAATACGGTATTTCAAGGAAAGAACAGGATGAATATGCATACCTCAGCCATAAAAGGGCAATTGCAGCTATTGATGCAGGAAAATTTAAAGAGGAGATAGTTCCTATTAACATTGGTACTAAAAAAAATCCCGATGTTTTTTTTGATACCGAGGAAATACCAAGAAGAGATATTTCTTTAGAAGCTTTGGCAAAACTTCCACCTGTATTTAAAGAAAATGGCACCATTACGGCGGGTACAAGTTCTGCCCTCTGCGATGGAGCAGCGGCTTTGGTACTTATGGAAAAAGAAAAAGCAGAAGCTTTAGGTTTAAAACCTTTAGCTAAAATTGTTTCCCATGGGCAAAAGGGTATAAACCCCGTACGCATGGGGCTTGGACCTGTAGAAGCAGTTCCAATAGCTCTTAAAAAAGCCGGACTTACCCTAAAGGACATAGACTTAATAGAATTAAACGAGGCCTTTGCGGGCCAAGTAATTGCGGTGATGAGAGAATTGAAGCTGGATATTGAAAAAACAAATATTTACGGCGGAGCCATTAGCCTTGGCCATCCAATTGGCGCTACTGGAGCGAAACTTGTGACAACATTGATTCATGCTCTAAAAAACGAGGATAAAACATTAGGTATGGTTACTTTATGTGTAGGCGGTGGACAGGGCGAGGCAATGATAATAGAAAGATTAAATTAAAAAATACAAGGAGGTCTAAAAGGATGGAGGTTAAGAAAATATTAGTAGTTGGAGCCGGAACGATGGGACATGGGATTGCTCAACTTGCAGCACAGCAGGGATTTGAGGCGTATTTATTGGATACTGAAAAAACTATTGTTGATAAAGCTTACATGAAAATTAAAGAAAATCTTTTCAAAAGGGTAGAAAAAGGGAAAATCACTAAAGAGCAGGCTGAAGAAGTAATAAAAAGGATCACGGTTGGCACCGAATTAGAATCTTTTTCAGATGCTGATTTTGTAATAGAAGCTGTTTTTGAGGATATAGAGATCAAAAAGAAGGTTTTCGAAAAATTGGATTCGATATTTGGTCCAGAAGTTGTCCTAACAACTAATACAACTGCGTGTTCGATTAGTGAAATTGCTGCTGCCACAAAAAATAGAAAAAGGGTTATAGGAATGCACTTTTTTAATCCTCCTGTTATTATGAAGCTTGTTGAAATAATTCCAGGCCTTGAAACCGATGAAGCCACTGTGGAAAAGACAAAGGCTATGGCAGAAATGCTTGATAAAACGCCGATTGTTACAAAAATTGAGACACCTGCAGGAATAGTAAGCAGGGTTTTAGCAGCTCTGTTAAATGAAGCTGTTGTAGTTTATTCCGAAGGGGTTGCTGATGCAAAGGATATTGATACTGCTATGAAGCTCGGTGCAAACCTTCCTATGGGACCTTTGGAACTTATTGACATGATAGGCGTGGATATACACTTAGCTAAAACCGAAACCCTTTACAGAGAATACAGCGATCCCCGTTACCGTCCACCTTATATTTTAAGAAAAATGGTGAAAGCAGGGCATTTAGGGAGAAAGACAGGGCGAGGTTTTTACGTTTATGATGAGAATAAATAAATTTTTTGAGTTCAAATAAAAGGAGGTTATAATTATGGATTTTGATTATACTGAAGAACAATTTATGATTAAAAAAATGATTGCTGAATTTGCCGATAAAGAAGTAGCACCTTTTGCCGCAGAAAATGACAGGGAACAGAAATTTCCTTGGGAAATAGTTAAAAAGATGGGTGAATTAGGAATATTTGGAACTGTGATTCCCGAGGAATACGGAGGAGGGGGTTTTGATTATATTTCCCATGCCATTGTTGCAGAAGAATTAGGCAGGGTAGATTCTTCTGTAAGAGGTATTTATTCAGTTCAAATATCCTTGGTTGCATTGACGATTTTAAAATGGGGCAGTGAAGAGCAAAAGAAAAAATATGTACCCAAATTGGCGAGCGGAGAAATTTTGGGCTGTTTTGGGCTTACAGAACCGAACTCTGGTAGCGATGTAGTTAGTATGCAATCTACTGCAATAAAAGACGGAGATTATTATATATTGAACGGAAATAAAATGTGGATAACTAACGGCGGTGTGGCTGATATAGCAATAATTTTTGCTAAAACTGATAAATCGGCAGGCCATAAGGGAATTTCAGCTTTTATTGTAGAAAAGGGTACACCGGGTTTTTCCACTAAAGATATACACGATAAACTCGGCCTTAGGGCATCAAATACTGCAGAATTAATACTTCAAGATGTAAGGGTGCCAAAGGGAAATATTTTGGGTAATGAGGGAGATGGATTTAAAGTCGCTATGAGTGCATTGGACAACGGAAGGTATACAGTTGCGGCCGGATGTGTAGGCCTTGCTCAGGGCTGCTATGATGTTGCAAAAAAATATGCTTTAGAAAGAATTCAATTTGGAAAACCCATAGCGGGACATCAGTTGATACAGGAACTTTTTGCAGATATGATAGTAGAAATAGAAGCGGGAAGGCTATTAGTATATAGAGCAGGGCATCTAAAAAATAAGCACTTGCCCCATACAAGAGAAGTTTCTATGGCAAAGCTTTTCTGCAGCGAGATGGTAAACCGTGTTGCGTATAAAGCTTTGCAGGTATTCGGCGGGTACGGATTTTCGTCTGAATTCCCAATTGAAAGGTATTACAGGGATGCAAGGATTAATACTCTATATGAAGGAACAAGCCAAATACAAAAACTAATAATTGCAAATAGGGAATTGGGAATATCTGCTTTTTAAGAATTTCCCATAGGGGGTTATTATATGAGCAATGAACTTTACCTGTTTCAGATTCAAGAAGATATTGCTTACATAACTATCAATAGGCCGGAAGTAAGAAATGCTTTAAACAATCAACTGGTAGAAGAATTACATCAATTATTTGAAACTATTGAAAATAATAGCCAATTAAGGGCTGTAATAATAACGGGAGCGGGTGACAAGGCTTTTATGGCGGGTGCCGACATCAAAGAATTGGTGGAAAGGGATGCGGTATTAGGAAGAAAACACACAAAAAGACGTCAAGAGCTTTTTAATAAAATTGAAAATTTAGATGTTCCAGTAATTGCAGCAATAAATGGTGTTGCTGTAGGAGCTGGTTTAGAATTAGCTTTATCCTGTACCTTTAGAATTGCTGCGGAAAATGCTAAATTTGCTGCATCTGAAGTAAAACTTGGAATAATACCCGGTGCAGGTGGTACTCAAAGATTAACGAGGACTGTTGGAAAAACAAAAGCTTTAGAAATGATTTTGCTCGGTGAAATGATAGATGCCCAGGAAGCTTTCAGAATAGGGCTTTTAAATAAAGTGGTCCCATTTGAAAAGCTGATGGTCGAAGCAGGAGAATGGGCTGAAAAAATAAAAGCCCTTCCAAAGCTTGCCGTACAGTATGCAAAAGAAGCAGTAACCAGGGGTGCAAATATTGGGATGGAAATCGGTTTTGCCCATGAATCTTACCTCCACGCCCTATCCTGTACTACCGAAGATAAAAGAGAAGGAGTTTTTGCTTTCTTAGAAAAAAGGAAGCCTCAATTTAAAGGCAGATGAGGAGGTGGCATTTTGAAAGTTGTAGTGTGTGTAAAACAGGTTCCAAGCACCGAAGCAAAAGTAAAAATGGATCCAGTAAAGGGGACACTTGTAAGAGAGGGTGTGGAATCTGTAGTAAACCCTTTTGATGAATACGCTATAGAAGAAGGCGTTAGAATAAAAGAAAAATATGGTGCGGAAGTGATTGCAATTTCCATGGGCCCACCTCAAGCAAAAGATGCCTTAAAAACTGCCCTTGCTATGGGAGTGGATAAAGCTGTGCTTTTAAGCGACAAGGCTTTTGCAGGCTCAGATACCCTTGCAACTGCTTATACCCTCTCCCTTGCTATAAAAAAAATAAAAGATGTGGACCTTGTAATTTGTGGGAAGCAAGCAACGGATGGTGATACTGCACAGGTAGGTCCGGGGCTTGCACAAAGACTAAGTTTTTCTCAGATAACCTATGTTTCAAAGATAAGGGAAATAAATTTGGAAAATAAAGAAATAATAGTGGATAGGCTTTTAGACAACGGCACTCAAGTGGTAAAAGCTAAGCTGCCTGCACTGATTACGGTTGTAAAAGATATTAATCAACCCCGCATTCCCAATATATTTTCAATTAAAAAAGCGGCAAAAGCGGATATACCTGTGTGGGGGCCGCAGGATTTGGAAGGTGAAGCAAATAAATTTGGTTTTGACGGTTCACCAACACAGGTTATCAGAATATTTACCCCTCCTCCGAGGGGAGGCGGAAAAATAATTGAAAAAGATATAAAAGAATCGGTTGCAGAACTTATTGATATTCTTTCAAGTCAAGGAATAATTAAGATTTAAAGGAGGATAATATATGGCTCTAATTGTAAAAAAAGAAGAATGTACGGGATGCGGGATTTGCATTGATGTTTGCCCCTACAAAGGTATAAAGTTAAATTCAGCAGGAATTGCTGAGGTTACCGAAAACTGCATACTATGCGGGCAATGTGTGGATTCCTGTCCCGCAGGTGCCTTATATATCGAGGAAAAAAAACAGGAAAGAGAAAAGCAAAGTTACAGCGGTGTAATGGTCTTTATTGAACATGAATTTAATAAAGTCCATTCGGTTTCCTTTGAACTTTTAGGCAAAGGTAAAAAAATCGCAGATGAATTGAAAGTCCCTCTTTATGCGATGATTATAGGAGATCAAATAAATAATATTATAGAAGAAGTGAAAAATTATGATGCAGATATAATTTATGCAGTAAGTGCTCCCTGGCTTTCGGATTACCAAACAAAACCTTATATAATAGAAGCTGAAAATATAATAAAACTTGCAAAACCCGAAATAGTTTTAATAGGAGCAACAACTTTAGGAAGGGATTTTGCAGGAGCCCTTGCTACAAGACTGGAAACCGGCCTTACTGCTGACTGCACAGAGCTTTCTATTGATAAGGAAAAAGGGCTTTTGCTTCAAACCCGTCCTGCCTTTGGCGGAAATATTATGGCAACAATTACGTGCCCTTATAAACGTCCCCAAATGGCAACGGTAAGACCTAAGGTTATGCCTATGCCGCAAAAAATATTTAGGGCAGACTGCAAAGTCATTCAGATGCTTCCTGTTTCAAGTCATAAGGACTTAGATTTGGAATTAATAGATTTTTTGCCCGATACTATTGGGAAAGTGAATATTGCGGAAGCGGATATTATAGTTTCGGGCGGAAGGGGTATGAAGGGTCCGGAGAACTTTTCAATGCTTTTTGAACTTGCTGAGCTTTTGGGAGGTGCGGTGGGTGCTTCTCGTGCTGCTGTTGACAGCGGATGGATTCCTTATGCCCATCAGGTAGGGCAAACAGGAAGGACTGTAAGGCCAAAACTCTACATTGCGTGCGGAATCTCGGGAGCCATACAGCACCTTGCAGGAATGCAGACTTCGGAAGTAATAGTTGCAATAAACAAAGACCCTGAAGCCCCAATATTTAAAATAGCCAATTATGGCATTGTTGGCGACCTTTTTAAAGTAGTTCCTGAGATGATAAGACAGATTAAAGAAAGAAAGAGCAAAAATAGCTAAATATTAATAAAAATTTAACCGCTTATATAAAGCGGTTTTTTTATATTCGAATTTTATGTATATAAATAAATGTTTAGCAAAAAGGTAAATTTATTAAAAGATAGAATAATATAAATGTGTATTAAATTAAACCTTGAGAGGTGAAAATTTTGAAAAGCAGAATTGCGTTAATTTCACCTTATCCAGAATTGACAAATATAGCTCGAAAAATTTCTAAAGAACAAGGTGAAGAAATAGATATTTATGAAGGGATATTGGATGAAGGGGTAAAGATTGCAAAAAAACTTTCAAATGATAGGGAGACGGATGTAATAATAAGCCGGGGCGCAACGGGCGCATTGATTAAAAAAAATATTGACATCCCTTTTGTAAGCATTGAAATAACGGATTTCGATGTTTTTTTAGCCCTTTATGAAGTTGCTCCTTTTTCAAGTCATATAGGTTTTTTTGGTTATGATTATAAAAAAGGGCATTTCGATTTTGAGCTTTTTTCAAAAATATTAGGGAAAAAAATCTCCTGTTTTTACTATAAATCCGAAAAGGAATTAAGGGAAAGACTTTATGAATCTAAAGAATTAGGAATTGATATGGCTGTAGGAACAGGTGCATGTATAATTGAAGAAGCAAAAAAATTGGGTATTGAGGGGAGATTAGTCTTTTCAAGTACTTCATCGGTTATGCAGGCTATCAATACTGCTAAAAACATAAAAACCGTTATAGAAAGGGACAGGGGCCAAAAGGAGTTAATAAATACTTTATTGGAACATATCTCAGAAGGCATTATAGCCCTTGATGAAGAAAGAAAAATAATAATGTACAACTCTGTATCTGAGAAGTTATTAAAAGCACCTAAGAATGAGGTATTGAATAAAAAAATTTTTGATATTGATTACAATACCCTTCAAAAGATTTACAAAGAAAGTCAACCGTCAAACGAAGAGATAATTGAAATTAGTAATAAGAAATTATTGGTGAAAAGAGCAAATATTAATATAGAGAGCAAGAATGTAGGGACTGTTATTACTTTTCAGGATATTAGCAAAATACAAGAAGTTGAAAAATCCATAAGGATAAAACTGGTAAAAAAAGGCTTAATAGCGTCTTATAATTTTAGCGATATTTACGGGAAAAGCGAAGTGTTACTGAAAACCATAGAAAACGCAAAAAAATACAGTAGGACTGATTCCACCGTATTAATTTTAGGTGAAAGCGGTACGGGAAAGGAGCTTTTTGCCCAAAGCATCCACAATGAAAGTAAAAGGGCAAAAGGTCCCTTTGTAGCGATAAATTGTGCTGCTTTGCCTGAAAATCTTTTAGAAAGTGAACTTTTCGGCTATGAAGAAGGTGCTTTTACGGGGGCTAAAAAGGGAGGAAAGGTTGGGCTTTTTGAATTAGCTCACGGCGGAACTTTATTTTTAGATGAAATTGGTGATCTTTCTTTAAATTTACAGGCACAACTTTTAAGAGTCTTACAGGAAAAGAAAGTAATGCGCATCGGAGGGCATCAATTAATACCTGTTGACGTGAGGATAATTGCGGCCACAAATACCGATTTAAGGCAAAAGATTCAGGAAGGCAAATTTAGAAAAGATTTATATTACAGACTGAATATACTGACATTAAACATACCTCCCTTAAGGGAAAGGAAAGAAGATATACCAATACTATGTACAAACTTCATTAAAGAGTTTAACGAACTTTATGACAAAAAAATATCGCCCCAATTGGACGATAATATTTATAAGCTATTATATAATTATCAATGGCCAGGAAATGTAAGAGAATTAAAAAATTTAATAGAAAAATGTGTTATATTATGTGAAAAAGAAAAAATTTCTATAGAACTTATTTCCTCACTTTTAAATGAAACGGGATTAAACTTTAAAATTTTGGATATTGATGGGCAACAAATGATAGTAAATATTGGAACCTTAGAAGAAATGGAAAAACAAATATTAAAGGAGCTTTTTTCAAAGTATAAAAAAAATAAAAAGGAGCTTGCACGTATCTTAGGTATCAGCAGGACGACCTTATGGAAAAAGTTAAAATCAATTTCTAAAACAAATTAAAATCTCATTTTTAAAATTTCTTCTTCCAGTTTTAAAACCTTTTCTTTTGAATTGTCTTCCAAATTTTCAAGGATTTCTTTGCGCATAATTATAGCAAAATCCTTGCGCGTGTAGTTTTTATTCACTTTTTGCAAAACTTGAGGCCAATCTATTTTTATATTTTTAAAATATAAGTCTAAATCGCAAATTCTTTCTCCATCTGCTGAATATTCTAATGCAAGAAGTATTTTTTTGATCTCTACAGGCTGCAAAAGTGTAAATAATCTTATTTGGTAAACCATTATAGAAAGCAGAGGCCTTGGATAGTCTTTGGTCCAGCTTTCCCCTAATATTAATCCCAGTTCTAAACCTTCCAAAACTTCTGCCAATCTTTCAAAATGTAGTTTATATTTTCCGTATCTATCGTAAATTCTAATATATAAATCATACCATTCAGTCCCTAATAAGCCTTCATTTAGAAATCTTAAAGCCTGTATCCTCATTTTTTTATATAAACTGTTTTTATCCATATTTACAAGAAGGTGCTTTTGCTTTAAATCTGAAATATGAACTTTATGCTTTAAAGGCTTTTCAGTAAAACTTATAATAGTTTGATCAGAACCACCTTTATCGAGACATTCTGTTAATGATAAAACTTCACATTTATAAGTTTCTTTTAGTGAGTTCAATATATTCTCAAAATTACCCATTACACGCATTAGAAGTATCCCTGGAGCGATACGACAGTCATTTAAAAAACTGCAAAGTCTCAAGTTTATTATTCGACATAAAACCTCATAGGAAGGGAGTTTAATCAACAAAGATGCTTTTACTTCATCGAGCCTTGCTATTTTTTTACCGGGGTCGGTAATCACCAATATTGTATCTTCTTCTTCAGCGTTTTCAAGCATTTCTACCAAATTACCTTTTGTACTTGAAAATTCCTTCTCTAAAATATTTAAAAGGATATTTTCCTTTTCAGTTCCTATAACTATTAAACTTGCCCCTTCCCTCAATAGTGAATACAAAAGAAACCACCTCTAAAATCCAATTTTTAATCTATTTAGCCTCGAAAGGTTTGTGCCTAAGGGGTATGGTAGCTTAAGAACATCTTTGTTTTCCAAATCAATAATATTAATGAAATTTAGTCCATTTAAATAATTTGTATCTTCCCCCCAAATTGAGTCATGTCCGTATAAAAAGAAATCCCCTTTTTTTGAAAGGTTCTCTATTTTATGGGCAAGGCAAAAATCTATTGAGCCTATTAAAAGGTTTTCTCCTTCATTTTTTATTACAAACTTGTCATTTTTAAATTTAATAATATCCAACTTATCGTGATTGCCGGGAACAAGTATGATTTTGTTTTTTACATACAATGAAAGGGTATTCAAAAAATTTTCTGCTATTTTTTTATATCTATTTTCAAAGTATGGTTTATATTCTAATTTTAAATCATCTACCACATCTCCGGTATGGATGATAAAATCCGGAAACAATTTTTTTGAAAGATTTATTATATTTTTGTGTATTACAATAGGAGTATCGCTTATATGAATTAATTTATGCTTTAGTTTATAGATTTTTGGAGGCACGTAAATTTCGCCCATAGTAAAAGAAAACAGTTTTTTTAAAGTTTCCATATTCCCTCCGAAGATAAAAAGAATCTTTAAGTAGTGTTAAATAATTCTAAAGATCTTTTTATCATTATAACATTTAATCGAACTTAGAAAAAGTATAGGCTTTTTTGGAAAATAGTTTTTTTTGATTGTAAAAAACAATTGTTATATTTTAGAATTATTATAAAACATGAAATGTATTTATAAAGGAAGTGGTTATTTTGGCAAAAGTTGTAATATTAAAATGCGAGGAATACAATCCTAAATTTATTTATGAAAGAATCGAGTATGCTTTAAATTTAATAGGTTTTGAACCTAAAAAATATAAGAAACTTTTATTTAAACCCAACCTTTTGATGAGGAAAAAACCTGAGGAAGTTACTACTACGCATCCTGCTGTGCTTGAAGCAGTTATCAACCTTTTCAAAAAAGAAGGCGTTGATTTTATAGTAGCCGACAGCCCCGGAGGGCCCTACAATAAAAAAAGGCTTGAGCATATTTATGAAGGTACGGGGATAAAAGAAGTATGCGAAAAAACAGGGGCGAAATTGAACTATAATACGGATTTAGTTGAAATAGAAATTAGTGGAGAGAGTAAATTAAAAACATTGCCTGTTATTTATCCATTCAAAGAATGTGATGGGGTAATTTCCCTTGCAAAATTAAAAACCCATAGAATGTCCGTTTATACAGGGGCAGTGAAAAATTTGTACGGGATGATTCCAGGGGGATACAAAGTTGAACTACATTTTAGGTTGAGGGAAGTTGAAAGGTTTATGGACCTACTTTTGGATTTATATAAGTCTGTAAATCCCGTTTTATCAATAATAGATGGGGTAATAGCAATGGAAGGGGAAGGCCCTTCGCAAGGCACTCCAAGAAAACTCGGTGTTCTTATAGTATCTGATGATGCACTGGCTGCGGATTATGCTGCTTCGAAAATAATAGGTTTAAAAGAAGAGGATTTTCCGCTAATAAAAAGGGCTATAAAAAGAGGTATGTTTAAAGAAGAAGATGTAGTATTTTTAGGAGAAAATATAGATGATGTGAAAGTATCTGATTTCAAAATCCCTGCTAAAAAAGATATTACTTTTATTAAAGGAATCTTTCCAAAAGCTATAGAAGATTATTTGAAAGAATTGATGACACCAAAACCTTATGTTAATTTAAATTTATGCAAGGGTTGTGCGGAATGCTATATGACTTGTCCTCCAAAGGCTATAAGTATAATAGAAAAGAAAGCTAAGATAGATTATAAAAAATGTATAAAGTGTT
Organism: Thermovenabulum sp.; assembly: GCF_049701175.1. Lineage (GTDB taxonomy): Bacteria > Bacillota > Thermosediminibacteria > Thermosediminibacterales > Thermosediminibacteraceae > Thermovenabulum. The sequence continues at coordinate 52,931 of NZ_JBNATW010000003.1, forward strand.
TTTGCTGCCACGAGCTTTGTCCGGAAAAAGCCATTAAGGTAAAAAGGAATATTATTTACGAAAGATTTCTAAAATAATTTTTTTTGAAAGGAGACAAAAATGTTTATAGAGTTGGTTGATATGAAAATTCACAGGGATAAATTTCCTTACGAACTTTCAGGTGGAGAACAGCAAAGGATAGATATAGCCAGAGCAAATGTTATCCGTCTGTGATATTGTCAGGGTGAAATCCATCTGAGAAAATGTCAGTATGAGCAGGGAGATGATTGTTTTGTCACAGACAGAATTAAATAGACTTCATATCTTGGAACAAGTTCTGGGAGGGATGATTACAAATCTTTCAGGCCTCTTCTGGCTGGCAGAGGATTTTGAAGGATACCGCAGACTTATCTTTGATCTGGTTACTCATTACGGGATTCCGGTTGCTGTTTATACGGATCGCCATACTCTGTTCTTTTCTCCTAAATTTGCAAAAAACGGTCTCTCTCTCGAGGAACAATTATTAGGGCAAAAGCGGCCTTTAACCCAAATTGGCCGGATATTAAATGAGCTCGGTATCCGGCATATACCCGCTTTTTCCCCTCAGGCTAAAGGCCGCATTGAACGCTGTTTCCAAACTCTTCAACAGAGGCTCGTTGTTAGGCTCCGCTTAGCCGGCGCTTCTACTCTGGATGAGGCTAATGCTGTGCTTAATGAGTTCATAAAAGAATATAACAGCAAGTTCGCAGTGCAGCCTGATAACCCTATACCCGCTTTCCGCCCCATACCTTCTCATCTGCGCTTGGATCATATTTTCTGCTGGAAGGAATATCGTGTTTTGAATCCCGGTTATGTGATTCCTTTTGAAGGCAAGGTCTACAAAGTGGTTAATCCTAAGGATGCTCCTTTTATACCGCTGCGTTCGGTGGTGGAGGTGCATAAATTCCCGGATGGACGCCTGTTTGTGGGGTGGAAGGGGGTATATATATCCTCTAGAGTTGTTTGATTCCTCTTCTGGTTCAAGTAGCAAGGATTCTTCTAAAGAAGCCGTTGCCGGAACGGGCAATAAGACAACCTCTTCACGAGTTCGCAAGCCCGCTCTGGATCATCCATGGCGTAAGCCATGGAAACCTATCCAGCGTAATTATACCACTTCTACCCTGACAAATTCACAGACGAGTTTTACCTGACATTTTCATTGACGCTTGACATATTTTATTAAAACGTTTATTAACGAAATAATAGTAAAATATGAGTATTTATGATTAATTATCTTTATAAAACAAATAGTTTCATTGCAAATTAAATATTTTTTAATGAATACTTAGTCGTCTTTATTTGTGGAAAAAGGTATATGTTTGCACTGCTAACAACACGTTCGCAAAATGTTAGCAAATGAATTTAAGATAAAAAATAAAAAAGGCTTTAAAGCCTTTATTTTTTTCTGGCAGGGGAGACAGGACTCGAACCTGCAGCCAACGGTTTTGGAGACCGCTACTCTACCAATTGAGCTACTCCCCTGTGCAGATACATGATTTTATAATTATTCTCATGTCTATTTTGTATTATACAGAAACATTTTATATATGTCAATAAAAAGTGGAATTAAGTTATATATTAAATGGTGGAGTTATTATGTTATAAAATCTGATGGAAATTCCTTTGGATCTTCAAAATTGGGATTTATTTTTGAAATCATGGTAAATTTTATATTAATTTTATGTTTTTTTCTTTCAAATAATTCAACTATGGCGCAATTTTTTGTTACAAATCGTATGATTCCTTTTGTTCTTCTATAAAAGGTATCGTAAATTCTTCCCGCACTATAACAGCCTTTAGGAACGGTATTTACACTGTTTGCTACATATCCTACCTTACCAAAAGGATGAATAGTTACTTTTATAGCTTCCATATCATATTCATTATTAGGTTCTTTTTCGAGGGTAACAACCATTCCAGGTTTTAGTATTCGATATCCAAAGTAGTTTTCGCAACCGACTAATGCGACAAATCGTTTATGAGCCATATATACCCCTCCTTGGAGCAATAAATGTTCCTTAAAATTATTATATATAAAATCCCAAATCAATAGAATTTCTTTCTTTTGTTTCTCTAAAATACTTTACAATTAAATTAACTTTATGTATAATAATCCTATCAAAAATATTAATGAAGGCCCAGTAGTTCAGTTGGTTTAGAACGCCAGCCTGTCACGCTGGAGGTCGAGGGTTCGAGCCCCTTCTGGGTCGCCACAAATGCGGAAGTGGCTCAGCGGTAGAGCATCGCCTTGCCAAGGCGAGGGTCGCGGGTTCAAATCCCGTCTTCCGCTCCACTTAATGCCGGGGTGGCGGAACAGGCAGACGCACAGGACTTAAAATCCTGCGGGTAGCAATACCCATACCGGTTCGATTCCGGTCCCCGGCACCATTTTTTAGGTAACTATTAAACTTAATAAGAGAGTAATAATGCACTTATTCAGATAGTAAGCTAATTCTGAATAAAGTGCATTTTTTATTTGAAAAAATGTTGGGATGATCTACCACTTCATTTATTATAAAACTCATTTGTTTATTAATAATTTGTTTATTATAAAAACGATATTTATGTTAAATATTTATGTTAAAATATTTATAAATAAACAAATTAGATTTGGGGCGATCTTTATTATGAATTTATTACTAATAGCGCCTTATGAAAACTTATTAGAAACAGCTTATTTAGTTAAGAATGATCTAAATATTGAATTTAAGATTGAATACGGAAATTTGAAAGATGGATTAGAAATTGCAAAAAAATATAAAGAAAAAGGTATTGATGTTATTATAAGCAGAGGTGGAACATATCAATTAATTAAGGAAAATGTCGATATACCTGTTGTTGAAATAAAAGTAAGCCCTTATGATATTTTAAGACAATTTAAAGGATTAGTTAAGAATAACAAAAAAATTTGTGTAGCAGGATATAAAAATGTAATTTACGGTTGTGAGCTCATAGGGGAAGTATTTAATATAAATATAATAAAAACTGAATTTTGTGAAGAAGAAGATATTCCGGAACAAATAAAACAAGCTATAAAATCAGGAGCTGAAATAATAATAGGAGATGCTGTTGCAATTAACTATGCTTCAAATTTTGGTATTGAAAACAGATTGATAACATCTGGTAAGGAAGCCATTGCAAATGCCGTTAATGAAGCAATTAGATTAATTGAAGAAATTAAAAAAGAAAAAGCTAAAACCGAAGAAATAAGAACAATTTTGGATTTTATTCACGATGGTGTAATAGCCGTAGATAAAAAAGGTAAAATAACAATATATAATAAAATGGCTGAAAAAATATTTAGGAAACCTTCTGAAGAAGTATTAGGCAAAAACATAGAATTTTTAATTCCTGATACTAAATTATATCAAGTTATGAATGAAAAAAAATCGCAGTTAGATGCTTTACAAGAAATAGGGGAAATAAAAATAGCAACCAATAGGGTACCTATTATAGTTGAAAATGAAGTTATAGGAGCGGTTGCCACTTTTCAGGAAGTAAATACTTTAATGAAAGCGGAGCTAAAAATAAGAAAACAGCTTTTAGAAAAGGGGCATCTTGCTTTTTATAGATTTAATGATATAGTGCATAAAAGTGAAAAAATGTCAAAGTGTATAGAAATTGCAAAAAAATATTCTCAACTTGATTCTACAATATTGATATTTGGTGAATCGGGAACAGGAAAAGAAATTTTTGCACAAAGTATACACAATGAAAGCAAAAGAAAAAACGGACCTTTTGTTGCGATTAATTGTGCAGCTTTGCCTGAAAATCTTTTAGAAAGTGAATTATTTGGTTATGCAGAAGGTGCATTTACTGGTGCCAAAAAAGGTGGTAAAGTTGGCCTTTTTGAGTTAGCTCATAATGGAACAATATTTTTAGATGAAATATCTGAAATGCCATTGTCTTTGCAATCTAAATTATTGAGGGTAATGCAAGAAAAAAAGGTTATGCGCCTCGGTGATGATAAGCTAATTCCAATAAATATTAGAATAATTTGTGCTACAAATAGGGATTTATTAAAAGAAGTAAATAATGGAAATTTTAGACAGGATTTATTCTATCGAATAAATATTTTGCCCCTTTTTATACCTCCTCTTCGAGAAAGAAAGGAAGATATAATACCTTTAGCAGAATATTTTTTAAAGAAATATTCAAAATTAATAGGTAAAAATATCTTGGGTTTTACCCATTCTGCTGTAGATTATCTTTTATCCTTAGATTATCCAGGTAATGTGAGAGAGCTTGAAGGTATAATCGAAAGGGCTTGTGCAGTTTGTGAAGGAAAATATATTGATATGGAAGATTTGATTTTTAAATACTTTGAAATAAATCAAAACAAAATAAAAAGTCAGGAATTGTCAATTGAAGAACAAGAAAAAAATTTAATTTCAAAAGCATTAACAGAATCTAAAGGTAATATTACCTTAGCAGCTAAACTACTCGGAATTCATCGTACAACATTGTGGAGGAAAATAAAAAAGTATAATATCGACATTATGACCTCTTGATGCAAAATGCATCGAGAGGTTTATTTTTTGTTGCCGAATGCAACAGTTTCTTAAAGATAGAGTTTATAAATTTAATGTATTTTTAATTGGCATTGTTATTGCAATAATAAAATAAATAAAAAATTGTTGGAGGTGTTTTAATTGAAAAAATTTGCTGTTATTGCACATCCAAAGGATAATGTGGCAACGGCTGTAAAGGATTTATCATCAAGCGAAGAAGTATTAATCGAAGTTGAAGGTGTTGATCTAAAAATAACCCTATTATCAGATATTAAATTCGGTCATAAATTTGCTGTAAAGGATATTAAAAAGGGGGAAGAAATAATAAAATACGGGGAAGTTATAGGAAGGGCAACAGTTGATATCAAAAAAGGAGAACATGTTCACGTACATAATATCGAAAGCTTAAGAGGACGCGGAGATTGGGAGGAGGAATTAAAATGAAATTTAAGGGCTTTGTAAGACAAAACGGAAAAGTAGGTATAAGAAATCATTTATTAATAATACCTTCGTCTGTATGTGCAAGTGTAGTTGCAGAAAGAATAGCTTCCCATGTAGAAGGTGCTGTTGCCATTCCAAATCAGCACGGGTGCTGTCAAATTGGTGGTGATCTTGAATTAATAAAAAATACTTTAATCGGTTTGGGGAAGAATCCGAATGTTGGAGCAGTATTGGTTGTAGGTTTAGGATGTGAAGGTGTACCGACTGAGAATGTAGCAGCTGAAATTGCAAAAACGGGCAAACTTGTAGATTATATTGTTATACAGCATTGCGGAGGAACTTTGAAAGCAGAAGAAAAAGGTACAAGAATAGCAAGGCAGATGATGCAGGAAATTTGTAAATTTGAAAGAGAAGAAGTGGATATTTCAGAATTATTATTATCAATTGAATGCGGTGGTTCTGATACAACTTCTGGCTTAGCTTCTAATCCTGTAGCAGGCTATGTATCCGACAAAATTGTTGAACTTGGTGGGACATCAATGTTTTCAGAAACTACAGAATTAATTGGAGCAGAGCATCTTTTCGCAAAAAGGGCTGTGACAAAGGAAGTAGGAGAAAAATTACTTTATATCGTTAAAAGGTGTGAAGAAAAGGCAAAGACAATGGGAGTAGATATGCGAGGCGGACAGCCTACACCAGGAAATATCGAAGGTGGTATTAGTACTATTGAAGAAAAATCCTTGGGTTGTATTTATAAAGGGGGTACAAAACCCTTACAGGGTGTTTTAGAATACGGCGAAGAACCGCAGGGTAAAGGGCTTTATTTTATGGATACTCCCGGACAGGATATTGAATCTATTACTGGAATGACTGCAGGGGGTTCTCAGGTTGTAATATTTACCACAGGTCGCGGTACTCCAACCGGATCACCTATAGCACCGGTCATAAAAATTACCGGAAACCCCGAAACATATAAAAATATGGAAGATAATATAGATTTTAACTGTGGAACAATCGTAGAGGGTATTGAATCAATTAAGGATGCCGGTGAAAGATTATTTAATCTTTTGATAGAGGTATGCAACGGCAAAATGACCAAAGCGGAAACTTTAAGGCATAGGGAATTTGGTATGTATAAATTAATTTCAACTTTTTAAGGAGGGGCTATATGAAATTATTAAAAGCTATTAATAAAGTTCCCGGAGGATTGATGGTTATACCACTGCTTCTTGGTGCTACAATTAATACTTTTTTCCCAAGTGTGCTTCAAATTGGAGGTTTTACCACTGCTTTGTTCAAACAGGGTGCCATGCCGCTTATCGCACTTTTCCTTTTGTGCAATGGAGCTCAGATAACCGTAAGGCAAGCAGGAGTTTCTTTAGCAAAGGGAACAGCACTTACTTTAGTAAAGTTTTTGATAGGTGCAATATTGGGTTGGTTTACTGGCAAATTCTTAGGAGCTGCAGGACTTTTAGGACTTTCATCATTAGCAATCATCGCTGCAGTTACAAATTCTAATGGAGGGCTATACACCGCTTTAGCTTCACAATACGGTGATCCTACTGATGTAGGTGCGATTGCGATATTGTCTATAAATGATGGTCCATTTTTGACTATGGTTGCCATGGGTGTTTCAGGGCTTGCAAATATACCTTTTATTGCTCTTGTCGCCGTTATAGTTCCAATTATTATAGGAATGATTTTAGGAAACTTAGATGAGGATTGGAAAAAATTCTTAGAACCCGGGCAAAGACTTTTAATTCCTTTCTTTGCCTTTCCCCTTGGAGCTGCCCTTGATTTTAAAACAATTTTTAAAGCAGGGATACCGGGCTTATTATTAGGATTGATTACTGTAATATTTACGGGTATAGCTGGATACTTTACAATAAAATTTTTATTTAAAGAGAATAAAGCAGTTGGCGCAGCAATAGGGACTACTGCAGGCAATGCTGTGGCTACTCCCGCTGCTGTTGCTGCCGTTGATCCAAATCTTGCGCCGTTAGTGGGTGCAGCTACTGCACAAGTAGCAGCTTCTGTAATTATAACTGCAATATTATGCCCCTTATTAGTATCTTATTTAGATAAAAGGGAAAAAAGAAATAATGACAAATAAAGGAGAGAGCTAAATTGTTTAAATTTATAATAATAGCTGATGATTTCACGGGTGCAAACGATACGGGAGTACAATTAACGAAAAAGGGCTATGAGACATATACACTATTAGATTTAGAAGGTTTCACAAAATCTGAATTTGATGCTTTAGTAATAGATACAGAAACAAGGGGTTTATCTCCTGAAAATGCTTATAACAAAGTAAAAGAATCAATAAACAAATTGAAAGCATTAATAAACGTAGAATTGGAAGAAATGATTATTTATAAAAAAATAGATTCCACTTTAAGAGGTAATATAGTTGAAGAAATTATAGCCCTTTACGAAGAACTTAAGCCGGAGCTTATTATTTTTGCTCCGGCTTATCCTAAAAATAATCGAATAACGTTAAATGAGGTTCATTATGTTAATGGTAAACCGATTGATAAAACTGAATTTGCCAATGATATAAAAAATCCTGTTAATGTTTCTAATATAAAAATCCTACTAAGCAATACTAACGTCTTTAAAGTAAGGCATGTGTATTTAAGTGAAATTAAGAATTTAGAAGTTATAATAAAAAATTTAAAGGATATTAATACTTTAACCTTCGATGCTGAAAAAGATTCAGATTTAGTAGAAATAGCAACAAAGGTAACTGAAGCTAATAAAAAGGTTTTATGGGTTGGCTCAGCAGGCCTTGCAGAAGCATTAATTTCATCAATAAAAAAAGAGGGGAAAATTATCACTGTTTCTGGGAGTACAAGGAGTTTAACGATAACCCAGTTGATAAATTTATCTGAAAAAGGAAATATTCCCATAATCAATATTGATTTATATAATTTATTTAATGAGGCAGAAAGTGAAAAAAACAGGATTTGTTCACTTGTTAATACTTATAATGATAAGGATGTTATAATTACATCGTATATGGCGCAAGAAGATTTGGAAACAGCAAAGAAAATTTCATTAGAATTAGGAATTGAATTAAAAGATATAAGTCAAATTATTGCAGAAAAAATTTCAGAAATAAGCTTAAAGGTTATAAATTTTACAAAACCTAAAGGTTTAATATTGACAGGAGGGGATATAGCTTTTAACGTGGTCAAAAAATTAAATTCTAAAATTATAAAAATAAAAAATGAAATAGAACCAGGAATACCGGAAATTGAACTTTTTGAAGGTCCTTTTAAAAGGTTAAAAATAATTACTAAAGCTGGCGGTTTTGGGAATGAATTAACATTATACAATTCCTATAGGTATCTGAAAGGGGAATAAAAATTGGAAGAGTTTTTCGGTATAACAATGGGAGATCCAGCTGGAATAGGCCCGGAAATAATAGTTAAAGCACTTAATAATAATGAAGTTGAAAAACTAAAAATAGTGATATTTGGGTCAAAAAATATTATAGAGCACTATATAAATCTCTGTAATATAAATAGGGAAATAAATATTATCAAAAATTTAGATGAATTTAAGGATGGAGCTATAAATATTTATCCGGTTAATAATTTATCTATAGGTGAATTCATAATAGGAAAAATAAATCCGATCTGTGGAAAAGCTTCCTTTGAGTATATTCATACAGCAGTTCAATTTGCTTTAGAAAAGAAATTATCTGCTGTAATTACTGCTCCTATAAATAAAGCTTCATTAAACCAGGCAGGGTATCATTATAACGGCCATACCGAATTAATTGCCGATCTAACTAAGGCTCAAAAATATTCTATGGTTTTGACAAATGGAAGATTGAATGTAATACATGTTACCACTCATGTGGCGCTGAAAAATGTAAGTAGTTATATTAAAAAAGATAAAATTTTAGAAGTTATTCATCTTGCCGAAGAAGCAGGAAAACTTTTAGGCAAAACCATTCCTAAAATAGGAGTCTCGGCTTTAAATCCTCACGGTGGAGAAGCAGGATTATTTGGTGATGAAGAAATAAACGAAATAATTCCTGCCATATGTGAGGCTAATAAAGAGGGAATTAACGTTGTTGGCCCTATACCCGCAGATGTAATTTTTCTAAAAGCGTTGAAGGGTGAGTATGATGTAGTTGTCGCAATGTATCACGATCAAGGACATATACCAATAAAATTATTTGGATTAGAAAATGGAGTGAATTTTACTGTTGGACTTCCTATAATAAGAACATCAGTTGATCACGGTACAGCTTTTGATATAGCCGGAAAAGGAATAGCAAATGAAAAAAGTTTAGTAGAAGCAATTAAATTAGCTGATAAAATAGTTAAAAATAAAATAAAATAAAAAGGTAACATAAATATTTGTGAAGAATTGCCCCTGATAGTATATTTCAGGGGTTTTTATTTTTAAAGGTATAAAAAGTGATGATGGATTATCGATGAAATATTATTGAAGATATCAATAACTTATATAAAAGTTATTAAATATACAAATCACTTTTTTTATCATTTTGTGCTAAAATTAACGTGAAAATTTAAATATTAAAAAGCAATTTAAAGAGGATGAAAAATTAATGGCAAAAAAAGTTATCGGTATTGATATAGGTTCTACAAATACAAAAGCGGTTTTATTTGATGGAAGTATAAAGAATTTTGTAGTTTTTCCTACTTTGTATGAACCTCAAAAAGCTGCAAAAAAAGCTGTGGAATATTTAACAAAAGGTCATATAGACGAAATTATTAAAGAATATAAGATTGTTGCAACTGGTTATGGAAGAGTATCTTTTGATTATGCGGGTAAAAAAGTAAGTGAAATTACATGTCATGCAAGAGGGACAAAATTCCTTTTTCCGGATGTAAAAACTATTATAGATTTAGGTGGACAGGATAGTAAACTTATTTTCCTTGATGAAACAGGAAAAGTCAAGGAATTTTTTATGAATGACAAATGTTCAGCAGGGACAGGCAAGTTTTTGGAATATATTCTAAAAAGTATGAATATTGCAATAAAAAATTTAGACATACCCATTTCAATTATCCCTGCCAAGATAAACAGTATGTGCACCGTTTTTGCAGAATCGGAAGTTATTAGCCTATCTTCAAAAGGAGTAGCTAAAGAAGAAATAATCGCAGGAATAATTAATTCTATAGCGGAAAGGGTTACAACTTTCCTTTATAAATTTAATTTTGAAGAAAAAATTTGCTTTACAGGGGGTCTTTCAAAAAATCAATACTTAAAATTTTTACTGGAACAAAAATTAAACAAGAAAATATATACCCCTGAATATGCTTTATATTCTGCAGCAATTGGTGCGGCGCTAATTGGATATGAAGAATAATTTTAAGATAAATTAAAAAAGAACAGGAGGTAAAAAATGAGCGATTATAAAACCTTATGGGAATCCCTTGGTATGGATCTTGAAAAACACGACAAACTTTGTGCATTACTCCCAGGATTTTATGAAGAAGTATATTTATCTCAGGAGAAACGCCCACAGGGAATGAACTATTTTAATTTAGTGGTTTCTGCTATTCACGGTTTAAGACCACAAGAGCTTGTAAATCATAAAACGCAAGGGAAAAAGGTAGTAGGGACTTTTTGTGTATTTGTCCCCGATGAATTAATTTTTGCTGCAGATGCTATTGGCGTAGGACTTTGCGGGGGCTCACAGTTTTGGGTGCCTGATGGTGAAAAGGTACTTCCTAAAAATATATGTCCGCTAATTAAGTCTTTTATGGGGGCTAAAATTTCAAAAACATGTCCCTTTTTCCAATCCTGCGACTTGTTAATAGGGGAAACCACATGTGATGGTAAGAAAAAAGCTTGGGAAATATTAAAAGATTATGCTGATGTCCATGTAATACATTTACCGCAAATGAAATCAGAAAAAGAATTTTCTTTATTTATTAAAGAACTTAAAATATTAAAAGAAAAATTAGAAGAAATTACAGGAAATAAAATTACAGAAGATGCCCTTAAATCTTCTATTGAGCTAATAAACAATAAAAGGAGAGCTTTGAAAAGATTATATGATTTAAGAAAACAAAATCCCGTCCCGATAAGCGGAAAGGATGCATTGCTTATTAGCCAGATATCTTTTTACGATGATCCTACAAGATTTACCCAGAAGGTAAATGAAATTTGTGGCGAATTGGAAGATAGAGTAAAAAATGGAGAGGGTGTATTCCCAAGCAGTTCAAAAAGGATAATGATTACAGGGACACCAATGGCTATTCCAAACTGGAAGTTGCACCATATAATTGAAAGCTTAAATGCTGCTGTAGTAGTGGAAGAAACTTGCACAGGTACAAGATATTTTGAAAATGAAGTGAAGATAAAAGGCGAGTCAATGAATGAACTAATAAATTCTATCGCAGAAAGATATTTTAAAATTAACTGTGCCTGCTTCACGCCCAATAACGACAGAATCCATGATATAATAAGGCTTGCAAAAGAATACAAAGTAGATGGGGTGATCTATTACAATTTACAGTTCTGTCAAACCTATGCAATAGAATACTATAATGTAAAGAAGGCACTTGAAAAAGAAGGGATTCCCAATTTACTCATTGAAACAGACTACAGTGAAAGTGATACTGAACAACTAAGGACAAGGATTGAGGCCTTTATAGAAATGCTATAAAAATATAATCAAAGAGGCTGCTTCTTGTATACTATATGCTAAGCAGCCTCTTTTTCTTAAAAAAAAATTATTAAGGTTTTTTGGCTTTACATAAATTTTGAAGGATAGATTTTTTTTGTTTTATATAGTGCTAATATTTAGCAGTTTTTATAATATATATAGGAGAACTATAAAAAAAGATAAAATGCTTTAATGAAAAGGAGGCTTTTTATGAATTTAGAAGAATTAAGGTCTGTTGCAAAAGAAAACCTTAAAGGCTTCTGTCGCGTTTGTTCATTCTGTGATGGAAAGGCTTGTCGAGGTGAAGTCCCTGGAATGGGAGGGGTTGGAACTGGTTCTTCATTTATTGCTAATATCGATGCACTCTCTAATATAAAATTAAATTTAAGAACAATTCACAATGCTAAAGATCCAGATATTTGCATAGAATTATTTGGTAAAAAGCTTTCAATGCCCATATTAGCTGCACCTATTACCGGAACAAGTTACAATATGGGAGGTAAAATTTCTGAAGAAGATTTTATACAAATGGTAATATCGGGAAGCAAAGAGGCAGGAACAATAGGAATGTGTGGAGATGGGGGTAATCCAGTCTTTTATGATTCGGGCTTAAAAGCAATTGAAAAAGAAAACGGAAATGGAATTGCAATTATTAAACCAAGAGAAAATTATGAAATATTAGAAAGAGTAAAAAGAGCAGAAGATGTAGGAGCTTTTGCTGTAGGAATAGATATTGATGGAGCAGGTCTGGTTACAATGTCTTTGATGGGGCAGCCTGTAGGTCCAAAAACTAAAGAGGAATTAAAGGATATAATATCAAAAATTAAACTGCCTTTTATCTTAAAAGGAATTATGACGGAGGACGAAGCAGAAATGGCGGTAGAAGTAGGTGCAAAAGCTATTGTTGTATCGAACCATGGTGGAAGAATATTAGACCATACACCCGGTGTAGCCGAAGTTCTGCCAAAGATTGCTAAAAAAGTAAAAGGGAAATTAATTATTTTTGCCGATGGTGGAGTAAGATCAGGGGTAGATGTTTTGAAATATTTGGCTCTTGGCGCTGATGCGGTGCTTGTTGGTAGACCGATTATTATTGGTGCTTTTGGAGGGGGGAAAGAAGGAGTTAAATTTATTTTAGAAAAAATAGCAAAAGAATTAAAACAGGCCATGATTTTAACCGGTTGCAAAGATATAAAAAGCATCAATGAAAAGATATTATTTTAAAAATAAAAGCGAGGAATTTACCTCGCTTTTTTTAACATTAATATAGGTTTATAGAAAATTATCATAATTTTATCAAAAATATTTTATAAATTCCTCACTATTTTTTATTGTTTATTTGATAATATTAAGGCATAATATTTTTAAAATATGAAGTTTTTTATATAAAAATACTTAGGAGGTGTTCTGTTGAAATACAAAAAGATTTTAGCAGGGTTATTGATTTTCTTCTTATTATTAGCAGGAGTTTATTATATTTTTACTTCAAAAAATAAACGTACATTAGCAAATGCTAATGTATTACCTTATCAAGTTAAAGTAAGAAGGGGCAATATAACTTTAAGTATCAAAGGTTCTGGACAGGTTCAACCATATAATCTTTATACAATTTATCCTAAAAGTTCAGGTAAAATTGAAAAACTCTATGTAAAAGAAGGCGACACTGTAAAAAAAGGAGATATACTTTTTGAAATATCTAACAAAGATATTGATTTAGCATTAAAAAAAGCAGAACTAAATTTAAAGCAGCAGCAGATTGCAGTAAATGAACTTATATCCAGCGAAGAAAAGAAAGAGGTGAAATCCCCACAAGAAGGTTATGTAAAGGAAGTTCTTGTTCGAATTGGAGACCAGGTAAATAAGGGAACAACTTTAGCAAGAATTATTACAAATCCTGATAAATCCATTATTAAAGCACCTTTTAATGGTAGTCAAATTAAAAATATAAAACCAGGTCAAAAAGCAGAAGTATTTTTTACTGATTCATTATTTAGTGTTGTTGGGAAGGTAAAAAGTATAGATCAAAAAGGAGAATTGCAGTCAAATGGAGCAGTTTTTTATTACGCTCAAATTATTATCGACGGAGACTATTATGTTGAGGGTCAAAAAACTCCTGCAATTGTAAATGTATATACCGATAAAGGTATTGAAAAAAGTGTTGAAGCTGGCTACATAGAAGCACCGGAAATATTAGATGTAAAAGCTGATATTTCAGGATATATAAGCAATATCTTTATAAGTGAAAATGAAAAAGTTTCAAAGGGTGATAAACTATTTACAATAAGTTCTGATGACCTTGATAAACAAAAAGAAAATGCACTTTTATCACTAAAACAAGCGGAATTAGATTATCAACAGAAGTTATTGCAGAAAGAGGATTTGATATATAAAGCACCTATAGATGGGGAAGTTTTAGAGTTAAATATTAAAGAAGGTGATGAACTTACTCAAGGAACGAATGCCAATAGTTCAACTTCAAATTCTGGTCTTTTAACAATAGCGGACTTTTCTAAAATAAAAATTGTGGTTCCTGTAGACGAATTGGATGTAGTGAAAATAAAACCGGGATTTAATGTGAATATTACCTTTGACGCTCTTGGTGATAAAGTTTTCAAAGGGATAGTAGAAAAAGTTTCCAATATTGGTACGGTAAAAAACGATGTAACTACTTATGATGTAACAATAGTAGCAGATAAAATAGAAGGTATAAAGAATGGTATGAATGCAAATGTAGAAATTATTGTTGATAAAAAGGAAAATGTACTGTTGCTCCCTCAGATGGCTGTTAAAAGTGTAAATGGAAAATATTTTGTATATGTTTCTGAAAACAATTCAAATAGAGATGTAAAAAATGGTCAAAGCAGAAACAATATGAAAGAAATAAAAATTGGAATATCAAATAATAATTTTGTAGAAGTATTGGAAGGATTGAAAGAAGGAGATGTGGTATTAATTTATACTAATTCAAATTCTCAGAATAACAGCAGTTCCGGTCAAAACCGCAGAATGAATCAAATGCCTATTTTTGGGCCTCCAGCAGGACCGCGAGGATGATAAAAATAGGGGGTAAAACCGATTGATAGAGCTTAAAAATGTAAAGAAAATTTACGGTAAAGGGAAAAATGAATTGATAGTATTAGATGACATAAATTTAAAAATTGAAATGGGAGAATATGCTTCTATAATCGGTCCATCAGGTTCGGGTAAAACCACTTTGATGAATATTTTGGGTTTTATTGATGTTCCAACTTCTGGTGAATATTATTTTGAAGGAAGGCTTACCAGCAGTTTAAAGGATGAGGAATTATCAAAAATTCGTAACAAAAAGATAGGATTCATCTTTCAAAACTTTAATCTGATCTCAGAATTGACAGCTTTAGAAAATGTAGAACTCCCCATGATCTATGCAAACATAAACCCTTCTAAAAGAATTAAAAAAGCAAAAGAATTATTAGAATTGGTAGGGCTATCAAACAGAATGAACCATAGACCTTCTGAACTTTCAGGTGGACAGCAGCAAAGGGTAGCAATTGCAAGGGCTTTATCCTTAGATCCTCCGCTTTTGCTTGCCGATGAACCGACTGGGAATCTCGATTCAAAATCTGGGAAAGAAATAATAGATCTTTTAGAAAAATTAAACGAAGGAGGGAAAACTATAATTATAATAACTCATGATAGGCAAATTGCCTCGCGCACAAAAAGAAGGATAGAAATATTAGATGGCAAAATTGTAAAAGATGAAAGCGCAGGTGTTTGAAGGGTGTCAATTTTTGCACACTTTAAAATGGCATATCGAAGTTTGATAAGAAAAAAATTACGTTCATTTTTGACTATGCTGGGTGTAATAATTGGTGTAGCTTCAGTTATCACCATGGTTTCTCTAACTCAAGGTTCAGCGGCGGATATTACTGAAAATATAAAAAGTTTAGGGTCAAACCTGATTGCAGTAAATATTACACAGAGAGGATTTTTGCAGCCTTTTACTTATGAAGAAGTGATAAAACTTACCGAAATTCCTTTTATTAATAAGGCGGCGCCTGTTTCAAGCACAAGGCAAAGTGTGATTTATAACGGAAAAAGTTATGAAGATGTAAATATTATTGGAACCAATGAAAGTTATCTTGAAATAAGAAACCTAAAAATACAATCGGGGAGATTTTTTTCTGAGGAGGACGTTAAATTTCGAAAAAATGTAGCAATTATCGGCTCGACAGTAGCAAAAGAGCTTTTCGGGAATGATAATCCTTTGGGTAAGGAAATTAGAGTAAAAAATAAAATTTTAGAGATAATCGGAGTATTAGAGGCTAAAGGCAATACAATAGGGGGTTCAGAAGATGAAGTGGTTATTCTTCCAATAACTACAGCAAGGATTTTAACTACAAATAGCCGAATTAATCAGGTTTACCTACAGGCAGAAAGCCCTCAAACAGTTGAAATAGCAAAAAGTATTTTAAGTGATTTTTTAAACAATAAATTCAAAGGAAATGAAGAAGCTTATAGAATTTTTGATCAAACGCAGATTTTGGAAACAGTTCAAAAAACAACTAATACAATGTCAGCTATGCTCGGTGGAATAGCGGCCATTTCTCTCTTGGTTGGTGGAATCGGCATAATGAACATAATGCTTGTTTCTGTTACGGAAAGGACCAAAGAGATAGGTATAAGGAAAGCTTTAGGAGCTACCAAAAGAGATATTTTAATTCAGTTTTTAATAGAATCCATCGTGATAAGCGGAATAGGTGGGATAATAGGAATATTCATTGGGATTGGTATTGCCCTCGGTTTAAAAAATATATTACATACAAGTATAAAATTTACACCTCCAATTATGCTTATTGCCTTTAGTTTTTCACTTCTCGTGGGAATATTTTTTGGCTTATATCCAGCAAATAGGGCCGCTAATTTAAATCCGGCAGAAGCTCTAAGGTATGAATAAGAATTTTTATATAAATTTTAAAAGCCCCATTTTTTGGGGCTTTTATTCTAAATATATTCTTTTTTCCCTTTTTTCAACAACACGCCCTATTACAAAGTAATCTTCATAGTTTTTATCATTAAAGTTGTTAAAAAGTATATTTAATTTATCCTCGGGGCAGGAAATTAAAAGTCCTCCCGATGTTTGAGGATCAAATAGTATGTCAAGGATTTCTTCATTTATGTCGCTCTTTAATTGAATTTTTTCCTTTAAATATTTTTTATTAGCATAAAGCCCAGCAGGCAAAAGTCCCATAGAAGCAAGTTCAAAAGTTCCATCTATAATTGGCACATCCTTAACATTTATTTCAAAGGATACATCGGAAGCCTCTGCCATTTCGCAAGCATGTCCTAAAAGTCCAAAGCCGGTTATATCAGTTATTGCTTTTATACCGGTAGAAACAGCACAAAAAGACGCTGTTTTATTTAATGTGCACATTACTTCAAGGGCTTTTTCTAAAATTTCATCCTTTAACATTTGGGCTTTATATGCAGTTGCAATTATCCCCGTACCAAGGGGTTTTGTTAATATTAAAACATCTCCAGGTTTTGAAGCAGAATTTGTTGTTATATTTCCTAGATTTACCCTGCCTATCACCGAAAGTCCATAGAAAGGCTCGGGGTTTTTTATGGTATGGCCTCCTGCAATTACTGCTCCAGATTCTTTAACTTTATCTGCTCCGCCTTTTAAAACTAAAGGTAATATGTCTTCCACCAATTCTTCGGGGAACCCCACAATATTTAATGCGAGTAAAGGCTCTCCACCCATAGCATAGACGTCGCTTAAAGAATTGCAAGCAGCGATTTGGCCGTATAGATAAGGGTCATCGATGATAGGTGTGAAAAAGTCAATAGTATGGATTAATGCTGTTTTTTCATCTATTTTATATACAGCTGCATCGTCAGAAGTCTCAAGCCCAACTAAAAGAGATTCATCCTTCATTATAGGTATTTTTTTTAAAACCTGCGCCAGCGCCTGTGGCGGTATTTTTGATGCTCAACCTGCGCTGCATGAAAGTTCGGTTAATCTTATATTTTTCATATTATTCACCTTCTTCAATTATCTTAATAAGTGCTTTTATTGCGAAATCTACTTCTTCTTTGGTATTAAAATAACCAAAGCTAAAACGTAAAGTACCGTAGGGAAATGTGCCTATGGTTTTGTGGGCAAGAGGTGCACAGTGAAGCCCAGGACGTACCATGATATTGTATTGATTATCCAATTTATATGCTAAAAAAGCAGGATCAATATTATCAACGGTAATAGAAACAGTAGAAACCCTATTTTCTATATTTTTTAAACCGTGAATTTTTATTTTTGGAATTTCAATGATGCCTTCTATAAATTGTTTTGTCAACTCCAACTCATGATTTCTTATTTTATTTAAGCCCTCTTCCTCTAAAAAGTCAACGGCACTGGAAAGCCCTGCTATACCAATGGTATTTGGCGTCCCTGCTTCAAATTTATCCGGTAAAAAATCTGGTTGAAATTCAATCTCCGATTTACTCCCTGTACCGCCGTGGATAAAAGGAATAAGGGTTTTTGCAATATTGTCGCTGAGCACAAGTCCACCGGTTCCCTGAGGCCCTAAGAGGGATTTATGCCCAGTAAATGCTAAAATATCAATATCTAATTTTTTAAAATCAATATCTAAAAAACCTGCGGTTTGTGCAGTATCAAGAAGTAAAACTACGCCATTTTCTTTTTTTATTTTTGCTACTTCTTCAATGGGCATAACGGTACCTGTTACGTTTGAGGCATGGGTTAAAGCGATAAGCTTTGTATTCTTTTTTATTGCTTTTCTAATATCGTCAGGGTTTAAAATACCATTTTTATCGCAGTTTATTATAGTAAGTTCAATATTTCTATATTTTTCAAGGAATCTTAATGGTCTTATAACTGAATTGTGCTCCATAGATGTGGTAATAACATGATCTCCGGCGTTCAAAAACCCATTTAAGGAATAATTAATTGCGTGGGTAACATTTAAGGTAAAAATAATATTTTCTTCCTTTGGAGCGTTAAAAAGTTTTTTTAATTTACTTCTTGTCTCAAAAATAATCCTACCTGCATTTATACTATTTTTATACCCCCCGCGTCCCGGGCTTGCTCCAATATTTTTAAAATAATTTTGCATTGCATTAATAACCCTTTCCGGTTTAGGGAAAGAAGTTGCTGCATTGTCAAAATAGATGACATTCATTTAAAATCCCTTCTTTTAAAATTTTTTACTTTATATTTTTGAGTATTTCACTAAAAAATTTTTTTGTCAATAAATATGGATTTTTATAGAAAAATTCTATAATATAAATAGAAATTATTTATTTTTTAAATAGTTAGAAGTATCAATTTGTGATAAAATTTACATATCAATTAAATCCGAGGAGAGATAATAAATATGGCGGAGAAATATCCTTTTTATTTAATTACTTTTCCTTCTGTACATCATGCTTTAAAGTTTGAAAATAATTTTAAAGGAAAACTGCCCTTTGAACTTGTACCGGTGCCGAGGGAGATAAGCTCAAGTTGCGGAGTTGCCGCAAAAATCTTAGAAACCGAGAATATTTTAGATATTTCTTTTGAAAGTATCGATTACGAAGAAATTTTTTTATTTAAAGGTCCTAAAAATTTTTCTATTGTTAAAATGAAATAATTTAAAATAAAATAATTAAGGAGTATAAAAATAAAAAATTTAATAGTTAATAGGTAGGCGGTTATATGGATTTTCATCAATTGGAAGCCTTTGTGAAAGTTGCAGAGACCAAAAGTTTTTCAAAAGCTGCAGATTTGTTGTTTTTGACTCAACCCACAATCAGTTCACATATTTTATCCTTAGAGCGGGAACTTGAGGTCAAACTTTTTGACAGAAGGGGTAGAGAGGTAGAATTAACGCCTTTTGGCCACATTTTATATAAAGGTGCACTAAAGATTCTAAAGACAAAAGATGAAGCATTATTTGAACTTTTTAAATACATGAATAAAATAGAAGGAGATTTAAAAATTTATGCCAGTTCAATACCTGCAGTATATTTCCTTCCCGAAAAAATTAAAGGTTTTTTGGAAATACATCCAAGGATAAAAATGATTGTTGTTCAAAAAGATTCAATGGAGGTAATAAATTCAATAGAAGAAGAAAACAGTGAGGTAGGTATAGCAGGCACTTTTGTTCAAAATCCTTCTTTAGAATTTGTACCGTTTTGTTGCGATGAACTGGTTATAGTATCTAAATGTAATTTAACAGCCAACAATGATAATGAAATTGAAATTTGCGAATTGTTAAAGTACCCCTTTGTATTGAGGGAAAAAAAGTCCGGCACCAGAAAAACTTTTGAAAGGTATTTATTACAAAAGGGATTTTCCTTGGAAAAACTTAAGGTAGCTGCTGAGTTAGGAAGTTCAGAAGCAATAATCCAAGCTGTAAAAGCAGGTATTGGCATTTCAGTTATTTCCTACAGGGCGATTGAGGATTATAAAAATACTGGTCTAATTAAAACTTACAGAATAAAAGGCTTAAAAATGACAAGAGACTTTTATATTGTAACAAAAAAGGGAAGAACTTTGTCACCAAATGCCGAAAGCTTTATAAATTATCTTTTAAATGCAGGAAAGTAAATTCCTGCATTTTCCTTTATTTTATGAAGGAAATTTATGGATAAATGTCGAAATAAATTAATAATTAAGAAAGAAAGGAGCTGGAAGATGTTAAAAATAAAAAATAATTATTTTAATATTTTATCCACAACAATTGCTATAATTTTAATTGCAATATTTCCGTTAAATGTATATGCCATGCCATTTAAAGATTTGGAGGATAAAAAATTCGATTGGGCAAGGCCTTATGTAGAAAAAATGTACAACTTGGGTGTTGTTTCAGGAAAGTCCCAAAATGTTTTTGCACCTTCTGACCCTATAAAGCGGCAAGAGTTCATCGTTATGCTTATTAAGGCATTGGGAGAAGAAAGTAAAGTTAAAGGTAAATTATTGCCTAAGGACTTTACAAAACAGGAAAAAATTCAGAATTGGGCCAAGGAATATATTGCTTATTCTATAGAAAAAGGCATTATAACAGGGGAAGATTATAAAAATTTTAGGCCTGATGAAAACCTAAAAAGATACGAAGCGGTAATTTTTATAACAAAAGCATTAGGTTTTGAAAATGAAGCAAAGTCTATTAAAAATTTGAATTTGCCTTTCAAAGACATTTACACCCTTTCCTTTGAGACTAGGAAATATCTTCAAGTAATTATTAATAAAAACATTATGTCCGGTGTTGATAAAGAAAATTTCAAACCTTATGATGCTATTACTCGCGCACAAGCTGCAAAGATTTTAAGTCAGGTTTCGAAATTTGCTAAAAATACTAAACTATTATCAGGCAGAATTCAAAATGTAAATTATATCAATGGCAGTATTGAAATTTTAAAAGGTGATACCGTAGAGAATTATGAAGTGGAAAAAGAGGCATCTTTATTTAAAGAAGATGCTAAAGGAAATTTGGCTAAAATAGGATTAAACGACTTAAAAAAATATCAAAACGTCAATTATATTATAAAATCAAATAGAATTATTTATTTAGAAGTATTGTATTCAGAAGAGGTAAATAAAACCGAAGAAACCTATGAAGGTAAAATAAAAGCATTGAATCCACAAAATAACTATCTGATTATAGAAAAATTGGATGGGTCAATTTCTACATTCATAATAGATTCGAACACAAAGTGTTTTATAAATAATAAAAATGTACCTCTTACAGACAGCTTAATAGGGCAGAGGGTAAGTATTGCCACAGTTAACGGTAAAGTATTAGAAATCGAAATTATAGGAGAAAATAAAGAAGTAAAAGGGATATTAAAAGGGGTTATTTTAAATGCATCTCCACCTTATATTATTATAGAGAATTCTGACACAGGGCAAATAGAATCTCTCTTACTTTCTTTATCAGTTGAAATAAATAGGAATGATAAATTGGCAACTTTAAATGAATTACTTGGCGGTGACTTGGTAACGGTTACAGTTACAAATGGAAATGTAACTAAAATAATTGCTGAAAGTGCTGAAAAAACTTTAACTGGAATGATTAAAGCAATAAAATATACTAATAAAACCCCTATAATAACTTTTATTCTTTCGGACGGTAATACAAAAGATTTTGAAGTAGATAATCAAATAAAAATTATGAAAAATGGGGCAGCGGCAAAAATAAGTGATTTGAAAATCTCCGATGAAGCAACTGTTGTAGTTAGATATGATAAGATTATGGCTATTTCTGCTAAAACAGTAAAAAAGGAATTAAATGGCATAATAAAAGAAATCTCTCATTCCTCTTTAAATTATTCTAAAATTACTATAATTGACGAAAAGGGTAATGAAGATTATATTAATATAACTCCAAATACTGAGGTAATTAAAGACAAAAAATACATTACAGTATACGACTTAAAACCCGATTATAATATTAAAGCTGTATTAGAAGGAGAAGAAGCAAAAAGCATAGAAGTTTTTGTGAAGCAAAGTCTAAATACATTAAAGGGGAAAATAAAATATATCCATAAAGATGTAATGGTAATTATTATCGATATAGAGACGGAAAAAGGTTTAGAGACAAAAGAAATTCACTATAGTACAAATACCCAAGTTTTTAAGGGTAATAGATCTGTAGTATTAAGCAGGATAACCGACTATTTTATTGAAGGCGACGATATTCTAATTGTTGGAAAATTTGAAGGCGGATTATTTAAGGCAGATATATTAATAGATTTGACTATTGAAAGATGATATTGGAATTTATATGGTTTTGAAGTATAATATTATATTATAAAAATATGATAGATTAACTTTAAGATGTGCTGGGGGAGCCATAGGGCTGAGAGGAAGCTAATTTGGCTTCGACCCCTTGAACCTGACCGGGGTAATGCCCGCGTAGGGAAGCACTAATTTGAAAAAGTGCCTACCTATTCGGGTAGGTATTTTTTATTTGAAAGAATTTTTTAAAAAATTAAGGAGGGATTATATTATGCAAAACAAAAAACTTATAATTGTATTGGAAGGAGCCATAATGATAGCTATCTCACTAATACTAAGTTTTGTAAAAATATTTCAAGCGCCTTATGGAGGTTCTATAACCTTAGGAAGTATGGTTCCGATTATTTTGTATTCATTAAGAAATGGGCCTTTTGCAGGTATTGTTGCAGGTATAGCCTATGGTTTACTGCAGCTAATTATTGAACCTTATATTGTTCATCCGGTTCAGGTAATTTTGGATTATCCCTTAGCTTTTGGCCTTTTGGGATTATCAGGTTTTTTTAAAAATAACGTTTTCTTAGGCTCCTTTTTAGGTATATTCGGAAGATTTGTTTCTCATTTTTTGTCCGGAGTGGTATTTTTTGCATCTTACGCCCCAAAGGGCATGAATGTATTTTTATATTCTGCCCTTTATAATGGTAGTTATCTTTTACCAGAATTTATTATAACTTTTATTGTTTTGAGGTTTGTTTTATATAATAGGTTTTTGAAACAAAAAGAATAAATTTTTTTATTAATTTTAACTTAAATGCAATAAATTATATTAAATCTTACAATTATATTAATTTTTTTATTAAAACATTTATTGATTTAGCGCACTAAATTGTGATATAATCGTAACCAAAATTTTTTACTTATTTTAGAGGGGGTTTTTTAATGCTCAAAAAAACTGTATCTTTATTATTAATTCTCTTAATTACAACAGGGCTTTTGGCAGGTTGTTCTAATAGCTCTTCAAAGTCCGAACAAGAGCTGGTATTTTCAATTGCATCAGAACCGCCAACTCTGGATCCTCAGCTTGCTACCGACCAATATTCGATAATCGTTGGGAATGCGGTATTTGAGGGCTTGGTAAGGTATTACGACGGAAAAGTATATCCGGGTATGGCTGAAAAATGGGAGGTTTCTGAAGATAAAAAGGTATATACTTTCCATTTAAGAGATGCAAAATGGAGCGACGGTTCAAAGGTAACTGCTTATGACTTTGAATATTCGATAAAAAGGCTCCTTGATCCAAAAGTTGCATCTGGTTACGCCAATCAGGGATATTACATATTAAACGGCGAGGAATATAACCTCGGTAAAATAAATGATCCCAATCAAGTAGGTGTTAAAGCTCTGGATGAAAAGACTCTTCAAATAACACTAAGGGCACCTGTAAAGTATTTTGAAAGCCTATTAGGTTTTATCTCCTTTTTGCCTTCAAAGAAGGAATTGGTGGAAAAATATGCAGAAAAATATGCTGCCGATGCTGACAAGATGGTCTATAATGGTCCATTTATTATAAAAGAGTGGAAACATGAACAAGAAATTGTTCTTGAGAAAAATCCAAATTACTGGGCAAAGGATAAAATAAAACTTGACAAGGTAAGAATACTTATCGTAGCCGATCCGAACACTGCATACCAGATGTTTGAAAATAACGAACTTGATTTTGCCGATGTCCCAACCGTACTTGTTGAAAAAGTAAAAAGTGAAGGTAAAGCTTTAACTTATATGGACAGCTATGAATATTTTATTAGATTTAATATGAAAAAACAGGATAAACCTTGGCTTGCAAATGAAAATTTTAGAAAAGCAATAGGATTTGCAATTGATAGAGAAGACTATATTAATATGGCTTTTAAAGGAGTTTCTAAACCTGCAACAAGGTATATACCGCCAACTTTAAGCGGCTTTGAAAAGAAGTTTGTGGAAGAATTCCCCTTTGACTTTTATCCAACAAAAGCGGATGTTGCAAAAGCTAAGGAATACTTAAACAAGGCTATGAAGGAATTAAATATTAGCGACCCTTCTAAGATAAGCATAGAGATTACTGTCGACGACAGTTCTGGTACAAAAGTAGGAATTGAAGCAATTCAGGATATGCTGATAAAGAATTTGGGAATCAATGTTTCTATAAAAACGTATACCTTTAAAGAAAGGCTTCAAAGAATGAGGAAGGGCGACTATGAGGTTATGATTACTCGCTGGGGTCCAGATTACGACGACCCAATGACTTATTTAGACTACTGGACTATAAGCGAAGGTATGACAAACAGCGGTTGGACTGATGAAAAATACAATGAATTGTGTCAAACCGCAAAAACTATTTCAGATTTTAAACAACGTAACCAGATTATGTTTGAAGCTGAAAAATACCTCCTTGAAAAGGGAGTAGTGGTGCCTTTGTATTTCAGAGAAAAAGTATGGGTTAAAAAGGATTATGTACAAGGTTTAGTAAGAACCTTCACAAGTGGTTCTGATCCTGATTTCATCTATGCTACTGTAGAAGGTAAACAAAAATAAAAATTAAATAATAAGTCCGGGGTTATTCCCTGGACTTTTTTCGTAAAAAATTAAGTATAATCGATCTTCTTTTTGATATTATATTTTTTTATTTTATTATGGAGGGTTTGTTTTGGTATTTTTAGCATTTTAGATGCACTGGTGAGATTGCCATTAGATTTTTGTAAAGCTAAAAGAATTATCTTTTTTTCAAAATTTTCTACCATTTCTTTTAAAGATTCGATATTAACTGGATTTTCGAAGTTCAAACTTATTCCGTTTTCTTCTGGGAAAGTGATATTTTTAATGTATTCAGGGATATCTTCAATTTTTATAATATTGTTTTCTGTAAAATTGACGATACTTTCAATTACCGATTTTAATTCTCGCACATTGCCGGGCCAGTGATAATTAATGAAAATATTCATGGCATCATCAGAAATGCCTTTTATATTTTTGTTTAATTTTTTATTAAAGTAATTTAAGTAGTATTCTATTAATAGCGGAATATCTTCAATCCTTTCTCTTAAAGGGGGAATATAAAGAGAAATTACGTGAAGCCTATAAAATAAGTCTTGCCTTAATGTGCCTTTTTTAATAAGTGTTTTAGGGTCTTCATTGGAGGATGCTGTTATCCTTACATCTACTTTAAAAGCTTTTTCACCCCCAACCCTTCTAATAAAACCATCTTGAAGGACCCTTAAAAGCTTAGCTTGAAGTTCTAAATCCATTGAGTTTATTTCATCTAAGTAAAGGGTACCTCCATTTGCTAATTCAAATAGACCTGCTTTTTCTTTTGCACCTGTAAAACTTCCTGCTGAAATACCAAATAATATGCTCTCAAGCAAAGTTTTAGGAATGGCTGCGCAATTTTGGGCAATAAAAGGTTTTTGGCAGCGTTTTGTACTTGCATTATGAATAGCCTGGACAAAAAGTTCTTTACCTACTCCGGTTTCTCCATAGATAAAAATAGGAGAATCGCTGTTGGCAACTTTTAATGCTTTATTTTTCAGTTCTTGAATTATTTTACTTTTTCCAATAATGTCATCAATTGTATATATAGTTCCATTGCCACTATATTTTTCAGGGTTTTTAGATTTTTTATAAAGCTCTTTCTGAAGAGAAACTATTTTTTCAGCTAAATCTTTCAAATTCGTTATATCTCTATAAATTTCTACTGCACCTATAAGCTCTCCGTTTTGTATTATGGGCATTGTTGAAGTTACAATAGTAACTTTTTTTCCTTTTATATTTGTATATGTTTGAACATAATCTATTAGAGGTTTTTTAGTCTTTAAAACATTATAAAAAGTACTGGTTTCTTCAGTTAGATCGGGAAAAAGTTCTAATATGTTTTTTCCCAAGGCTTTGTTAGGGTCTAGGCCTGCTATTTCTGTAGCTGGTTCATTAAAGAAGGTTACATTGGCATTTTTATCGACTACAATAATACCTTCATCGAGGTTTGTTAATATAACTTCTAATAAGTTTTTATAATCCATAATTAACCCCCTGGAATAAAAAATAAATAAAATAGCTAAATTTCATAATATTTTATTGTTTTAATTTTAATATATATGACGATGAGTGTAAATAACTTTTTAAAAGCCTTTTTACCTTTAATTTGACTTTATATTGGTTAGTGTGGTAAATTTAAATTAATTAATAGTATTTCTATAGGATTTATTGTATATGGGAATATTAATACTTAAATAAAAATTATAACGAATTAAAGATAAAAAAGGAGGTAGTGGGTCTTGAAATTATCTACAAAATCTCGATACGGGCTTAGGGCAATGGTGAAGTTAGCATTACATTACAATCAAGGGGCGATACCGTTAAGCAAGATTGCAGAAGAAGAAAACATTTCGGAAAATTATTTAGAGCAAATAATTACATTGCTCAAAAATGCAAATTTAGTAAAAAGCATTCGGGGTTCACAGGGAGGGTATATTTTATCGAAAAATCCAGAGGAGATAACTGTTGCAGATATTTTATCTGTGCTCGAAGGGCCTATAAGCCTTGTCGATTGTTTAAATGAAAATATTGATAATTGTAGTAATAAAAATAAATGTGTAACAAGAAGCGTGTGGAAAAGAATAAATGACAACATTTTATCAACAGCTCAATCTATAACATTAAAGGATTTATGCCAGAATTATAAGCGAGGTAAAGATTAACCGCGCTTTTTTTATTTTTGGTGAGAATAATGATATTTTATGAATTTAAATAAAACAAAAAGAATAAAGATAAAAGGAAAGAAAATTTATATGCACGAAGGGAGTGATAATTATTTGAAGCAATGTGCTGTAGTAGGTAAGCCTAATGTAGGAAAGACGCTTTTTGTAATTAATTTTTCAGAATTTTTAGGTATTAAAGAATTAGAATTTGAGGTAACGGCCTTTAACGGAATGAAAATGATAAAAAAATATTCTATAAAAAAAGCGATAGAAGAACTTGTGGATGATAATCCGCATAAAACAAGACAAATCCATTCTATTATAGTAAATCTCCCCTTAAATAAAGGCAAGAAAACTATAAAATTCATAGATACCATAGGATTCACCGATGGTATTCACCCTGAACAAGATATAAGAAGAGCAATATCACAAACCCTCCAGGTTGTTCAAGCTGCTGATATTATATTCCATATTATAGATGCCTCTGCAATTGAAAAAAAACTTCCTAATTCCATTGGAGAAATTGATTTATCTATAGCGCAATTTGCAGAAATTAAAAAAGGTTATTGTATTTTAGCTAATAAAATAGACTTGCTGGAAGGTAAAGAGAATTTAGAAAGACTAAAAGAGCAGTTTAAAGGAAACCTCATAATACCTATTTCAGCAAAATATAAAAAGGGTTTTAAGGAGGTGAGAGCCTTTGTCATCAATGCTGTTTAATCTAATAAAAAAATTTTTTTCTATATTTCTTACCGGAATTGTAATAAAGCTTTTGGATGACTATTTGGATGAAGATAAGGACTATCTTTTGAGTAGAAAAAACTCATATTTTTATTTAAAAAAAGGAATTTTACCTTATACACTTTTAATTTTTTCCTTTGCTGTAATACTTAATCATAAATATAGTGTAAGCCTTTTTTTGTCTGCTTATATTTTAGGGATGATTAACAATTTTGATGAAAAATTAGTTTTAGGTACTCCTGCATATACAGAGATGATTGTGATATCTGTAATAGGTTGCGTTGTCTTTGGTATTAAAGAGATGTTCTCATCGATTTTTCTAATTGCAAGTATACAATTAATAGATGATTATATTGATTACGAAAAGGATAAACCTTTTAAAAAAGGGTTTGCATGGAAATTAGGTAAAACTGAATGTTTGTTAATATTTATAATATTTTCGTTAATATCTCTTTATTTAAATGTTTTAAAAGCAATTTTCACTTTTATTAGTATGATTATGATTATATTTTTATATCAAATATTATCTTCACCAAAAATGAATAAGTAAATTCAATTTTAAGTATGAAATCAAAAGGGTAGGGGAGTTTAAGATGTATTATAAAGTATTGAAGTTATGTATTTTTGTTTTAATTATTTTTACTGCAGGATTCATTTTAGGCAAAAAAGAGGGCAAGAAAGAAAGTATTAAGGAAGGAGAGATTTTCTATAATATTAAGTTGAAAGAGAAATTGCTAAAGGAAGGACTTTGCCCAATTTGCAAAAATGAGTTGAAAGAATCTTCTGGCCGTGATACAATGATAGAAAAAAATCAGGAGGTATAGCATAAATTGTATAATTCATCATTAAATTTTATGAAGGAACATTTTAACATAGATGAAAAGTTAATCTTACTTTCTCAAGAAGTCCTTGAAGAATTAAAAGAGGAATTTGCTGAAATCGAAAAAATAGAAGAGTACAATCAGTATAAAATAATAAAAGCCATGGCCAAAAATGAACTTTCTGATTATTGCCTTTTAGAATCAACAGGCTATGGTTATAATGACATAGGAAGGGAAGCAGTAGAAAAGATCTTTAGCTATGTGTTTAAGTCGGAAGATGCCCTTGTAAGGCCTCAGATTATATCGGGAACCCATGCTTTATCCCTATGTTTATTTGGTATTCTCCGGCCTGGTGATGAACTTTTATCGGTAACAGGTGAACCGTATGATACTTTAAAAAATGTTATTGAAGGTGAAGGTTTAGGATCATTGAAGGATTATAATATAAAGTTTTCAAAAATAGAATTAAAACATGGGAAAGCCGACTTTGAATCAATTAAAAATAGTATAAATGAAAAAACTAAAATGGTGCTAATACAAAGAAGCAGAGGCTACAGCCTAAGGCCTTCCTTATCTATTTCTGAGATAGAAGAGTTAATAGGATTCATTAAAGGTTTAAATAAGGAAATAATATGCATGGTGGATAATTGTTACGGCGAATTTGTTGAAGAAAAAGAGCCTATTGAAGTAGGCGCTGACCTATGCGCAGGCTCATTAATAAAAAACCCTGGTGGAGGGATAGTCCCCACCGGTGGATATATTGTTGGGAAAAAGAATCTAATTGAATTATGTTCCTATAGGCTTTTTGCACCTGGAATCGGAAAGAATTGCGGGCCATCGATAATACCGAATAGAATAATACTGCAAGGACTTTTTTATGCACCAATGGTAGTCAGTGAAGCTAAAAAAGGTGCGCTTTTTACTGCTAAAATGTTTGAAAGCTTAGGGTTTGAAGTATTCCCAAAAAAAGAAGAAAAAAGGAGTGACATTGTAACTGCATTATTGTTAAAAAATAAAGAAATATTGATTGAATTCTGCAGAGGGCTACAAAAGGTAGGGCCTGTAGATTCCCATGTTACTCCCGAACCTTGGGATATGCCCGGATACGACCATCAGGTAATTATGGCAGGAGGCAGCTTTATTCAGGGCGCTTCTATTGAATTAAGCGCCGATGCACCAATTAGAGAGCCATATGCCGTTTATGTACAGGGAGGCTTAAGTTTTTATCATGTTAAATTGGGAATACTTTGTGCATTGCAGAATCTAATTAATAAGAAATTGATAAAATTGCCATAATAATTTAAATTAAATCTTTAAAACCTCCTGAAAAGTCCAATAACTTTGCCTAAAATCTTAACATCTTTTACGATAATAGGCTGCATGTGAGGATTTTCCGGCTGCAGCCTAACAAATCCTTCTTCTTTATAAAATCTTTTTACAGTGGCTTTATCTTCAATTAATGCTACTACGATATCTCCGTTTTCTGCTGTGTTAGTAACTTTTACAAAAACATAGTCCCCGTTTAATATACCAGCATTTATCATACTGTCTCCTTGTACTTTCAGCATAAAAACATTTGAGTCATGTATAAGTTCTTTAGAAAGAGAATAAATTTCTTCAATATTTTCTTCGGCGAGAATAGGTTGACCTGCTGTTACATTGCCGATTAACGGCACTTCAACTAATTGATTATTAAAAATTTTCTTATCAATAACGTCAATTGCTCGAGGTTTTTGAGGATCGCGGGAAAGATATCCTTTCTTTTCTAGCTGAACAAGATACCCATGAACCGTAGCTGTGGAACGTAAATTCGTAGCAGCACATATTTCTCTAACAGAGGGAGGATAACCTTTGGTCCTGATAAAATCATAAATATAATCTAATATTTGTTTTTGTCGGGGTGTTAAGTCTTTATACAAAAAAATCACTCCAATCGGGAAAATTTCTATATAAAGAAACTTTTTTGCTTATATGTTTAATTATAACATATTTTTATTTTTTTTAAACTGGTGTTCGAATTTCTAGCAGGATTATATATTAAGCTGTAAAATATTGAACTATATAAAATATTAAACTACATAATTTTAGTGTTAGTAGAAACAATAAAAAAAATTGAAAAGCTTTAGAGGGAAGAGGATATTTTATATATTTTAGTTTAAAAAACGTCCGATAATATACATTATGTTAACAAATATTAAATATAAGCCAATTTTCAGTTGAAGTTTAAGCCTAATAAAATCTAAAAAACGCAAGCGCAGAAATTAAATTTATATCTAAGGAAATAATGCAAATAATGCTGAAAGCAATAATTTTGCAAGGAAAATCATTGGAGAGGTTTCAAAAAAGATTTATGATTATTTTTTAAACAAATAAAAGCCTTATCAAAACTTAGATAAGGCAAAAGAACATTTATAATTTATTGCTTTAATTTATTCTGCATCCGCGTAAAGATGGCATGCAGTAAAATGCTTGGGTGATATTTCTTTTAATATAGGTTCTTTAATTTTACATATTTCCTTTACAAACCTGCAACGCGTATTGAAACGGCATCCTTGTGGCGGATTTATTGGGCTTGGTACATCACCTTCCAATATTATCTTTTTCTTTTTTACCTTAGGGTCCGGTATAGGTATAGCTGAAATTAATGCTTGTGTATATGGATGCAATGGATTCCTATATATTTCTTCGCTTTCTGCGAGTTCAATTAACTTTCCCAAGTACATAACTCCTATCCTATCGGAAATATGTTTTACCACATTAAGCCCGTGAGCAATAAATAAATACGATACGTTAAATTTTTCTTTAAGTTCATCTAAAAGATTTAAAATTTGGCTTTGTATAGAAACATCAAGAGCTGATACAGGCTCATCACATACAATTAAATCCGGGTTAGTTGCCAACGCTCTTGCAATTCCTATCCTTTGGCGTTGGCCGCCTGAAAATTCGTGAGGATATCTTCTTAGGTGATTTGAAGATAATCCTACCATTTCAAGTAAGCTTTTAACCCTTTCTTCCATTTCCTTCCCTTTGGCAATATTATGAAATTCCAATGCCTCCCCTATTATATCCATTATTGTAAGCCTTGGGTTTAGCGAACTATAGGGGTCCTGAAATATGACCTGCAGTTTTGGACGTATTTTCCTTAGCTCATTTTTATTTAACTGCATAAGATCTGTATCATTATATAATATTCTCCCCGAAGTTGGTTCTATCAATCTTAGCATACATCTTGCAGTAGTAGTTTTACCGCATCCGCTTTCCCCCACAAGCCCTAAGGTTTCACCTTTTTTAATTGTAAAACTTACATCATCCACAGCTTTGACATACCCCACCGTTCTTTGAAAAACTCCGGCTTTTATGGGATACCATTTTTTTAAATTTTCTACCCTTATTAGAATATTATCCTTCATATAATTTCACCTCCACAGAGGATTCGGGAGATGAATCGACAAGAAAACATCTTACCTTTCTTCCCTCACCTAAGGAATTCAGGTTTGGAGATTTTTGTCTACATATATTTTTAGCTTCGGGGCATCGTGGGTTAAAGCGGCATCCTGTTGGAAAATTAAGAGGATTTGGCACTGTGCCTTCTATTACGTGAAGCTTACCTTTTTTTGAATCAAGGCGCGGGATAGATTTCAAAAGCCCTCTTGTATACGGGTGCAGGGGTTTTTCGAACAAATCTTCCGCTTTGGCTTCTTCTACAATCTGCCCGGCATACATCACAATTACCCTTTCAGCCATTTCAGCTACAACTCCAAGGTCGTGGGTTATCAAAAGAACGCTCATACCAATTTTCTCTTTTAATTGAGAAATTAATTCCAATATTTGAGCTTGAATGGTTACATCAAGAGCGGTAGTCGGTTCATCGGCAATTAAAAGTTTAGGATTACAGGATAATGCCATTGCAATCATTACTCTTTGCCTCATACCCCCAGACATCTGATGAGGATATTCATTATAACGCTTTTCGGGATTTGGTATGCCTACCAGCCGAAGCATTTCAATTGTCTTTTCTCTTGCTATTTCTTCCGATACTTTC
This sequence comes from Thermovenabulum sp., assembly GCF_049701175.1. GTDB lineage: Bacteria > Bacillota > Thermosediminibacteria > Thermosediminibacterales > Thermosediminibacteraceae > Thermovenabulum. The sequence goes on from NZ_JBNATW010000003.1 coordinate 85,604, forward strand.
TGATGGATAATTATAGCTTCTGAAATCTGTTTCCCAATCGTAAAAACGGGGTTTAAAGAAGTCATTGGTTCCTGAAAAATCATAGAAATTTTATTTCCTCTAATTTTCCTCATTTCAACCTCGGATTTTTTAAGTAGATCTTCGTTTTCAAAGATTATCTTGCCAGATGAAATTTTTGCAGGCGGAGAAGGCAAAAGCCGCATTATAGATAATGATGTTACGGATTTTCCACAGCCCGACTCACCTACTAAACACAAAGTTTCCCTCCTATTTATATAAAAGCTTACATTATCAACTGCGGTTATCTTTCCTTCATCGGTAAAAAAGTTAACGGTAAGATTTTCTATTTCAAGTAACCTTTTATTTTCCACTTTTAATCCCCCTTGAGCTTTACGGAAGAATTCGACGAGCTCCAATAAATCTTTGATCCAAGTATTCCGAATAGTCGGGATCATTTTTATCAAAGCTGTTAATTGAAATCCCGGATTTGCTGCCTGCATGTATAAATTTGTTATTGCCAATGTATATTCCTACGTGAGAAGGACCTTCTTTATAGGTTTGGAAAAATACTAAATCTCCGGGTTTTAAATCCTTTTTATCTTTTATTGCTATACCTTGTTCAAACTGCATATCAGCATCTCTTCTTAAATTATAACCGTTCATTTTAAAAGCAAATTGTGTAAGACCGGAACAATCAAAACCATAAGCAGTAGTTCCTCCCCACAGGTACGGGAGGTTTAAATATTGTTTTGCAGTTGCTATTATACTTTCTGCATCCTTTTTAGTATTAAATACTTCTTCACGGGATTTTATTACTATTACATCTTCTTTATTTAAATAAACCTTTTGCCCTCCGGGAATTATTGCGGAAATCTTATTTCCCTCGTCAGCAATATAAGGTATTACTGTCCCCTGAACCAATTTTTTATCAAAGAGAGGTTTTAAATCTTTTCCTAAAGCATCAGTCATTTTAGCTTTTACAAATACGAATTTACTTTTTTTATAATTTTCAAGAGAATCCCTATTGCATCTCCATATATAATTCCCATCTATCCATCCTAAATAATTATCTTCCATTTGAACAAAATACCAATTTTCTTTCATTTCAAATATTTTTAAAATATCCCCCATTTTAGCTTGGGTAACCACATCATCACCCTCAGCTTTATGGGGAGCATTGCCTAAATTTACTACCGGATATTTTACTACTGCAAATATCTCATCATTAAGTTGTTTATCAGGAAGTATAGCTATATTATCTACGTATTTTGAATTTTCTTCTCCTAAAATTTTCAGAAATGATTTAATATACAACTCTTTTAAATTACTATCAGAAGTTTTACCTGCAAAAAGCAGGTTATTTTTTTTATCTAAACTTACACTTATATCTAATATTACTTCTCTTTCGGTAAGCCCAATTTTATTTAAAACTTCCTTTTTTGTTTGAATAGTGAGTTCTGAAAGTTTTTCGCTGCTAAAAGCAGGTAAGGTATTGTCATATTTCATATTTTTGTTACACCCTCCTAAAGATATTAAAAGACAAAAAAGTAATATTATTAAAAACAATTTGTTGATATTATTAACATTCATTTTAAATCCCTCATTATAAGTAATTTTATCTTTTTAATTTAGGATCAAAGGCATCCCTCAAACCGTCTCCTAAAAGATTAAAAGAAAATACCATAATCATTATTGCAAGACCCGGCCATACCGAATACATTGGGTTTGTTCTCATATAAGCCCTTGCGGCGTAAATCATGTTTCCCCAACTTGGTGTAGGCGGCTGAACACCCAATCCTAAAAAGGAAAGTGAAGCCTCAGCTAAAATTGCTCCCGGAATTCCCATTGTAATAGAGACAATTATCGGTCCTACACAATTGGGGAGAATATGTTTCAATATTATTCTTAAATCAGATAAACCTTGAGCTTTGGCAGCTTCAATATATTCCATCTCCCTCAAGGAAATTACCTGACTTCTTACTAAACGAGCCATTCCTGCCCATCCTATCAGTGCTAATGCTACAAAAACATTATAGATACTCGGCCCTAAAGCAAACATTACTCCTATATAAAACAAAAGGTCAGGAAATGCAAATAAAATATCGGCAAGCCTCATAATCAACATATCGATTTTCCCACCGTAATAACCTGCTAATGACCCCATGGTTACTCCGACGATTGTCACTAATATTTGAGAGATAATCCCGACACTTAAAGAAATTCGTGCACCATATAAAATCCTTGATAATATATCTCTTCCAAATTCATCTGAACCAAGGATATAAATACCGTTTTTACAAATATTTGATGGAGAACCTGGTGGTTTTAACCTATTTGAAAGGTCTTGTTTTATAGGGTCGGCTGGCGAAAGCACCGGAGATAAAATAGCAAGAATGGTAAATAAAATAATTATAACAAGTCCGATCATTGCAGGACGGTTTTGTTTTAACCTCTTAAAGGCATCCTGCCAAAAGGAATAATTTTCAGCCACTCTTGATGCCCTCCTTACTGCAGCCTGACTCTTGGGTCTAAATAAGCATATGAAAGATCTACAATCAAGTTTCCGATTACAAAAACAACTGCTGTAAAAAGAACCGTCCCTTGGACAAGAGGAAAATCTCTATTGGATAAAGCCCATACTGAAAGTCTTCCTATACCAGGAATTGCAAATATTGTTTCCGTTAATATAGAGCCGGTTAATAGTCCGCTGATTTGCATCCCAATTATGGTTACAACCGGAATGAGAGCATTTTTTAACGCATGAACAAAAATTACCGTTTTTTCGGCTAAGCCTTTTGCACGGGCAGTTCTTATGTAATCCTGCCTTATTACATCGAGCATCATACTCCTGGTGTACCTTGCAATGGAAGCAGCAAACCTAATACCCAAAACAACTGCTGGCAAAATCATGTGCTTTATTGAAGAATATCCTGAAATTGGGAGCCATCCCAAGTATAGCCCAAAATATATTTGTGCAATAACAGCAACCCAAAAAATTGGTGCGCTAATTCCAGCTAATGCTATAAACATGGAGAAATGATCAAAAAAAGAATACTGTTTTACGGCTGAAATTATTCCTACAGTAAGACCTATTATTATTGCAACAAAAGCAGATGAAAGTGCAAGCTTTAAAGTGGTTGGGAAGGTTTCTAAAATCATTTTTGTTACAGGTTGACCTGTCTTAAATGACCTTCCTAAATCTCCTCTTACTGCATTAAACAAAAACCTAAAGTACTGAACATAAAGGGGGTCGTTTAAACCCAGTTGTTGCCTTATTTTTTGTACAGTTTGCGGATCTGCGTGTTTACCGAGCATTTCTACTACCGGATCTCCTGGAACCACATTGAGCAAAATAAATGTTATTAGAGACACTCCAATTAATACGGGAATAGAAAAAAGCAGCCTTCTTAAAATATATTCTAACAAACTGTTACACCTCCAAGAAGTAAACGTAGAGAGATGCACATTTTATGTGCATCTCTCCTTTATAATATTCCTCTAAGTAAAAACGCAAAAGTCAAACGCTAAACCTATTATTCTTTATAAGCATTAATATAAACCGTTACGCCAGTAGGATGAATAAATATTCCCTTTACATTTTTCTGTGTTGCAAGCAAACTCTTTATATGGAATAAGGGGATTACAGCAACATCTTCTTTTACGATAGTATCCTCAATTTTCCTGTAGAGTTCATTGCGTTTTACTGTATCAGTTTCTGCACGAGCTTGTTCTAACATTTCTTGAACTTTTTTATTGTTGTAACCTGAAGACATTTGATTGGTCTTTGCAAAGAATGTATATAAATAGTTATCGGGGTCAGGAATATCTGCCCACCAGTTGCCATAGTTTGCAGGAATTTTACCCTTACTCCTTGCATCGCCGAAAGCAGCCTTTTCTACTATTTTGATATCAAGATCAATTCCTACTTCTTTTGCCATTGCCTGAATGGCAATATTTGCATCTGTTAACCTGTCTCCACCTCTTTGCCAAGCTTCAACTTTTACATTCCCGCCCAATTCTTTCACCAATTTTTTTGCTTCCTCAGGATTATAGTCATAGGCTGGACCCTGACCTAATTCGTATGCTCCCGGGATTCCAGGTGTTACAAAGGCTTTTGCCACTGTTCCCCGTGGGCCATATAGGGTTTCTACTAATTTTTTCTTATCAATAGCCATAGCCATAGCCTTTCTTATACGTACATCAGACCATTTTGGATCGCTGACGTTCATTAAGAAATAATATGTATTTAATGCTACACTTTCTAAAACATTGTATTTTCCTGAATCCTTAATCCTCTGATATTCAGTAATAGGAATTGTAGCCACGTCAAGGGTGCCATTTTCAAATTCCATAACTGCTGTAGTATCGTCAGGAATTATCCTGAAATGGATTTCATCAAGTTTTGGCAATCCAGGCTCGAAATAATTGGGGTTTTTCTCTAAAACGATTTCGGTATTTGGTTCGTATTTCTTCAATTTGAAGGGCCCTGTTCCCATTGGGTTGAATTTCCAATTATCGCCACCAGCTTTAACAAGTTTTTCCGAGTATATAGATGCGGAGGGAACTGCAAAATTTTGTATAAAAGGAGCATAGGGTTTTTCTAATATTATTTGGAATTTATAATCGTCAATTTTTTTGAAACCCTCAAGGGAATTTGATTTTCCTTCCATGAAAGCCTTTGCGCCGAGAATGGGCTCGAAAAGCCATGTGCTTGCACCTTTGCCGTTAGGATCAAGCATGCGTTCAATTGTAAATTTCACATCATCGGATTTTAATTCTGTTTGGCCGTCATGGAATTTTATTCCCCTTTTGAGTTCAAAAGTATAAACCTTACCATCTTCAGATACTTCGGGCATTTTTGCCAAAAGTTCTGGTTCAAGTTCTAAAGTTTCGCCTTTGTACCTTACTAATGTGCTGTATAAGAGCCTTGCCATAGTATACATTGAAAGGGTCGTACTTTCCTGAACATCAAAACCGTTTGGATCTTCAGTAAAATAATCGTTTAAAACCTGTGCAATATTTTGAGTTTGCTGCTGAGAAGGCTGTTGCCCTTGATTTTTTGTGCCGCATCCAGCAAAGAGGCTGATTGCAAGAGCAGCAATCAAAATAATGGCAAAAATTTTCTTTTGCATTAATATACCCCCTTAATATTTTGCAATTTTAAAAAATATTTTTAAATTAACTACTATTTTTATCACCTCCAATGACAATAAAATGATATTTAAAATTATAATAAAACTTAATTTTTAATGTTACCGTAAATAATTTTTAAATTCAATATTTCCTATCTTAATCGATTTACATCATATTATCATAATAGTATTTTTATTCTCCAAAAATTTCATTTTTTAACTCTATTTTTTCTATACCAAGACCGAAACCTTCGGAAAATGTTATATCTGAACCGTTATAGAAAATACCACCTATCACAGGATCGTTATTTAGGAGAAAAGGAGCATCTAAATCGCATCGCGTAATGTTTGATTTTGCTGCAGCTAAATGTGCGGCAGCTGTAACAGAAACCTTACACTCCATCATGCTTCCTACCATACATTCTATACCTGCAGACTCAGCTAAAGAATTTATTTTTAAAGCATTGTAAATTCCGCCACATTTCATTAGTTTTATATTTATTATGTCGGCGGCCTTCATGGAGATAATTTTAACGGCATCGTAAGGAGAAAAAATGCTTTCGTCGGCCATTACCGGAATTGGTGAGTTTTTTGTAACTTCTTTTAAACCTTCTAAATCGTAAGCTTTTACCGGCTGTTCTAACAATTCAATATTATACTTTGCGATTTCATTAGCGGCAAATATTGCTTCCTTTGTTTTCCATCCTTGATTTGCGTCTACTCGTAAATTTATTTTTTCTCCAACAGCTTCCCTAATTGCTTTTACTCTTTGAATATCCTTTTTATAATCACCTCCTACTTTTATTTTTAAAGTATTAAAGCCCTGATTTACAGCTTCAATTGAGTCCAAAACCATTTTTTCTATATCATTTAAACTAATCGTTATATCAGTACTTATGCTTTTTTTTGCTCCACCTAGGAATTGATATAACGGTACTTCATAATATTTTGACAAGATATCATAAAGGGCTATATCACAGGCAGCTTTAGCACTGGTATTGTGTAAAATAGAATTGTTTATTTTTTTTATGATTTCTTCAAAATCTTCAATATTCATCCCGATTATTGCAGGCTTTATAAATTTTTCTATGGCTTCTATTATGGAACCGTGAGTTTCACCGGTGATTGCAGGAGTAGGTGCAGCTTCGCCAAAGCCTTCTAATCCTTCATCAGTAATGATTTTGACAATAACATCTTCTACCTCTATTGCTCTGCGAAGTGCAGTGATGAAAGGTTTTTTAAGGGATGCCTTAATAATTCCAGTTTTGATGTCGACGATTTTCGTTTTAACCACCTCCAAAAAAATGAAATCCAGCCAAATACGCAGTAAACACGTATTGGCTGGATTTTATCACCGCTGAATTAAGGTAATAAAGCAGCCCTATGGGATTTCTTCAATATTCTTTTTCCCATTTTTAATTTGCAAATATTTTTTATGGGCATCTTTGAAAGCTACAATTATGGCTTTTTGAGAAGACCCAAAGTATCTTGCTTCAATTTCTTCGATGATTTGATTTATATCTTCTTCCATACTTCTACCTACAAAAAGGGATTTAATAAAATTAATAGAACTTTGAAGTATAAATGAAGCATCTGCGTCTAAAATAATGCCAGAATTTTTTTCTACTACAAATCCTATGAAAAAAATATTATAAATTTGAGTAATGGGGTTATTTTGTTGAGATTTAGAATTACCTATAATGTAAATAGTATTTTTGGGATACATCATAATCTTATCTACCTACACGACCCAAAATACGTAGTGACTTTTTTATAAAGCCACGATTGTATTTTGGGGAAGTTTCATTATTTTATTATATATTCTACACTTATTTTAAAATTCCTTCTATACAATTTAGTTTTGTACTTCTAATTTTTATCATCTTTCTAAAATACCGATAAATTCCATTATATCGTATATTTTTTCATGTAACATATATTCTTTTATTCCTTCAATTACTTCTTTTATAACCTTAGGATTTATAAAATTTGCCGTCCCAATTTGGACTGCAAAAGCCCCTAATGCCAAATATTCTAACGCGTCTTTGGCATTCATTATACCTCCACATGCAATGACAGGAATATTTATCTTTTTGTTATTTATGTCATATATAAGTTTCATAATTATCGGTTTTATAGCAGGGCCTGAAAGACCTCCTGTTTTATTACCCAAGTATGGCTTTTTTGAATTTAAATTTACCAACATGGCAGGTATTGTATTGGCAACAGTTATTGCATCTGCTCCAGCTTCTTTTGCTTTTTTTGCTATTTCGGTTATATCAGTTACAAAGGGACTTAATTTTGCTATAACTGTCTTTTGGGTTTTATCTTTTACTCGTTTAATTACCTCATAAGTATCTTCAGGGCATTGTCCAAAAGTTTTTCCTCCTTTTTCTATATTTGGACACGATATATTAACTTCGTAGCCAGAAAAGAAATTTTTAGTTTCTAATCTTTTCACAATCTCTTCATATTCATCGTAAGAAGTTCCGGCAATGCTCACAATAAAATTTGTTTTTATAAAATCCTTTTTATCCTCCCAAAAATTTATAAACTTTTCCACGCCTTCGTTTTGAATTCCTATAGAATTTATTATTCCCCCTGCAACTTCGACTAACCTGGGAGGTGGGTTGCCCTTTCTCTCTTTCAATGTAATGCTTTTAGGAATAAAAGCACCCATTTCATTAACATTGAAAAAATCCATATACTCGAAAAAATCAAAGGTACCCGATGAATTCATAACAGGGTTTTTAAATTCCATATTTCCTATTTTAATTGTTAAGTTTAACTTTACCGCTGCCTGCTCCCCGGTTTTATAAAAGGAATTCCCTTTTTGCAAAGTGGGCAATCCTCCTCGTTAAATATTTCTAATTCGATCTTTATCAAGCTAAAAAAAGGTACATCAAAAATTTGTTTTTCTTTACTCCTGTCTACTAAAGATGCTACACCAACTATTTCTCCCTTTAAGTTTCTTACAAGTTCTATCACTTCCTTTGCAGAGCCGCCAGTTGTGATTACATCTTCTGCTATTAGCACTTTTTCTTTTTCCTTTATTTCAAAACCTCTTCTTAAAGTAAATATGCCATTTTCTCTTTCTGCAAAAATTGCCCTGATGCCCAGTGCTCTTCCTAACTCATAGGCAACGGTAATTCCTCCAATTGCAGGCCCTATAACAGTATCAATTTTTAACCCACTTAATTTTTCTGCTAACATTCCCACTATTTTTTCTGCTTCAATAGGGTATTCAAAAATTTTAGCACATTGAATATAAGTATCGCTGTGTTTTCCTGATGAGAGTAGAAAATGCCCTTTTTTTACTGCTCCGAGCTCAACAAATCTTTCTAATATATTCTCCATTAAAATAGCCCTCCCTAATCTAAAAGGTCATATAAAGCTTTTTGCGGGTCATTTGCCAAGGTAATTTGTCTTCCAACAACAACATAATTCGCACCTTCTGAAATTGCTTCTTTAAGGCTTAATTTTCTTTTTTGGTCATCTCCGGGTATAAAGCTTTTTCTAATACCGGGAGTAATAAATATAAGTTTATTTTGATATATTTTTTTAAGAATTGGTAATTCTAAAGGCGAGGAAACAACTCCGTCTATACCTTCTTCTTTTGAAATCTTTGCAAGTTTTAATACTTCATCTTCTAATTTTCCTTGTATTCCTAATTCTTTTAAATCTTCATCTTCTAAACTTGTTAAAAGTGTTACAGCAATAATTAGAGGCCTTTTTTTATTTTTCTTTTCAGCCACTTCAATTATGGTATTTTTTGCTTCTCTCAGCATATTCCTTCCGCCCAAAGCATGTACTGTAGTCATAAAAATATCGTATTCTATCAAATTGCTTAAAGCTTTTTTTACGGTATTTGGAATATCATGAAGTTTAAGGTCAAGAAATACTTCTTTATCTTTTGCTTTAACTTTTTCTATAATTTTTGGACCACAAGAAAGAAAAAGTTCCAAACCGATTTTAAATATCTTTATTTCATTATTTAAAATATCCACTATTTCTAAAGCCCTTTTTTCTTCTGAAAAGTCCAGTGCAACTATTACCTTGTCTAAAATTTTTTTATCCATTGTTCTCCTCCTCAAAATCAATTTCTTCTATATTAAAAATGGGGCCATCTTTGCATACTCTTTTGTATTCACCATTTGTCATTTTAACCGAACAGCCAAAACAGGCACCCATTCCGCAGGCCATTTTTTCTTCCAGAGAAGCGTAAATTGTACATTCTGTTAAATTTAAATTTTTTAAGCCTCTCAACATGCCTTTTGGGCCGCAGGCATACAAAATAAAGGGCTTTTTTATATTTTCAATTTCAGAAAGCAAAAGTTCTAAAACACTCATTTTATGGCCCTCGCTTCCATCATCCGTTGAAATCTTTAATTTAAAACCAGCCCTTTCAAACTCACTTTTTAAGATTATCTCCTCTTTGGTTCGGGCACCTAAAAGGGCAATTTTATCAGCTTTTACAATCATTAAGCATTTTGCTAAATAAGCTAAAGGTGCAGCACCTATGCCACCTCCTACAAGAACAATGCTTTTTTTGCTATTTATCAAATCTTTATCAATTTCAAAGCCATTCCCTAATGGTCCTATAATTTCTACTATTTCTTTTGGCTTCTTGTTTACTAATAACCTTGTACCTTCTCCTACAACTTTTATACAAAAATATACTTCCCCTTCTTCCTTATTAACATAAGCAAAACTAAACGGCCTTCGCAATAACGGTATGGTATTTTCATTAACTTTCAACATTGCAAATTGACCGGGGTTAGAAAGTTTTGCAACTTGCGGGGCGTAAATTTTTATTAAGTTTATATATTTTCCTAAAGGCTTATTTTTTAAAATTATTCCCTCTTCAATAACTTTCATTTTATTCCTCCCGAACATTCAAGGCTTAATGGTTTTAATGTTACAGATTCCAAAGCTTTATATAAAGCCTTAGCTGTATCTAAGGAAGTAATGCATAATATGCCGCTTTCAGTAGCTGCCCTGCGTATTTTAAATCCATCTCTTTCCGGGGCTTTTCCTTTCGTCAGGGTATTTATAACTATCTGAACCCTTCCTTCCCTAATATAATCTAAAATATTAGGTTCTTCTTCAAAGGCCTTTTTAACCCTCTCTGCAGGTATTTTAGCTTTTTCAAGGGCTTTTGCAGTCCCTTCGGTTGCAATTATAGAAAAACCTAATTCATAAAATTTCTTTAAAAGTCTAATTGCTTCTTTCTTATCCTTATCTGCAATCGTTGCAAGTATTGCTCCGTGCTCAGGTATTTTCACTCCTGTTGCTAAAAATGCCTTGTATAAAGCCTTTTCAAGGCTTTTATCTATTCCGATAACTTCTCCTGTAGATTTCATTTCTGGCCCTAAGGAAGGCTCTACTCTCTTCAGCTTTGAGAAGGAAAATACCGGCATTTTTACTGCAATTATACCATCTTGCTTGTAAAGGCCTCCTTTTAACCCCAAATCCTTTAAACTTTTTCCTAAAGCAACCCTTGCTGCTATTTCTGCTAAAGGTATATTTGTGATTTTGCTTAAAAAGGGCACTGTCCTGCTTGAACGAGGGTTAACCTCTATTACGTAGACTTCGTCCCCCTCAACTACAAATTGAATGTTAATTAGTCCTTTTATTTCTAATGCTTTTGATATCTTTTCAGTATAATTAATTATTTTATCAATTATTTCTCTTTTTAAATCCTTAGGAGGGCAAATTGCTATGCTATCACCAGAGTGAATTCCAGCCCTTTCTATATGTTCCATAATGCCCGGTATCAATGCCTCTTTGCCATCTGAAACGGCATCTACTTCCACTTCTTTTCCCGAGATGTATTTATCAATTAAAATGGGTTTTTTATCCGATACTTTAATTGCTTTTTTTAGATAATCTTCTAATTCTTCAATGCTGTAAATTATTTCCATAGCTCTACCACCAAGCACGTATGATGGCCTTATCAATACTGGAAATCCCAAGTTTGATGCAGCTTTTAAGGCTTCCTCTTTACTTTTTACTGCTACTCCAGGTGGTCTTTTGATTTTTAACTTTTCAAGAAGCATATCAAATTTTTCTCTATCTTCAGCTATATCAATAGATTCTACAGCTGTACCAAAGATTTTTATATTGTTTTTCGCTAATTTTTCTGCCAAATTAATAGCAGTCTGACCACCAAATTGCAAAAGGACCCCATCAGGATTCTCATTTTTTATTACCGAAAGGACGTCTTCTATATAAAGGGGCTCGAAATATAATCTATCTGCCAAGGTAAAATCCGTACTAACGGTCTCTGGGTTATTGTTAATAATAATGGTTTTATAGCCTTCTTTTTTTGCACCGTTTACCGCGTGAACGCTGCAGTAATCAAATTCTATACCCTGTCCTATTCTAATCGGCCCTGAACCTATTACAACTACTTTTTTATCTTTTATAGGAAGGGCTTCATTTTCTTCTCCAATACTCGAGTAATAATAAGGAGTAAAGGCTTGAAATTCTCCCGCGCAGGTGTCTACCATTTTATATGAGGGTTTTAGTTTTTTAGTTAGCTCCTCTATCTCTTCTTCTTTTCTTTCTAAAATATCAGCTATCAATTTATTAGGAAAACCTATTAATTTTGCTTTTTCTATCGTCTCTTCAGTAGGTTTTTCTTTAAGTTCCTTTTCCACTTTTATTATGTTATTTATTTTCTCTATAAAAAAGCGATCTATTTTGCTTTCTTTGGATATTACTTCAAGATCGAATCCTCTTCTTAAACCTTCAGCTATTGCAAATATTCTTTTATCTGTAGGAATCCTAATCATTTTCATTAAACTTTCATTGTCAATGTTTTTATATTCCAGAGACTGTAGGCCTAAAAATCCTTGTTCTAAAGATCTTACAGCCTTCATTAAAGCATTTTCGAAATTTCTACCTATAGCCATTACTTCACCAGTAGCTTTCATTTGAGTATTTAGCGTCCTATCTGCATCCTCAAATTTGTCAAAAGGGAACCTGGGCATTTTTACAACAACATAATCAAGTGCAGGCTCAAAAAATGCAGTCTTACCTGTTATTGGATTTTTGAGTTCATCTAATGTATAACCTAAAGCTATTTTAGCTGCTATTTTAGCTATGGGGTATCCTGTTGCTTTTGATGCAAGAGCGCTTGATCTTGATACCCTCGGGTTTACTTCGATTACATAGTATTTTCCGCTTTCTTTATCAAGGGCAAATTGGATGTTGCAACCTCCTTCTACTTTGAGAGCATTTATTATTTTTAGCGCCGCACTTCTCAGCATATGGTATTCCTTATCCGTTAAGGTAAGACTTGGTGCGACCACAATACTATCTCCAGTATGGACTCCAACTGGATCTATATTTTCCATATTACAGACCGTAATGCACTGTCCTCTTTTGTCCCTTATAACTTCGTATTCAATTTCTTTCATGCCAAGTAGACTCTTTTCAATCAAAACCTGTTTTATTCTGCTGTAAGAAAGTCCTAATTTTGTAATTTCAATTAAATCTTTTTCGCAAAAAGCAATTCCTCCACCTGTTCCTCCCAATGTATAAGCAGGTCTTATAACTAGCGGGAATCCATGTTTTTTTGCAAATTCTAAAGCTTCACTTTCATCTTTTACAATTATACTTTCTGGTACTGGCTCTCCTATTTTAAGCATTAGTCTTTTAAAAAGTTTCCTGTCTTCTGCTTTTTTTATAGCAGTAATTGGTGTGCCGAGAAGTTTTACCCTTTCCCTTTTTAGTATTCCGCTTTCGTAAAGCTCTGCTGCAAGGTTCAATCCGGCTTGGCCGCCCAAAGTTGGTAATATTCCATCCGGTTTTTCCAGTTTTATAATTTTTTCTGCAAAATCTAAATTAATTGGTTCCATATATACTTTATCGGCAATATTGGGATCTGTCATTATTGTCGCAGGATTGCTGTTTAAAAGTATTACTTTAATACCTTCTTCTTTTAAAGCAAGACATCCTTGCGTGCCAGAATAATCAAATTCCGCAGCCTGCCCTATCACAATCGGTCCAGAACCAATTACTAAGACTCTTTTAATATTTTTATCCTTAGGCATCTAATTCCTCCTTTGTTATTAGATTTAGAAATTTATCAAACAAATGCTCTGTGTCTTTCGGACCTGGACACGCCTCTGGATGAAATTGTACCGAGAAAATTTTATAATCTTTGTGTTCAATCCCTTCTATAGTCCCATCATTTGCGTGAATATGAGTTATTTTAACCTTTTTTTTCAAACTTTTTTTATCAACGGCAAAACCATGATTCTGAGTAGTTATAAAAGCCTTTTTTGTTTTTAAATCTAATACAGGTTGGTTTGCACCGCGATGTCCGAATTTTAATTTGTAAGTATCTCCTCCTAAGGCAAGGGATAAAAGTTGATGCCCAAGACATATACCAAAAATGGGGATTTTCCCAATGAGGCTTTCTATAGTCTTTATTGCAAATTTTGCTTTTTTAGGATCACCGGGCCCGTTTGATAAGAGTAAACCATCAATTTTTTCCTTTAAAATATCATCAGAAGAAGTAGATGCAGGAAAAACGATAACTTCACAGCCCCTTTTTGTTAATGCATTTATGATTCCTTTTTTTACCCCAAAATCCAATATTCCAATTTTTAAAAAAGTTTTTGCTTGACTAGACGGTTTATATATCTTTTTTTCTGAAGTAGTAACTTCTTTAATAAGGTCTTCTTCTGTCAAATTAGGAACTTGTTTTAAATAATCTATAAGTTCCGATTTGTTAAACTCAGTGGAAATAGCAGCCTTCATTACCCCGTAATTTCTTAATTTTAAAGTGATAGCCCTTGTGTCAATATTTGTTATCATAAAAGTATTATTCTTTATCAAGTAATCAATCAAATTTTCAATTTTTGAGGAAGATATAAAATTTATTTCTTTTGCTACCATACCTCTTGCAAAAATTTTTTCTGATTCCTGAAATTCATCAAATATACCGTAGTTACCTATTAAGGGAAAGGTAAACATAACAATCTGGCCTGCATAGGACGGGTCTGTTAAAACTTCTTGATAACCTGTCATCCCAGTAGTAAAAACTATTTCACCATAATTTGTCCCGCCTTTACCAAAGCATAATCCTTCATAAATCGAACCGTCTTCCAGTGCCAACAAGGCTTTCATGATGTACCTCCTTATATACTTCTTTTCCCTTTACAATTGTCCTTATCGCTTTTCCTCTTAATTTATAGCCATCAAAAGGAGTGTTTTTGCCTTTTGATAAAAATTCTTCTTTTTTTACAGTCCATTCAATGTAAGGGTCGATTATAGTAATATCAGCAAAAGAACCCTGTTTTAGTGTACCTCCATCAATATTTAATATTTTTGCAGGATTTAGAGACATTTTTTCTACCATTTGGCTTAAAGATATAACACCTTTATTGACAATTTTATCGAGGATAAGCCCGAGAGATGTTTCTATACCCGATATTCCAAATGGTGCGTATTCGAATTCCATTTCTTTTTCTTCTTTGGTATGAGGTGCATGGTCAGATGTAATACAATCTATTGTGCCATCTTTCAGGCCCTCTATTAGGGCTTCAACATCCTCTGATGTCCTTAATGGAGGATTTACTTTTGCCAAAGGATTATATCCTTCAACTTCATCTTCGGTTAAAATTAAATGGTGCGGGGTTACTTCACAAGTAACATTAACCCCTAATTCCTTAGCTCTTCTAATAATTTCGACTGAACCTTTGGTACTAATATGAGCTATATGCACTTTGGATTTTGTTTCCTTTGCAAGAATTACATCCCTTGCGACCATTATTTCTTCAGCGGATGCTGGTATTCCCGTAAGCCCTAATTTAAAGGACATGTAACCTTCATTTATCTGCCCACCTTCAGATAGAGCAGGATCCTCACAGTGATCGATTATTACTTTATCAAAACCTTTTGCATATAAGAGGGCTCTTTTCATCAATGCGCTGTTTCCTATTGGACTTCCATCATCGGAAAATGCTACAGCACCTTGTTCGCTCATTTTACCAATTTCGGAAAGTTCTATGCCCATTCTTCCTTTTGTTACGCATCCTATGGGATAAAGTTTTATTAAATCATATTCTTTAGCTCTATCAATTACATATTTAATTAAATAAGGATTATCTAAAGGTGGGTTTGTATTGGGCATACAAGCAACTGCTGTAAAACCACCTCTGGCTGCTGCCAACATCCCTGTTTTGATATCTTCCTTTTTTTCAAAGCCGGGCTCTCTAAAATGGACATGCATATCTATAAGCCCTGGAGTTATTATTTTTCCTGTAAGATCTTCAATTTCCGCATCGAATGATGTTAAATTTTTCCCTATACCTGCTATTTTTTCACCCTCAATCAAGATATCTAAAATGTCATCAATCCCTTGAGAAGGGTCTATTACCCTTGCATTTTTAAATAACTTTTTCATACTCCTTACCTCCTAGCAAAAGATTTAAAACCGCCATCCTTATGGCTACTCCATTTGTAACCTGTTCTCTAATACAAGATTTTTCTCCATCCATTACCTCTGAAGTGAGCTCTATTTCCCTGTTAACGGGTCCAGGATGAAGTAGTAGAGCATCCTGTTTTGCGAGATTTAACACCTTAGAATTAATTCCGTAGTATTTTGCATATTCACCGGTGCTTGGAAATAAATTTTTCTTTTGGCGCTCCAGCTGCAACCTAAGCCCCATCACCACGTCTGCTCCTTCAACTGCCTCTTCGACATTGTTTTTAACAATTGCCCCAAACTTTTTGGCAATCTCGGGTACTAAGGTACATGGACCCGCTATATAAACCTTAGACCCCATTTTAGAAAAACCTATTATATTTGATTTTGCCACTCTGCTGTGGACAATGTCTCCAATAATTGCTACTTTCAAGCCTTTTAGGGTGCCCTTGTATTCCTTTACCGTCATCATATCAAGCAAAGCCTGTGTAGGATGTTCGTGCATTCCATCCCCCGCATTAATTACTGGGAGATTTATATATTTTTTCAAATACATTGGAGTACCCGACATGTTATGCCTAATAACTACTGCATCGATTCCCATTGCTGTCAATGTTATCACTGTATCCTTTAAAATTTCACCTTTTTGTACACTGCTCCCCTGAGTTGTAAAATTTATAACATTTGCGCCAAGATATTTTGCAGCAAGCTCAAAGGAGTTTTTTGTCCTCGTGCTTGGTTCATAAAACAAATTTACTATTGATTTTCCTCTAAGTGTTGATAATTTTTTAATTCCTTTATTGATGTAATCTTTGTACACAAAAGCCAGGTCTAAGATTTCTTCGATATCTTCTTTTTCTAAATGCTCGATGCCTAAAAGCCCGTAATTTTTAAACATTATATCCCTCCTTTTCTTAAAAAAATTCCCCATACCGTGAGGCATGGGGAATTTTTTATCGAATTTAAATCAAAGCGGATTTTGGGCACAAAAAAAGCCCTCCTCCGTCAGGCAGAGAAAGGCTTTTTTTCTCTTTTATTTTTTTTCGCCTCACCTTACCAGCCTCACGGGACCAGTTTAAAGGTGGCTATTTATTTAAGTTAATTATAACATGTATTTATGTAGTGTCAAGAAAAATTTTTAAAAACTATTCTTCCAATGGCACAATGTCTTCCGGCCTTATATAAATTAAATCTTCTTTGGATATATTTTTTTGATTTATAAGCCGAAGCGCCTGTTTTCTTATTGCTTTTTCAATAAGATTTCTTACCAACCTTGCATTACCTAATTTATCGTAATAAATTGACTTTTTACTTTCTATAAATATTTTTTCTAATTTTTCTATGGCTTCTTTTGTAAATTTATATTGTCTTTTTTCAACCATTATTATTGCTATCTGTAAAAGTTCTTCTAAAGTATAATCGGGAAACTCTATTTGAATAGGAAATCTTGAACGAAGTCCGGGATTTGTCCTTAAAAACCAATCCATTTCATCTTTATAACCTGCCAAAATAACAATTAAATTATCTTTATAATCTTCCATTGCTTTTACCAATGTATCTATTGCTTCCTTACCAAAATCCTTTTCTCCTCCCCTTGCAAGTGAATAAGCTTCATCGATAAATAATATGCCTCCTAAAGCCTTTTTTATTTGATCTCTTGTTTTTTGGGCAGTATGTCCTATGTATTCTCCAACAAGGTCAGCCCTTTCAACTTCAATCAAATGACCTTTTTGAAGGATTTCCATTTCTTTAAACATTTTCCCAATGAGCCTTGCAACCGTTGTTTTACCAGTGCCTGGACTACCCTTAAAAATCATATGAAGGACAAGAGGATCAGTTAGCAAATCCTCTTTCTTTCGCCTTTTTTGAATTTCTGCAAAGGCGTGTATCTCTTTTACGAGCTGTTTTACTTTTGTTAAACCTACCAAACTGTCTAGTTCTCTTAATACATCTTCCAACTTTTCCTCTTTATTTTTTTTTATTTCATATTTTTTACTTTCAATTTCTTTAAATAAAGATAAGGCTTCTGGAGGTGAAATAATTCCATTAGTGACTAAATTAAAAATTTCAGTGGAATCCTTAATTATAATATTTTTTATATCAACCATAGTTTTTCCACCTAAACATTAAAATTTTTTTCAATAAACTGATGCTATAGTTATAATATGAGGTTTCTAAATCATTTGACACAATTAAAAACTTCCGAGGCTGTTCCTCGGAAGTTTTTTCTTCCTAATATTATTCTTCCTGTTTTTTTTCATTGTTATTATTGTTGTTAGTAAAGGAAACAGGTTTTTGAGGAGAAATGGTTGAGACTGCGTGTTTGTAAATCAACATCTGTTTGCCTTCAGAATCCAAAACCACTGTAAAATTATCAAAGCCTTTTACATGGCCTTTGATCTGGAACCCATTAATAAGATAAATTGTTACAGCTATATTCTCCTTCCTTACTTGATTTAAAAAAGCATCCTGAATGTTAATTTGATTTTTTGACATTCTTTGTCCCCCTTTATATTTATATATCTACAAGATATATTCTAATAATTTTTTAATTTTCCTTCAACTGCTAAAACAATATGTTGGATAATTTTTTCTTTGCCTTCTTTTGAAACATCAAGCCAAATAATATCTTTGTTTTTCTTGAACCACGTAAACTGGCGTTTGGCATAATGTCTTGTATCACGCTGAATTTTATAAATTGCTTCATCTAATGTAATTTTTCCTTCTAAATATTCAATGGTTTCCTTATAGCCTAATCCCTGCATTGAGTTTAAATCTTTGGAATATCCTTTTTTTAGCAAACTTTTAACCTCATCAATTAGACCCTGTTCAATCATTTTAATGACTCGTTTATTTATTCTGTCATATAATTCCTCCCTCGGCCTTGTCAGCCCAAAAATAAGTAAATCATAAGGACTGGTTCTTTTTTTAGTTTCTTCTTCAAAAAAAGAGAAAGGTTTTCCGGTACCGAAAAAAACTTCTAAAGCTCTTATTAACCTTTTTCTATTGTTCACATGTATTTTTTCAGCAGATTTTGGATCTACCTCCTTTAAAATATTATATAAATATTCATTTCCATAATTCTTTGCTTTTTCTTCCAATTCTTTTCTTAAGTTATCATCCTTGTGAAAATTAGAAAAGGCATAGTTGTAGCAAACTGCATTTATATACAGTCCCGTGCCACCAGTTAAAATCGGTACATTTCTTCTTTTTGAAACATCTTCGATAACTTTTTCGGCTAAATATTTGTAATCTGCAACACTGAATTCTTCATCTGGCTCAATAATATCGATTAAATGATGAGGAACCCCTTTTCTTTCCTCTTTGGTAGGTTTTGCAGTTCCTATGTCCATATATTTATAAATTTGCATAGAATCTGCCGATATTATTTCTCCCTTTATTCTTTCAGCAACTTCAATTGCTATTTCCGTTTTCCCCACAGCTGTCGGACCTACAATTGCAAGTAAAAATATTTTCTCCTTTTTCAAATTGAAACCCTCTTAAATTTTTTTTCCAACTCATATAAAGAAAAGGATATTATCGTAGGCCTGCCGTGGGGACAATTATATGGATTTTCTGTTTTTAAAAGCATTTTAATAAGCTTATCCATTTCCTCGATATTTAATTTCTCTCCCGCTTTTATAGCTGAATGGCATGCAAGGGAAGCTATTATCTTTTCCTTGTCTTTAGGAAAGCCCTCTTCTTTTAATTCATCTAAGACTTCCTTTATATATGAAGGTTCTTTTGGAATTCCAAAGGTGAAAGGTACAGCACGTATAATAATAGAATCATCCCCAAATATGTCCACATCAAATCCATTACTTTTGAAAATATCAACTGTTGTTTTAAAAAATTCCATTTCAGAATAGGTAAGCTTAAAAATTTGAGGAACTAAAAGCTCTTGAACCACAAAGGACTTTGAATAATTTAAATACATTTCATACAATATCCTTTCGTGAGCAGCATGTTGGTCAATCAAATAAAAATTATTTTCTTCTTCAAAAATAACATAGGTATTAAACAACTGTCCAACTATTTTATACTCTCTTATTAGTTGACTTTTTTCTTGACATTTTTTAATGACCTCATTTTTTATCAATTCTGCTGTATTATATAAGTTACTATTTTCCTTAAATAGATTGTCAATTTCATTATTGGGCTTTTTTTCTATTTTATCCTCAAAATCATAGAAATATTCCCTTTTTATGGTAAATTTTTCATTTTTATTCTGAAGTTTTTCTAAAAAAGTAATACTTTCTTCTTGTAGGTATCCTTTATCTTTTGAGAGTGTTTCTTTTGGGATTAAAATATCTCCTTTTAAAGCTTCTTTCACGGTTAAATATAAAGAATCAAAAATTTTATACTCATCCTTAAATTTTATTTCCGTTTTTGAAGGATGCACATTAACATCCACATAGGATTCATCGATATTGATGAATATGATTGCAATAGGAAACTTTCCGTTTGGTAAAAATGTGGAATAGCCTTTTTCTAAAAATAAAGATAAGTTTTTATCTTTTATATATCTTCCATTTACAAAAAAAATTTCATAAGATCTATTGCTTCGAGCATAATGAGGAGGCAATAAAAATCCTTCTATCTCCAAAACACCAAAATGTTTTTTGACTTCAATTAAATTTTTTGCTTCTTCAATTCCATAAATTTTTGCAAAAACCTCCTTAATATTACCATTTCCGGACGTAGTAAAAATTTCCTTTCCATCAATTTTTAATTTAAATGAAATTTCCGGATGTCCAATAGCGTATTTTGTAACAACTTCTGAGATAAAAGCTGATTCTTTTGAAGATGATTTTAAAAATTTTAATCGCGCAGGTGTATTAAAAAATAGATCTTCGACAATTAAACAACACCCTTCTTTTGATAGGGCTTCATCAAAATATTCAACTTTTCCACCCACAACAATGCATTTTGTGCCAATATTTTCATCTTTTGTCTTAGTAAGCATAGTGACTTTAGAAACTGCAGCAATACTCGGTAGAGCTTCTCCTCTGAATCCCAAAGTTTTTACAATAAAGATATCTTCAAGCTTTGTTATTTTGCTTGTAGCATGTCTTTGAAAAGCTAATAAGACATCATCGGAGGATATACCTTCTCCATCGTCTACAACTTTAATGAGTTTTTTGCCCCCATCCTTAATCTCAACATGAATGCTTTTAGCCTTTGCATCAATAGAATTTTCAATAAGTTCTTTTACAACAGAAGCTGGTCTTTCAACGACCTCGCCGGCTGCAATTTTCTGAGCAATCTCCTCATCTAATACCCTTATTTTTCCCATGAGTTTTCCCCTCACATAATTTCTAACTTAAGTTTATACAAGAAATTTAGAGCTTCTAACGGTGTCATTGTATTGATGTCTATTTCTTTTATTTTTTGAATGATTGCTTCATTTTTTATATTCATTAGGTCTAACTGAGAATCAGTTTTTTCTGTTTCTGGTAAAGTATTATTATTTACATAAAATTTTTCAGGTAAACCTTTTTCAAGAGTTTTTAATAATTCTTTAGCCCTATTAATTAAACTCTTAGGTAATCCAGCTAATCTTGCGACTTCAATACCGTAACTTTTATCCGCTTCTCCCGGAACAATCTTTCTTAAAAATAGTATATCTTCTCCTTTTTCTTTAACGGTCACTTTATAGTTCTTTACACCAAAAAGCTCTTTTAATTTTGTAATTTCATGGTAGTGTGTAGCAAATAAGGTCTTGGCTTTTATGTTTTTATGAATATACTCTACAACAGCCCATGCAATACTTAAACCGTCATAAGTACTGGTACCTCTACCTACTTCGTCGAGAATGATTAAACTTTTAGGAGTAGCATATTTTAAAATATTAGCAACTTCTGTCATCTCAACCATAAAGGTGCTCTGTCCATAAGCGAGGTTGTCAAAAGCTCCGATTCTTGTGAAAATTCTATCTACAATGCCTATTACAGCTTTTTTTGCTGGAACAAAACTACCAATTTGTGCCATTAATACAATTAAAGCTACTTGTCGCATATATGTAGATTTACCTGCCATATTGGGTCCAGTTATTATCGAAATCATAGAATCTTTGCAGTTTATATGCGTATCATTAGGAATGAAAATATCATTTTTCAATGTTAATTCTACAACTGGATGTCTTCCTTCAATAATTAAGATTTCGTCTTTGGTGGTGATATCGGGTTTTACATAATTATTATCCCGAGCAACCTGTGCTAATGCTACAAGAACATCTAATGTCGCTACTGCGTTTGAGCTTTTCTTAAAGCGCGGTATGTTTAACAATAGCTGGTTTTTAACCTCGCAAAATATTTGGTACTCCAAATTTATAAGTTTTTCTTCTGCACCGAGAATCATTTCTTCATATTCTTTAAGTTTTTCAGTAATGTATCTTTCTGCATTAGCAAGGGTTTGTTTTCTAATATAATCCTCAGGCACAAGATTTAAATTCGCTTTTGTAACTTCGATATAGTAACCGAAAACCTTATTGTAACCTACCTTTAATGATTTAATCCCAGTTCTTTCCCTTTCTTTGGCTTCAAACTCTGCAATAAAATCCTTACCTTTAAAAGCGATTTCTCTTAGTTTATCTATTTCTTTGTTAAAGCCTTCTTTAATGATATTTCCTTCTTTGACAGAAAGGGGAGGATCCTCACAAATTGCTTTATCCAATAATTCAAAGACGTCGTTTAATCCATCCAATTGGCTTTCTAAGCTTCTCAAGAGCTTAGATGATGAATTTTTAATTAAATTTTTAATCCTTGGAAACCGAGAAATTGTATTTTTTATTGCTAATAAATCTCTTGCATTGATATTTCCGCAAACTAATTTACCAGTTAATCTCTCTAAATCATAAACATTTTTAAGCTCATTTTTTAGTTCTTCTCTTTTGAAAAAGTCTTCAAATAATTCTTCAACAGCGTCAAGGCGTTCTTTGATTTTTATAGGATCGATTAAGGGTTGTTCTATCCACTTTCGTAGCAATCTGGCCCCCATCGCTGTTTGAGTTTTATCAAGAACCCAAAAAAGGCTGCCCTGTCTTTTTCTTTCGAAAAGGGATTCAGTAAGTTCTAGGTTTCTTTTTGTATTGGCGTCAAGCACCATATATTCCAAAGGTTCATAATACCTGATAAAATTAAAATGTGCTAATTGCTGTTTTTGAGTTTCTATTAAAAATTTTAGGCAGGCACAGGAAGCTTTTTGGGAAAGAGGCCTGCCCTCCAAGGCTTTTAAAGAAGTTTCGTCAAAATTGTTAGAAAGCAAATCCCAATCTATTTCAAAATAACTTTCACTTTTTAAAGTTAATGCATTATTATTGAAATCGAAATAATTTTTCTTTAAAATGGGATTATTTAAGATTTCACTATTTACAATGCATTCGCTGGGAGAAAATTTGTAAAGCTCATTAATTACTTCTTGAAAATTGCTGCCCGCAGTTATTTCAGTTGTAATAAATTCACCGGTCATTAAATCAGCAAAAGCCAATCCAAATTTATTTTCCGATTTATAAATTGCACAAAGGTAATTGTTCTTTTTTTCATCCAAAATATTTATATCTGTTACTGTACCGGGCGTAATAATTTTAACTACTTCTCTTTTTACAATATTTTTGGCAAGTTTGGGATCCTCTACTTGTTCGCATATAGCTATTTTATAACCCTTTTCTATAAGTCTTGCAATGTATTGGTCCGCTGCGTGGTAAGGTATACCCGCCATGGGCACCTTATTTTCCGGATCCCTTGAAGTTAATGCAATTTCTAACTCCCTTGAGGCTATATAAGCATCGTCAAAAAACATTTCATAAAAGTCGCCCAGCCTGAAAAACAGTATATAATCTTTATATTTCTCTTTAATTTCTTTATATTGTTTTATCATTGGAGTATCCATTTAAAAAATTGACCCCCTTAGGTAGTTAAAAGCTCTCCTATCAAAGAAAAGGTATGAGGTTCAGTAATTTTTACCTTAACAAGTTTTCCAATTATATCCTTAGGTCCCTTAAAATTTACCACTTTGTTCGTTCTGGTCCTGCCTGTTAATTTTTCTTTATCCTTTTTAGAAAATCCTTCCACAAGCACCTCTACAACTTTATCCTTCATCTGTTCATTTTTTTTAGCGGAAATGGTATCCTGAAGCTTCATAAGTCTATCTAACCTTTCTTTTTTAACTTCTTCATCTACCTGGTTTTCCATTTCTGCAGCAGGTGTTCCCTTTCTTTTTGAGTACATGAACATAAAAGCTTGATCGTATTGGACCCTTTCTACTATATCTAAAGTATCCAAAAAATCTTCTTCATTTTCTCCGGGGAACCCAACAATTATATCAGTCGAAATTGCAATATCAGGTATCTCCTTTCTTAATTTTTCTATTAGCCCTAAGTAATGTTCCCTTGTATAATTTCTATTCATCAACTTTAATATTTTATTGCTACCCGCTTGAATTGGAAGATGAATATGCTCACAAACTTTTTCCAAATCACGTATAGCAAAAATAAGTTCATCACTTAAGTCTTTGGGATGGGAAGTAGTGAATCTTATTCTCTCAATTCCATTGATTTTATTTAATTCTTTTAATAAACCTGCAAAATTAATATTTTCATCTTTTAAGTCCCTTCCGTAAGAATTTACATTTTGACCTAATAAATTTATTTCTTTTATTCCTTCTTCTGCTAATGATTTTACTTCATTTATTATATCCTCAGGTTTTCTGCTCCTTTCCCTACCCCGAACATAAGGTACTATACAGTAGGTACAAAAATTGTTGCAACCATAGGTTATAGTAACCCACGCCTTTACCTTATCTTCTCTAACATAGGGGAGGCCTTCTTCTACCCAAGTTTCGTCTTCAACTGTCTCAACAATGGTATAATCGGAATAAATTACATTTTCTATAAGCTGAGGTAATTTGTGAACATTGTGAATTCCAAAGATTATATCTACAAAAGGATATTTTTCCTTAATATACTCCACCACATGTGGCTGCTGAACCATACAGCCGGTTATAGCGATGATCATATTAGGCTTATTTTGCTTTAAGGGTTTTAATTGTCCTAAACGACCGTATACTTTCTGCTCAGCTGTTTCTCTTACGCTACACGTATTTAAAACAAGAATATCTGCATCCTTGATATCTTCGGATGGGGTATAACCCATTTTTTCAAGTACGCCGGAAACCACTTCGGAATCATGTACATTCATCTGACATCCCCAAGTAATAACTTTATATTTCACTAAAAATATCACTCCCTTGTAAGTATTGATTGTATTTTATTTATTTATTTTAACAATTCTTTGAGTTTTAATAAGGCATTTTTGAAATCCGTATAAATTTCTTTTTTTGTAATCTCCAGTTTCTCACCTCTTTGCCTCAACACATAAGCAGGATGATAGGTAGGCATTATCCATATATCTTTTTCTTTTATCCATATACCCCTAGACTGGGTAATACTTTTATCAGGTCTAAAGAACTTTAATGGAGTAGACCCCAAGGTAATGATTACCTTTGGAGATATAAACTCTAGTTCTAAGTTTAAAATATTAGAGCATGCTTTAACTTCATTGACATAGGGAGTTCTATTCTTTGGTGGTCTGCACTTTACTACATTTGTTATGTAGATACGGCTCCTGTCAATATTAAACTTATTGAGAAGAGCGTTTAAAAGCTGGCCAGCTCTGCCTACAAAGGGCCTGCCTAATTTATCCTCTTCTTCTCCAGGACCTTCGCCAATTAAAACAATAGGTGATGCAAAGTTTCCTTCACCGGCAACTTTCTGGGTATGGCAGTCGGCAAAACAAAGGGGGCAACTTTTACATTCAAGTAAATACTCTTTAATCTTATTATAAATAAAATCTTGCATTTTTTTTGCTTGCTCGTTTTTTTCTTTTATTTTTCTAAGTATATTTTCATAAGATTGGTTAATTATGCCAAATTCTTTTTGTAGAGATAGGATAATTTCAATTTTCTTAGGTAATATAATTTCTTCACCCTTAAAAAATTCAACAATTTCACTAATTTCCATTTTATTCTCCTCCGATTTCTCATTTGATATTATAACAATTATAAGAGCAATTGAAAATAAAAAATTAACCTCAAAAGGAGGTTAATTTTAATATTTATTTATTCATTTGATAACTCACTATCTATATTACTTGGTAACTCTTTATTATTATTTTTATTATTTTCAATACCTAAACTTGGATTAACTATTTTTTTGCCTACATATACTATTGTATTTAAAGGCTTATAAATGTCGGTGGATATTAATTTCTTTTCAATTTTTCCATTGTTATTTATTATCTTCCATACTTTTACCTTACAACCTGGCCTGCCTTCTTCAATGCGCATTTTACCCATTTCTAAATTGCAGTCATCTTTTAAAATTTTGGAAGGTGGAGTTGTAGTTATAATTTCCGAAATAATATCTACTTTCTTTTTCATTCTTTCACTACTATAAAATTTCATTATTATACTATTGTTTTTGACTTCAGCAAACAATACTAAATAATTTCCTGTATTATTTTTAAATTTTAAATCTAAAGAACCGTAACTTACGGTTGCATCTCTTCCAGGAGGAACGTAACCTACAGGCATTGAATGGTGATGTCTTTCAATAACCTCTAAATCTGTAAAAAGAACCAGATTATAAAGTGTTGTTGATATTTGGCAAACTCCTCCGCCAGTACTTTGAGATATTTCATTATTGAAATATATTGGCGCATCAAGGTAGCCCCTTTCTTTTGTCCTTTCACCAACTGTCTCATTAAAAGAAAATATCTCCATCGGTGCAATTATAGTTCCGTTTAAACTTTCAGAAGCCAATTTTAGATTGTTACTTCTTTCAATCTGATTTAAGTTAAATTTTGTTGAAAAAGAAGCTATTTCATATTTTATATTCATTTGCTGTAATTTTTCTTTTGTATAAAAAGGTTTAATAGTAAGTATTGGTATTTCTATGATAATTTGTTTGTCAAAAATTTTATTTAAAATATTCTTTTTTAATAATTCTTCATTAATTTTTGTTCCTTCTTTATCACCAACTATTTGAATTTTATTCTCTTTAATTATAAATTTTGCGTTTTGAGGCTGGATGCAAATTTCCTTCTCTATTTTATTAACAATATTATTAAAATATTGATCATTTAATTTAACATATAAAGGTAAATTAATTAATTTTCTTATTTCAAAGAAATCCAAGAAAAAGGACTTAAAGAAAAACTCACCTTTTTTTATATTTAAAGCTTCATTAATGCTTTTTTCTTTATCAAAAGTAATTAATTCCTTTAAATTTATATAATATTCTTTACTTTTGTATTTCAATATTATTTGTTGTTGATATTTTCTATTTATATATTCTAAAATTTTTTCATTTGCATCTTCCATACTTAATTTACTTACATTTACTGGGCCAATATAAGTATTATAAGGTAAAACATTGCTATTTTTTAATTGGTAATTATATACAAAAAGGCATAATAACAATATTATTATACATAAAAGTAGGATAAGGTAATTTTTCTTCTTCATTTTTCTCACCTTTCTATATTTCCTACTTTTATGTATAATGTTTAAATGTTGGAAAAATGATAAAATTTATGCGTTAAAAAATGGCTCCTCTAAAAAAGGAGCCATTTTTACACCGGATAGTATTTAAATTTATTATCCTCAAAAAGAAGATTTGAATCGTATCTGTACTTCCCTGCTTCTCTTTCTTGGAAAAACTTCATCGCAATCTGTGGGAATAGAGCATAAGTTAGTACATCCTCTTCTTTTTCTATGAAACCCGATATAGCAGCAAAATCTTTTTCTAACTCAGGTTCTAACAAGTCAGCAGGCCTGCAATCAATGGGTTCTTCATCTCCAATAATTTTCTTTTTAATTTCTGGATTTATTTCTCCTGGGGGTTTGCCATATAAACCTTTAATGTAATTTTTAACTTCATTAATTACAACTTTATACCTTTCTCCCGTTATTACGTTTATTACAGCTTGGGTTCCTACAATTTGGCTTGTAGGAGTAACAAGCGGAGGATAACCCAAATCTTCTCTCACCCTTGGAACTTCTTTTAGTACCTCAGGGAGCTTGTTTAATGCGTTTTGCTGTTTTAACTGACTGGTAAGGTTGGATATCATTCCTCCGGGTATCTGATAATTTAAAACTGCAGTATCTACTATTGTAATAACGCTATCAATTTTGTAGTTTTCTCTTACTTTTTTGAAATGCTCCGATATTTCTGATAAAAGTTCTAAGTCAAGTCCAGTATCATATGAAGTATCTTTTAATACTGCCACAATAGTTTCGGTGGGAGGCTGGGACGTTCCCAAAGCAAATGGTGAAAGAGCTGTGTCAACTATATCTGCTCCAGCTTCAATAGCTTTTAAATAAGCCATAGAAGCCATACCGCTTGTGTAGTGGCTGTGAACCTGAATAGGAATATTAATTTCTTCTCTTAACCTTTTAACTAATTCATAGGCATTATATGGTGTCAACAATCCTGCCATGTCTTTAATGCACAACGAATCTATGCCTAACCCCACTAGTTTTTTGGCGATATCAACATAGTATTCCAAATTGTGTACTGGGCTAATAGTGTAGACGATAGTGCCCTGCGCATGGGCTTTATATTTTTTTGTAGCTTCTATAGCTTTTTGCATATTTCTTACATCATTTAAGGCATCAAATATTCGTATTATATTAATTCCATTATCTATAGACTTTTTCACAAAAAACTCAACAACATCATCCGGATAATGGTGATATCCAAGAAGGTTTTGCCCTCTCAAAAGCATCTGTAAAGGTGTTTTTTTGATTTTTTCTTTTAGTTTTCTTAATCTTAACCATGGATCTTCATTTAAATACCGTAGGCAACTATCAAAGGTAGCTCCACCCCATGCCTCAAGAGAATGATAACCTACCTCGTCTAATTTTTCTGCTACAGGCAGCATTTCTTCGGTTTTCATCCTTGTTGCAATAAGAGATTGGTGAGCATCCCGTAAAATAGTATCTGTAATGCCGATTTTCTTCTTCTGCAATCGACATACTCCTTTCACAAAAAATATAACTTTTATCCATATAATGAAAGCAGTACACCTGCAACAATAGCAGTACCTATAACCCCTGCCA
>NZ_JBNATW010000004.1:0-109742 GCF_049701175.1 Thermovenabulum sp.
TGATAAAACCGTATATACCCGGGAGCACGTTCTTAATAGGAACTATGGGGGCAGATGAGAACGAGCTGGTAAATATATGTATAATGAAGAACGTATTGCCAATAGCAGTATTAAGCGACAGCAATAAGATAAGAGAACACCAAAAAAAGGGGACATTCCCGCAAATAAATGAATGGAATAAAATATTGGAAATAATAAAAGAATCTGCGATAAATTAAAAAAAATAATTAAATAGTTAAGGAGGAATTTAAATAGTTATGAGGAAAATAGGAGGGTTTATACAAAGGAAAAAAACAGGAGGGGCATTATTTTTACTGCTTTCTATTGTATTTGGGCTGGCAGCAGCAGGCCTCGTAATATTGGCAGGGATGAAAATAGCACCGACTGTCCCCGTACTACAAGCAGCACAGGATATTAGTCCCGGAGATCCAATAGAAGGCAAGGTAACGATTGTAAAAATGCCGAAAGCGGGACTGCCAAACGATTACATTGACCCAAATGATCCGATCGTAAAAAGGGCAGTAGCACGACATGGATTGTCGCAGGGCGATGTAATCAGGCAAAGTCATGTATTAATAGCAGGCCAAAACGATGGCGGGATATTAAGTGCAAGGCTTTTGGCTTTAAACGACCCAAGTTATAAAGCCATAGAACTGCCACCTGACTCTGCTGGAGGAATGTTAGGGGGCATAAAAGCTGGAGACAAAATAAATGTAATAAACGTGTATGAAGAAGAAAACAATGGAACGAAAATATTAAAGAGTGAAACGATATTAAGAAATGCAACTGTGATAGGGGTAAGGGCCGGAGGAGATAACACCGCTCCTTCATTGGTAATAGCGGTTAAAGACAGTGAAGCTGAAGCAATAGCACTGGCAAGGGAAAGAGGCAAAATATATGTAACGATTAATCCTATAAGTGCAAAATAATCCAATAAAATGGAGGTATACAGGGATGATAATAAGAGACGATAGAAATGTAAAAGTGATACTGGCAGATTATGATGTTCAATGGATGATGCAGGCTCAACTGCAGTTAGGCATGAACAGTATGATAAAAGTAGTTGGGCTTGCAAATTCAGGTGAGATAGCAATAAACAGAGTATTAGAAATGGGAGCCGATGCCTTGATAATAAACTATGGAATGCCAGATATGTCTGCAAAAGATATCATGCAGAGAATATCAGAGCAATCTCCTACAACGATAGTTATAGCAATATCAAGCAGTTTAACGGCGAATTTGATAGCACAAGCAAAATCGATGGGGATTGCTGAAATATTTCACAAAGAAACATTGAATTTTAAAGAATTAGCAGATTTTGTAGTAAATTGTGTAGAGGAAAGAAGGAGACAGCTGATAGAAGCAGCAGACAGGCACGGAGTAATAAGGCCACAACAACAGCAGGTAAGAAGAGAAGTAATAACATTACAACAGGCTATTATACTTGTCCATTCACCAAAGGGAGGGGTAGGCAAATCAACAGTATCATCAAATATAGCTTTAGCCATTAAAAAATCACCAATACTATCGGGGCAAAGAGTAGCGATACTTGATTTTGACTGCACATTTGGGAATTTGGCAACAATATTTGCACTAAGCAAAAGCGAAGTGCCATCGCACGATTTATCACGTTGGGAATACATGACCGAAGCAGCAACATTGGAGGAAGTTGACGAGCTTTTGATGACATCACAATCCGGAGTAAAAGTCCTCCCTGCTCCAATAAGTCCCGCAATAGCAGAAAGAATAAATGAAAAAACAGCGGAAAGAATACTAAACATACTCAAAAGGTATTATCAGTATATAGTCATTGATGGAGGGCCTAAAATATCACCGTTAGTAGATGTTTCAATGGAATATGCTACGCACATAATTTTGTTAACAACACCGGAAGGACAATCAGCAGAAAATATAGGAAGGGTAGTTTATGCAGTTAAAAACACGGAAGGATATGATTACTTATTGAGAAAAATGATGCTGGTATTAAACCGTGTTAACAAAAACAGGATAAGCGATTTAACACCCAAAGAAGTTGCGGACATAGTAGGTCTTCCTGTTTTTGAAGAACTGCCTGAAGATGATGTCGTCCCACGAGCCATAAATCAGGGCAACGGCAGGCAGGCTATAGAAATTGATCCGAACGCTCCGTTTTCTATAGCTATCAAGAGGCTAACGAACACTATAGTACCCGGTTCTTATATGAAGACAAGTGAGACAGCTGAAAAAATGGAAGAGAAAGAGAAAAAACAAAGGAGAGGAATATTTGGATTTTTAAGATAACAACAACAAGAAAGCAGAGGTGAAACTATATGCCGAGACTATATGAAATAATGGATAGTCAATACAGAAGCAATAATAATGAAATAAACTGGGCAGAACTGAGGAAAAGAGCGCAGGAAAAGATAATGGCCGAAGTGCCTCCAGAAATACTCGGTAAATACAGAGATCAGGAAGCGAAAAATATAGTAAGGAAAAAATTAACAACAATGATAGATTTAGAATACTCTGCCTTGCCTTTTAATGCAAGGCAGAGTATTATTGAAAGATTAGTCAACGAAATACAAGGGTATGGCCCTATCGAACAATTTTTAGACAACACGAACATAACAGAAATAATAGTAGAAAAATACGACAAAATAATCATTGAAGAAAACGGAGAATTAAAAGAAACAGACGTAAAATTTGACAATGAAGAGCATTTAAGGCTTGTAATAGAAAGGATCATAGCACCGATAGGCAGGAGGCTGGACTATTCAAGTCCAATGGTGGACGCAAGGTTGCCGGACGGTTCACGTGTATGTGCAGTTATACCTCCAATATCTCCTGACGGTGCAACAATAACTATAAGAAAATTCAGGCCAAACGTAAGCATAAATGACTTAGTAAGATGGGGAATGCTTCCAGAAAAATTAAAAGAGAGTTTAGCGAAATGCGTTAAAGCAAGGCTGAACATAATTATTAGCGGTGGAACAGGATCGGGTAAGACAACATTTTTAAACGCATTATCAGAATTTATTGATCCAAGGTTAAGCATAATTACAATAGAAAACCCGATAGAAATGCAGTTAAGACATCCTCATGTAAGGAGATGGGAAGCACGTCCAGCAAACATAGAAGGAGCGGGAGAAGTCAATATGATGTCGCTCGTTCAAACCGCACTTCGTTCCAGACCGGACATTATAATTGTTGGCGAAGTAAGAGGGAAGGAAGCATATGCAATGATACAGGCAATGAATACAGGGCACTTAGGCAGTATGACTACTTTACACGCAAACAACACGGCACAAGCGATGGAAAGATTAATAGCAATGGTGGCAAGTGCTCAGGAATATCCAAAAGATTTGGTGCCTTCCTTAATAGCAGAATCTGTAGATTTAGTAATACACATTATGAGGTTTCCTGATGGAAAACGCAGAGTAGTAGAAATATCAGAAGTTGTAGGTGAAAGGAATCAAAAAATTATAACGAATCTGTTAGTAAAGTTTAAAGTAGATGAATTTAAGGATAAAGAAATAATAGGGCATTGGGAAGAAACCGGCAATAAGTTTACGAAAAGAGAATTACTAAAAGAAAGGGGAGTAGACTTTGACAGCTTTCTATAAATAGAAAAGATAATAAAAGGAGGTATCAGAATAATATGACGGGTTCAACACATATATTAATAGGTGCATTAAGCGGAGTGATTCTTACAAGTAAAATGAATATAACAGGAGTTAGTGCTGCATCATTAACAGCAATATCGGCAATATCCGCTCTAATACCCGATATAGATATGCCCGGTTCAAAGATAGGGAGAAAAGCAAAGCCAGCATCTTTTATCCTAAATAAAACCGTAGGACACAGAGGTATTATGCATTCTCTTTTAGGAGCAATAATCACAGCATTTATTGTAAAGATGTATTTATCCTTGCAGCATTTTAATTATATAATTCCCGGTTTAAACGAAGCGAAAATCACAGCAGGTTTATTGATTGGCTATTTAAGCCACTTATTAGGAGATATGATGACGAAAGAAGGAATCCCTCTGCTTTATCCTTTAATAAGAAGGAAAATTAGTATTGTAGGAATAAAAAGCGGAGGTATAGCCGAACAAATTTTTAGCATTATTTTAATAATTATCATTTTCAAAATGATGATATGAATAAGCACTAAATCAAAGGGGGTTGGTAAAAGTTGTATGAAATCACAATGGCATCTCTTCTTGTATTAACGAGCGTTATACTTTTTATGCATGGATTAAAGCAAATAAAAGAAAGAGATATACAGCTCGACAGGTTTAAGCCTTACGTTTTTAGTGAACAAGAATATTTGCAGCAGGAAAGGCAAAAGAAAAAAGGGAAACAAGAACAATTGATGACAGTAGACTTAAAGAGAGAACAGAAAATAATATTAACAGCCATAGGGGTAGTAAGTTTTATTGTAATAGCTTATTCAGTAACAGGGCAATTAATAATATCGTTAATATTTGGGATAGCAGGAGTTATGCTGCCGAAATTATGGGTTGTGTGGCAAATCAGCGGTCAATGGATACAGATAGAAAGGCAATTTGAACAAGCAGCAGAACAAATGGCAGTAGTATTAAGGGCAGGAGGAGGCCTTCCTGCAGCAATAGAACGTGCAGCATTAGAGGCAAAACAACCAATCAAAGGCGAATTAGAAAGGATGTTACTAGAGATACGTGCAGGGGTACCAATAGACGAAGTATTTAAGAGAGCGTCAGAACGTATAAAAATACCAGAAATAGAAGCACTTGCTATGGTAACAAGTCTTCAAAAAAGCGGAATGGCTGTAAATGTCCCTGCAATATTGGATAGGATACAGGAAAGCATAAGGGAAAGAAGAGCATTTAAAGAACAAGTCAAAGCAATAACTGCAGAAGGAAGGTTATCGGCGACAATTGTAGGCATAGTCCCGTTCGCAACAATAGGCTTAATGAGACAAATGGTGCCTGAATACGTATCAAGTTTATTCAACACACCAGAAGGGATAATAGTGTTTATATTAGCAACAGCAATGATAATAACAGGAACTTTTTGGATAAGAAATATGATTGATGTAGAAATATAAAAAATAAAAGCAGGTGATATGAAAAATGGACAGAACGATAATAATCGCTGGATGGCTTACTTTCCTTTCAGTAGTATTTTTTGCAATGAACGTGATAATATCAAAAGAAGGGATTACTACAGCAGCACTACAGAGCAATATGAGGAATGTAAACACAAAAAGTATTATAATTAACTTATCAAACAAATTGGGTTATGATATTTCAGCTTGGTATCCGGCAGCAACTATAGAAGATTTATATAACAAACTTATGTGGGCTGGTTTCCCTTACGGCTTAACTCCACAATCTTTTTTAGGAATAAAAATACTAATAGCTGGAGCAATTCTTATATTGTCCTTTGGGCTATCTTTAGCAAATGTCCCTTTTATATTTGGGATAATATTAGCTGTTATGGGCTTTATGGCTCCAGATTTCTGGCTTTCTGCGGTTATTGAAAGAAGAAGGAAAAAGATAAGAAAAGAACTTCCATTAATGTTAGACTTTTTAATAATCGCACTAAAAGCTGGCGTTGAATTAGGCCCTGCTTTAGAGAAGGTAAGCGAACAATTAACCGGGCCATTAGGGGAAGAATTAAGGCTGACGTGGAGGGATATAGCTGTAGGGAAATCAAGGGCTGTTGCATTTAGAAACATGGCTGAAAGGATAGGATTAGATGAGATTAATAAATTTGTTCAAACAATAATAATTGCCGAAGAAAGAGGTGTTTCCAATTTAGCGGATACATTAACAATATTTAACACCGAATTAAATGAGACACGAAAAAGAAAGGCAGAAGAAGAAGCAAGGAAAGTACCTACGAAAATACTTCTTCCACTCATAGTATGCATATTCCTGCCTATGGTAGCATTATTGCTGATGCCTGTAATACAAATGATTAGTGAAATGGGATTATTTTAAAATTAAAATAAAAATAAAAAGGAGGAAAGGATAATGAAAAACATAATTGAGTACTTAAAACAATTTCACAAGGATGACAACGGAGATATTGTTCAAACAGCTATTATTATGGCTGTGATGAGTATAATTGCATTGGGAGGGTACTTGTTCCTGAAACCTAAATTGACGAATTTATTTAACAAGACAGGTTCTCAGCTGGATCAAGCAAATAACCAAAATTATTAAAAAACAATAAAAAAGAGGGTAATTATAAAAATTGCCCTCTTTTTTTATTTTTATATGAGAAGCATAAATTGAAAGGAGAAATTTAATGGATAACATAAATGCCAATAAAAAAGATATAGCCAAAATACCTTTTAAAAACAATGGCAAAGAAAACATAAATATTTACGACATAGTAAACAGGGGGGAATTATATTTCTTATACCAACCAATAATTTCGCTTAATAAAGGCCAGTTTTACGGATCAGAAGCACTAACAAGAGTAAAAGGATATAATACTGAACACATAGAAGAAATCTTTATAGATGCTGAAAGATATAACCTTTTAGAAATCCTTGAAAGAAATATATTCAAAGGGATTATAGAAGAATACCTTTTAAATCAATTACATAACTGCAATATATTTATAAACGTTACTCCAAAATCATTACATAATATAAGCGAATTAATAAAAAATGAAACGAAAAAATATAATACAAAATACAAACAATCTTACTTGAAAAAAGTTGTATTTGAGGTAACGGAATTCGTAGGAGGCAATATAGAAAAAGTAGACAGGAATATAATAGAAGAAATTAGAAGCATAGGCATAAAGATAGCAGTAGACGATGTTTTTTCTGGATATTCAAGACTTGCTTATATAGGCGAAATAAAACCTGATTACATAAAAATAGATAAGGGATATATTACAAAAGCTGCTAATGAAGAATACTGGTATAAATTATTGAAAAGGGTTATAATGCTTTCTCACTCATTAAGAGCAAAAACAGTAATAGAAGGAATAGAAACAGAAAAAGAATTAATAACAGCAAAGGAATTAAAAGCCGACTATGGGCAAGGTTTTTATATATCATATCCTGTACCACTAATGAATATCAAGAGAAAAATACGAGGGAATAATTATGATAATTGTTGATTTTAACTTTGATGAAAACAAAAAATTAGGGAAATGCGTAGTAGAATATTTTGAAGATTACGAAGATGATATAGGGGAAAGAGAATGCTATTTCAAATTAATAGAAAACGCAGAAATCTACAATAAAATATCCGATTTTATAGAGAAAAACGGTTTTCCTGATTTACACCCTACAAATTATAAGGATGCTTATAAAGAATATCCACTTTTCATGTTTAAGAAGGATTGAAGAAGTCCCATGCGAAAGGATACTGGGGAATGGCTGGGCAAATATACCACTTGAAGAAGTAAGGGGGAGTTACCCTAAACCTTCAAAAGTTTTTAGAGTACTTATTGGGTATTTAAATTTAAACAGCGAGTGCAGGGACACAAGAAACAACATGCAGCCTATTCCGGTTTACAAAATATTTGACGAATATTTTTGCGAAGAAGGTAATCACAGACTATATGTGGCAAGACTTTTGGGTTTACCGAAAATAAAGGCAGAAGTATATGAAATAGACTATACGGAATTTCTGGGAAAATCAAAAATATTCAATTATGGAGGGGGATACTATATAGGGGTACTAAAAGACAACAACGATAGTTATTTTCTATATCCTGTAGATAAAGAGCAGGCAGAAAATTATATAAAACTTAAAAATGGAACAAAAAGTTTAAAATAAAAGGATAATAAAAATAATCTCCTTTCAAAGCAAGGGAGAGATTTTTTGTATTGACGAGAGAAGGTGAAAAAAAATGATTTTAAATATAAAAGACATATATGAAAATATATTGCCTAAGTATGGTAAAAACAAAAGGGCAGCACAAATAGAAATGTCGAATCAGGTAGAAAAAATCTTGAACAACAACAAAAAAGGGATAATAGAAGCAGGAACAGGGACGGGCAAAACATTAGCATATATACTTCCTATAATAAATAAGGCATTAACAACTCGTAAACCGATAATTATATCAACAAGCACAAAAGCATTACAAAATCAGCTTATAGAAAAAGACCTGCCTGAAATATCAAACATACTGATGTTAGAGGGATTGATAAAAGAACCTATAAAATCATTAGCAATAAAGGGCAGGGAAAATTACATATGTATTAAAAAAGTATTTAACATGATGTTGGCAAGCACAGGAGAAATATATGAAAAATACCTATCAATAATGGAGGCTTATAAACACAAAAAAGCGTTTGAAAAAGAACAGTATGGCAGGGAATATGAGAGGTTGTTAAAACAGATGGAACCCGAAAACTGCAAAAGATGTGAACAAGAAAAATGCCTGTATAAAGAACTAAGACAAAACATAACAAATTACAATTACGACATACTTGTTGTAAACCACAACTATCTCTTAGCATGTTTAAAAGAATCGCAAATTGATTTAGAAAAATATGGAGGCATAATAATAGATGAAGCTCATGACATAGAAAGTGCAGCACAAAGCATATATACAAAAAGTCTGACAATATCAGAAATAAAAGACATTATAAGAGTATGCAAACAAAGAAAAATAAACATAAAAACAACTGAAACAGTAGTAGATGCACTAATATACCAAGTAAAGAATCAGGCAAAAAACGATATGGAATACAATAACCAAACAGAAATATATTTAGAACTATCACCGGAAACAAAAGAAGAAATAAAAAAAGCAGAAGAGGAATTAATAAAAGAAATAAAATACAATATGGCATTAATAAAAAACGAAAAACTGTGCAAGAAAGTAGAAAAATTAAACGATATATTAAAAAACATTGCTGGAACAGAAGAATATATAACATGGATAACTAAAACAAAAAATAAAATTGAGATAAACGTAATGCCTAAAAACATATCGGAGAAACTATACAACATATTGCTAAAAGAAGACATTCCAATAGTAATGACATCTGCAACAATAGGAATACCGTATAAAAAAGACATTAATGAGAGATATGATTATTTTTTAATCAACAGTGGAATGTATAAAGTGAGCACTAAAAAATATGAACAACCTTTATTCTTTCCCTCACCGTACAGCATTCGAGAAGACCAAGTAGGAATATATTATGAAGAAAAAATAAAGTATAAAGACCCCGAGAGTGACGCAGAAGAATACATAAAATATTTGGATAAAAAAGCAGAACGCATTGTAGAAATAATAGAAAAAACAAAAGGAAGAGCGTTAATATTATTTACATCATATAATACGATGAAATACACCTATAATAAGATTAAAGACAGGATAAAGGAAAGAGGGTATAATGCGTATATTCAAGACAAGAACTCCAACAAGACAGAACTGATAAGAAAATTTACAGAAGATGAATCATCCTGTTTGTTTGCGACCGGGGTTTTTTGGAAGGGAATAGACGTAAAAGGGCCTGCATTATCAGCTGTAATAATAGACAAGCTGCCATTTCCGGTTCCCACTCCAATAATAGAGCAAAAAGCGGAAGAATACGCGGAATATCAAGGGATAGATAGAACGGAAGCACTAAAAGAAATACAAAAAATAATAATGTCTATAGAATTAAATCAAGGGGCAGGTAGGCTTATAAGAAGCGAAAGTGACAGGGGCATAATAGCGATATTAGACAGCAGGGCCAAAGAACGATACTACAATGAAGTAAAAAACAGCCTGCCTAAAGGCAAAGAAATCACAACAAATGAAATAACAAAATATACGGAGGAAGACATATTAACAAAACTTTTGAACGAAAGCGAAAACAATGTATTTAAAATACGTATATAAAAGTAAAGCAACATATATAAAAGTAAAGCAATGTATATAAAAATATTGCAATATATATACAAAACTGTTATAATGGAATTAGAGAGGTGATAAAAAAATGATCCAAGAAAATAAGAAAATGAGCATAAGAGAAATGGCTGAAATGCAGAGGAAAGAAGAGGAAGAAATAAAAAACAGGCTGATTGAGATACATGAAGGCCTGCTCAAGACGAGCAATATATCAGAAGCAGGGCGATTATTTATAGAATGGAATAAGGAAAAGAACTATGAAACCATATATTTTAACAGCCTTGCCTGCACCTTATCAATACACAAAGATGATTTAAATGAAACGGACTGGGGAAAATATTACACGATATCTGAAGATGGTTTGAACTATGATGATGACTACGTTTATTTAGCAAAGGACAAACAACTAGTAGAAGAAGAATTTTGGGATTACTGTGAATACTGCAAGAACCGGTAATACTAAAACACGGCTGATCAAGCACTATACAAAAAGTGTAGTGCTTTATATTTTTATAGAGGTTGCCTCAAAAACCGCTTGCCGGGGCTGAGGCAGCATAAAGGGCGGAATACAAATACCCCGGCCATCTAAATTTGTGCAGTTTAGCACGGTTTAGATGATCTTGTTGAAGAATGAATGACAAAGAAAATATAAAAAGATACCCTGATAGAAGTAATTACGTTTTTACGGCTATATTTGCTTTTACATTATCTTTATTAATTTTGTTTCACATTATTCAAGGATACTGTCTTGTAAAATACAAATATGCTAAAGATTTATGGACAGCAATAGGAATTTATTATATAAACCGCATCAGCGGGAAACCGTTGAATGCAGCAGAAAAGATGTCGTTAACAATAACAACCGTTATACTGCTTTCTTTATTGGTAATTGCAGTTATTGTTTTAGTAAAAATACAAAATAAATTACGTGCAATACAAAAGACAAAATTGATAAAGAAGAGGGAGGCAAGTGAAAAAGGGAGTGCCGAATGGGCAGAAATAAACGACCTAAGGCAGAATGGGATAATAGGAGAAGATGGCGTAATAGTAGGATACAAAAAAACATTGCAGGGGATAAATGAAATAAGGCTTACACAAAAGACTTCATTTGAGCATGTAGCGGTAATAGGGCCGACCGGATGTGGCAAAACATCAACAATATTTATACCCAACCTTATGGTACTTCCCGAAGATGTTTCTGCAATAGTAACCGATCCAAAAGGAGAAATAGAAAAGTTAACCGAAAAAGCTTTAAAAAACAGAGGTTATAATATCTATAAGTTAAATATGATAGATGATGGAGAAACGAACGTATATAATTTCCTGCACTTAGCGAAAAACGAAGTAGAAATATCTGAATTAGCAGATATAACGCTAAGGAACGGTTATTCATCGTTAGGTCAAGCTGGGGATACGCAATGGATTAATTTTTCGCAACCCTTATGGGAAGCAGCACTCTTAGCAGAAAAGGAAATGGCACAGATTGAAGACAGGATACCAACAATAAACAAAGCATATGAAATTATTGCAGAGCATACAGAAAAAGAGAGAGCAGAAATATTTAAATCTATCGGAGGAGAAGCATATAAAAGATATTTGGTATATGCACAATCCATACAATCACCGGAAACATCGGCATCTATAAGGTCTGTTTTGTTATCATCGTTAAGGACTTTCACAAGGAAGGATGTAAGAAGGATAATAGAGGGGAATGACGACAATGAAATTAATATGATACGACCTGAAGAATTAAGAAAAGAAAAAACAGTTATATTTATACAAATACCTGAAAGGAAGGCAGAATTATTAAAACCCATATCGGCAACATTATACTGGCAGATATTAGAGCATATCATTGACATAAAAGGCAGGCCTGTATTTTTCTTTTTAGATGAATTCCCCAATATAGGCAAAATACCGGGTTTTGCACAAATAGCAGCAACGGTAAGGTCAAGGCAAATATCTCTAATTATAGGGATGCAAGGGATAGAACAATTAACAAGGGAATACACAAAGGAAGAACAAATAGATATATTAAACAACATGAAAACAAAAATATTTTTCTCTGGAGTAACAGGAGAAACAGGGCAGTATTTTACATCCATAGCAGGGTATTCAACAATTAAATGGAATGAAGATTACAAGGAAAGAAGGGAACTATTGACTCCTGATGAATTAAGAAGAATACCGCAGGACAAAATAGTAATTGTAGCAAACAACATAAACCCAATAATGCTTGATGCGATACCGTATTACAAAAATAAAAAATACAGCAGAGAAATATAACAAAATAGGGTATTGAAAAGTAATACAGAATAAATTATAATAGTTATAGAGGCAAAATATAAAAAAAAATAGGAACAAAAAAGACTACAAATCCCTCTCATTGAAAAAATGAGGGGGATTATATTTTATTTGAGAAAGGAAAAAAGGAGGAAGTATCAAATGAAAAGAAAAATAATATTCATGATGGCTTCAATGCTGGCTGCGGCTTTAATATTAAGCACCGCAGTTTATGGAGCAACAAAAGATATAGTTATAAAGATTGACGGGCAGGTAGTAACACCACCCGATGCAAAACCGTTTATTCAAAACGGGAGGACACTTGTACCTATAAGGTTTGTATCCGAAAACTTGGGAGCAACCGTGGATTATAAAAAAGAATATGGATATGAAAAAGTATATATCAAGAAAAACGACCGATCAATCGAAATGACAATAGGGGACAATAACATAAAAATAAATAGCACTGTAGTGACATATGAAGTAGCTCCGATAATTAAAGATGATAGAACTTTCGTCCCAGTAAGAGTAGTAAGCGAATCACTAGGCTACTTTGTAGGATGGGATGAAAAAACCTTAACCGTATTAATAGACACACAGAAACCGTTAACCAATACCATAATAGGATATGTAGGAAGTCAAGGATTCTG
Organism: Thermovenabulum sp.; assembly: GCF_049701175.1. GTDB lineage: Bacteria > Bacillota > Thermosediminibacteria > Thermosediminibacterales > Thermosediminibacteraceae > Thermovenabulum. The sequence continues at coordinate 12,776 of NZ_JBNATW010000004.1, forward strand.
CTATCAATATACTTATGATACACAAAACAAAGCATATTGTAAGCATTATATTACTCTTGATTTATCGTATCCGATAGAACCTCAGTACACTGATACTGCGTATGTTTTAAACTATTTGAAAAACAATGAAAAAGATCCTAAATTGAATGATGCAACAGTAAAAGAAATAATGGATTATATAAAACAAAAAAACTACTATAAACAAAACCTACCAGACAAATATATATATACCGAAAAGTATAAAATTTATATAGGCTCAAGAACATACAACTATATTATCAGTATATTGTTCTTTGAAAGGTAGGTTAAAGAAATGGATAAAAACAAATTAAAAGCAATACTTTCTTTAATAGTAATACTTTTTATGCTTTTTAATGATACAACACTGATTGCATTACCGCTTAATTATTACCAAGTTTTAAATCGACCAAACCTCAACAATTTCTTGTTAGAAATAAATAAAGACATTAAGGAAAGGTATGGAGTAGAGGACTATTTTGATGAAGAAAATGTAGAAGGTGTACCCATAAACAAAGACATGTATGCAGATAGAGGGCTTCTTATATATGGATCACCATTCGGAGAAGTAAAAGAAGGCAGAAAGCGGTTTTTAGGTTATACAATGGAAGGCGATTATTTCACAAACGAATATTTCCCCGATGATTTATGGAAAGGCGGGAATTTAGAAGATAGAAACTGGATAAAAGAACCTTGGAAACAAGGCCTGAACTTTAGAGGAAAACAAATCCAACAAAATAAAATTGACGGTAATACCGTTCTTGACGAATCCATAAAAAAAGGGCTTGCTTATTTCTATGAACCAGATGGAAAATTTTCATATTCAAAAAGCAAGCTCCAATGGAGCCAATACGTTCATGTTCTGCAACCACCAACAAAATGGACATGGGGAATAGGTGTAGCATGGCACAACATGGACGGTAAAACATGGTATAAGACTATACCAATGGCACCATTTGACATGCCTCCTCCTGTAAACTTGACTGTACAAATATATGACTATAAGAACAAGCTAAAAGTAGGAAGCAGTTACATATATAAAGCGAAAATAGAAAACGAAAACGGAAGTGAAATAAAGACATTAGTTAAATGGACTATAAATGGGCAGACAGTAAAACAAGAAGACATTAGCTTTGCAAAAGGAGAAAAAGAAAAATATACAAATATAACCTATACAATGCAGGAAAGCAGTCCGTCAATTGTAAAAATAGCAGTAGAGGTCAATCCTGATAAGAATAAACCTGACAATGAAACAAACTATGATGACAATAAAGATCAGATAGAAATAGAAAAAGAGCTGTTGATAAAACCGGATTTAGCATTAATGATAGACAGCTATACAGATATGTTAAGTCCGGGTGAAAAATTTACCTACAGGTGCAAGATAACAAACAAAAACGGTGATGCTTTAACAACGAACGTTATATGGCAAATAAACGGCAATATAGTAAAAAAAGAAGATATAACCTTCTCAAAAGGGGAAAAAATAAAATACTCAAGCTATACTTATACGATGAGCAGCAGTTCTCCAAAGACATTAACTATAAAAGCAACAGTAAACCCTGACAAGAACAAACCTTCTAACGAAGAAACATACAGTAATAACAGCGATGCGGTAACAACAATAAAGGATATACCCGATACTTCTCCGGGCGGGGGAGAAGAAAGCGGGCTGATAAAATAAAGACATGATAGTCAAAAGGGCTTCTATGCTTTATATAATAGATAGAAGCCCTTTTTATATTTACGTATTAAATGAGAAGTAGAAAAAAAGGAAAGGAGCAATAAGGGGATATAATGAAAATCACAGATAAGATAAATAACAAAAAAGGACAACTAATGCCGTTTATTGCCATACTAATGATATTATTGATACTATATACAGCTTTTCAATTTGGATTAATGGGCATGTATTTAACAAGGACAAAGATAAGGGATGCAGTAGACGCAGCAGCTTTGGCAGCCATAGCAAATGCTAAAAGGACGAGCAAGGCAACGTATTTATATGAACGCAGGGTATATCTTGGCGATCTGAATGGGAATGGTAAGAGAGACCCATCAGAGTATGAATGGCAGCCAAGAAGCAGGGATTATAAGGATTACATAACAATAGACAGCAATATATCAAAAAGCATAGCGGAAGAATATTTAGCTAAAAACCTTGTAACAGCTGGCATAAAACATGCTGAAATAAAAAATCTTAAAGTAAATGTAAAAAAAGACAACACAAGGTTAAAAACGATAGTTGTAAACAGGCCCCACTTTGAAGGTGTATATAGTTACACAGAAGCGTTTCCTGCTTATGTTGATGTGGAAGTAACAGCAACCGTAGAGGTTCCGGTGAGTATGGGAGTATTTTTTAAAAAAGAAAAAACACCTATTACAGTAACTGCAACAGCAAGAAAACGTTTGCAGATTCCTTACAGGGATTGATATTAAAAAAATAAAAGAAGGAGGAATATACAAAAAATATGTTGAAGAAATTACTGTCTGCAATTGGATTTGCCTTACTGGCAATATCTCTTATATTTTACATTTGGGCAGGAGCGATAGTTAGCGAAAAACAAAATGTCATAGCATTATATTCTACAAAAGATATCTCCTATGGGACTACGATAAAAACAGCAGAAGAAGCGAGAGGTTATATATGCATAAAAGAGGTGCCAAAATACTTGGTTACCAAAGGTGCGATAACAGCTGAAATAAATAGTGGAATAACATCAATATTGCCTACTTTTATCAGAGACATATTGCAAAGACTCGGTGTAGCAACATATACCGACAGAAAAATGGCAGAAGAACAATTAATAAATCAGTGCATAGGAAAGATGTTTCAGGAAAATATAAACCAAAATCAGCAAATAACAAGTGATATGATGGTAGATGCCAATAGTGTTTTTAACAAAGGCATAGGCATGTATTCTATACTAATAGAGAGTACGAATATAGGTGGAGGCACTATAAACAACGGTGAAAGCGTAGATATATGGGTATCTCCAGCAAGCGGGCAATCTTATCCTCTGTTCAGGCAGATTAATGTTATACAAGTTAACAAAGCAGGGGACAAATATTTAATAACGTTTTATATGGATGATAACCAGATATCGACAATAGAAAATGCAGTAAAAATAGGAAAAATATTTTTAGTAAAAAGGTGAGGATGATAAAAATGATAATAACAGTATGGGGACAAGGAGGAAATGTTGGTAAAAGCGTAATTTCACTAATATTATCAAGATTTCTCGGCAAAGATAAAGATAAAAAAGAAAACAAAAAAAATAATGTACTATTAATCGATTTGGATTTAAAAAACCCTTCGCAAAACATTTATCATAATGACATAAAAAACACAGCAACTATAGATAACATTTTAAACTACGTTAATATTACCAATAATTTAGAAAAAATAATTGTAAACAATGTAATAAGCCACAAGGATCATGACGTTTTATATGGCACTAAAATGCCTGAAAAGAGCTTATATATTCAACCAGAACCGCTTCAAAGAATAATTGAAGAAGCCGAAAAATTATATAAATCAATTGTAATTGACACGCATAATGTAATTGACAATGCAGGAACATATATAGCTATAGAAAAAGCAGACTTAATAATAACAGTCGTTACACAAAACATAAAAGACATTATTTTATTTAATCAAAATCACATTTTCAAAGGCCTTACGGAAGATAAGGCTATCAAATATGTAATAAACAAATATGATGAAAAAAGCAAATTAGATATTAATACAATTAAAGAACTCATCCAAACAGATAGTATCTATACAGTTCCAGAATTTACATCAATGTTAGCAGACATGGTAAATGCAAGAATGTTGCACAGCATACCATTAGAAGAGGCAGAGATGAAGGAAATCAATAATAGCATTTCATTTTTAGTTAGAGATAAAGACAATGAAGGAGAAACAGCATACAATCCTGATATAGATGAAATAAAAACAACAAAAAAGAAGCGAAGCATATTTAATTTTGGTAAGTTAAACATCTTCTAAAAGATCGTTCAGGGGGCAAGCATAATGAAAAACTTAAAATATTATATAGGGGAAACACAGGAAGAAAAATTTGATATAAATAAAATAATGCATAAAAAAGCATGTTATTATGAAGATGGTTTAGAGGATCGTCTTTATGAGCAAATAGAAACAGAAGTTATTGAAATGCTAACAAATTACATAGGGACTAACAAAGAAGTAGAAATGCATCATGAAACGATGATAGAAGCCTCCCTTGGAAGTGAAGATGCAGAAAAAATAATAAAAAACAAGATTAAAGACATAATATCAAAAAAACATAGGACATTACCAATTGATAGAATCGAAAAATATACCAAAAAGATATACGAAGAAAATTATGGTTATGGGCCGATACATGATTTAATAAAAAATCCCGAAATAAATGAAATATGGGTAAACGGAGCCAGTCATATATACATAGAAAAAATGGGTAAAAAATATCGAGTTAACAAATGTTTTAAATCTGATGAAGATGTAATAAGAGTAATAAGATTACTACTTGCACAAGACAAAATAGACATAAACGCACAGCAACCAATGCATGAAGCAAAATTAAAGGATGGGACAAGAATAACCGCACTAATACCTCCAGTAGCTAAAAAACCATATATAAATATAAGAAAATTTAAGGCATTTAGTCCAACAACAGATAATTTGATAAAAGCAGGAACATTAACAGAAGAAATGGTAGAATGGCTAAGCAAGATCGTAAAAGGAAGAGCGAACATATTAATCATTGGTGAAGCAGGAGCAGGCAAAACGAGCCTGTTAAAATGGCTTATAAACTTTGTCAACCCTGAATTGAGAATAGGTACGCTTGAAACAGATTTTGAATTAAATCTTGAAGAAATATATCCTGAGAGAAATATATTCTCATATGAGGAACATATAGAATTAAACATTACGTTAAACGATCTTTTTAGGAAATGCCTAAGAAGCTCACCCGATATAATAATTGTTGGTGAAGCGAGAGGAGTTGAAGCAGACGAAATGATACGTGCAATGAGACGTGGGCATCCGGGAAGTATGTCTACAATACACACAAACTCTCCGGAAACAGCTATAGATGACATCGCAGAAATGATTAACGAAGATGGCAAACGAAGAGATCCTGTACAATTAAGATTTAGAGTAGCGTCTGCAATTGATGTAATAATACAAATACACAGAATGCATGATGGGGTAAGGAGAGTAACAAGGATAACAGAAGTCATTAGTGATTTTAAAACACAAGAATATAGATTCAATGATATATTCTTATACAAAATAGACCCGGAAAAACCTTATATAGGACAATTTGAAAAAGTGGGGAATATAAGTGATAAATTAAGAAATAAACTGAACTTTTATGGTTTATCTATACAAGAATTGGAGGGATTATAACAATGAATGAATCTCTTTTTACAAAAATGTCATATACAACATTTATAGCAGGTATTTTAGTATTCGTTATAATAAAAGTATATGAAATATTCTCACAAAGAAGAATAAAACGTTTATTAGGATTTAACAGAAAACAAGAGAAAATAATAGATGCAATTATACATAAAAGCAGGATATTAAGGAAATACATGTACAATATGGAACAGGCACTAGCATACTTAAACAATGATAAGATATCGGCAGAAAACATTATAAAAATACAATTGTTTTTGCTTTTTATTTCCTTTGGATTAACGATATATCTTCGTAATATATATATATTCATTCCTATGACAATATTATTTTTATGGGTACCGTTAATGATAATAAACGAAATAAAAAATAGGGCTATTGATGCTTATGATAAACAGGTATTAGATTTTATTCAAATATTTTCATCGGAACTTGCAGCAACAAAGAGTGTGATAAAAGCACTGGAAAAAACAACAAAAAGAATAGAACCACCATTAAGATATGAACTAGAAAAATTGGTTTTAGCAATACATACTGGAGAAAACCCGACAAAAGCATTAAACAAATTTAAAATAAGAGTAGAGAATAAATGGATAAAAATGTTATCAAACCTAATAAGCATATATTATGAAAAAGGCGGGGAATTAGTGCCATATATAATAAGATTGGGAGAAGACATTACAAACGAAAAAATAATAATACAAAAAAATAAAACAGAAATAACAACGATGAGGTTAACAAATACTGTAATTAATTCACTACTACCTTTGTTTTTGGTCATTAATATTGTCTTAAATCCACAAAGCATAGAGTTTTTCAAAAATACAGCAACGGGCAAAATACTCCTTACGATTACTGTAATTTTAACACTAATATCCTTTTATCTAACACAAATGATTGTAGAAAGTTAAAAAATGGAGCTGATGAATAAATGAGTTATAATAATATAGAATTAATATACCTGTGGGGATTCAGGATAGCAGTAATTTTAATAGCTATAGCTTCATTAATGAGTGGCAAGGATAAATTATCAAATTTCAGGTACAACTATTATAAAGCCATTGAAAATAGTAACGAGGCTAATTTATTTACAAAAATATTAAACAGTTTATCGGCTATTAACTTCATAAAAGTATTTATACCTAAAGAAAATAGTCCAAAATATAAAAGGATGGATGAACTCGTATATACTGCAGGAAAGCCTTTTGGTTTAAGTACAAAAACTGTATTCACTCTTAAAATATCCCTTGTATATATTTTTATATTAACATTTGGCATTTCGCTAATGGCCCATAAAATACCATATATAATAGACATAGCAACAAACACAATAACAAAGCAAGCAAAAGAAGTAACTGGAGTTTTAAGTGATGCAACAAAATTGATGGATAACAATTCTATAACATTAAATCAGGGAGGCGTAATAGTAAAAGAAATAATAAATAAGTCTCCGCTAACAACAACTATTATAGGATATGTATGGTCGTTGCTAAAGGCAGCAATCGTGCTGCTTTTTATTTATAATATCCCTAATTTAATATTATTATACATGGCAAATCATAGAAGGAAGGCGATATATGATGAGCTGATTCTTGTTGAAAGGTGTCTTGTTTTAATGATGGAAGCTGCAACAACATCCGTTTTTGAAATTTTAACCTCTATTATTCCTATAACAAATTATCTAAAAAATCATTTTATAACCTGTGTCAATGAATACTATATAAATCCAGAAAATGCTATTAAAAATCTTGCTAACAGGATTAATACAAAAGAATTTGATACGATAGCAAGAGCTATGATCTTGATGGAATCATCTGAAAAAGCATATACAATAGAGATAATGAAAAGCATCCTAGATCACTATAAAAAGATGAAATTATTAGAAGCAGAAGAAAAAATAAAGAGAAAGCCGATATTAATGACTATACTTATGGTATTTCCATTAATAAGTTTCGGTATTATTTGGTTAGCCCCTTGGATATACAATTTCATGAAAACTATAAAAATATCATTATTTTAAAATTGATAAAATTTAAAATTAAAATAAAAGGAGGAAGGTTTTAATTATGCTAAAGAAAATTTTAACCAAAATTTTAGGTGAAAAGAAGGCATTTCAAACATTAGAAACCGTAATAATAGCCGTATTAATTGCTGCACTTGCCGTAGGTGCAATAGGGATAATAGGAAACAAGGTAAAAAGCGATGCACAAACTAATACTAACACTATCAGCACAAAAGTAACTAACTCAATAAATAGTCTTTCACAATAAAAAAGAGGGCACGTGCCCTCTTTTTTGTTTATGTGTGTGTTATATTTGTATTATATAGGTGAGAAGAAAAACTTATAAAAGGAGGAGAAACGATATGCAATGGATATATAAGACCATACATGAAATAAAGAGCACATTTAAAACAAGAAAAGGAGTTATAAGCATAGAATTTATTATTATAACAGTATTAGCAGCAGCATTAGCTATTGGCATAATAAGTATAATGGGGCCTGCAATAAAAGGGGTAAGCCAAAATGTAACAAACACCATAACTAACAGAGTAGTAGGGCAATAGTTAAAACAAATAATGGGAGAAGATGAAAAATGTTAAGCAGGGTAAATAATAAAAAAGGGTTCGTAGCAATATGGGAATTAATAATATGTTCTACATTAATAGTTTTTTTTATGTTTTTCCCAGCAGTAAATTTTTCGCTAAATTACAAGAAAGCACTCCTTGAAGACACAAAAGCAATAGCACTCCATTATGCAGCAGTAAACGGAGGAGTAACAATGACCGTTAAAAACATGATAAATACAGAACTTCAGTTAAAAGGATTTGATATAAGCAAAGTAATTATAGAAAGCAATACAGACGACACAAATATAAAATACAAAACTGATCCAGACCCAATGATTTATATAAAAATAAAATATCCTGCAGATGATGATGTAAAACTGTACAAAGGACTATTAAAAATAATTGGTTACGGACTAACGGAACTGCCGTATCAAGGATATACAAGATGGTATTACCAAGTGGAAGGGTATATAATGAGCGAAAAAGTACAGTAAAATAAGAGGGATAATGAAATGATAACAAAAACAAGCACTTTTTTAAAAAGCCGAGATGGAAGTTTTATAATTATGACAGTTATAATCTTCATGGTCTTATTCCCTTTTATTTTCCTTTCCCTTCAGGACATAACAAATATTTATATTTATTCAAAACAGTTAAAAATAGCACTTGACGCAGCAACAAAATCTGCTTGTTTGGCGATGAAATTTGATCCTGATAAACTTGCACAAGGCATTGTAGAAGTAACAAACATATCAGATGTTCAGCAAAAATTCAATGATGTATTTAACGCAAATACAAGCAATATCTTTAATAACTCAAGACTCGCATATAAAGGAAACTTTATTAAAATATACACATCAACTACTCAAGCAAAAATACCGAATATAGGTGAAATCCCAAGTTCAATAACGACCCAAACAATACAAGTAACAGTAACCAAACCGTCTGTATTTGCAATAGCAAGGTACGATTACAAAACATTTCTTTTTGGGAAAAGCATTTCAATAATTGCAGTAAGCACGTCACAACACACAATTAAGGGTATAACTCCTTAAAAACAGGAGGGTCAACAACAACAATGAACGAAATAGAAAAATACATAGCAAAAGCGGTAGAAAAGATAGAAGAGAAAATAAAGATTAAACCATATACAACACAAATAAAGGGAGCAATAGAATTAGCAAAAGGGAAAGCCGTAGAAATGAATACAGGCGAAGGGAAAACTATTGCCATAGCTCTTTCAGTGCCATATATGGCAACAAAAGGGAAGGTATATGTAGTTACTACAAATAACTATTTAGCACGTCGTGATGGAATGTATTTAAAAGAGTATTATGAATCAATGGGATTAAAGGTGGCAATAAACAGTCACGATAAAGATAAACGGCAAATATATTCTGCAGATGTTATATACACTTCATCATCAGATTTTATATTTGACTATTTATTTAAGGAAATAGGATTATTAGATGTAGAAATACCGCTTGATTGGGCTATACTTGACGAAGTAGATTTCATATTAATAGATAGTTCTAACAGCACGTTTTCTGTATCATTACCGGGAATTAGTGAAAGAATAGACGAAAACTTTTATAAGTTTATTTATGAAATAAGCAATATTATGAAAGGCAAAAGGATAAGATTTGGAGATTTTATAAAAAATAATTTAGATGAAAGTAGATATGATTTCATTATTGTTCCTTACAACAAAACCGTATATCTTACAGAGAAAGGGTACGACTACATTAGCAAAATAATAGGAGAAGACCTACATAATAACATGCTTTTGACAAGAATGATATTAAAAGCTCTTGAAGCAAAATACCTTTACAGAAAAAACAAGGATTACATCATAGAAGATGGAAAAATAGTTTTAATAAACAGGTATAACGGAAGAATTATGCCAAACAGCTATCTTGAATCAGATTTACACACAATGATTGAAGTAAAGGAAAAAGTAGCAATAACAGAAAAGCCTTTTATATGCTATACAATGTCATATCCAATATTTTTCAGGAAGTTTAAAAACATATCCGGCACAAGTGGGACAATAATGGATTCAAAATGGGAATTAAATCGAATATACGGTATGTCATCTATCAAGATAAAACCATATAAAAAAGAAAAATATATAGAGCTTGAACCAAAAATATTTTTAACAAAGAACGAAAAACATAGATACATAATAGAATTGATTAAAAAAGAAAGGAATAGTAATCAACCTGTAATGATTATTACAGAAAGTGATAACGAAGCATACTTAATACATTTAAAATTAAAAAGAGCCGGGATAAAAAATACATTACTGACATCAAAAGGTGAGATTAATGAAACAGAAATAATAAATAATGCTGGCGAAGTAGGCAAAGTAACAGTAACGACAAACATGAGTGGCAGAGGAACAGATATAAAAATAAAAGATGAAGCATTAGAAGCGGGAGGATTATTTTTAATAATAACAAGCTACAGTATAAGCAAGAGAATAGACAGGCAAGCGAGGGGAAGAACTGCACGACAAGGAAATCCCGGCAAGTTTATATTCTTAGCCTCCTTAGAAGATGAGCTTTTTTATTACATGAAAGAAGAAGAAATCAATAAGATAAAGAAAGCAATAGAGAAAAATAATAACAAAATGGGAATTAGAATAATTGAGAATGCTCAAAAAAAAGTTCAAGAAAACTTGGAAAAAGGAAGATATATAAAAACAATATTTGACGATATAATAGAGCAGTTTAGATTAAGAATAAAAAAAGACAAAGAGATTATAACAAACAAGATAAGAGACAATGATATAAAGGGAATAACAAAAGAAATAGGAAATAAAACCGAAATAGAAACGGCAATATATAATAGGACAAAGGAATATGGGAAAGATTTAATATTTAGAACAGCAGAAGAAATTATAAATACTTATATGCTACAAAAATGGGTTTATGCCAAGAATGCAATGGAAGAATACAGAAATGAACTGATATTATCATCCTTTAAAACATCATATGAAGAAATCTTTTATAGTTTTATAAATAAATGCGATGAAATATATAAAGAATACTTAAAAGATGTAATAACGGCTGTTTTAACAGCACTTGCAACACTCAAAAAAGTAAGTTAATAATAAAAACTATTAAGGAAAGATAGGAGTTGTTTTTATTATGGTTGCAAAAAAGAGGACTGTACATTTTGCTATTGTATTAGCGATAATTATTGTGTTTTTGATAACGGGCATATATTTAATAAATACAAGGAAAGTAAACATATATATATCAAATAATCTTATAAGCAAGAATGCATATATAATAAATGGCAAAACATACGTTCCGCTTGAAGATATTACCAAAGCATTGAATTTATACAAAAAATGGGATGCCGAAAATAAAATAGTAGAAATAGAACCAAGCACATCTGAAGAAGAAATAGCGAAGAAAATAGCAGAGAAAGCTAATGAACTGATAGAAAATGGCGAAGCAAAGAATCCCTATGAAAATCCTATGGCTATTGTAAATTATGGATTAGTAGGAGAAGACGATGAAAAATATTATTATGTTTTGTATAAAGAACCACAATTAAAAAATATGCTAGGGGATAACAGAATTGTAGCTGAAGACAAAAAAACAGGAAAGATAGAAGAGATAACAAAAGTTGACGCATCCTCAATATACATAGATAAAGAATATGTATATTATGTGACAAGAGGAGAATATGGAGGAATGGTAATAGACAATACAGAGTATGATGGAGTAGTAGGGATATATTCTTACAATAAGATAACCAAAGAAAAAAAGATAATTGCAAAAGAAAATGCATATGGTCTTTGGGGCAAAAGTGATTATTTATATTACGTATCACTCGATAATAGGAAAAATCTTTGTAGGATTAAGAAAGATGGAACAAACAAAGAAGTTATTATACCTGTATCTATTAAAAACTTTTTCATATATAAGAACTATATATACTACGCTAAAGAGAATGAAAAAGGAATATATAGATATAACATAAAAGACGGAGACACTATTAAATTTGCGGAGAACGTTGAAGCATCTTCTATAATAGTGAACGAAGGAAAATTATACTTTGTAGATGTTTCAGACAGCGGAAGATTAAAAATGAGTGGGTTGAGGGGGGAAAACATTACTGTTGTAACAGAAGACACGGGCTTGTCTAATATATCAATCGTAAACGAAGGTAAAAGTAAGGCATTATATTATGTTCACATTGCTGTTGATTTTAATGCTAAAAAGCCAAAAGTCTACGATGAAATTGTGCGGTGCGAAATAAAAGATGGCAAAGCAATTAAAAGGAAAGTTATAATGAAGAACGATGATTATACTGCATTATGCGTATCAAGTGAATATCTAATAGTAGGGGAAATACATTCAAAAAATATAGATGGCAAACCTATAAAATATAACGAAATAAGAAAATACAACAAATAAAACATAGAAAGGAGGAAACACCTTTTTAAAAGGTGATTTTCGCATATGATAGAACACATTGAACTTAATAATAGAGATTATGCCTTATTTAAAGATTATTTAAGCTTCATAAAAAGAAAGAAAAAAACGAAAGATGCATTTAATGTTGATGTAAAAATAGACGATAATAAAAAGATCTATTGGACTGATCCCAAGATAGGAAGAGTAGAGATGCCATTAGACATATTTATAAAAAGATTGCAAGGAGAAATAAAAATATATATTAAGAGGGAAACGATGAAAGAAGGTGTACAATGAATAATGAAAAGGAAAACATTTGATTTAAAGTTAGGATATTCCTGCAATAATAAATGCTTTCATTGTGTAGTAGAACCATATAAAATGATGACACCGAAAAACAAAATGGACTATACGTATAAAGAGATAATAGCAACAATAGACAGTCCAGATGTTAAAGAAAGCAATACAATCGTCCTGACAGGAGGAGAACCAACAATAAGACCTGACTTTTTAAACATATTGAAATACATAAATAAAAGGTATAAAGATAAAGGAATATGTTTACAAACGAATGGAAGAAAACTGTCTCAATACTTAGATGAAATAAAAAATATGGGATTAAAAATAAGTTACGTTATAGCGGTACATGGGCCTGAAGAAATCCACAACGATATTACCGGCATAAAAAATAATGAAGAAGTAAATCCATTTAAAGAAACAATGGAATCAATAAAAAAGTTAATAAGTTTATATGGTGACTTTAAAAAAGTAGCAAGGGCTGAAATAGTATTATCGCAGAAAAATCTAAATTACTTATCAGAGACAGTAGAATTTCTGCTTAAAGAAGGGGTTGATTTTATTGCAATATCATACCCGCACTTAGATGGGTATGAACTTATATCCCCTGAAGAAGTAAGAAAAAGAGGATTCCCTTATAAGTGGTTAAGAAAAGAGTTAAAAAAAATAACAGAAATAGCATATAAAAATCCAGAATTAATAATTGAATTTGAAGCATTACCAATATGTGCAATAAGGGATGAGGAAGGAAATATATATGATTTACCAAGCAATTTTAGACTAACAGACTACAAAATCAACGAATCAGTATCTGTAAAATATCCGGGAAATAAATATGTTAAAGATCATATAAGCAGTTGGGAAAAAATACACTACAAACCAGAAATATGTTATGAATGTGCGATAGAGAGCAATTGTATAGGAATATGGAAGGAAACATATACATGCATAGGAATAGAGGGATTAGAGCATATCAAAAGGGAAGAATTATTTAAAATACCAACAATACTTAATGTAAACAATGTATTCTCATTCAAGAAGGGTGGGAAAATAAATGATACTTGTAACAATAAATGCTGCTGAGAACAAGAAATTAACAGAAAAGATAGGCAAAGAAATTAAAAGTTTTTTTACAACAACAGATAGTTTCATTAATATATGCATTCAATATAAGGACGAAATAAAAAAGTACGATATTGATTACGCAAATTTTTATTTATTAGAGCCAAAAGCGATAATAAAAACAGAAGAAAAAATACTTGCAGATTTCAGCTGCTATTGCGTAGAAAATAACAAATTAATTGGGATAAAATTAAGTGATGATGAAAGAGAAGATGAATCTATAAAAAACAAAATATCATTGTTAGAGATGATAGGTGCTAATTACTGTATAATACCTTTCCGTATTAAGAACATAATTGATATTAAAAACTTGGACAAGATGGACGAAATATTTATACACACACTTTTTCAAGAAAAAGACCAAATAAAGAACATAAAAATGTATAATTCTCGAAGCATGATTAAAAAATTCATTATAGAACAAAATGGAGATGTATACGAAAAAATAAAAAAAGATGAAAAGAAATATATAGGAAACGCTCTTAATGACAACATAGTGAAACTAATACTGACAAACATAAATATAGATGCTGAAACTGTAAAAGAAGAAATAAAACTCTGTGATAGATATGATGATTATCTTAATGATAACTTCCCCATACCTTTTGTTTTCATAGACAATAACAAGTCACAACAAGAGATAATAGATTATAAAATAAAACTTTTTGAAGCTGTAAAGAACTTATCTCCTACAGATTACATATATCTTCCTCCTGCAATTATAGACATTCTTATAAAAAACGCATATCTTCCATTAGAGGAAATCAAGAAGGCTTTTAGGGTGGTGGAATAATGACTTCACTAAATTATTTTTTACTGAACGAATTACAAAAAAACGGTGTTAAGGTAAACTACATTTCAACAATAGGATATCCAGAAGATGATGAATTTATACAGATAGAAATAATATCAAAAGAAAATGACATTAACAAATGGAAATACTTTAACAACAAACTAAATGACGAGAAAATAAAAATATATACGGAAAAGGCCAAGGATTATTATAAAATACTATACAAAATGTCGGAGAAATCTATTAACAATTTTTTACTTTGTATCAATAAAAAATACCATACGGTAGCACCTGTGACAAAGAGATTAACGGCTTTAATAAAGCCAACACATATGTGCAACATGGATTGTTTATATTGCTATGAAAAACCCGCTAGAAAGAAATATGGGAATTTGGTAATGTCACATGAGACATTGGAGAAAATAATTAAAATGCTTAGTGAATACACAGAAAGGCTTGAATTAATATGGCATGGCGGAGAACCCACAATGGCCGGCAAGGAATGGTATATAAAAGCTTATAATATCATATCCAAGTATCCTATGTTAAAAATAGACTCAAACATAATGACTAACGGAATAAATGTATCTCAAGATGATGAATGGTATGATATTTTCAATTTTTATAATATAAAAATTGGTATGAGCTACAACGCACTTGAGCAAAGCAAGATAAGGCCCACAGAAAAAGATAAAAAGAATTATGATTTAGCAGATATTATAAAAAGTGCAAGAGAAAAGGGAGTAGAAATAGGAATAATCGATGTAATAACATTAGAAAGCAGTTACATTCTAAAAGAAAAATATGAATATTACAAAAGTCTAAAAGTAGGGCCGTGCTTTAATACTATTTTTTACACCAAAGAAGCAGACAAAAATAATTTATTACCCAGAAATAACGAAGACATCAAAAAATATACGGAAAACTTCTTAGAGTTCTTCAAATATTGGCTAAGGGATAAAAATGGCATATACGAAAGAACATGTGCCGAATATCTGCAAATGGTAGTTAATGGCACCGGAACAGTATGCAATCATACTCATTGCCAAAGGCAATATATAAATTTTAATGCAAATGGCGATGTTTACCCATGTGATAGATATATGCCGGAAAAATATAAAATGGGAAATGTACATGAAGTAAACGGCTTAAAGGAATTATACAATAGTTATGAATACAGGATATATGTAGAGGAGAAAGCAAAAAGGATGGCAAACTACTGTTCAAAATGCGAACTATTTGGCATATGTCACGGGGGATGCAATGCAACAGCAATAGAAACAAATGGTAATGGAGAAAAGCCTGACCCTGATTATTGTTATTTTGCAATAAATTTTTATAAAGGCATATATAACATTGTGAAAGATATTATTTTTTATGAAGAAGAAAACATAAATCCGAAAGCATTGGAAATAATAACAGATAAAAACTATTACAGCATTAAAGAAATAAAAGAACTAATAGGAGACATGGTAAACATAGTAATAACTAATAAAGAACAAAATGATGATATATTTTCCTCAGCGGAATATTTACTGCATAAAGAAATAAACCATCACTATTTTAGAAAAAAGAACAATATCAAAACACACCTTAATATGATTACACCATATGGATATAACGGAGAAGAAAGAAAAGAAATTATAGAAAAAAACAAAACAAATCGCAAAATTAGTCTAATAAAAACATTAAAGGAGGTAGTTATAAATGATATTGTTACCTCCTGACAAAATAGCGATAATCGAAGAAATAATGTGCTGTAAGTTTGCAGAACTACCGTTAATAAAGCAACTTGCTTTTGCATTAATAGCCTTTAGCGACAGCGAATGGCAAAATTTTATAGACAACTATTACAATCAGCAAAGGAACGTAACGCAACAATTAATAACATCAACCCATAGCAACAATCCAAGCACACATGGACATTCACACAGTAATACTTCTCATAAAAACCACAGTAATTCTACAACTTCACACAGTAATACATATAAGCATTTTAACCACACAAACAGCACCGGACATGACGACACATACTCGCATTATAATGGTTCGCATAAGCAAGGCCATTACGACTCAACATATTCTTCTCATAATGATAGCCCCAATTCACATTGGGATAAATATACTCAAAATCCATCCCATTCTGACTCATTAGGGCATAGCGACCATGATGATTGGGCTTATCATACAAATACCGGCTACAATCATCAAAACTATGTCCCTTCAGTACCAACAGCATTGGTGCCGGGCATTGGAGTCGCTCAAAACGGAGAAGCCCTTCGAATAGGCGTAATAAGCTATGACAAGAATATAGACGGATATGGAACGCAGGATAATCCTTCAAAAGATGTATATTACACGATACAGATTAGAAAAATATCTCCGACCACATCATCATGGGTAACATTGTATAATCGAGTAAAAGCAAATAGCTACGGCGGTTATGTATTTGATTTAAATACATTAGACCCGCTTAAAACCGGGAATACAAATCCAGATAATGCTGCCGGAACGTATGAGTTGCAATTAATGGCATCGAACATCCTAACATATAATGGAACAGTATACCATGACAGCACTACAGCTACAGTACAAATAACGATAGTCAAAAATTTTAGTCCTATTGTATCTGTCACAAACGGTAGCGAATTTATTAATTTTACATTTAGCTATTATGGTGGAGTATCTCCTTCGCTTGTATTTAAGAAATATGAAGATGGATTGTATGCAGGTGCAACAGAAGCTCAAAAATATGGAATACTGGTAAGGATAAATATGAAAGATCAGGACAAAGCAGGATATACAAGGCAAAATTGGCAAAAAGGCGTTGTAAGATTGAAAGATTTATCAAACAATGTTTATGCGACGGTAAACATTATCTGGAGTAACAACAGCACCATAGTAAGTTCAGAGAATACAGATGTTCAAGGGGCAGCATTTATACCAAGAGATGCTTTTGCAAGCATAGGGGCCAAGGATTGTAAAATAGAAGTAGAAGTAAGGGACTATCTTGATAGTGCATGTACACAACCGGCGGGTTCAGCTGTAATAACCGATAGAGTAGTATCAGGCGGTACGCAAATGACGTTATACATAGATACGACCATACCACAGATAAGTATAAGTGATACCAACTATAACTGGAGAAATACAAATATAAGTGCTCAATTAACCATATCTGATGCAGGCAAATATGTCGGTTCATCTGATCCATTCAAATATGCACAATATTCTGTCACAAGCCAATCAACTCTTCCATCAAGTGGATGGAATAATGCAAGTGGAACAGGATCATCAAAAACTGCATCAATATCAATAACAAATGAAGGTATATATTATATCCATGCAAAAGCAGAAGACAGGGCAGGAAATAGCACAACAATCACTTATGGCCCTTATAAAATAGACAAAACCCCTCCGTCAGGCAGTCATAACGTATCAAGAAGCAACGGACAATTTGTAATTACTGTTAATGCAATAGATACATTATCAGGGGTAAAAAGGATAAAATTACCCAACAACACATATGTGAACGGATCAAGTGCAACCTATAGTGTTGCAAATGCAGGAACATATACATTTGTATTAGAAGACAATGCCGGTAATACGCTAAACTATTCTGTAACGGTAGTTAATCAAGCATATATATTGGGAGCAAGAATAGATAACATAGTAAATTCACCAAAACAATTATTATTCCCTATAAATCTGCCTGTAGCAACACCTGTAGAGATAAAAACGGGATATAATATTACAATGACTGTAAATGTAAGCAATACTGACCAAGTCAAGATTCGTGCAAAAGTAAATGGCAATATAATTCCTTTGCAATATAATGGTTCGCAAGTTAATGAAATAGTAAAAAATACGGGTACAACAGATGATACAAGCGTAACTGTTACTTTTTATATTAAAGATGGGATAGTTGAAGTAAATCAATTAGTGTCTATAGAAATAGAGGGGGTAAGATCGGGCGGTATAAATACAATAAGCAATATAGGAAACAATCTATTTAAGATAGTAGGCTCAACAACTTCTGACACAAGTGTAAATATAATAAAATAGTATTAAATGCAAAAAACATAGCTGCCCTTTTTATAAGGCAGCTATGTTTTTGTCAAAACAGTAGTATTATTATATAAAAACAAAAAAAAATGAGAACAAAAAGGGGGTGCGGTATTTGGATTATATAAGGAAAATAATTAAATCAAAAAGAGGAAATGCAATAATAGAGACAACAATAATGTTTATGATATTAATAATGCTAACGGTAGGCTATATGTATTTCACACAGCTTGTAAGGGAATCAACGGTATTGCAGGTAGCAGCGAGGGAAAGTGCAAGGGCATATGCGGTAACAGGGGATTATTCTTTTGCTTATAACAAAGCAATAAATGAGTTGAAATTGGGAGGAATAGACCCGAATAGGGCAAAGATAAACATATATACGAAAGGCAATGAGCGTGTAGCAAGAATACAATTAAATAAACGGCTTATTATTCCATTTGCAGGTGAGTATAGAATAACAATCGGTGGAGGAGCTGACTTTAAGAAGGAATTTCAATAAAAAACATAGCGAACAATAAATAAGGAGGTAACTATAATTGAAAAAAGAACTGCAGAGAACAGATAACATAAGCAAAAAAGAAATGAACAAAAAAGAAATGGAAGAAATATTCAGTCTTAAAAAAGAAGCAGTATATTACCTAATTAAAGCAGAAAAGGCAGAAACAGAGGAAGAATACACATACTTTATTAAATTGTTTTTAAGAAAAGACAGGAAAGCAGAAGAAAAATATAGAAGGTTAGTTAAAAATATTGCAAAAGCAACAAAAAAACATAAGGATAATGTTTTGTACGTAAATTTTAATTATTTATCTACAATATAAGAGAAAGGAGGGACACAAATGAGATTGGGAATATTGGACGAAAAAGATATATCTCTAATTGAACAAGAGAAGGGATTAAAGAAAGCACTTTTTGGGGAAAATAATGAACTAAAAGAAGTGCAGAAAATAATAAATGGAACTACAAAAGAAGAAAATACGGATGAAAAAATAGAGGACATTATTAAGGCTACAGAATGGAGAAAAAAATATGAAGAAGAAATGAAGAAATTATCAGAATCAGCTCTAACAGCAAGAAATGATATAGCAGAAGGGATAATAAAAGTAAAGGAAGGAGTAAAGACATATTTAAGAGATGAGATAATAAAACGCAGGATATTATACAAAGCACTACTGCTTTATCAGACATCAATAGAGCTTATGAAGAAAGGCGAAGAAAAAACACGGCTTATGTTAACGTGTTCGGCTGAAAAGGTTAAGAGCGATATAAAATATGCCTATGACTATTCACAGAAAAAAGTAAAAAGGTTTATAGAGAAAACAGCAAACAAGGCGAATGAAATAGTAGCATTATTATCCGATATATACGAAGATGTATCAGAAAAAATAACAAGTATATATAAAGAAATAGGAGATAAAGTAGTTATAAGTGGAAGAAATGCAAATCTAATATACAAAAAAGCGATTATTACATTTAACATGGCATACGAAAAATGCAAGGACACAATAAAGAGAATGACATCAAAGATTAGAGAAATAAGGGCAACCGTTGACAAAAAAGTAATGTTAATTTTAGAAAGGGAAAAGAAAGATGTAAAAATCAGAGAAAAGATAAATGAAATATACGAACTGGCAAACTTGTCGCATGAAGTGATATTAGCAAAAGGGAAAGCAGGAGAAAAAGGGAATATAAATGTATCACCCGAAAAATATGTCAAAGCAAGCATATATGATGAAATAATAAGCGAAGCAAAGAAGGCAGGGGGAGAAAATGAATTGCTGCCGGATTTAAGGTTATATTCCGCAGTAAAAGAATATATCTTGAACAAATATGCTATGAGCATTATTATAAAGAGCGATAATGAGATAGTAAACGAAAAAATATTAGAGAAAAAATATGGAATTAAACAGAGTCAAGAAATGCAGACGACAAAAGAAGAGGATATATTGGATAAATTACTGAAAGAAGCTGGGATTATAGAGGAAAAAATAGATGAAGAGAAAATAACAAACAAAAATAAAAATGTATATAGAATAAATAAAAAGTTATAAAAGGTCAAAACAATAAAAGGGGGTAATTTAAGATTAGCAAGGAATTGATAATATTGATAATAAACACGGTATTTTTACTAATAGCCGTATTATTTGACAGCAGATATCGCAAAATACCCAATGAAATCTCATACACTCTTTTTATAACGAACGTTGCGTGGGTCTTGGCAGTAAACAATATAAGCGTAAAAATGATAATTGAAATAATAAAGTGGGTTTTTATAATATTTATACTCTTAAACCTGATTATAAAAGGGTACAAAATGGGTGGAGGGGATATAAAACTAATATTAGCACTAACTCCATATCTAAAGAGCAAGACGATAATATTATGCTTTTTTATATTA
This sequence comes from Thermovenabulum sp., assembly GCF_049701175.1. Taxonomy (GTDB): domain Bacteria; phylum Bacillota; class Thermosediminibacteria; order Thermosediminibacterales; family Thermosediminibacteraceae; genus Thermovenabulum. Next base: position 33,901 of record NZ_JBNATW010000004.1, read on the forward strand.
ACCATAGCACTTGCAAAAACAATATTGTTTGCTGTAAAGGAAGAAGGTATAAAAACAACTTTTGAAAGGATAAAAACAGAAATATTAGGGCTGGAAATATACAAAGCACTAGACAAAAAATATACACACAACAATGGTGCTTTAATAATATTTGTATCTTTTCTGCTGACAAAAATTATTTAATTTTTTTTTGCGGTGAAAATAAAGTAATACCGTAAAAATAGCCATATTAACAGAATTTGTAGACATTTACATATTAATATGGTATTATAAAATAAAAATACAAAAATGTGAAAGGGAGGAAAAAATAAGCAATGATAATTTCTGTTGATGTAGGTAATGGTTACACAAAAGCTATTTCTGAATATGGGAGGAAAATCATATTTCCTTCTGTAATGGCGTACGTAGGAGAGAAGAAATTAGACATAGGCAAATCGCTGAACTATGTATTAAAAATCACATATAATGAAAAAACTGAAATAGTAGCAATAGGTGAGGCAGCAAAGAAGGATGCAAAAATATCCTATATGACTTTTAATGAAGAAAGATACAATGAAGAGATCGGGATATTCTTAACGCTAGCAGGAATATACCTGACAGGAGGCAATGATGAAGAAGAAGTCGAGCTGGGATTGGGCCTTCCCATATCCATATACAGGACAAAGAAAAACGACATTATACAAACATATAATAATTTGGAAGCAGAGGTTGAAGGAGAAAATATGCCTAAAAAGAAAATAAAGATAAAAAACGTTTATGTAATGCCACAAGGGCTTTCTGCTATATATTCAATAAACGAACAGATACCAACGGAAGGGAAGATGGGGATAGTAGATATAGGATATTATACTACCGACTATACACTATTGGAATGCAAGCCGAACGAATTAACTCCGTTAAGATCATATTCCGACTCATTAAGGGTAGGGATATCGGATGCAGCAGAGTTAGTGGCACAGAAATTCGCTGAGATAACAAAACAGCACTCTCTTGATCTGTCAAGGGCACAAACAATATACGAAGAGGGGAAAGTGTTTTATAAAGGTGTTGAATATGATTTAACGAAGCATAAAGAGGAAGCAAGGAAGAAGATAGCGAACATAATAAGGGGTGGCATCGCATCGAAGTGGGAAGATGAATTGACGTATGTTAAAAAGCTGTATTTGGTAGGTGGCGGTGCATCGGAATTATACAACAGCATGAAAGAGATAATACCACAAGCAGAGTTAATACATGATCCGCAGTTTGCCAATGCAAAAGGGTATTTAGAATACATTAAGAAAGCAAAGGCAATATTGTAAAGGAGATAAAAAAAGAAAAAAAGGAGCATTTTTAAAATGCCAAGAACAAAAAAATTAAAGGATTCTGTTACTGTGACGGTAAAAGTTGAAAGAACCCATCCCATATTAAAAGAAAAGAATAAAAGCGAAATTATACGAAAAGCACTAAAACTATACTATTATTTACTAAACTTTGATTTTGAGAATATGGACTTAAAACGAAAAGAAGAAATAAAAGAAGAAATAAAGGACTTCAGAATAGAGACAAAAGAATTTTTAACGAAAATACTCGATTTGTAAAAATCCCTTCTTTATGAAGGGATTTTTTTAAATTTATAAAGTTCAAAAGGAGAGAGCAAAAACCAATGCTTATAGCGAAAAAGATTATAATGTATCTTCTTCTAACTCATACGGCTTATACGGACATAAAAAGGCTTGAAATTGAGAATTACACAATTGCAGCAGGAATAACGGCAGGAATAATCTTCAATATATTAGAAAGAAACAATCCTGTTTCAATACTAATAACGACCGTTATAGTATTTTTTATTTACTTAATATTAGCCTTATTAGGCATGGGGGGTGGTGATTTAAAACTTGCGGTTATGTTAAGTTTATTTTACCCTGATATTATAAAAATGGCAAATATCATATCCTTTTCATTTATACTTTCGTTCATCTACTCATTGTATCTGATTATATTTAAGAAAGCAGGCATGAAAACGCATATGCCGTATGCTCCCTTTATAATGCTCGCAGTAATATTGTATGAAGCAACCGCAATAAGGATATTTACTTTCCCTTTTCTGCAAAATTAGCAAGAAAAATCCCTATAAAAACGGCTTTAAAGCCACTTTTCGAGAATGGAATATATTTCTCTATTTGCTATCAAAAAACAAGGTTATAAACCCCAAAATTAAGCGTAAAAACACGCAAAAATAGCTAATCTATATAAAGCAAGCTATTTAAGCCTGCTTTTTTAATTTGAACATATTATATTAATTAGGAGACCCCAAAAACAAACTGAAAGGGGCTGAAATATGAAATATGCAGATAAGAAAAGCTGTTATTCCTGCTGCAGGGTATGGAACAAGGCTGCTGCCTCTAACGAAAAGCGTGCCTAAAGAAATGCTACCGCTTGTTGATAAACCGGCAATACATTATGTTGTGGAAGAAGCTGCAAAAGCAGGCATAAAAGAAATATTGATTATAACTGGCAAAAATAAAAGGGCAATAGAAGACTATTTCGATAAAAGCATAGAATTAGAAGAACACCTTTTAAAGAGGGGAGAAAGGGATAAAGCAAAACTTGTGCAAGAGATATCGGAGATAGCGGAGATATACTACATAAGGCAGAAAGAACCGAGAGGACTTGGCGATGCAATACTATGTGCTCAAACCTTTATAGGGAAAGAACCGTTTGCGGTGCTTCTTGGTGATGATGTTATTGACTCGGGAAAACCTGCCATACAACAGTTAATGGAAGCATATGAGAAGTATAAATGCAGCATTATAGGGGTGCAGGAAGTTGCAAAAGAAGAAGTGTCCAAATACGGAATTGTAGAGATAGAGGAGATAGACGAGAACACAGGCATAGTAAAAGAGATGGTGGAAAAGCCGAAAATAGAAGAAGCTCCCTCAAATATAGCTATACACGGAAGGTATATCTTAACAACGACCGTTTTTGATGCAATAAAAGAAGTTGAAAAACATGCCAAAAAGAATGAAGAAATACAGCTAACAGACGCATTAAAACTGCTTTTACATAAAGAAAGAGTAATAGCAGTGAAATACGAAGGAAAAAAATACGAAATTGGAAGCATAACTGAATACGCAGCAGCATTCATAGAAATGGCGATGAAAAGAGAAAAAATATGGAAGAAAATTATGCGTGAACTAAAATCTTAAAATAAACAAAATCATTTTAAATAAATATAATTAGTAAAAAAGAAAACTATATTTTTTTCTCTAAATCTAATACAATAAAAAAGAAACAATATCTGGGGTTTTAAAAAATGTAGGAACAATTTACTCCTGCTTTTAATTATATTTCTTGTATTATTATTAATTGCTAATTCAGTTTTAAAACATAAAAAAACAGGAAGTTTTAAAAGGAGGTTTTGCAATTGAATACGGAAAGAATAGAAATCTTAAAAAAAATGTTCCCTGAAATTGTAGAAGATGGAATTGTAAATATAGATAAATTAAAGGAATTGGTATATACAGAAAAGTCAAAAGAAGAGGAGCAAAGTATTAGAGAACGTTTTGGGCTTTATTGGTATAAAAAATTAGAACAAGCAATAAAAATGATACATAGTCCAATTTATGGCACTCTAGTTCCAGTAAAAAAAGAATCAATCGATTTTGATACAAGTGAGCATATTTTCATAGAAGGAGAAAATCTAGAAGTTCTTAAAATCTTACAAAAGAGTTACTATGGTAAAATTAAAATCATTTATATAGATCCACCCTATAACCGTGGAAGCAACGATTTTATCTATAACGACAATTTTCAAGATAATATAAAACAATATCTGTATTTAACAGGTCAAATTAATGCAGACGGAAAAGTTACAACGAGCGATATAGAAATAACCGGGAGAAAACATGCAAAGTGGTTAAACATGATGTATCCAAGATTATTCTTTGCAAGGAATCTACTATCTGATGATGGTTTGATTTTCGTATCAATAGACGACAATGAAGTACATCATTTGCGTTGTATTATGGATGAAATATTTGGAGAAGAAAATTTCGTAGCAACATTTGTAAGAAGACAAAACTTAGCGGGCAAACAAGATGCATCTTTCTTTGCAGTTGAACATGACTATTGCTTATGCTATGCCAAAGATATTAGTAAATTAGAAGTTAACAAAAAGCAAACAGACGAAAGTAAATATACTTTAGAAGACGAGCATTTAGAAAAGAGGGGTAAATTTTATTTAAGGAAAATGGACGATGATGGGCTAAGCTATTCAAAAGGAATGGATTATCCTATAAAATTATCTCCCGGACAGGAAATATTAATCTATAATCCTAGAAATAAAAAAATAACAAGAGAGGTTGTAAATGAGTATATAGAAATATGGCCGGGTGGAGATGAAAATGATGAAAGTTATACATGGCGTTGGTCTGAAGATAAAGTTAAATGGGGATTCCAAAATGATATGATAGTTTTTAAGAAAGTAAATGGTAATTACAAAGTATACTTCAAAGAATATCTTTTTGTTGATAATGAGCTTAACCCTCGTGAAAGAATATCTCCATATGGTACTATTGTTTTAGATTTCCCTAATAATAATAGTCATCAGCGTTTTAAAGAATTATTTGATGGTCAAAAGGTATTTGATTATCCTAAACCCGTTGATCTTATAAAATTCCTAATTAATTTAATCCCTGATAAAAATTGCTTTGTTCTTGATTTTTTTGCAGGATCAGGGACAACTGCACAGGCCGTATTAGAATTAAACAATGAAGATGGAGGCAATAGAAGATTTATTTTGATTCAATATCCTGAAGAAATAAAGAAAAACGGTAATCCTACTACAATATTTTTGAAAGATGGGACAGAATTAAAAACAATATCAGATATTGCTAAAGAAAGAATAAGACGGGTAATAAGAACAAACAATCTTAATACAGGTTTTAAAGTATTTAAATTATCCGAATCCCTAATAAAGAAGTCTAAATCTTTAGAGCAAAACATTGTTAATATTGGTGGTATTCCAACTTCAGAAGAAAAGAAAATATATGAGGAACAAATAAATATTACTCTAAACTCAATGCAAGAAAAACTTTATCTTAGGCTAATAGACGAAGAGCATAAGGAAAAATATTTATATGAAATAATTGTACAAGAAGGTTTTGAATTAAACAGTCATATTCGATTAGAAAACATAGGAAATAATACTTTTTATATTGTAGAAGAAAAAAATGATAAAAATCTATATGTATGTTTCGACGAAGAGATAGATACTAATACAATGATTGAAATCATAAAATCTAAAAAAAATTATACAAATACAATCTTTTATTTTCTGCAGGCAGCAATGAAGAGTCATATATTACAATCGCTGATTTCCAACAATATTAATGTAAGAACACTATAGTAAAGGGGAGGATTGCATATCAAAGATGTTAAAATTAAAGTTTGATGATAAGCAAGAACACCAAAAAAAGGCAATTGAGGCTGTAATAAATGTTTTTGAGGGACAACCATTTAATCAAATGGTAGGTAAAGAAATAACAAATCCACTAAAATTTTCTTTGCAACAGTTATCATTTGTAACCAACATAGGTTATATTATTCCAAATCCTCCTATTATTCTTCCTGAAGAACAGATTTTAGAGAATATAAACAAAGTAAGGGAATATAATCAATTACCCAAACTTAGTCTGATAGAAGGATATGATGAATTAGGGAAACTTAATTTAACTATAGAAATGGAAACAGGAACAGGAAAAACATATGTATATTTACGAACTATTTTATCTCTTTATGAAAAGTATGGCTTTAGTAAATTTATAATTATTGTTCCTTCTGTAGCTATTAAGAGTGGAGTTTTAAAAACGTTGGAAATTACTCAGAAACATTTTAAAGAACTCTTTCAAGGAATAAATTATGATTTTTATGAATATGAAAGTAAAAGAATGAGTATTATAAGGAATTTTGTTACCAAAGATAATCCGCAGATATTAGTAATGACTATGGCTTCATTTAATAAAGACAAAAACTTAATATATAGTCCTCAAGAAAGTTTAGGAGAAGAAATTCCTATAGATCTCATAAAAGAAGTAAAACCAATTTTAATCTTGGATGAACCACAAAATATGGAAGGAGAAGCTACATCCGAAGCACTAAAAAGTTTTGATTATCTTTTTGCTATTAGGTATTCAGCAACACATCGGCGTGAATACAATTTGCTTTATCGTTTGTCTCCTTCAGAGGCATATAAGAGAGGGCTTGTAAAAAAGATAGAAGTTTACTCCCTTGAATTAGAAGATTATAATCTGCCATATATAAAATTTGTAGACATTGAAAATACATCAAAAACCATTGAAGCCAAACTGGAAGTAATTAAAATATCAAAAGGCAAATCTCTTATTTCCACAATTATAGTTAAACAGGGTGACAATTTATTTAACAAAACAGGAAACAATCCCATATACAGAGACAATTATATTGTTTCCCGTATAAGCATAGAAAAAATAGAATTTCGAAATGGGCAAAAAGTAGTTTTTGGTAATCAAATAGGATATTATAATTTCAACGATGAAATTATTCAAAAACAAATTGAAGAAACTATCATACAACATTTAGAAAAAAAATTAAAACTGTGTTATAACCGTCCAAATAATAGAATCAAAGTCCTGTCATTATTCTTTATTGATCGTGTAGACAACTATCTAAAAAAAGATGGGAAAATAAGAAAAATATTTGAAGAAAGTTTTATACGAATAGTAAAAAATAACCCTGAATATATGAAACTATATCCTAATATAGATTTCAGCCTATCTAATGAAGAAATAAGACAAAAAATGTATGATGCAATTACTGAAAAAAAAGATATAAATGTAATAAATAATACAAATAATGGTTTTTATTATGGAATTCATGGAGGATATTTTTCAAAAAATACCTCTGAAGACAGGATAGAAGAAGATGAAAAAATATATAAACTAATAATGCAAGATAAAGAGAGCTTACTTTCTCCTGATAATCCCTTAGAATTTATATTTTCGCATTCTGCTCTCAAAGAAGGATGGGACAATCCAAATATTTTTAACATTTGTACACTTAATGAAACAAAATCAGAAATTAAGAGAAGACAAGAAATAGGAAGAGGGCTAAGACTATGTGTAAATGAGATAGGAGAAAGAATATTAGATGAAAATATAAATATTTTAACAGTTATAACAAACGAGAGCTATAGGGAATATATTATGAATTTGCAAAGAGATTATAGTGAAGATTATGGAGAAGAGGAAGCAAAAGAAATTATTAATACAATAGAAGATGCAAAAATGAAGAAAGTTATCAAACCAAAACAAGACATTCTGAATAGTTCTACATTTCAATCATTATGGAACAAAATTAAACATAAAGCCTGTTTCTTTTTTGCCGATTTTGATGAAAATAGAATAATTAATGAAGTAGTTAAACAATTAAATACAATTGATATACCTGTACCTATTATAAAAACACAAAAAATAAGACTTGAAGATTTAAAAGAATATAAATTAATAGAAAGTGGTGCAGATATATCAACATTACGAAAAGAAGAAAATTTAAGCGAATTACTCGAAAAAATGATAGAATATACCTCTAACGAAACAGGCTTAACAAAAAAAGCTGTCATTAAAATATTACAGAAGATGGAAAATAAATACAAGATATTATTAAACCCAATGCTGTTCGTTCAGCATTTAGTAAATATTATTTTGAAGGAAAAAATAAACGAGCAAAAAAATAATATTCAATATATATTACTCGATGATGTCTTCTCTGAAGATATATTTAAAGAGTTGTTGACTACTAGAGTAAGAACAATAAAAGTCAATCATTCTCTCTACGATGAAATTGTATATGAATCAGATGTTGAAAAAAAATTTGCTGAAGAAATCGACGCATATGACCGTGTAAAATTGTTCATTAAACTACCAAGAAATTATACAATCCCAACACCTATAGGTGAATATAATCCTGATTGGGCAATTATAATCGAAAAAGGAAATTCACAACAAGATAGACAAAAGCAAGATATACTATATTTAATAGCCGAAACAAAATTTGCAGAGACAGAATATGAACGCGAAATTGGATTAAGAAATAAAGAAATCCTAAAAATAATATTTGCCCAAAAATTATATTCACTAGAGGAATTCAGTCTATCTAATGTAATATACGAAGTAGTAAAAAATATCAAAGATATAGAAGCATTAATATTTAAAACAACTTAATATGTTAAAAGTAATAAAGAGTATAAAAGAAATAAAAAAGAATATGATAAATTTGATAGAGAAAAAAGGCAGAGGGGAAAATCTCCCTGCCTTTTTAGTTTATAAAGTAAAAAATAAGAAAGTAATATCCCAAAAATTAGGATAACAACTATAACTATCGTTATAATTTGGCTAAAAATCTAAAAAAGGGGGAAAACAATCATGATAGAAGATTTTGATATAACAGCAATAGTAAAACTATATGAAGATACAGCTGCATTAATGAACCACTTAATAAAACTCATGAAAGATATAAATTACGGAATAAAAGGGATAGGAACGTTAAGAATAGACGAAGACAAGAAAAACAAAATTCTAAAAAATTTAAAGATAAAATATAAGATAAAAAAAGATGAAGACGTTGTAAAGGGAATACATATTAAAATAAACAAAAAACCCCCTTCTCTCAACAAGTATTTACATCAAATAATAGTGTCGAGGTATGGTGCAAACGAAGGGTTAAGGCAGTGGTGGCGTATTATAATGGAACTTATATTTTCCAATGAAGATAAAAAGAGTTTGAAAATAAAAAATCCATTAGTAATAGTAAAAATGCCAAAAAGTGGAGATTATGATTTAGATAATTTTACTACAAAACATATAATTGATGCTTTAGTTGCAGTAGGGATAATAGAAGATGATAATTCAAATAATATAGAAGCAATAATCGGAATATCAGAAAACATTGAAAACGATGAAGAATTTTATATAGAAATAATTATTTTTGAAAGTAATATTTTTTTGCAAAAACTAAAAACCCTAATAAACAATATTGAAAAAGAAATTAAGGATACGCAAGAAAAAGAAATATTAGGCGAAGAGATGATGAACAAAGAAATAGAAATAGTCGAAGTACTAAAAAAAGATGATCATACTGTCCAAGAAGTAGATAAATTTTTCTCTTAATTCAAAGAAAAACCCTGCTTTATGCAGGGTTTTTTTATTTTAAAACCTATTATTTTTAAACCTATTATATCAAAAAGTAATACTATTAAAAACCATATTAATAAAGGCATATAATTGATATTACGTTGTTATTTGTATTACTTAATCCTCATTTTTGCTTAAAAAATAGCATTTTGTAATACTATATCCATCATAAAAAATATATCGTCTTTTGTAATTACATAATTTTTTCGGTATTACTTTATTCTCCCCCGCATTTTGCCTCCACTTTCTCTTTTCTTTATAAAATATTTTAACAGTATATTATCCCGGCTTCCATTTTCTGTTAAATCATTTTTTGTTAAATCTTCTTCGGCAATGTTTATTTTTTGCTGCTATTATTTGTCTTTATTTTGCTACTATTCTTTCTTTTACTGCTATTTGTTATGAAAATTATGGTGATAATATTATTTTTTTATCAACAACCCTCTAATATAGATTTTTCCTTAATTTGATGATATAATGAATATGTCATCAATTTACTGCAAATTCAAATTTAAATAATTTCCCACATGCTTTCAGCTCTTGATTTTAAAGGCATCCAGTCCACATATTCCAAAAAAAATAAGGCCAAAAATATCGGCAAGTAAAAAATAGAAGGTCGTCTGTTCAAATAGCCGTTCAAAAAAAGTCTATAAAAGGAGTATGGGAAATAAAAAGTCAAAAAAGGGTAAGGAAACAAAAAAGGGCCATCTGTTTAAATTTAAATCAAAAAAGGGATAGAAAAAGAGTATGAGTAATAGAAAGCAAAAGAAGGGATAGCAAAAAAGAAATTTCTGTAAAAATAGCATAACAAAAAAAATAGGGAAAAAATGAACATGGGCAAAAAGAAACAAAGAAGGGTAGAAACAAAAAGGGCCGTCTGTTCACATAGCCAATCAAAAAAGGGCAACAAAAAGAGTATGGATAAATAAAAACAAAAGAAAGGCAAAAGCAAAAAATTCTGTAAAAATAGCCAATCAAGGAAGGAAACGAAAAGGAGTATGGGAAACAAAAGCAAGAAAAGGTAATCTGATAAGATAACCAAACGAAGAGGGGAAATCAAAAAAAGTATAGGAAATAAAAATCAAAGAAAGATAAAATCAAAAACAAACTGATAACGGTCGTCATAACAACCCACCCCCGCAAGAGGGGGAAAAAAGCTAAAAAAGGGGAGAAATAAAAAGATGAAAGTAACGACAGAGGAAGTAAGAAACTACATATTGAAAACGTTAGACAAATTAGGGATGGTAAAAGTAGAAAGGATAATAGAAGTATTAAAACCGGGGACAACAAATGACAGGTTAAAGATATACAGGGTAATAGAAGGAATGCAGAAAAAGAGGATAATTGTAAGCAAAAAAGATAAAAAAGAGAGAAAGAAGAAGGTAATAAAACTAACAACGGCGGGCATAAAGATGATACATGAAGGAGCGGATGAAGCGGAAATAATGAGGAGGTTTATAAGGAGCAGAGACGAAGATGAAATAATACAAACAAGCGAGATATACTATGAGTTAAGGGGAGCGGGAGTAAAAGCAGAAGACATAAAGCTAAGGAAGGAAGCATTGACGGCATTGAAACAAACACCGATAGAAAACCAAATAAAAATATTAGCAAATATAAATAACAAACAATACGCAATATTTTACAGAGATCAAAGAGAGAAAGAAAAAATAAAAAAGAGCATAACAAATATAATACAATCAACAGGAATAATATCAGGTATAATAATAGTGTATGACAATGAGAGCTTTTTAAGAAGGGACATGGAAGATATGTTGAATACAGCAATAACAATATCAGAGTTATATCTAACGACAATAGAAGGTATAAAGGAGGTAGTGGATTACATAAAAAACAACGGCATAAGGAGCAAGGTAATAAATCACATAATGGAGAATTATACGGGCAGTGAGATATTGAAGGTGACCTCACCCGACATACCGATAAAGTATGTATGGGAGCGGAACGGAACAAAGAAAGGCATAGTAGACATAACGAACATAAAGAATATAAGGGATTTAAACATAATGAACAAGGAACACGAAGAGATATTAGGGATAAATGGGATAATAATATTTGTGGACAGGAAAGGAGAGATATGGCGAGCGGTAAAGCTATTGCAGGACAAGGAAAAACCGATATATATTGTATTAAATGAACCGGTATTCCATAACATATACCAATATAAAGAAAATACAATTTACAAAATGAAAATAAAAACAAAAGAAGAGAAAGGAATGGCAAATCAATAACGACCGTTAAAAAAGAGATATGTAAAAAACATACCTATATGGGTGAATATTTTAATTTAAATTCCGGTATTTCCTAAGTTTTATCCAAAACTATATGGGTGAACACTTAAAAACGAAATAATTATCAATTTCAGCCATTCCACCTCTTGTGTTTTTTAACACTATATGGGTAGCCATTATAAAGAGGGGTCTTGATTATTTAAAAAAGGTTCATGTTAACTATATGGGTTGACAATCTTTTAAAGTAATATATTCACTTCTTAAAGTTTTACTAAACTATATGGGTGATAAAAATAAAAACCACACCCTATAACTGTCGTTTTTGTCCTAAACTATATAGATAACAATACAAAACACTTAATAATAATCAAAAAGGCTCCGGCAACATAACCGGGGCTTTATTTTTCCTCATCTTTTCTGCAAAAGCAAGAGTCCCGATATAGATTTTTATTGAATACGCGCATAAAAAATTCTATAATAAAAATAGTGATGTGGGAGAATTTACCTCCGTTTCTCGGTTTTTGACGCCGAGAAAGGGGGTGATGACATGTCAACGACCGACGTAATATTGCTAATACAATTAGTAGTTATGATTATAGACATATTAAACAAAAAAAAATAGCCTTTATATAAGGCAAAAGATGAATTAAAAAATCCGAAATAGCCACACTCTAACGTCAAAACCGAAAACGGACTAAAAATTCGCTAAAACCACATCACTGGTTACCCTTCGGTATTGGCAGATACCGAAGGGTAATTCGTTTACACAAATTAATAGCATTAATATTATTATCAATTACATAATACACTATTCGTTTAAAAATTACAATTACCTATTAACGAAAAAATTGATACAAAAAATAATTAATAACGGGCGTTCAAAACCAAAAATAAGAAAAAGAAAGGGGAAATAAATACGACTGCAAAGATAATAAGACAAAACAAAAAAGCGAAAGAGGAGTTTTACAAAAAGATAAAAGAGAAGATAGAGCAGGAAAAAGCGAAAATGAATGAGAGAATAGACGAGAAAGTGCCGAAGTGGATAAGCTGGGCGATAAAGCCTATAGCAAACCTCAACTACAACATCAAACAGAGTCGGAACAGCGACAAAGGAGAGGGCGGAGAATTTGGAGCATCATTGAGCTTTCTGTTAATGCTGCCGAACAATTGGAGAGTAGCCAATGATATAGTTATAGAAGCCGAAGTGGACGAATTCGCACAAATAAACCACATCATAATAGGGCCACCGGGGATATTTTTGGTAGAGACAAAAGCATGGGAAGGAGCATATATAGGCTATAACGACCGTTGGAAGAGAAAAGAAGGAGACAGGTGGGTACCGTGCAAGAGTCCCACGGAGCAGAACAAATACCACAAAGAAGTATTTGCAAAATGGCTGAAAGGACAAAATTTAGGCATAACAATAATTCCCGAAGATATAATAACACCGATAGTTCTTATGGCAAAGTGTAAATGGCTGAAGGTTAAGGACTGCTCAATGCCTGTATTTGAAAGCGGATTAGGGCTGAGTTTGTATTTGCGAAATATGACGAAAAAAGGGGAAAAGCTAACGGACGAACAGATAGAAGCGATAGCAAGGGCAATAGAGAAGGCGGAACCGATAGCGATGAGATACAATATAGAGAACATAGAGGTGAAGAGGACAAGAGAAGGGAAGGAATACATAAGGATAAAAGGGGGAAAAGAAAAAGCGGAAGAAATCAGGCGTCTGTATGGATTAATGGGAGAAAAGATAAGCGAAGTGTATAAGGATAAATTCACAGACGGCTGGTGGTATTTCACGAAAATCCAGTAACGACCGCTCTTGCCTCTTGCAATGCAGCGAAGCGGGGAAAGGCATAAGAATAGAAAAAACAGGAAAATTAAGGGGTGATAAAGGTTATTGGAAGAAATGCGAGAAACATACTGCTGCCTTGCTGCAAAAAAGATACTTTACGGTCTGAAAAAGATGTTTTACAATAGTAATCAAGAGAGTTACAAATATTCAAAAGAAGGGTTTTTATTTCACTATATGGGTAGATAATATACTTTCATCTTTTACTAACTTTAAATATAATAAGTTTTTATTTCACTATATGGGTAGATAATCAAGGATAGTGTAGTTATAGTTTTGTTTTTTGACATAAGTTTTTATTTCACTATATGGGTAGATAATGCATACATTTTGAGTGCAAATTGTATGAAAACAAAAGGTTTTTATTTCACTATATGGGTAGATAATCTTGACAGAATAAATCTTCAATAGGAACTCCGAATTCGTTTTTATTTCACTATATGGGTAGATAATGATAAACTTACCCATATCTTATCGGTTTTTGATGACTCAGTTTTTATTTCACTATATGGGTAGATAATAAAGCTTAATATAGAAACTGTTTTATGTATTGATAGGTTTTTATTTCACTATATGGGTAGATAATTTGAATGTCTCAAGGTAAAACTCGAAAACTTCGTTAGTTTTTATTTCACTATATGGGTAGATAATATACTATCTTTTATTATTACATTATATTTCTTTAAAGTTTTTATTTCACTATATGGGTAGATAATTTTTTGGTATCTGAACCAAATATATCCAAATATTTAGTAACATTGATATTTTTATTTCACTACATGGGTAGATAATGGGAATGGTATTAGATTAGTAATAGCAAGAGAAAAGGGTATTCATTTTACTATATGGGTAGATAATCGGAATGTAAATATCGTTATTATTCAAAAATCCATTAATTGTATTCATTTTACTATATGGGTAGATAATTCGATTACAACTGACGCACAAGCAATAAAATCTATCGTTTTTACTTCACTATATGGGTAGACAATGCGAAATTGTTGCATTGTAAGCAAACACAAAGTATAGTTATTATTTTACTATATGGGTTAAAACATTAACACAACCGAATTCAAAAGCAAGCGTGTTATTGTATAAACTATATGGGTAAAACATAAAATAACAAATAATCCAAAATCATTAGCGTTATAACTACAAAATGGGTAATAACGACTGTTATCAAGGAGGAAATATAATAAAATGACGAATGCTGCTGCGATAGGGTATATGATAATGTCTGCAAAGGAAATTGGTTTAAAAGAAGAAATGATAAAAGAACTTGAGCGTATGATGGAATACATGATGGATATAAAGACAGAAGAAAAAGCAGAAGAAGTTTATAGGAGTTATTAAATCTAGCTCTCCAATTAAAAATAAGTTGTATAATTATAATTAGAAGACTACATGGGTTAACATTACTTTGACCCCATATAGCCAAATAAAAAACTGTTTTTTTGCTCAGCTATATGGGTAAACACAACGATCGGAGCAACACTCTGTCAGTGCTATGGTTTTCAAAAACTATATGGGTAACAACTACAGAATAATGATAGCTGGAAAGGTTTTCATTCAAGTTTTAAAAACTATATGGGTTGAAAACTATCTTTAATAAGAATAGGCGAAAGTTTATTGTTAATCAAAACTATATGGGTTAATAACCTTTTTTTAATTTTCTAACGTAATCCTCAATAAAAGTGTTTTAAATGACTATATGGGTAGAAACGGATTTCATGAAAAAGTTCCTTATGTTTTAGTTTTTAACAACTATATGGGTTAAGAAAAAGATTCCGGCATTACACCGGAATCTTTTTCTTTTCTATAACAAGCCAAATATTTTTTTTAAGTCTGTACTCATTTTAGAACCATCTATAACAAATATGTATTTATTATCTCCTATATCGTTGATATTTATAACGGAGTCCTTAAATTCATTAAACAATACATTATTGTTATCTTCTTTTTTTTCAATAATCCCTGTCTTTATTATCTTCAATATTCCCACAAAATTTTTCAATAAATTTTCATATTCATCTATTGCTCTTATTATTTCTTCATTACTTATTAAAACTTCTTTTAAAATTACGTACGTATCCGGCTCATTAGGGGTATCTGATTCCAAAATATCTATAACACCCATATTATGTAATTTTTGAATAGCTCTATGCACCGTTGCAGGTGAAAACCCCACATTCTCTGAAATCTCTCGTAACGACCGTTTTACCTTGCCTCCAACACTACTATTTTTAAAATAATTAAAAATCGTAATAATGGTATCAGCTTTATACAAAAAATCCCTATCTACACTCACTAAAAATCCCTCCCTGTACGCATACGGATATATACTATGTGTTTTATTCTAAATATAACATAATATTTCTATTAAATCAACATGGTAATTCATATTGTGATATACTGTATTCTAATATAAACATCGAGCGATATACAAATCAAACTAAACACTATCTGCAACATAACAATCTTCTCCCTGTTAATACAGGACATTTTCTCAGATGGATTTTGCCCTGACAATATCACAGACGGATAACAAATAAATAAAAAACTATTGAAAAAAATATTAAACAAAGCTATAATATTAAAAATAAGAAATTCAGAACAAAAAAGTCTACAAAAAGCTCTCACAAAAAATGTGAGTGCTTTATTATTTTTAATAAAAGTAAATTCTTGAAAAAAAATAAAATAAAATAAAAATAAAAAACATAATAACAAAAAAAATACAATATTTACCTAACTATCTCCTCCAAAACCCTACCCAAAACAAACACAAAATAAACCCTTAAAGTAAAAAGGGTTTATTTTTACAATAAAAAGAAAGTATAAAAAAATAAAAAGGAGGAATAAGAATGACAAAAAAGCAGGCGAGAATAATAACAGCATTAATAATTTTCACATTTCTGATTACATTCGTCCTTATACCAATAGTAAAAGCAGAAGAAAGGGAAATAAAAGTGGTAATAGATGGGAACGAGGTAACCTTTCCGGACCAAAAGCCGATAATAGACGAAAACAACAGAGTATTAGTACCAATAAGAACAATAGCGGAAAAATTCTATTGCTATGTTGAATGGGATCAAGTAGAGAGAAAAGTAACAATAAAACAAGGTATAGAAAAAGAAATAACATTATGGATAGGTAAGAAAACAGCAATAATAAATAGACAAAAGAGAGAATTGGACACATCCCCTGCAACGATAAATGGTAGAACTATGCTCCCGCTCAGGTTTATATCAGAGAATTTCAACTCAAAAGTAGAATGGGACGGAGGCACATATACAGTAAAGATAACAAGGCCACAACCAAGTCCTTACGTAGACTATACTAACATATCAATAGAAAACAGAATAGCTAAATTGTTCATTAAACTAAAGGACGAACTTCCAAATGATCTGGTAAAAATAATGCAGAACAAAAGAAATTGGCTTATACAATGCAATATAAACGAACATCCTACATATAACTTAGACATATACGACAATATAAACATAGACCTTAATCTTCAGAACAAAGAAATAACGATAAGCAACATAAAATTGCCAAAAACCCAGAAATTTAGGCAAGTAGTCAATTATATTGCATTATTGCCAAACGAAGATAACGGCACCAGCAGGGGAGGATTTGCAAAGTTTGAACCAATATTTATTGAAGCTGATCCAAATACAAAAATGATAGAGATTGAATCAATAGAATTTGAAAAAGGGCAAAAACCAAATTCGCTAAATATAATTATTAAATTAACAGATGATCCCGGCTTTTATGTAACCGCATCAAATATAGAAATGAAACGATTTATAGATAGAGTTCTCGACAAAAATTTTGATCCTTCTGATCATTTTACAGATTGGATAAAGGAAGAGAAAGAACTAATAATATTAAACGTAATACAGCCCGAACCAAAAGATATACCTCAGGAAGTTAAATACGAAGCTAAATATAACCAAGGCGATAAAATAGTATCAAACACATACATAGTGCCAGCAAGGTAAAAAAGAGGCCTTTTATAAGGCCTCTTTTTTGGGTATTATGTGAGAAATATAAATAATAGTGTATAAATTAACTACAGCATTTCTGCAGTTAATAACAATAAAAAGGAGGTATTATATTAATATGAAGAAGAAAAAATTAAGTGCAATAGAACAGTATCAAAACTACAAAAATCTTTTCATGCTTTTAGATAACAAAAAACAAATAAAAGACATGAAAATACCATGCAGTATATGTGGCAAAAACCATACAATAAACGAAAGTAAAAAATGTCTGAGAAAAGCAGAAAAAATAACAGGAACTTGCACCATAACAGAAATACCGCTCTCATATCCTATAAAACTAATTATTAATGCAAAATATCCCATAGGAATAAAGCTTAATAGCAAAATAACACAAAAAATAAAAGATGACTATTTATCCAAATATTTAAATTTTGACCATATAAGTATTACAACAATACTAGACGCAGTGTACCCAAATATATTTGAAATGAGATGCTACATGAATTACAATAAAACAATGCAAAAAATAAAACAAATTACATCTAATGATATAAATAGTATCAAAGCACTTTTACTAATTAACCCTTACTTATTTTACGAAGAAATAAAAAAAGAAATAAAAGAAGATATAAAGCTTTACAGAGAAGAATTTTGCAAACTTGCTGAAATAATGGCATCAGACAAAACTATTGAATTTCTAAAAAACTCCAATTTTATGAAAGAACCTGATTACACATTGTGGAAAACACCGATTATAAGGTGTCCCGAAGAAATGAAAAGAACAGTAGAAATAACAATCAACATAGAATCTGAAACAGCTGAAGAACTCATCCCAGATTACAAGGAAGAAATAAATAATTTAACCACAACTGTTATACTTTGGTATCACAATAACAAAAAAAAATTATGCAGAAACTATGTGGTGATATAAAAAAAATTAAAAGAAGGTTATTTTTAACGATTAATAAAAAGGAGGTTGTCATTTTGTTGTACAAAATAGCAGGATACAATTTTTCTTCAATGCACATATATATACCGCTTCCAAGGGAGATAACAGAAGAAGCGATTGCAAAATACAAAAACTTAGTTGAAACTCTTAAACAAAAGATAGAATTTTACAAAAAAAGAAACAAAGTATATTACAAAGAATACACTAAAAAAACCATTAATGAAATAAAAAAAACAAAAAGGGAAGGTATTAAAAAAAGCACGAAAAACGCAACAACATATCCATTAAATTATAAAAACGGTCGTTGTAAAATAATCGAAAATAGGAGGAATGTATAAATGAAGACAAAACAGGACGAAATGAAAATAAAAAATATAGAAGACGAAATAAATTTTCAAGAAATTAAGAAAAACTCTTTTGATTTAGTGTTTGATATGCTCTTTAAGCCAATAGCAAAAATGCTAATATATTTTGATGCGAGAAAAATCATATCAAACTTACACCCGGAAAATTTTGCGTTATATAGAATCCCTTGCAGCATATGTGGCAAGAAACACAAGATTGAAAACATCACTCAAAATATTAAATGTATAACAAAGGCCGTAAAAAAAGTAAATGCATTAGTTGGCAAAAATTTTATAACTTACTATATCAAAAAGGGAAAAGAAGACGAAATAACATTCAACTATGAAATAGGGCCGATACTCATATTTGAAATATTTATAAATTACCCACAGACAATTAATCTAAATGATGAATTAATTGACAAATTACAAACCTTTATAGCAGCAAATATTAAGGAAAATAATAACATAGAGGGGAAAGTATTAACGGTGCTAAAGTACCAGCCATATTTAGAAGGAGAAATAATAAGAGCATTAGGTATAAAGATTCAAATATATCCGTCACAATTCACGAACGAAATAAATAATACCTATAATATATTAAAAGAAACCGCATTACTATTATACAATCCTCAACAACATTTTAACTTTATTAAAGTTCATACTACGCATACAACAAAAAATGAAGTAACAAGTATAATTAACACTATAATAGACAGCTTGAAAAACTTTAATGAAAAAATATTAAAGTGCAATGAAGCAGAATTAATAATATATTCTATCAAAGAAACCTTATTTGATGAAGCAGATTTACCTATTTATCCTGTAAATGAACCTGTTTTATTAAAGCTAAAAAAGAAAGGTAAAATCAAGGCAAAAGAAAGTTATTTAACAATGAATGACCGTTAATCGGTAAACCCACTATGTTATCAAAACAAAAGCCGTTGTTCCCTGCAACGGCTTTTTTTTTCCTTTATTATATGAGTGATAAGGCATTTCGAAATAATTTCATAACGGTCGTCATAAGGAGTGTATAAAAAATTGCATAATGCGGGAAATACACAAAAAAACAACAGCTTTAATTTCAAATTAAAAAGTGAATCTGAAGAAATATACCAATTAATAGAAAGAATACAAATACAAAATGATGAAGAAGCTTTTAAAAAGCTAATTGAAACATATAAGAAAGACATAATAATAACAGCAAAAAAATTTTACTTATCGGGTATAGAAACAAATGATATAATTCAGGAACTTTTAATAGAAATGTGGAACATTATAAAATGCTATGACAGGCATAAGAGTCAAAATATAAATCAGTTCATAAAAGCATGTTTGCACAAAAAAGCCATATCCATATTCAAAAAATATACCCGCAAGAAACATTGGGCAATGAATGAAAGCATAAGCTATAATACAAAAGTAAAAAATGACAAGAATTATGACGATGATATGGAAATAATTGATATAATAAAAGATACCAAGTATGAGCCGGAGAATATTGTAATAGAGAAAGAAAAAACAAAAGAATTAATAAATAATATAAAAAAAGAACTAACAGACTATGAAAGAAAAGTTTTATTGTATTATATAAATGACTTATCATACAAACAAATGGCTCATGAATTAGGGAAAGATGAAAAGTCAGTAGACAATGCCCTAATAAGAATAAAAAGAAAAATAAAACGAATATGCAAATTGGTATAAACCAATTTGCAAAATAAGAAGGAAAAATATTATTCAATAAAAAGGAGGTATAAATTATGGATGACTATCAATATTACAAAAACATTTTTAAACTGATCGAGCCAAGGAACATACTTGACATTAAAATACCTTGCGGGATATGCGGGAAAATGCACAACATAAAAGGCATATACTCAAACAAATACAAAGATTGTATAATTCAGGCACTAAACACAGCATCTTTAGAATTACATTCTTTTGACAGCATTATTTTAAAGAACATTCATGAAGAAATAACATATGATATTGATGCAAATATAAACATAACAATTTATACACACATACCTATTACAAATCACAGTAAAATGGAAGCAGAGATTACGGAATTAAAAGAAGAATATATAAACACAATAAAACTCGAAATTGCAAATGAATATTTAACATATTGCGTAGCATCAGATATCCGAAACAATCTGTATACAACGATAACCGTATATATTTCAACGGATTACGAAAAATTGTGTAAAGAAAAATTGAACAACATATATACTCTTCCTTTACTAATACTAGATCCACAAAAATTTTACAAAGAAGAAGTTATACCATCAGTCAAAGCAGCAACAGAAGCAATTACAAAAGCATTCAAATATATTTTAGAGAAGCTCTATGAAATGACAAATAAATATATGGAAAGACATAAAGAAATTGCTAAATCAACCCTGCAGAGTAGAGTAAGAATATCAGATATTCTAAAATATCCCATAGTGCCCAACAACGATCATCCTAAATTTTTTACAAAACCGCATATTACTATATACACAACGGCATCGGACTCATTAAAGATCAATAAACACTTAGAAAAAGCATATATTGAAATACTTACCGAATATTACAAAAGACTTCTGCAAGATGAAAAAGAGACAATAATTAGTTAAAAACAAATTAGTTAAAAACAATAAGAAGGAGGTATCCTTTATGAAAAACAATAATTTGAATGTATTACTCAACAAAGAATGGATAATATCAAGGTTACAAATTCTTCCTGAAGAAATTGAAAAAGCTGAAGAAGAAGTGATAAAAGCAACGATAAATTTAGAAAAAGCCGAAGAAGAATTATCAGAAAAAGAATCTGAACTTATACTAAACGGCGAAATAAACGGCAAAAACGAAACGGAAAGGAAATCACAACTTACTATGAAAACAAAGGCAGAAAGAAATAAAGTAGAAGAAGCGAAGCACGGGCTAATGAAAGCCAGACTCAAATACAACAGGAAGGTTAATGAATACCGTTCTGTAAGAGCAATTGCATCATTAATAAGCAGCATTGAAGATGAAGAAGAAAAAGCAGTATAGAGCAACCAAAACAATAAGAAGGAGGTATAATTATAATGAGTTTACAAAGTATAATAAACTTTCCTTTGAAAGAAATAGATATTTATATACCGTTGCCAAGAGATGTATCAAAAAACAAAATATATCTATATGATTATGGAATTATCCAAAAAATAAAAATGCCAACCCCTGAAACATATGCAATTTATATTAATTTTGATAAAAATTACAGCTTACAAGTAATAATATTATATCCTTCCTATATAACCCCAAGAAGCATTAAAACAGTAGAAACATTAATAGAAGAAAGAAAGAATAAGAACAAAAAATACTCCCAAAAATTTGTAAAAATAATAAAATCTATATTACAGCAAACAAATATACAAGAAATAGAAATAAAGAAATTAAGCGATGAAACATTATCTGAAATAAAAGAAATTATAGAGATAATCGCAGAAGAAACAGTGAAAGAACAAATATCAAGAGCAGAAACATTATTTTACTATGCATACCAGCTCTATACAGAAGCACAAGATTTTATAAACAGTTACCCGGAAATGTTTGAAACAGTAAAATATGAAGATACCAAAAAATATTTTTCAAAATGTCTCGATAAGATTAACTTTTACGATTTTAAGTCAACAGATTTAAGCACGTATTATAACTGCATACAAACAACCGAGAAAATAAATAAATTAATACAACGTAACACAATCACGGATGAAGATATAAAATCAATAATTAAAGAAAACATAGACGTTGCTTATCATGGAAGCATAATAGAAGAAGGGAAAGACGTATTATTAGAAATAAAGACAGAAATATACGAAGCAGTATCATCCATAAAAGATTACGAAAAATTATTAAAATCTCTCATAAAAGATTACGACAAAAGGATTTATGAATTTTTTTTCGACATTTACAAAATACTATTGCAAAAAGCGCGGAAACAGCTACTGTATATAATAGAGAAAATTAATGAAATAAGAGAACAAAAAATAACAATAATAGAAAAGGCCCTGTAAAGAAACCCGGGCCTGTTAAAAAAAAATAAGATTCAATAACAAAAAAATAAAAAGGAGGTATTTATATAATATGATGGGTATAGCTTTAAGGGACAAAAATAAGGAAGAAGTTTATAATTTATACAAAGGGACGATAATGCTGATGGACAAAAGTTCAATAGAAACAAGCACGATGGAAATACCCTGCAGCATATGTGGAGGCAGTCATCAATTGAAGACGATAGCAGAAGCATCACATTCTATAAGAAACAATAAGAAAGTACAATATCGCATAGAAAAATGCATAAACAAAGCGCTGGAAAAAATAGAATTTTCCATATTTACTCTAACACCTAATATCGATATAAAAACAATTTATCAAATTATTATAAATCTTTATGACAACAGTATAATTGACCAATACTATGCAACAATTAGACATATTATTGATGAATACAATTATGAAGGAGAAAATATAGATAAGTTTTATATTATAAAGGACGAAAATATTATAAAAGTATATAATAACTCTGTTGAAACGATAAATTATAGAAATATAAAAAATACGATTACCGAAGCAACATCACTTTCGCTTCTTTTATTAGATCCTGAAAAGTACTTAGACGAGATAATTCCGTTAATAGAAGACAATATAAAAAGATATATAGAAATATTCAAAGATATGATAAAAACAATTAACGAATCTATAAAACACATAGAAATAAAAAAAGCGGAAAATACCCCGGGAATTGACTACTCAACCTCTATTAATAGCTATTTAGACAAAATACAGCAAAAGAAAATTTCCAGTTATAGTATTCCATCCTATGAAGTAATAGTTAACAATCGGGAATTAAATAAACATAATGTTAAAAAATACGTAACAACAAATTTATTAATCCAAGGAAATAAAGTTACAACAAACAAATTGGATAAATTAATCCGCTCAGCAATAGAAGAATTAGCCATATATTTTTATTCACACCAGCAAAAATAAGAAGGATATAATTCTCAACTAAATAAAAAGGAGGTATTTTTATGATAGGAAGAACCAATGATCTTATAACATATATATCCATAACAATCCCTCTTCCCCAAAACCTGACACCGGAAGCAGTAGAAGAATATAGGAATAAGATATTAGAACCAATAATAATAGAAAAGAAGGCAAATGAAAGATGCTATCATAAACTTTTAAGAACAAATGGAGCCGAAAAGAAAAACATATTACTTGAACTCAGAAAAGAGCAAATGATCCCTCTAGCACGCATTCAAACAAGCTTGGAAACAAATCAGCCCAACAGAATAAATATAGATATTCGCCCAGATTTTTTTAGCTGTGAAATATACCCTGATTCAACGATATTAGAAACGAAAAAATTCTTAAAATCATCGAACAAAAACAAAATAAATGATAAATTAATGGATTTTATTTCAATAATACTATTAAAAAATGATAAAAAACTAATGGAAAGAATAGTAAAGTACTGTAAAGAATCAAGAAACAGAACAAACACACGTGAAGCGGTAATACTTAGCATAATGGAAAACCTCATGGGTACAAATAACAACATTGAAGAGATATTTTTTGAAACAATACAAAAGGAAATTTATGATTATTTAGATTTTTTGTATGAAATAAGAATCAAAATATATAAATACGTAATAGAAACAGCGTTCAAGATATATTCCCGGATAACAGAATTTATAGAAAGCAATGCACATATATTTACAATGCCGTCATATACAGAAGAGGGAGCTGTTAAACTATGGGAATTGCTTTATCGTAATTTAGACATAATATTCTTAAAACCACCGCTATACACATCTGCATTAAAAATAACAAACGCAATAAATAAAAATATACCCTGCGAAGATATCAAAGAAGAAATAAAAAAAATTATTATAGATAATAATCGAAAAGAAACAAATTACACTTTTATTGCAAATTTAATAAATACAGACGACTTAGTAAAAATGAAAATTAAGTTAGATCAAGCAATTATAGCAGCAAAAATATATGACACAATTAAAAATATTAAAAAATATGAAAAAAACAATAAAAAAAGTAAAGAAATAATGAAAGAAAAAGACATATACACACAAATAAAAGATCTAGTTGAAGAAATAGAAATAATGGCAGAAAATATGGAATTAGAGTATATAAAGAATGAAATAGCTATAGTATCACAATTAATAGAAAATAAATTAAAAGAACAACCGTATAAACTAAGGCAGGTATAACAATACCTGCCTTTTAAAAATATTTCTTGAACAAAAAATGATATAAGATTAAAATATTTAAAAGAAAAAAAAATAAGGAACAAAAAAGACTACAAAATCCCTCCAAACCTCCTTCCATCAAAAGGAGGGCTGTTTTTTTTATAAATAACATAAAAAAAGGAAGAAAAGAGATGATATTAAATGAAGTGGAAAGAAAGGGCAAGGCAACATTAATATTAGTTTTTATATTAGTAATATTGACGGATGTTTATTTTTTAATGTCCTCATATAATGAGATAATAGCAAATGACACATTATGGCACATAAAATCAGGGGAATGGATGATAAAGAATAAAGCAATTATAAAAAAGGATGTATTCAGCTGGACGGCACGGGGTATAAAATGGACAGCGCATTCATGGTTGTATGACATAATAATATATGTTTTATATAAATATAGTTCTTTTGCAGGGCCAATTATATTCACACTAATACTGGGTGCGATTTATGGGTATTTACTAATTGTAAATCATTCAAACAATTTTTACATGCTGATAACAAGCTATATTAACTATATAATAGTGCTTAAATATTTATGGACGATTAGACCACATACAGTTGCAGGAGTGCTGTTTATTTTTCTTCTTTACATCTTAACAGAAGGGAAATTAAAAGATGGCAGCTGTATAAAAGGAATCTTAATATTTGTGTATTTTGTACTATGGGCAAATATGCATTCGTCCGTCTCCATAGGAATATTCGTAATTACCATTTATGTTATATTTTGCAAAGCCGATTGGAAGCATTTAATATTTTCTATCATAGGCACAGTAATAACACCACAGTTTACAGGCATATTTAGATACAGCTATGCTGCAAGCAGCAATGCTGATATAATAAACAATATTAACGAATGGCATTCTCCTGATTTTCACAATATTCTATTTATCTATATAGCGGTTACATCAATAATCAATCTTATAATAAAAGCCAAAGAGGACAGCAAAATAACAGAGGCAGAAATAATAATGACAGCAAACTTACTGCTCTTTTTAAAATCTTTAAGGCACATGTTAATGCTTGTTCCCGTTATATCAATGTATTCCGTTGACATAACGAGAACATTCGCAATAATAAACAAGGACAACCTGATTATGATAAAAAGATATTCCCCATTAATAACGATGGTTATAATGATAACAATGTTATTAACAATGATTTTGGGATGCAATGCAAATCAGGTAATAACAAATATAATAACAGGTGACATATTAAGTCAGCAAACCGAAGCAAAGGTAGCGCAATACATATTGGAAAACAAACTAACTGAAAATATATTTAATGATTATCTTCTTGGGGATTATTTTTTATGGTATGGCATACCGGTATTTATAGACAGTCGTGCTGATATGTATATATTTAACAAAAAAGAGATATGGGACGATTTCATGGCACTTAGAAATATAACTACAGCTGAACCGGAGAAGATAATAGAAAAGCACAACATAAAAACGGTCGCTATAGATAAAAAGACAAGATTAAGTTTGTACATGCAAAAGCTGGCAGTAGAAGGCAAGGCAAAATATATAGCAAAAATAGGGAACTATGATATATTTAAGATAGAAGTCAATAAATAAAGAAGTTACAGAAAAATAATCAATAAGAAGGAGGTATAAGAAATGCTTAATAAGATTTTGTTAATAGGGAGGCTTACACAATATCCGGAAATAAGGTATACACCGGGAGGCTCTGCAATAGCGAGGTTTACCATTGCAGTACGGAGGCCTAACTGGAATAAGACGGACAAAAATAACGAGGTAGATTTTATCCCCATAGTAGCATGGGGTAACATGGCAGAGAATATGAAATATACTCAAAAAGGTGAGTTAGTATTTGTAGAAGGGCGACTAAATATAAGGAAGTATCAAACGGCAACGGGCGGAAATAAGACTGCAACTGAAGTTAAAGCAATGAGAATAATATTTATGGAACGAACCACAAAAGTAAAACAAGAGGATATGCAAAAAAGCAGTATAAATATCAATACAAGTAATAGTAAAGAAGATACAAGCGAGAATAAAAAAAGAACATACGATATTTCTTTTGCAGCTTCAAACGGTAAGAACACTTATGCAGAGCAAGAAAGATTCATAGACATAGACATTGAAGGTGATGTGGAAGAAGAACTGAACTTTGACGATGTAGAAGACGGGGTTGACATAGATTTAGAAGGATTAGAAGAAATAATAGGAGATATAAAAAAAGAAGATGACGAAGAAATAATTTTTTAATTTCTTAATAATAATATAAGGCAGAAAAAACTAAGAGAGCAGGCTGTTTTAAGGCCTGCTTTTTTTATTATTACATAGAAAGGTAAAAACCGACTCAGAAGGGAGCAAGAAGGAGTATGATATGCGGGCCATGTATTGTAGTACCTGCGTATAATGAAGAAAAGAGGTTATTAAAGTATAAGGATATATGGATAGAATCAAATAAAAAGTATTTTATCATTTTAGTTGATGACGGTTCTGTTGACAACACCAGTAAAATAGCAAAGGACTTAAATTTTTATATGGTTATAAGGAGGGAAAGCAATATAGGGAAAGGATACAGCGTAAGGGAAGGGGTATTGGAAGCATTAAGGCAGGGAGCTGAATCAATACTGTATGTAGATGCTGATTTAAGTGTTATGCCTGACGAATGGGAAATAGTATTAAACGAATTAAAAGACAGCGATATAGTTGTAGGTTCAAGGAATTTAAAGGAGTCAGAAGTTGAGAGAAGTTTATACAGAGATGCGATATCAAAAATACTATCAAGACTGCAAAACTCAATATTAAACCTTGGCATAAAGGATACGCAGTGTGGGTGCAAAGCATTCAGAAGGGAAGCAGCGGAAAAAATTTTTTATGCACCTTTGAAGCACAATAGGTTTGAGTTTGATATAGAAGTGCTTATCCGTGCAAGGAAAAACGGCTTGAAGATTAAGGAAGTAGGAATAAAATGGCATGAAGAAAAAGGCAGTAAAGTTCACATCATAAGAGACGGCATAGAGATAGCCAAACTACTTATAGAGGCTCAAAGAGAAAAAAGCATACTAAAATCAACATAATAAAAAGCAAGGGGGCATAAAGGAATGGCAAAGCTAAATCCCATACAAAGACTACCATGTGGCATATATATAGATTTAAGATATAACGAATGTTGCATAAGAGTCTGTCCAAAAGAAGAAGTAAGGGCAAATCCCAATAAAGTAGAGGAGTGTCAATACTGGATAAAAGAAGCAGAAAAAGAAAACAAAGAAATTCAGAAAGAACAAAAGAAAAGGAAAAAAACAAAAAATAAAACAAAACAGGAAGAATATATACAAGAGATGCTAATCATATAAAAAGGAGGTTAACTGCTATGAACAATGTAGTTTTAGTAGGTCGTTTGTCACAAGAGCCTTTGATAAAGGAAACATCTTCCGGCAGAAAATACGTAAGTTCACAAATTGCAGTTAACGATCGTCTAAAAGAAACGACATATTTTATACCATTTACAGCATGGGGCAAAAATGCCGATGTTATAGAACGTTATTGCCAAAAAGGGGATATGATAGGAATAACGGGAAAACTGGTAACGATAATAACAGAAGACGAAAACGGGAAATCAAGGAAAAATGTATTTGTTGAAGTAGAAAATGTAGAATTAATGATGACAAGGCCAATAAGCAAAGAAAACAACATAGAAGAAGATATAGAAGAAGAAATAGAAGTAGACGACAAATTTTGGGAAATAAAAGATGAAGATGATGATCTTGACGACGAAATAGACAAACTGTTAAATGAAGAAGAAGAAGAATAAAAAAGCAGGAGGTATAAGTAAACAAATGCTGGTAATAGCAAGGATACTTGGCACTATATCCACAATAACGGGCGTTATAGGCTTTATAGAATTCTATGCTAATCCTCACAAGATACCCATATACATATTTATATCCATAGCAACGGGCGTTGTAGCATTCATACTAAACAGCCTGTATAGGGCCTTTATTAATTACATCACGGGAGTAGCTGGCATACTAACGGCAACGAGCGTCATACTAGGATATATGTTATACAGCAAAGCGGGGAAATGGATTGAAAATATGAAGGACAATCCTTGGGTAACGGAAGGAGATATAAAACTAATAAGCAATTTAGCCAAGATTCTTCCGATACTTTTAATAGTTATATCGTTTGGGATAATATTGTACTTGGTAAGAGAAGGGCAGGGCAGGAACAAGCCTGAATATAAAGGCAAACATCCGGAAATAAAAAAAGAGAATACATTAGATATAGAAATATGCAAATACCAAAACAAGCCTGTAGTGTTAAAACATATAGACAGATACTTACACACCATAGTTGTAGGGACGATAGGTACGGGCAAAAGCAGCAGGGTATTAAAACCAATGATATGGCAGGACTTAAAAGCAATAGCACAAGGCGAAAAATTAGGTGTAACCGTAATAGAACCGAAGGGAGATTTTGCGGACGATGTAGCAGCAATGTGCAGGGATCTAAAAATACCGTATGTATATATAAACCCGATAGATCCCGGGACACCTTGTTTCAATCCAATGGAAGGAGATCCTGAAACGGTTGCCGAAATAATGAGGACGGTATTGCGTTCACTATTTGGCAAACAGGAAGCATTTTTTAGATTGAACCAAGAGATCGCAGCAAGAAACACGGCATTGCTGGTAAAAAAAATCAAAGGAAATAATGCAACAATAATGGACATGGTAGAAGTATTAAGGAATGAAAACATGTTAATGAAGTATGTAGAAGAATTAAAAAACAAAGAAGGAACGACAGCATTAGTACAATATTTCTTGGTAGAAGTTTTAGGGCAAAACAAAGACAAGATAAACCAGTTTACATTAGGATTAAGATTACAGCTTGAAGACATAACAGGGAACAGCATGTTGCAGAGGGTATTGATAGGCAAATCTGATGTAAAATTGGATGAGCATTTAGAGAAAGGCGGAGTATTAATAGTAAACACGGCGATGGGCAATCTTGGCAAATTAGGAGATGCTTTTGGTCAGTTTATAATGATGCATTTACAGCAAGCGGTATTTAGAAGGCCGGGTACAGAGAGGACAAGAACGCCGCATTTTTTATATATTGATGAATTTCCAAGGTATATAAATCCTGATTTTGAGCGACTTTTGGCAATAGGTCGTTCGTTTAGATGTGCGACGGTATTAGCATTACAAACTACTGAACAGTTAGTACATGAAGACAAGCATAATTTTAAGAACATAGTTTTAGAAACATGCAGGAACAAAATTATACTCAATTTGGGAAGCGAAGGGGATGCACAACTGTTTTCAAAGGAATTTGGGGAATTTGAATATCTAGAGAAGGTATTTTCTTATAAAAGAGATTCGTCAATATTGTTGATGCCTTTCTGGAAAGAAGAAAACTACAGATTAGATACAAAAAAGGAGAAGAGATTTGATTATACAAAATTGTTAGAAATACCACGATTCAAGGGAATAGTAAGGATAGTAAAAGATGGGGAACCAATTATGCCGATAATGGGTGATTTTGATTTATGCGAATGGGACAAAAAGAGATGGAATAAAAACAAAGCAAATAAAAATCAAAAACGCTTAAAAATAAAAGATGACTTAACAATTAAAGAAAATAATAAAAAATTAAACATTATTTACGATGAAGTAAAAGATATATATGTGAAAACAAACAACAATGAAGACAATACAAACGAAGAAGAAAAAAAGAAAACAGTAACTCAAGATGATAACTTTTTTGTTGTATAGATAAAACAAAAAAGCAACAGAGGCAATAATATTAACTCTGTTGCTTTTTTTATTATATGGAGGGCCGTTTAAAGAGGGATATCTTCTACTACAACATAATATTTAATGCTGTGTTTAGGGATAATAAGATGCCTATTATCTCCCGTCATCACTTCAATGCAGTATTGTCCTGCATCAATTATTTTTGCAAGGAATTTTTCTCCATCATTTAGCACTATCTGGATGACTTTTAATTCTTTCAGTCTATTTTCATCTTTATAGGCAGGGGGTTTGTCTTTCTTATCTGTATTATTTTTGTTTTCATTCAAGTTATTTCCTCTGGATTTTCCTGAAACATTTTTATTATGCATAATATAATATTCCCTCCTACAACAATTAATACATAAAGATTATATCAAATAAATTAAATTTTTTAATAACTGGAGAAAGATTTTTAAAGGAAAATAAACCTAAGTAAGGAGAAAAGAAACAATGATATATATAATCATATCCATAATGCTTGGTTCTGCAGGGCATATAATTGCAAAATATTCTACATATAACTTAAAAAACATTGTTGGATTGACAAAAAATCTATATTTTTATATTTCTGCTTTTTGCTATGGCATAAGTTATATTTTTTGGTTGATGTTTTTAAGGGACAAGCCACTTTCAATAGTTGTTCCGTTAAACAGTATAACTTATGTAATTGTAGCAATGTTATCTCATTTTATTTTTGGAGAACAATTAAAACCAATACAGTATATAGGTATTGCTGTTATCATACTAGGTATTTCTCTCTTGGAACAATAGCAACAAAAAATAATATTCAACATTAAGGCAAGGGGGAGACGTATTTAAATTAAAAATTAAATACAATAAAACTTAAAAACAATTAAAAAACAAAAATTATATTATAAAAAAAAACATGAGGTATTTGGAATGTATTGTAGAAACTGTGGAGAAAAATTAGAAGACAATTCAGAAATATGTCCAAAATGTAAAACCCCGGTCAAAAAGAAAACAAAAACAATATTCCTCCCTAAGAGATACATTATGTACGCAGCAATTATTTTAGCAATAATTTTTGTAATAACTCTGCTACGTCCTGCTAAACCCGAGGACATTGCAAAGAATTTTCTAACAGCTCTAAGAACAAGTGATTACAATAAAGCCTATAGCATGTTACATTTTGAGGGCCAAAATTATTCAAATGTATTTCTGACAAAAGACGATTTTATTAAAGCAATGAAAGACAAAGAAAAAATAAAAGGTAAAATAACAAATATAGACTTAGATACACAACAAGACGTCAATGAGATTAACAATCTCTTGTTAAATACTTTGGGGACAACAGAAATGAAAACAAAATATTCCAAAGACAAATACAAAGAATATTTAGGATATATAACACGAGAAAATGGGAATAATGAGACAATACAGCTTTTCCTTTTAAATACTGGCAGCAAAAGGTGGCCAAAATGGAAGATAATAGGAGATAATTTAAGTGAAATAAGAACTATAGAGACATATCCTGAAATCAAAGTGTTCGTAAACGACAAAGAAATAAATCCTAAAAATCCGGGATTTTATCAATATAAATGCTTTATAGGATTCTCTCCAAAATACAAATTAACAGCTGATTTAATACAGCCTGTAGAATTTGAAAACAACGAAAATTATATAAGATTTTATGATTTTGAGCCTTCAGAAAAAATAAAAGAAGAAATAACAAATTTAATAAACAATTTTATAGAAGCCGATATAAAAGCCTCAAAAGAACTTGATCCTTCGTATTACGAACCATTCGTATCAAAACAACCTGTATTTTTGACACAATCATTGTATGACAGATTATCATACAACATAAATAATATGAAAAATTATGGATATTATTTGGAAGCTAATTTGGTAGATATAAATTATGAAGAAATTAAGTTTTTCAACAGCCTAAATGAAATAACTCTACTTGCAAAAGAAACGTGGAAATATGTAAAAAAGAACACTACTGACAATTCAATAATAGAGGAAAAACCTTCTTTTACTGTTAAATGGCAGTTTAATATAAGAAAAGAGAATAATAAGTGGGTTATATACGATATGAACAATAGGTCATATTTCTAAGTTAATAAGGCAAAGGGATATTTACCCTTTGCCCTGTACTTATCAAAAAAAGATAAGGAGGAAAACATTCAATGAAAAGGCGAACTTTGTTGCTTTTAATGTTATTTTTAATAGCAACTTTAACAATTAACGCAGCATACCTGTATATGAAGCAAAAATCTACACAAGAAGCAATACCAAACAACAATAAGGATATTGCTAACAATCCCGAAGAAATACTTAAAAAGATAGAAGAACAACTGAATAAAAACCAATCAATGCATTGCATAGTATCCACAAAACTTAATGACGAACTAAAAACAAAGACAGAATTGTTTATAAAAAAGCCAAAACAAGCATTAATCAAATTTTTACAACCAAACAATGGGGTAACAATTGGGATAAATAATAAAGAAATGTGGGTGTATTTTAAAGGGGACAATACATTACATGCAGTAGACATAAATCAACTAAATGGAATAAGCCAAAGCATAATAACAGATGTCAATACATCATTTAAGAAATACATACAAGACTACGAAATAACTGCGGAAAATGAGACAGCTGATAACGAAATAATGTTGATAATGAATGCAAAAGCAGAGAAAAATAACGATCCTCAAAAAGATACAAATATTACAATAAAAATAAATAAAGAAAACTGGGGCATAATAAGTGAAACTCATGAAAAATTTGATGGGACAAAAATAACAATAGAGTACAATGATATTAATTATTCGGATATAGACGACATCGTATTTGAACCACCTCAAAGTGCCAAAAGAAGTTATTCCCCTGAAATTTTCTATGAATTTCTGATACAACTTTATGCACAATCAGGGCAATATGAAACAGCGAGATACTTTGCGAAAAAAGCATTTGAAAATCTTACAGAAGAAAGCAGCAAACAATTATATGCTTATACTGCAGCAAGTTTAAGCACACGAATAGGAGATTACGAAACTGCACTAAAATACTTTACGGAAACCGAAAAGTATCCATTAAGTGAAACAAGCCGTGATTCAATAACATATTTCAAGGGACTATCGCTATGGCATCTAAAAAGGTTTAATGAAGCAATAAATGAATTTGAGAAACTCACAAATAAACCATCTACAAGACATTATATAGATAGTTTAATAGCAATATGTCGGATATATTATGAAAATTTAAACAACAAAGAAAAGGCCATACAATATTTAGATAAAGCACTAAAAGAAGCTCCTGAAGATCGCAAAAAAGAAATACAAGAACTAATATCAACATACAAAAATTAATAAAAGCATTAGAGGGTAATAAATATGGGAAACAAATTTATAAAAAAACTTATAGAATGTTATAAACATAAAAGTAACACAAGTAGATACATCAAAATACCCAACAATTGTGTATTATATTTCTGTATATGATGCTTTAAATAACCCGGTATGCGGAACCAAATTAGAATAAAAAAAATATACAAAAATCAAAGGCAAGGGTTAAAACCCTTGCCTTGAAAATACAAAAATTGTCGAACAAAAAGAAAAATATAAAAATTAGAGCAAAACAAAGAAAATGGAAAAATAAAAACGAAGCAAAAAGGACAAGTCTAATATACTGCCAAAAAAGGAAATTGAAATCCAAAAAGGGAAAAAATATAATATAAAGTGTAGCCCAAAAAATAAAAGCGGCACGTAGCCCGTGCCGTACGAAAGGAACGTAACCCTATGTCAGTAATTATTATATCAAAAATATTGAAAAAGTCAATACAAAATATGCAAAATAAATCACAGCAAGAGACGAAGCACTATATTACAGCAAAGGACATAGCACTGGCAGAAGGTTGTTCCATTCGTACGGCACAGAGGTTACTAAAAACCGCTTTTATTGAGGGTTACGTTCGAAAGGTGAAAAAAGGCATTTATGTAATTAATAAGGAGGTCTTAGCTATGGAAAATAAGATTAATAATGATTTGTGTATTTCTGAAATGGTTAATGATTTAAAAAATTCCAATAATATAGATAACGACAAGAAAGGAGATGACTTATATAATATATACAAACAAACCGACATACATACAGATAAACAAATTAATTATTTTAAGGCAAGCGACAGCAAAAAAGTAGCAGAGATAAGCGAAGAAAAAAGGGCGGAGCATGAAAGGAGGAGGAAATTCCTTTTTGCCCTTGCTGAAGCAATTGAAAATACATTAAAGGTGCAAGGGACGAAGGAAACTTTATATTATCTACTTTATAAGGCATTCTCCGAAGATTTTAAAATGCTAAAATACACAAATACCGCTGCAGCAACAATAGCAGCAAATATAACGGTAAAAGCTGTAACATCCAACAAAGTATATAACCCACTTGCTTATACAGTGGGTGTGCTCAAGAACATGGCTATCAATAAAAAAATAGCCGAAGCAATAAAAGCAAATAATGTGGCTGTTGGAGAGGACTCTACACCATTTAGGTCTGAAGAAGAAACAGCATGTACGCACGATGAAATGGAAAAAACATTTAATAATGCATACTTGGCAAAAGAAGAAGCAAAAGAAGAATGCAAAAATGCAGAAGAAAACATTGCAAAAAATGACGTTAACAACATAGGAGCAGTTGAAAAAACAGCCGAAGCAGGAGAAAATGAGGAAAAAGAGTGTATTGAGGCGGTGAGGGAGAGGCTTGTACGGCAGGGATTTTACCTTTATGCTGAGAATGAAGGTGTAAAGAGCCGTTTGGGCAACGTGATAAGGAAATTAATTCAAGATATGAAATTATCCGGGGAGAGGGTGATAGAGATAGTTGAAGAAATGTTGAGGGAAGGAGAGATGCTTTTTGTAAAAGGTGTATCTGTCCTGCCGGAGATGATTTTAGAATACTGCTATGCTTGTTTTTCCAATACTCTGATGCCTCAGGCAAAGGCAGCAGCGGGGTGAAGTAATATGTCATATCCAGAAAATAAGGGGTAGCTCCGGCTCCGTTAAGGGGTATATCAAAAAGAAGTTGCAAGAGCGATAGGAGATAAAAACATCAAAATTTATATAAAGAGGTGATATATTTTATGAAAGCTGCTGTATTTGAGATAAGGGCAAAGAAATATTCGGTAGGGCTCCCCAACAACAAGAATGATACAGCAACGATAGTCCCAAAAACGACCGTCCTTGGCATAATAGGAGCATTTGCAAAGATACAGAGAAATACGGAAGCGTATGCAAAGCTGATGGAAGGCAGTATGTTAGACATTCTGATAGAAGCAAAAACCCTCCTGAAGAAAATCGCAGGCGATTCAGTACTTAATAAGGAATGGAAGATAGTAGTCAATGCAGGAAATCCGTTCAGAGAAGACGTAATATTTCAAGTAACGGCCATACCGACGAATGAAGAAGGGAAAAAACTGCTGGAGAAGTTTGAGAAAGGCGTAATTAAAGAGAAAAAGCGTAAGAAAAGAGATCCTAAAAAAGCCGTATATTTAGGCAGGCAGGGTTATCCATTAATGATAGGAGAGATTACATGGGCAGATTTTAAGAAACTTTCTCCTGAAGAAGCAAAAGACAAGGTTGTAGAACAAAACAGCATAATCCCTTCTGACAGGAACAACATTGAGATTATATCCGAACCGGAGAAGGCAATAGGAGTCCCGATGGCATATTCTATGGAAATAGAAGGTTTAGAAAGAAAGCCAAAGATGAGATACTACAGAATAACTAACGATATTAAACCGTTTAAAGTAAAAATAAAGGGTAGAATAGAAAACAGCGTTTATGAAGTAAATGGAAGAACGATAATTTGTATGTGATGAGAAGGAGGAAGGAAAATGGCGAAGCTTTTCATAACCTTAAAAGCTGACAAGATAAGCAGAAACTACAACATGCAGGCGGTAGCGTTTATAAAAGACGTAATAAAGAGCATAGACCCAATAGAATATGAAAAACTTTATCATTACAACGATAACGGAGTGGTAAGGGCAAATAAAAAACCGAAACCCTTCTGTATAGGAGTGAAACCGTATAATTACTTAAAGACGAAAGAAGAAATGGAAAAACAGAAGCAAAATAAAGAGAAACTTTATGAAGCAGAAGGGGATATGCTTAAATTAAAGGAAGGCATATTCACAATAATAGTATCGGCAGCGGATAAGGAATTATTGCAGAAGATGGCAGAAGAACTGAAGAAATCCAGAGAAGCGTATAAAGTGGCATTTGGGTGGAACATAGCATTTGATCCCGTAATAAAACAGGAGCCATATATTAAAAGTGGGCGTATAAAGATAAGAACTGTAACACCGATTGTTGTAACCGACAGGGAAGGGCATCTTATAGACATAGAAAAAGAGGCGAATAAATTTAACGAATCGCTGAACTATATAATGAATCAGGTATTTTTGGCCGTATTTGGTAGGCCCTTGAAGAAGCCGATAAACCTTATGCCGGTCAAGGATAAGGATACGAAAAAATATGTTTACAGCATAGTAAAAAACACAATAAAAGTGGACAATTTTGAAGGTATAATCAAAGGATACTGCGGAAGATTTTACATTGCAGGAGATCCTGAGGATATAAACCATATCATAAATTTGGGTATAGGTTTTAGGAGAAGCCAAGGATACGGGATGATAACCCTTGCACCGTCGGAAATGGTAAAAATAAAGCTCAAAAAAGGAAAGGCAAGGTTTTCAGACAAAGGCAAAAACACTAACAAACAAGGGAATCAAAAAGCAAACAAACAGCAAAAAGCAAAACGATAATGCAAAAGAAGATGTTAAGGAAGTATAGTGTAACATTATGTTACACTACACTTCCTAACATCTTATGTTTAACATGGAAGGGGGAAAGCAATGATGGAAGTAATATTTTTAGGCGGGGCTAAAGAAGTAGGGGCTTCATGTTCGGTAATAAAGATAAAAGACAAAAACATAATGATAGATGCAGGTATAAAGGTAAACGAAGAAGGGACTGAGTCACTTCCTGACATAAGCTATTTAGACAATCTCAGAAAAGAAGGCAAAAATTTGGATGCAATTATAATCACCCATGCTCATTTAGACCACTGCGGAGCACTTCCCGCAATAAACAAAATATTTCCTGAAGCGAGGATATACTGCACTCCGCCGACAAAAGCCATAATGCAGGTTATGCTTGAAGATGCCCTGAAGGTGGCAAGGGCAACGACCGGGCTGGCCTTTTACGATGAGTCCGACATAGACAGAACGATAAACAGCACTATAACGATCGGCTATGAGACGACATATCCGATAGCCGATGGCATAAGCATGGTATTATTGAACGCAGGGCATGTATTGGGTGCAGCGGGAGTCCTGCTTCAGTCCGATGAAGGGACTCTGCTTTATACAGGCGATTATACGACTTTTGGGCAGAGGACGATAGAAGGCCAATCAATGACGGCTTTTTTGGACGAAGGAGTGAACGTAGTAATAAGCGAAGCGACATATGGAGAAAGGATGCACCCTAAACGCAGGGACGAAATAGCGAAAATGATGAGCATAATAGAAGAGACTATAAAGGACGGCGGCAGGGTATTGATCCCTGCATTTGCACTCGGCAGGGCACAGGAAGTGATACTGGCGATAAAAGACAACAAGAAAAAGGGATACAAGGTATATGTGGACGGATTGATAAGAAGGATAAACGGCATATATAAGAACATGAGCAATTACCTGACGAAAAGATGCTATAAAGAAATAGACAAAACAGGCACTTTGTTTTATACGGATGAGATAGTGGAAGTAGAGAGCGACGAAGAAAGGAAGAAGATATTAGAAAGCAATGAGCCTTGCGTCATTATAGCGAGTTCCGGCATGTTAACAGGGGGGCTTTCTCCAATTTACGCAGAAAGGCTAATAGGGGATAAAAAGAATGCAATAATCATAGTTGGATACCAAGATGAAGAATCGCCCGGCAGGAAGTTATTGGAGCTTGCTGAAAAGCCGGAAGATGAAAGGGAAATAGAATTAAACGGGATAAAAAGGAAGGTAAAATGCAGGGTAGAAAAATGCCAGTTATCTGCACATGCTGACAGGTTAGGCATAATAAACTTTTTAGAGTCAATAGAATCGGACTATATTCTACTTGTTCACGGAGATGGAAACGCATTAGAAAGCTTATATGGAGACATAAAAACAAACTCAAAAATAGCAGCGGTTACGCAGATAGCGGAAAGAGGGAAGCCCTATCAATACAATCTTCCTCAGGGCATAAGGAAAAGGTACTCGCTTGAGGAGAAAGCATTGGAGATAGCGTTAAACAAAAACAGAGAAGAAGAAATAGATCCGGATTTATTGTGGGAGCATTTGATAAACAACGGCAAAGGCGGGACAAATATAACGATAGGCGATTTAATGGCAGTATGGTATGGGATTGAAAATAAAAAAGGTTTAACGGAAGAAGAAAGGAACAAATTTATAAATTTAATACGAACTAACGACCGTTATAAAGTCAATCCTTATCAATCAACCGTATATATAAAGAGCAGAGAAGAATACGAAGAAGAGAAGAGATCTGTTAAGATGGAACAGAACGCAGCAAGGGAACTGATAGAAGATAAGATAGGCAATTATGGATTATACAAAATAGGTTTTGAAAATGAGAAGATAGTGCTGTATTTCCATACGCCAAAATATGCAGAAAAGTGCAAGAAAGAGATAGAGGAACTGAAAAAAGAGACACAATGGGAGATAGAAGTATCGAACAACATAAACACGGCATATATAAGCGAAATGATAGTAAGGAGGCTTTTGAAAGCGGGAATAGAGCTTGCAAAAGGGCCTTCATTTAAGGGGAGTTATATATTAGTGAAGCTGCAGGAAGGGGAAAGCGAAGAAGAAGCTAAGAAAGTAATAGAAGACATAGCAAGAGAGACGGGGTTGGATATAAGGATAGATGGGATAAAAGAGCAAAGAGAAGAAAACGAAAACACTCCCAAAAGGGCAAGATTAGAACAGAACTACGCAAGGAAGATAATAGATGATAGGATAAATAAAGAGATAAGAGATGCAAATTACAAAGTGAAGATAGGGATGTATCCTGATGAGGGCAGGATGGTATTGAGTTTTGTTTCGCCTGAATATGGAAGGCGGTATGAAAAAACGATAAGAGAACTTGAGCAGCAGACGGGATGGGATATAGAGATAGCGGAGACATACAGGCAGAATGTATTAATTGACGAAGCAAGAAAGATGCTGATAGAAAGGGGCATAACAAAGCCGAGGGTAAGCTTCTGTTCAAACTATACAGAAATAAGGGTAGCTAAAGGAGAACTGCAGGAAAAAGATAAAGAAACGATAAAAAGGGAATACGAAGAAAAAACTGGAGTAAGGATAGAGATAAAGGAATTATAGCCAATGTTAGGATTTCTTCAATGCAGCGAAGCAGGAAAATAACAAAAGAATATAGGAAACACAAAAATTAAGGGGTGATAAAAGCAATCAAAAGGAATACGAAATATGCACTGTTGCTTCGCTGCAAAAAATATGCTTCATAAAAAAGGAAAAATGTTTTATAATAGAAATTAGAAGGATAACAAATATAAAAAAAAGAAGGGTTTTTATTTCACTATATGGGTAGATAATAGAGATCTTTTGGTTTGTGGCCGTAACTGTTGTTATAGTTTTTATTTCACTATATGGGTAGATAATGTATATGCATATATTTGACCTCCATGTTTTTATTTCACTATATAGGTAGATAAATTGGGTAAACAATTTTCTCTCTTATGCTTACTTTTTTATTTTCCGGCATTTTTCTTTACTATATCAGGTAAAAAACCAAATATAGACAACATTATGGCTATTGTAAAACTCGCCTCTATGTAATGCCTGTTGATAAGCGTTTTTTTATAACTACATGGGTTAATAAAAATCGTAAACAAAGTTATGGATTCCCAAAATGTTAATTAAAACTACATGGGTTATTGGCAAACTCTCCTCACTAGAAGAGGGGAGTTTTTTATTTTTAGAAAAATAAAATAAAATTAAAACGAATAAAGTGTAAAGCAAAATATATCAAAATATAGCAAAGTAAAGCAAAATATTGCAAAATATTGCAAAATAAAGTATAATAAAAGTAAGATAATATGATTCATTTTAATAATATAGACATGTTTAATGTAGCTCATGGAGGATGATGTATGAATAGAAGAGATAATAGAAGAAATAATAGCATAAAAACGAGCATATTTTTATTTGTATTATTATTATGTATCATTGTTCATCAATCATCTCCTATTTATGCTGACGAAGGTCAAACCAATGGGGAAACAGTATATTTTAATAGAAATGATAGTATATTTAATCCCAATTTTGATCCTAACATACTAAAATTAGACGAAAATTATATAGGCGATAAAAGTAATTATAAATTTATGCCAGACTGTGTAGAAGCAATTGGCACTATCAATAAATTAATAATAAGCGTTTACAATAATGATGTTAATACATACAATGAGATTCTAAAAAATATCAAAGATAAGAATTCATTTATAGAATTTTGCAAAACACATTATCCACAAACGGTAGAGAGCACGACAGGCACAAAAAATAAAGATGAGATTACGGGCGAAGAATACATAGACCCGGATTGGGTAGAGGTTGCAATAGACGATGCACAATTTGATGTCCAACATTCTGCAACAGGGAAAATATCTGCAGGTAAAGGCATCATCATAGTTACTTTTACACCAAATGATAATGATGAGTCAAATGAGAAGGATGTAAAATTTTATTTTGAATATACTAATGGTCATTGGGAATTAATGAATATAAGTATTGGAAATGCTGACGGAAATCCAACAAAAACTCCTGTTGGTAATGCACATGCAACAAACGTATCTAAAAGAAGTAATGGTAAGCCACCAAAAAGTAATAAAAACATTCCTTACGATCCTTTTGTTCTTTCAATGGGCACATGGGCTGCTCTTCAAATATATAAATATCGAAAGAGTATTTTAAAAACGTTGAAAAAATTTTTTAAAGAAAACAAAGACGATTTAATAAAAGAGACATCAATTGCATTAGGGAAAGAGTTGTCTTCGAAGTTTTCAAAGAATACTCTTGTTGAAAAAGGAAGCCAAATTGTTCTCGAAGCCAGACCGCACATTTTCAGAAGGATATTTGAAGGTCTAGATAAATTTAACAAATACTTTGATACTGCAAGTAATGTAGTAGATTTTGGGGAATTATTTTATTTAGCCTATAAAAAACGTAGTATAGAATATGCAATACGAGGCTCCCTTAGTTTAGCTGTAGAATTAGGTTGTGCATATTCATGTGGATTAGCCGGTGAAAAATTCGGTATATTGATTGGGACACTTGTTGCAGGCCCTATAGGCGGAGTAATAGGTGGAGTCATTGGCAATGTGTTATTTACATATATTGGTTCAGAGTATATTGCACCAAAAGTGAAAGTAATAGCAGATAAGGCATTAACAAAAACCATCACAAGTATCCGCAAAGCAGAAAATTATCTAATACCTAAAATCCAAACTAATATCCAAACAACAAATACTATTGTATCAAAAACAATTATCAAAACGAAAACTAATATAACATCTAAAATTAATTCCCTAAAATCGAACATTTCAAAGATGGGGCAGCAAATAAAAAGTTCTATATCGAATGCGAAAACATCATTTATAAGGAATTTGCTTGGCAAATAGTCAATAATTTAGAATTTAGTAAAAAAGACAAGGATTAGGAGGAAATTATTATGAAATGTGACGAGAACATAAAAATAATTAATATAAGAATCCCCAAGCCTTTATATGACGAATTCAAGGAAATAACAGAGAAAGAATCAATGAACATATCAAAGTTGATAAGAAAATGGATAGAAGAATTTGTAAAAAGAAATAAAGAAAACATATAAAAAAGTAGATAATAAACAAAATTTAGTATAAAATAAAAATTAAGAAACAATAAGAAGGACGTATAAAAACAATAAAAAGGAGGAATAAAAAATAATATGTTATCAACGTATTATCAAAAAATATACGGGTTTACGGATGGTATATTAAACAAAAATATAGAGCGTACGCACAATCACATAGAAATAAGTGACATATCAGCTATAAAACGGAAGGAAGAATTAGAAAAGCAGGGATACAAAGTAGAATTAAGAAGGTATAATAAAAGAGAACCATTATGCGTAGTATACCACATATAAAACTATAAAGAAGTTCACAAAATTAAGCACTATACACCTTCCGTATAGTGCTTAATTTTTTCAGTTTAAATTTAAATTTAGCGATGATATAATAAAATTAAGGAAGAACATATAGAAATAATAATAAAAATCATTTATATCAAAAAAATAAAAAGGAAATTAAATCAATAGTAAGAATAAGAGGAGGTATATTTTATGGCAAACAAAATAAATACGGTATTTCCGGAAGGTTTTGCGGGAGAAAAGAAAGAATTTTTAAAAGATACCCTGCCTGACTTATATGATGCAATGAAGACAGGGGCAATACTGCAGGAAAAAGTAGTCGGGATAGAAAAAATAGATGGTAAAGATGCTTTAGTAGTATTTTTTAATCAAAATATTAAAGGGATAATATTTGAAGAGGAAGCAGGATTACGTCCAAAAGAAAAACTGCACTACTTAGTTGGAACAATGGTAAACTTTAAGGTAAAACATATAGATAGACAAAACAATATAGTGTATTTATCGAGAAAAGAAGCATTAGAAAAAATGAGCGGGATAACATGGGAGACACTCATCAAAGATGCACAAAAAATGCTGGAAGTATACAAAATAATACAGAAGAAGAAAGAAGAATACAGAAAAGCGAAAGAAATTGGGGACAAAGTAAGGATGCAAGAGCTGTACAATGAAATAAATAAATTAACCGAAAAGATGGAATCATTAGGCCCTGTTAGAACGTGCGTTGTAAAGCACGTTACTGACAGAGTAGCCTATGTAGATATAGGTGGAATAACGGCAACCCTCCCCAGAAGAGAAGTTTCATGGGGTTATGTTGATGATGTAAGGAACTATATACAGACAGGGGA
The DNA here is from genome assembly GCF_049701175.1 of Thermovenabulum sp. Classification (GTDB taxonomy): domain Bacteria; phylum Bacillota; class Thermosediminibacteria; order Thermosediminibacterales; family Thermosediminibacteraceae; genus Thermovenabulum. The sequence goes on from NZ_JBNATW010000004.1 coordinate 77,655, forward strand.
CTCTTTTGATGTAAGAGTTATATTTTTTGATAAAGATACAGGATACGTTGAGGTGTCTATTAAACAGCTTTTACCTGATCCATGGGGATATGTACCTGACAAATATAATGAGGGAGGGCTGTATGTAGGCAAGCTGGTAAAGATATTTCCTAAAGGGCTTTTAATAGAATTTGAACCTGCGGTGATGTGCATGGTGCCACATCTGCCGTATGGCAATCCAAACGAAGGCAGCGAACTTCTGGTGAAACTTACAAAAATAGATCAAGATGAAAGAAAAATGTATGGATACGTAGTAAAGGTTGTAAAAAAAGTATAACCCCCTTAAGTTTTTTATACCGGCAGAACACAGCACACAGAAAGGGGGAACTATATATAGAACAAAACATAGAATCAAAATTCAAAGAATTTACAGACGAAGTATTCCCGAATGAAGGGATACCGGGGCATACGATGACAGGCCCGTTTTCTGGAGATCCGATGGGTCAAAAGAAACTGATCGTAGAGAGAAAAGGTTGCAGCATGATACCTCTGGTTGCAGAGAATGATATAAATATCCTTCATGCGATAGGCAAGTGCAGAGTAGCATCATCTTTACAATTATCATCATTACTTTCTATTAAACAGAGATCGGCCAAGAAATCACTTATAAGGTTGTTTTCTTTAGGGTACGTAGATAAACTGCATATTGAACGAACACCGCCACTGTATAAGCTGGGCAAAGGAGGAGAAATATTATTAAAGGATAAGGTTTACAAGCAGTTAGAAATAAATACGTTAATGGCATTAAAATATGCAGCATCAACGCAGCTTTATGTTCAATTTTATAAATATTTTGGTGATAGCGTTTCATATAGGACAATTGGGGCAGACAGTATAATAGCTGAGATAATATTAAAGAGAAGCCAATATATAATAGTAGTACCACGGATATGGTCGGGTTCAGAAGAAGAAATAAAAGCAGCAGAAATTATAGAGGATATAGATGATAAAATAATTATAGTGGCAGGTTCAAAAGAACAGGCTGAGAAAATAGCGAGGATTCAAAAAGGTAAGGAAAACGCAGTAAGGTATACATGGGATGGCATATTAAAAGATGGTCTCGCTTTCTACAAAAAATCAGGCAATATACTTATAGAAAGCGAACGATTTAGGACATAATTACTTGCAAAGCAAATTATTGACAATAGTAACAAAATCGATTATAATAAAAGCAAACTAAATAACTAAGGCTATTAGGCACGACCGACAGCCTATGCGATAATCGCATAGGCTTTTATTATTATTAGCAGGAACAAAAAAGTTTACAAACAAATATTCATCTATCAAAACATAGACTCAATCACTTTGAAAAAAAAGAAAGGGTTTTTATTTTTTTATGGGGAAAAAACAAGTTTTCAAAATAAAAAGTAATAGTTTAAGGAATGTGAAGCTCAACAAGACAAATAAAAAGGAGGTATAGGGAAGCATGATTAAAGAGCTTCTGAAGAAATACGGGTTAAAAGGTATAAATATAGGTATTGTAAAAGAAGGGGATATACTTGTAATAGAAGGAGGCATAGCAAGGCAAATAATAAGGAAAAGGGGTAGTGTAATAAAAGGGATTTACTGCACTATTATAGATGAAGCTAATGTCCCATATACTACATACTACGATGTGGCAGAAACTCATGAAAACACAGACGAAGAGAGGTTAAAAATGGAGTATATATCTAAAGCATTAAAGGAGTATTTTGGGGAAACAGAAGGACTGCTATATGAAAATAAACATCAAGAACAAGATAGAATGGAAAACAAAAGCAAAAGTAGCAATGAATCGTATGTTAGAGCAAGGATTATAAAAATACTTGATGCAGTAGAAGAAGAAAACAAAACAGAAATAAAAGCAACGGCAGAAGTAAAAGGTAAAATATGTGAAGCAATTATAAAAGGGAAAGAAGCTGTAGAAAAAACACTACTAAGTCTTGAAGAAATTTATTTAAAAATAAGCAAAGAAAAGATAAGAAAAGAGAATAACAAAATAGTAATAGAGACCGATGAAGTAAGATTTAGCAAAAACCAAGAAACATATAAAGCAGAAATAAACAGAGACGGCGACAATTTAAAAGCAATAGTAAACGGAGTAAACGGAAGTGAATTTAAAGTGGTAGCGATAAAAAATATTTTAGAGAATATAAAAAATAAAAAGGATGTTATGATAACTGGAAGAATAAAGGATAATATTCTGCTGGTTGACGAACTGGCAGAACAATAAAAAAGAAGTAAATAAAAAACAATAAGAAGGAGGTATACAAACATGGCTATCTCAAAGATAGCCCAGATAATGCTAATTGTGGCGTGCTATCATGCTGTATTAATAGTTGGAGCAATAACTCTTTGCTGTATTTTCCCAAAGAAAGCAGATGTTATTTTTACATCAGTTCTAGTATCCAACACTATATTTCTTTTTTTAACATACGGAGTACTAACACCGTCAATATTTTTGGGAATATTTTTTGTTTCGATGCTGTTTATGATAGCAGAGTGCAATCTTATAACGATCGTCGAAAACAGATATATAGAAAGAAATGCAATAATAGAACGTTTAATGAATATAAAAAGGCTCAGCCATTAAATAAGAAGGAGGTATAAAAAAGAATGATGACAACAATAGATGTTAATAAAGTAGTGGGGGTACAGGAAGAAAACACCAGTATACTTGGTTATTTATGCTGGTTTACCATACATGAAGTAAAATACAAAGTAGATCATATTAAGAGTATTATGCAAGATGTAGGTATTCCGGAATCATACCATCCAAAGGCGATAAATGATGTTGATGCATTTAAGCGGGCGACATCATCGCTTGAAAAAGAAAAACTGCCGACTAATGATCCTAATATATACGAAAATATATTGATAAGGGATGTAAGCAACAATAAAAATGCTGTAGTAAGAAAAGTAGTAAAAGAAACAGTTGATGCAAATAATAGAAGATTAGCATATAAAGAAACAGCAGACATTATATTAGACAAAAAAACGGGCAGGATAGAAATGATAAGCCTTGGAAATGAATCCTTTGATATAAACATAGAAAAGGTATACAAAGAATATAAAGAAAACTATGATGGTAGCCATATTAGGAGAATTGTAAGGGATATACTTTGGAGCATGAATCCGATAGCGGTTAGGCCATCTGGGGGCGTATATTTCGTACCCAAAATGCACAAAGAAATGCTGGAAAAACTGGAGAATTTTGTAGAAAAAATAAACTGTGAATTTTTCACAATACCGCTTATGGATCAGGCAAAATCAAGGGATATGCTTTATGAGAAATACAATGAACAAATAGATCAATCAATAAAGGAAATAAAAGAACTAATAATAACGGAACAGAACCCGCAGAAGCTAAGCAAAATACTGTCACAAACTGCCAATATGATGAAAGAAATAGAGATGTATGAAACAATGCTTAACAAAGATTTAGAACATCTGAAAGAAAAAGTAAACATTATCAAAAAGCAGATTAATTATATCTTAATAAATAGTTAGTATATACATACGGCAGGCATTGTACCTGCCGTATGTTTTAAAAAATAAGAAGGAGGTATTTTAAAAATATGCTGAGCGGTATTTTTTCTGATGTTTTTAAGAAATTTTATGAAAGAGAAGAAATAATAAGAACGATGGTTATATCAATTATAAGCCGGGAACATTGCCTTTTATTAGGGCCACCGGGAACGGCAAAGTCAGCATTAGTAGAGGCTATAGCCAGTGCAGCGGGTCTTGGGTATTTCAGGACACTTTTAACGAGGTTTACAACACCCGATGAAGTGCTTGGCGTTGTAGATATAAACCTTATTGAAAAGGGCGAATATAGAAGGATAACGAAAAACATGCTACCAGATAATGAAATAGCATTTATAGACGAAATATTTAAAGCATCTCCGGCAATATTAAATGCTTTGCTCTCTATAATGCAGGAGAGGAAATACAGAAACGGGACTCAGATGGAAAATGCAAAAACAGTAACAATATTTGGAGCAAGTAATGAACTTCCTGATGGGGAAGAAGAGGATATACTGCAAGCTTTTTATGATAGGTTTTTATTTAGGCTTGAAGTAGAGCCAATAAAATCAAAAGACAATTTTATATTGATGCTGCAGGAAGATGAAGAGTCCCTCAATAATAATGGGGTACAAAAAGTAAACTGGGGGAAAATATGGCAAGAAGCAGATAATGTAAAGATTGACAGCAGCATATATGATGCAATATATGAGATAAAAAAACAAATAACGGATTTTTATATATCTGACCGAAGATGGAAAAAGACGATAAAAGCAGTAAAAGCCTCAGCAGTATATGAGGGAAGGAATAACGCAGAGGTAGATGATTTAATGATATTAAAACACATAATATATGAACCAAGATATAAGGAAAGCAAAAAGACGATAGAAGATATAATAAGCAGAATAATAGATCCATATAATGAAGAAATAAAGGAAATAATAAAGACACTTAAGAAGATACAAAATGATGTAGAAAAAGACAGTGGAGAAAATCCGAACTATGCGACAGAATTGGTATTAAAGATTAAAGACATAAAAAATGAAATAAAACAGATAGAAGAAAGCAACAGGATAAGGAATAAAAAACTCATAAAAGATGCAGCAGATCTATCGAATAACTTGCTGAAGGGTATAATGGAAAAATATTTTGGCATAAAAGAATTGGTATAAAAAGAATAAAAAGGAAAAATTAAAAAAATAGAAAGGAGGTATCTTGCAGCGGTAAAAAACCGCTGCATTGGAATATTATGGGATACACTCATTACTGGTATAGACCGAAAAACATAAAACCTGATGTATTTTCAAAAATAGTTGAGGATTTTAGAAAAGTTCTCCCTATTATAAAAGGATATGGGGTAGTTTTAAAAGGCCCATTAGGGGAAGGAGAACCAATAATTAACGAGAATGAAGTAAGTTTTAACGGAGACAGGAATTGTGGACATACAACAGAAGATATGGGTATATTATGGCCGTCGGAAAACGCAGGCGGTGTGAATATTGACCTTGAAAACAAAATATCTGGTGAGTGGTATGCAGGGAAGCTGATAGAAACAAGAACATGCGATGGAGATTGTTCTCATGAATCATTCTATTTCCCAAGAGACTACAAGCCATTAGAATGGGAAAAACCGAAAAAAAATGGTCTTTATTTTCAATTCTGTAAGACAGCATTTAAACCTTACGATTTAGCAGTCAATGTATTTTTAGTCATTGCGAAATATCATTTACAAGATAAGATAAGAGTATGCAGCGATGGCAAAGATACACATTGGTTTGACGGCAAATTAATATGCCAAATGGAACTAGGATATGGAATGGAAATGACCATAGATGAGCAAAAAGGCGAACTGTTAATAATGAAAGGAAGTATTAAATAAAGGGCTGGCAATAGCCAGCCCTTTATAAAAAAATAAGAAGGAGGTTATTTAATATGGAAACAATAATCTATGAAGATGGTTGGGATATTTATTGTGGTACACGTAAATTAAACAAAACGGAGCTAAAAAAACTAAAAAAAGAACAAAAGAAAAAAGGGGAATATGGCAGAATGTCCCAAATGCGGTGAAATAATGGATATAAGAGGATTAAAAAGCCATATGGGAAGTATCAGATGTAGAGCTGTGCAGAAAAGAAAGGAATATAAAAGCAAGGGATATACATTATATGAAAACATATGGCATAAGACATACAAGAACTTACTGTCTAAAATGATGGAAAAAGGGATATTATATATTGATATATGCGATTATTATGCGGGATCTATTAATAAAAGAAGTACATTTAAATACGGTTACTGGGGGCAGGTTAAGTATAAAGGGATATGGGATTTAATGGACAAGTTTGATATAAAGGAATACAGAGATATTGTAAAAGGGATAATGCTGGAATGTATTGAAAAAGAAGAAATAACAAGTGAGGCAGAAAAATTAATAAACAGCAGAAAGCTATTGGATTTAATAGAGGATAAAGTTCAAAAAAATATTATATCTAAAAGAGAAGTAAGAGAAATTTTTAAAAACTATACGAAAAACCGCAATATAGATGAATTAATAAAAACATTACAGCTAATGATGCTGAAATAAAGGAATACCGAATAAAAGTATTTGACAGTTTTCACAAACAATAGAAAGGAGGTATAGCAAATACCGGCTTTTGATAAGCCGGTATTATTATATGATGAATAATATTTGGATGATGGACAATATTTTAGATTGTACTTTATTTCAAAAAGGCATAATAAAAACTGATTATATTGACAATAAAAATTACAAAAGGATATGTAACACAACAGGGAAATTACAGGATGTTTCAAAAACAATCAGTGAAATAGTAATTTCCCCCGAAATATTTTTAAGAGACGTCATATATTATCTTTACAAGGTAAAGCCTGAAAAAGAAGATGAGATAGAAAATAAAAACAATGAAAAAATATTTGATACGATAACAAATCTAGAAGACGTAAAGGAAATAAAACAGCAATGCCAATTAAACATGCCAAAAACGATCGTTGCAACATATACAATACTAGACAAAATAATGAAAGAAATCAAAAAAGATAAAGAACTAGAGGAAAAATTAATACAACAAAAAAATGATGATATAAATCAAATAATAAACCAAGTAAAAAGAGAAACACAGAAGAATGATGGAAATAACAGAGAGGAAGATGAAATAAATACAAAGTTAGAGGAAATATACAATAACGTATCAAAAGAAATAAAAAAGGAATTGCAGCAACAATTTGAAGAAATAGATACGATAGAAAACATAATAAATACTTTTGGGAAGCAAGCAGGTAAAGAAGCAGGCATATACGAAGGCCTGATTGATCCTGACAAAGTAACCAAGATAATAGAATATATAAGCCATAATAATAGTTTTGCATACCAAAAGATAAAAAAGATAACAGATTTAGCAGGAAGAATGAAACTAACGTATAAAGAAGGGAGAAAAGACAAAGTAAACGATGTAGCAAGAGAAGAATATAAAGGCATTGTATTAGGTGACGATTTATCCAATTTACTGCCGTATGAGGTAAACCTTTTGAAGAAAAACAAAAAGGAATTTACGGTTAAATATCTCAATAAAGAGTTAGCGGTGTATGAAGTCGAAACCAAACACAATATAGGATACGGGCCTATAATATTATGCATAGACGAAAGCAGTTCAATGAAAGAGCGAATGGCAGACTATACAAAAGAAATATGGGCCAAAGCACTTATGATGTTAATATTGCAGAGGGCATACAAACAGAAGAGGAAATTTGCAGTAATTCAATTTACCAGCCATATAGGGGGGATTACGCACTTTGATCCAAGAAAGGATAATAGTTTAAAAATACTAAATGTAGTTCTAAGGCATTATAATGGAGGAACCAATTTTAGGGAACCTATAGACAAAGCAATAGAGATAATAAAGAGTGAAAAAGTATACAAAAGAGCGGATATTATATTTATAACTGATGGTGAAGATACTCTTGGGAGAGAGTATATTGAAAAGATAAAAGAAGAAAAGAAAAAACACAACATTAGATTTATAACAATGCTTATAGGTGGGGACAGTGAAGAATTAAGGCAAATATCCGACCAATACATGAACAGCGATTTTGTAGATGAACAAATTGTTAGCAAAATAGTGAAGATGATATAATTTTCAATAAATTAAATAATGAGGAGGTGGATTAGACAATAACAAGAACGTATAACAAGCAATAACAAATTGCAGGTTTCCAATAAATGGAAGAATACTATGTAGAGAATGAAAACTGTATAAAACCATTATGGGACTGGTGGGTATTTGGAGGACGATGGAGCGGGTATTTCACTTTAAGAAAATTAGAGAAACAATATCCTGAACAATATAAAAATTTCTGGGAAGAATATGATAAGTTAGGATTAGCAATAATAGGGCCTAATAAAACCGAAGAAGAACAAAGGGAGAGGTCATTTGAGCTTTTTAGAAAATACTTCCCGGACTATGAAGGAATCATACCTGTTTACAGGGATGTATATAACGGACTATACGATGATGATATAGTGCCCTTATTAGAAGTTTACGACATCTTAAAAGAAGTCTATGGAAGATACGAGAAAGACGAAAAAGAGTGGTTAATGAATATGATAAAAGAAACGGGACAAAAAGGCACAGACTACAGCAATATTGTAGAGTATTACGAAGAAGCATTGTGGCATTTAGAACACCCTGAAAAAGCAGAGCTAACAGAATATTCTCTTGTTTATAATATTGAAGAAAGAAACGCTGTTATACCGACCGATCCGGAAGAAATAAAAAGATACTGGGTTGCAGTAGTAGACATGCACTTTTAAAAAAAAGAAGTAAGAAGAAGGTTATATTAAGTTCTCAATAAGAAGGAGGTATATAAAAGTGAATAAGAAGGCGGTAAAAATAGTACTAAATTTTTACTATTTATTTCTTTATGGTCTGAGTATTTTGCTTTCGTTTCTAAACAAGATTGCACAATTTATAGAAAAAACAGCAGATAAAATAATTGACAAAACATTAATATATAAAAGCGATAACGACAGTTATATGCATGAAGAGAAAAAATTGTCAAGAAAACAAAGGAACAAGAAAAAAGTATATGATGTATATAAATACGAGAATATTTATTTTGTAAATTTCCGGAAGTAAAGAACAGGGGGGAGGCTAAAAGCCTCCCTTAATTATTTTGTAGTATATTATATGAGAGGGAATAAGGAAAAGGAGGTATCGAGGATGAATAACCTTTAAAAGGGAATAAGAAGACGAGGTATAAAAAGGCATGACAAAAAAGAAGTATCAATAAAAAGGAGGTATCAAAATTGTGGGACATATTAACTATGGACGATATAAAATACAGCCCGCATAAAAGCACACCAAGCGGGGAGATAAGGATATGCTGTCCATTCTGCGGTGATAAAAAATATCATATGTATGTGAACCTTGAAAAAGGAGTGTACAACTGCTTTTTATGCGGGGCGAAAGGGAAGATAAAGGACAGGGACAATATAAATGAAGGTATATCAATGCGTAGGATATCCAATCAAGAAGAAGAAAAAGAAATTAAAAGCAAAAGGAACAGACTGCTAAAACACATAATATACAGCGAACTTTTAAACCGGCTTGAATTAAGCGAAGCACATTTAAAACATTTAAAAGAGGAAAGAGGACTGCCGGAAGGTTACATAATACAAAGAAGGTATAGAACGGCTCCTCTGCCGGAGAACACAATGCATATAGCTTGCAGCATAGCATCAAGGTATGAAATAAACAATATCCCGGGCTTTTTCAAGAACGGTCGTTTTTGGGACATAACATCATATAAAGGGATATATATACCGTTGGAGGATTTTGATGGCACGATTCAAGGCATACAAGTAAGATTGGACGAAGCAGTAGATGGAGCAAAATACTTATGGTTCTCGTCGGCTGGTAAAAACCAAGGAGCGAAGGCTGAAGTAACATATCACGTGGCTGGATATAAAGAAGGGGTAAAGAAGGTATGGATAACAGAAGGGCCATTAAAAGCGGATATTTGTTATGCAAAAACAGGGGAAACATTCATAGCTGTGCCCGGAGTGCATTCATGGAAGAGCTGTAATATTATAGAGGAGCTTAAAAAAAGGGAGATAGGAGAAGTAATAATTGCTTATGATGCTGACTCTATAACGAACGATCATGTAACAAATGCGGTAATAAACTTGTATAACAATTTAGCAAAGGCGGACATCAGAGTAAATGTAGCATATTGGCTGATAGAGGACGGTAAAGGCATAGACGATTACGTTTCGAACAAAGGCAGACTACCCGAGGTAGTAGATATGGTAACTTATATGAAGAAAGTAAAATTTGAGAAAGTAAGAAGGGGATTATTAAACAAATACGGTTCGATAAATAATTTGGTACTGAGCGGATTTATAACTAAAATAAACGAAGTGATAAAAAACAACAGAAAGTATTTGCTCTTAAAGATGAAGTATGTATATAATAATATTGAAACATATATTGTAGTACTGACGCAAGGAGATAAAAGAAATCTCCTTGACCGGAAGGTAAATATAAAAGGACGTTTGGCAACAACAAAAGGGGAAACCATTTATGTTGTTGCTGAAGAAATAGAAGTAATATAAGTTTCTTAACAATAAGAAGGAGGTATAATAATGAGTCAATATAAAGAAATTATTAAAAAATTAATAAAAATTAATTTACCTGTTATGTTGTGGGGGCCACCCGGAGTCGGAAAATCACAGATGGTAAAGGATGCAGCAAAAGAATTAGGGTATAGTCTCGTAGACATGAGGCTTCAAGAGATGTCTCCCGTGGATCTACGAGGCATACCTGTCGAAGACAAAGAAACGGGCAGAGCAAAGTGGTTGCCACCGTATGACTTACCGATGGAAGAAAGGGATGGCGTAAGAGGTGTATTATTTTTAGATGAGCTTCCCAATGCCGACCGGGATGTCCAGTCGGTAGCATTGAGGTTGATACTTGACAGGAGAATAGGCACATACGAACTACCGAAACAGTGGGTTCCAATCGCAGCAGGGAACAGGGTACAGGACAGAGCAGGAGCATACAGCCTTATATCGTCATTAGCTAACAGGCTAATACACATACCTGTTTATTCATCAATGCCGTCGTTAGATATAGAAATCAAGGACGTAGAAATAAACGTTGAAGAATGGCGTAAATGGGCTTACGAAAATGACGTAGCAGAGGAAATAGTGGCATTTATAAGTTACAGACCTAAGCTATTATATACAGTAACAAAGCAAGTGGCCTACCCAACCCCACGAATGTGGGGTGACTATGTAAATAAAGTTATTAAGACTATAGGGTATGATAGAGAAATTATATCAGGATGTATAGGGGAAGGCCCGGCAGCAGAATTTATGGCTTATGTGAAAGTTAAGAACGAATTGCCGGATATAGAAAAGATACTGGCAACCGGGGATGGCGAAGTACCCACAAGACCTGATGTAACCTACATGCTTGTAACCTCGCTAATCTCCAAAATAAAGGATTTGAAAAAACAGGAAAAGAAATTAGAAAATGCATTTAAATATATAATGAAGTTACAAAAAGAGTATCAAGTAATGTTTGTAAAGGATTTAGTAAACGCTACAAAGAGCGTAGCAGAATTGATGAAAAAAGATTATATGCGTCAATGGATGAATGAAAATAATATTATTTTTAATATATAGAAGGTAAAAGGTAGAGGCAGTTTTCAAACTGCCTCTACTATCATATTTAGGGAAAATAAAAAGGAGGTATTAAAATAATATGACAAAAAGAACGGAAATAATGGAAATAGCGAAATCAAGATTAATTGTGATGAACCCTTTTTTTGGCACATTGGCATTATATCTAAGTAACAAAGAGACAGAGGACAATATAGTAGCAGCAACAGATGGCGAAAACATATACTACAACCCGCAAAACTTTGAAACCATAAAAAACACATATGGCATGGATATTTTAACAACGATAGTTGCACATGAAGTAATGCATTGTGCATTACTTCATATACTCAGAAGGCAATCTAGAAATATAAAGTTATGGAACCTTGCAACAGACATAGTTATAAACAACATATTAGAGGAATGTGGTTTTAAAATCCCGGACTTTGCTTTTAAAGATAAAAGATATGGTGGGAAATCAGCAGAAGAAGTATATGATGATTTAAGCAAGATGATAGGAATGGGAAATGGAGATAAGACAGTAATTAACGATAATCAAAAATATAGAACGCAAGATGCAGAGCAACTGGAGAAGATAGCAGACGATATAGAAAAAAGCCACAAATATTGGGATTACGCAGTAGGTTGTAATGACAACAACGAAAAAAACAAGACATATTGGAGGGAAGATGTAAAAGGTAATGAGAAGGAATGGAAAGAACGGCTGATAAGAGCAGCGAACGTGGCACGTCAAAGAGGGACGCTGCCTGCATCCCTGCAGAAAATCATAGATGAAATACTAAACCCAACAGTAGATTACAGAATCTTACTGCAAGACGTATTAGAAAAAATAAACGCAGAATATAACTGGAACACATTTGACAGAAGGTATATAAGCAGAGGGATGTACTTGCCGGGCAAAGAAAGCAGAGGGGCAAGAACGGTCGTTATAGCCTTGGACACATCAGGGTCAATTACAGATGAAGAATTAAACAATTTTGTAAACGAAGTGTATGGGATAGTTTCGCTGCGATACAGAGATGTATATGTAATAGCATGTGATGCTGAAATACACGAAGTATATCATATAGATGAGTATGGGAATATACCTAAAATAAAAAACGTTTCAGGACGAGGAGGCACAGATTTCCGGCCTGTTTTTAATTATGTAAAAGAAAATTGTATAGAGCCTACTGCGTTGATATACTACACAGATGGAGAAGGGACATATCCGACGCACGATCCCGGATATCCAACAATTTGGGTAGTAGTTAATGAAGTTGATGTCCCATTTGGCAGAAAAGTAATGTATAAAAAAATATAGCAAACACTTGTTCGATAAATTAAATTATGATAAAATTTTATTAAAATAAGAAGGAGGTATTATTATGAAAATAGGGGTTGACATATGTAATACTGTAGCCGATGTTTTGACGGAAATAGAAAGAAGGTTAGGCAAATATGACTGGCATACTTATTATCATCCCAACATGCCGGAGTCTTTTTTTGAAGAAAATAAAGACATATTTTTAAAAGCAAGGCCTTATGCTAATGCTGCAAAGGTATTAAAGGAATTGTCCAAGGAACATGAGATTATATATATAACGTCAAGGCCTGCGTGGGCTAAAGAATATACGGTACAGTGGCTTAAAAGCCATGATTTTCCCAATCCTGAAAATGTCATATTTACAGACAACAAGGCAAAGGCTGTTGTTGAAAACAGAGTAAAATACATGATAGAAGATGCACCACATGAAATAAGGAAAATGCTTTCAATCGATGTAAAACTTATTATGAAGGTTCAACCTTATAACAAGGACTACTTCTACTTTATAAGGAAAATAGTTAAATGGGATGATATAATGTATTATTTTAATCTAAGCAGGCAAATAGCCTAATAAGTATAAAAAAATAAGAAGGAGGTATTTTTATGCCAATAAAAGGTTGGAGTGATGTTACCAGATTACAAAGAATTGGACAGATAGCAATAGGAAAGAAAGATGAAAGAGGAATACCTACTCCTACAGATTATTTTGTGGTTCCTGACGAAGTTAAAAAAGTTTATGGTGAAAAACCAAGGGAATTAGACATCATTATACCATCTGAAGATATAGAGACCATATTCCCGGCCTATCTAAAAAGATATGGGGAACAATACGGATTAATATGTAGAGGAGACGGCGAATACGCATCCCTTTCGCTCGCATATGCAAAGATAAATCCACAAGAATATAGGTTAAAGAGGGTAGGAGATGACTTCTTTGATGAATATGGGGAAAAATTAAGTAAGGAAATAGGCAGGGATGGGAAGGAATGGCTACAGATAAGATGCACATATAAAAATTGTCCTTTATATAAGGCAAAGAAATGCAAAGAGATAGCAGTATTAAATGTAATACTACCTAAGGTATCAAGCCTTCTAGGGGTATATAGCATTGATACAGGGAGTTTTAATTCATATATCAATATAAGGAACGCATTAGAATTATTAAGAAGAATGATAGGAAGAATAAGTTTCGTTCCTCTCAAATTAAAAGTAAAGATGGTAGAAACACATCCGACAGTAACAATAAAAGGAGAAGAGAAAAAAATAAAAAAATTAGTTCCGGTAATGTATATAGACATGGATATGAATTATGAAACCCTTTTGTCATATCTAAGACAACAGAAGGAATTACAAGAATTATCCCTGCATAGGTATATGTTAGACGGTGGAGTGGAAATAGAACCTGTAAATGACGAACAAAAACCGGAGCTTTTATATCCAGAAACGGAAGAGATACAAAATGAAGAAAACGAATATGAGAATTTCAACAAACAATTTGCAGAATTTATCTATCAAGAGATACAAAAAGATGAAGAAGATATTGAGCAAATAAACAAGAATAGCGATACAACCAAGGAAAAAAGTGAAGATACAACAGATAGTAAAAATGACGATAACCCCGAAACCCAAAGGAACAAAATTAAGATAGAGATTCTATCAAAACCGATAGCATCAATGATAAAAGCTGGCCCAGTTGCAAAAGGAGAGGCATTAATAGTTAAAGGCAATGGTGTTATTAACGAAGGTATGAGGACGATAATATACACTATTCCAAAAGATACGGAACAGATGGAGAAATTGCTGAAGTTTACAGAAGGAGATGAATTAGAAGTAGAAGTTTTAAAGACAAACCCAGAATTAGACAAAATATTTATAAGGGTATAAAAAAACAAAGCCGGTATGCAGGGGTGATGACATTTCCAGCATACCGGCTTTCCTTTTTTAATAATAAAAAAAATATTTGCAAAAATATTGCTATATGTTATAATTTTTATTAGGAGGCAAAGACGGAAGGGGGTTCAATAATATAGATGGTAAGTCGACAGGAGAATGCATTAACAGGAGAAACAGAGGTCACAGACGAAATAATAAGTGAAGAGATAATAAACATAATAGAATACGAAGAGAATATATTATCGGAACAACAAAAGAAGATATATAATTTAATAAATGAAGGGTATACCCTTAGAGAAATATCGTATATATTAAACACTTCCCCTGATGTAATAAAAAAGCAAATAGAGAGGATAATTAAAAAAATAAAAGCAAATAGAAGTACGGAGGAAGATTTAAAAGAAGTGATAGAAAGCGAGATATTAACAGACCGAGAAAAGGTTGCTTATTATTTACAAAGCAATGGAATAAAAATAAAGAACATAGCAAAAATAATGGGAATCAGCGAAAGTGCTGTTAAGACATACATAAGAAGAGCTAAAATGAAAAATAGGAAAAAGAAGAAAGAAGAAATCAAAGTGTATAATATAAATGAGCTACCGGAAGAAGAAAGAAGGGAATTAATAGAAAATATTAATAGCAAAAAAGATAAAAAAGACGAATTAATAGAAAATGTCTTAAAAAGTATATACATAGAAGGAATTAACAAAAAAAATGCAATGCTGGCAACAATATTAGGGCAAAAGAGTATTCAAGCGAGGGAAATATACTTTAGAGAAAACACCAGCAAGTTAAAGAAGTTGCTATATAGAAAAAGCAATGGAGACCTAATAAGGATAGGGAAAAAAGAAGAGAAAATGGCAATAGATATTATATCAAAGTATTTTGAAAAAATAGATGATGGATGTTACAAACCGTTAATGAAGAACAGCAACACAATATTAATAGAGGCCTTACAGGAAAGAGAAGAAATGATAAGACAGTATGATGGTATAATAATAAGGGAGAGCAAAGCATCTCCCATAGGAAAGGTATATAAAGCAAATAAGGAGAAGATAAGAAAAGATGGAGAATATAATTTACTAAAAATAAAAGAAATAAAGAGGGTAGGGGATAAAATACAGGTTTGTATGGAAGATAAGAATAAAAGAATCATAACAAGGGAAATAGACAGCGTTTATATAAGATATAGGAATAATTATTATTCAACAAGCCCACTAGTATTAGAGAAAGAAGATATAGTAATGGTAGATGACAGCAAGGTAATATTATATGAATGTGAGGATGCAATACATGTATTTATAAAAGAATTTTATGATTTTGATGCATAAAATTACAAAAAGGCAGCTTTAAAAAGCTGTCTTTTTTATTTTTTAGAAGCTCGCAATATGGTAAAAAATAGAAATGATGACGGTAAAATTAGGGAAATTTGGCCAGAAAATATGGTATTTTATGGGGAAAATAACGTCCGATAATAAACGTTATGTAAACTTTACCTCTGAATACTCAAAAAATACTCAATTTTCGCAAATAACCTGCTTTTCAAACCAACTTCTATTGCTCCTCTTATGGTTATTATAAAAATGCAAAAATGTGCATAAAAATACATTTGTTATAATATTAAAAACATTATTAGCTTTACGTTTTCTTCTTTTTTTAGTTTCTGACAATTTAAAATTATCCTTATACATAGCAGAAATCTCTCCCCTACCCTCTCATTTAAAACATAAAATGTCGTAATATTATAAAATAAAAAAATAATTTTTAAAATCTCCAATAGATATTTTATACAAAATAACTATTTCTGTCTATATAATTTATATGACAATTTATTACAATTTATACAACGATCGGCAAATGGCAAACTCTTACAAATTTATAATTGTCTAAAAATAACGCTATATGTTATAATAAAATTAAAGGAACTTTTAATTTAAAGCAGGAAGGAAGAAGTATGGACAACAACATTGAAAACATTAACATCATAATAGGCAAAAATATAAAGAAGTATAGGACTTCAAAAAAAATGACGAGAAAAAAACTGGCAGAAAAATTGGGAATATCTCCTCAATACCTATACAATATAGAAAACGGGCAAAGAAGGATAAATGCCGAAAAACTTTATGCAATATCAAAAATATTAAATGTAAGTATAGAAAAATTTTTTAAGGAGTAAAATCCTAAAAATATAAAGAAAGTATTTATACAATAAATAAAAAGAAAGGAGCATAAATTATGCAGATATTTTTTTACAAAAAAAAGCTTTTCCCTAAGGAAATAGTGTTCTCTTCCCTACTTTTTTCAATAATTGGGGCATACTTCTATGCAAATCACTTTACGGCATCTTTTCATATAACGGCCGTTTTAGGAGGACTAGTAATTGCTTTTCTTACCACTAGCCAAAATATTCAGGAGAACACCTGCATATATGTAGATGAAAGTGGCATAAAACTTTATATAAACAAGGTATGCCTTAACTATGACTGGAAGGATATTAAAGAAATCTATATAGATGAAATGTTTACTAGGATAATAATGTCAAGCGGGAAGCGTTTTATGGTATCTAATGAGCTTGTAGACTATGATTTGTTTAATAAAAAAATATCTTATTTTGCTAAAATGCAGGGCAAAACCGTAAAAACTACACAACCCTAAAAGGGGGCATTTTTGTTGGAGCAACTATATAACGTTTGCATTGATCGTATAATCTTCTATAATCCTGTTACCAACTATACTGTAGCATCAATAAAAACAGAAGACAACAGGAAACTCATGGCAACATTTAAAGGGGATTTGAAAGAAGGGGAAAAGATAATAATAGTAGGCAACTGGGTTAATCATCAAAAATACGGCCTTCAATTTCAAGGAGAATATGTTACAAAATTCGACCCTGAAAAAATAGAAAACGGGACAATACACTTTCTTTCTGAAATAAATCACATTGGGCAAGCCCGAGCCAGTGAAATTGTTAAAGAATTAGGCATAAATGCACTTTACAAAATATCAAAAGAACCGCTATTGCTTTCAAAGGTAAAAATTCCACTTAAAGCAAAGGAAGAAGTATTAAAAGCCCTGCAGAATGATGATAAGATACTTAGATATATCAAGATGAACCTTCTGCCGTTGGGCATTTCAGCCAATATTATTGAAAAAGCCTATAAAACTTATGGAGCAGAAGCAGAAAAAATCTTATTAGAAAAACCATATAAAATAGCAGGAGAAGTAAAAAAAGTGGGAGCAAAAAAAGCAGAGCGGATAGCACAAACAATAAACTATGATAACAACAGCGAAAAACTCGCAATGATAATTAACTACATAATAAAGCAGAAAAGTGATCAAAACGGACACCTCTACGTTACACTTGAGGAACTAAGGCAAGAAATCAGCGATGCTTATTTAATGGATATTACGCAAAGAGAGCTTAGCGATTTCATACAAGAAAACATGACAAATCTATCTATTATTCAAGACAATAAAATATACAAAAAACGGGATTTAATAGACGAACAAATAATAGCATCAGGGATAAATGCAATGGTTGAAAATTATCAGTTTAATATATTTAAGAATTATAACGACTTAGACAATTTTTTGGAAACAATGCCTATAAAATATACCGATGAACAAAAAGCAGCAATTAAAGAAGCCATACAAAGCAGCATCAGTGTAATCACCGGTGGCCCCGGCACAGGAAAAACAACAATAATAAAAGCCATAATAGATTACTTTGCAAAGAAAAATGAGACTGTTGAATTGGCAGCACCTACAGGAAAAGCATCAAAAAGGTTAACAGAAGCAACAGGTTACAGGGCACAAACAATCCACCGTCTGTTGGAAGCTGCATATGATGAAAAAAGCAAAAAGGTATATTTTGGGCGAAACAAGTACAATCCTATATATGCTGACGTTGTTATTATTGATGAAAGCAGTATGATCGACAATTTTTTAATGGCAAGGCTTGTAGAAGCATTGGATTACAGGAATACGAGGCTTATATTAGTGGGCGATGCGGATCAGCTTCCCTCGGTAGGTCCCGGCAATATTCTAAGGGATATAATATCTTCAGGCGTGGTAAATGTATCAAGGTTGTCAAAAGTATTCAGGCAGACTGACCAAGGAACGATTAAAGTAAACGCACATTTAATAAATATGGGTAAATATCCGAAGTTTAACCAATCTGATTTCATATTTAAGGAAACAGAAGACCCAGAAGATGTAGTAAAAGAATACATAAAGAATATACAAGAAAACGGTATTTCTTCTGTTCAATTAATCTCACCCATGAAAAAAGGTATTTTTGGCACAGAGAAATTAAATAAAATGATACAAGAAAAAGTAAATCCAAATAATTACGGTATAAAAATAGGGGAAAATGTATTTAGAATTGGTGATCGAATTATACAAAACAGCAATAATTACAGAATAGGAATATTTAACGGAGATACAGGTGTTATAAAGGACATAATCATTGCAAGAAGAGATAAAGATCAAGAATACAATATTAAAGATGTTATAATTATAGCCGAGTTTGATGGAGAAGACAAAGAAATAATCGGGGAAGAAATCAAACAGATATCGCTTGCATATAGCATAACAGTCCATAAGTCGCAGGGAAGCGAATACGATACTATCATTCTTGTGTTAAAAACCGGGCACTACGTTATGCTTAACAGGAACCTTTTATATACAGCTGTAACAAGGGCAAAGAAGAAAGTTATTATTATGGGCGATAAAAAAGCTATAGCATTAGCTCTGCATACTACAGATAATATAAAAAGAAATACTGGTTTAAAAGAAATTTTATCAAATAAGGAGATGGTATTACGAAAACAGGTAGGACTATAAGATTGACATTAGATAAAGATGAATTAATATACCTGATAAACACAATTGAAATAAGAGCTGACAAAATTAAAAACAAGTACCCGAATGAATATGCTAAAAACAGGAGAATACTTATGAAGCTTTACAGTAAGTTAGGGGTAAGCGAAGAAGTATATAATGCAACAAGAGTTTTGGCAGGCGAGAAAATGGTTAATGAAGAAGAAGAATTAGTTTAACAGTCTTCCCGCAAGAAGTCTCCATCTTCTATAAGATGGAGATGAATTGTGGTTGATGACTATTGTTCCGGGAGTCAAAGTGAAAAAAGAAAATGCTGAAGGCATACAAATATCGAATATATCATACTAAAGCCCGGCAAGAGTTTTTTGAAAAAACTTTTTGAAAGGGTACTCAATGTTATTGTTCATATGAAGTATTAAAATAATGGTTATAACGAACGTTATAAACGAAAAATAAAAGAGGGATTAGCATGATAAGTCATAACCGGATAAAAAGATATATTATATTATTAATGCTGTCTATACTTCTGTTGCAGACTCCATATTTTTTAGGCAAAGCAGATGCAGCAGAAGAAGAAAATATAAAATTAATTCAAACTAAAATAGTAAAGGTATTAGACGGTGATACAGTCAATGCAAAAATAGGAACAAAAACAGTAACAATAAGGCTGATAGGAGTCAACTGTCCGGAAATAGAACACAAATCTTTGAAGATAAAAGAACAACCATACGGTAAAAAAGCAATGGAATAT
The DNA here is from genome assembly GCF_049701175.1 of Thermovenabulum sp. GTDB lineage: Bacteria > Bacillota > Thermosediminibacteria > Thermosediminibacterales > Thermosediminibacteraceae > Thermovenabulum. Next base: position 97,692 of record NZ_JBNATW010000004.1, read on the forward strand.
ACGAAAAAAGTATTATACGGAAAAACAGTATATATACAAAAAGATGTACAAGAAAAAGACAAATATGGAAGATTACTTGGATATATCTGGCTAAGCAAACCAAAAAATGATAGCGAAGAGGAAATAAAGAGCAAGATGTTTAATGCACAGCTTTTGTTAAACGGTTATGCACAAGTGATGACAGTACCTCCGAATGTCAGATATGCAGACTATTTTGTAAAATACGAAAGAATTGCAAGAGAAAACAAAAGAGGTTTATGGTCGGACGAAAATATAGAGAAACCAAACAGCGGATATGATAAAGCAAAAGAAGAAAAAACAGCTGAAACAATTAAAAACATTAATAAAAATCAATATAAGTATATAGGCAACAGTAATACAAAAAAGTTTCATTATCCCTCTTGTAAATGGGCTAAAGAAATAAAACCAAGCAACATCGTGTATTTCTCTACAAGAGAACAAGCAATAAAAGCAGGATATAACCCATGTAAAGTATGTTATCCTTAAAACTCAAAAACAAAATATAGGAAAATAAACAAGGGTATTGTCTTTTTAAATAAAATGCATTATAATGGAAGTGGGGAAGATGTAAAAAAAAATCCAGAACAAAAAAGACTACAAATGAGAAATTAAAAAAGGGAAAAACAAAGAGGAGGAATAAAAACCTTCTCTTTGTTTTTTTTATTATTTAAAAAGCAGAAAAAATTATAAGGGCAGAAAAAGGCATGAAAGGAGGAATTTAAACTAAAAGATCCCTTAAATACGCTTATCATAATATTAATCAAATAAATAAAATAAAAAGGAGGTAGATATTTTGGAGAAGAAGACGGTAACAATAAGAGAAGGTGGTTATCGGGCATTAGCCTCTGCTATAATATTGCAGGCAATAGAAGACATAGTAATGGCTAATGTGCCCGAAAAAGAAAGAAATGAGGCCATGAAGTTTTTTGAAGATTCATGGTTTGAATTTATCTCAGAGGCATTAGGGTATAACTCTGAAGAAATAAGAAGAAGGCTATACAATCAAATAGCGGAAGAATATTTATCAAGGAAATACAGAAAGACAAAATCAAAAGCAAATTATTACTATGCAAAAGCAATGCTTTCTGAAATAAAAAAGAAGAAAATTTCAAATTGCTATTAATATAAAAATCTAAAAGGAAGGGGAAGACTTTTATGAAACGGAAAAAAATAATTAAAACCCTTGCATTATTTTTTATTTTATTATTAATAATCGGCATCTGTGGGACAGCATTAGCAGACGGTACTAATAACAATCAAATCAAAGGGAATGTTTCCACCGGCGATGATGGAATAAATGCAAACAAGGGATTGCAAGATATAGCAGACTTTCTATCAAAGTTATTAACAGCCTTTTCTGCTTTTGGAGGAATTGTAATAGTTTTTGCATTTGTATACAACGGTTACAAACTTGTAGTTGCACATGATCCGCAGGCAAGGGCTTATGCAATGCACAATTTTATATACATAGTAATAGGAGGGCTAATAATATTTGGGGCAAGAACATTAGCAGCAGTATTAAAAAATGTGTCGTCAATGATGTAGAATCATAAACAATACGAAACGGCAGAAAACTTTTGAGATATAAAAAGGAATTAGATAAAGCAGACAAGAGATTGCATTATATAAAATACAGAAAAGGGGCAGTAATGTTATGATAAAGGTATCAGCCAAAACAAATCCTGTAAAGCTGGCAAGATACATTATAAAAGAGATAAGAGATGACGGGATAGAAATACGTGCAGCAGGGGCCTCAGCAGTAAACAATACTATTAAGGCCGTAATTATTGCTCAGAAAATGGTGGACAGAAACATATATGTTGTCCCAAGTTTTCAGGAAGGGAAAGGGCGAAATGATATAAGTAAAGTGATAAAAATAATCGTAAAAGAAAAAACTAAAGAAAGGAGGAAATAGGATAAACTGCCACTCTGCTACGAAAAAACGATATGAGTGGCAGTTTATTTATTATAATGAGAGTATACAAAGTCCCAATAATTCTTAATGAGGAAAGAAAATTGTTTGGAGGAATATTATCGATAAGACAGCTGACATATTTGCTAATAGGGCTTTTTGCAAACTATTTTATCTTCAAGGGGTTTGGGGTATACGGGATACTGCCATCACTGATAATAACGGTGTTTGTACTATTGTTGACATTTTACAAAATTTCCAAATATGACATTAACTTTGACAAATATATAGTCTTAAAGTTTAAATATCTATTAAAACAAAAAACATATCTATACAAGAAGTAATAGAAAGGCGGTAGAGCAGGTTGTTAGACATTATTTCCAATATCATTTTTTACTTAATGATAGCAGTACTAGCATTAGGGTTCCCTGCAATAATTTATCTATCAAAGAAAAATAAAGATGGCCAAAACAGCATGATAGAAAAAAAGAAAAATGATAAACAAGGGAAAAACGCACAAGAGTTTGCTGAGATAAAGGACATTAAAGACGGCATCATCATAATGGAAGATAATAGGTATTCGATGATATTAGAGGTTAGCGGATTTATTAATTTTATGCTTTTATCGGGTTCTGAGCAAGAAAAAATGGAAGCAAGTTTTAGAAGTCTAATGGGTTCAATAAATTTCCCAGTTCAGTTTTATTCGCAAACAAGGCTATTAGATTTATCGAAAGAAATAGAAGGGATGAGAGCAAGACTCAATCAATTAAATGAAAAAATGAAGGAATATGCAGGTGAATTAATCGGATATTTAAATAAGCTTCAATCTACAAAAACAATACTTGTAAGAAATAATTACATAGTGCTTTCGTGCATTGCATCTTCATATGAAGAAGCGTTAAGAGAACTAACTCGCAGAAAAGAAATAATAGAGATGGAAGTAAATAAATGGTTAAACTGCAATATGCTTAATACACCGCAGGTAATGGAAGTATTGCAAATATTTATGAATAAAGAAAAAGCCTTATCAAACAAAATAGAAGACGCATTGAATCTTGGCCATTATGATTATGTAGTAAGGAGTGTCGGAATAAATGAAATTATTGGGAAAGCATAAAAAGGAAAAAGAAATTGTAGATGTTGAGGAAAAAAGAGCAATGAATAAAGGGGTAACAACGATACTGGACACGATATCTCCCGATGGAGTTTTAATAACACCAAGCTACATACAACTCAGCAGCAACAGGTATGTAAAGTCATTTTTTGTAAGTGAAGTTCCTTCGACTGTATTCGTAGGCTGGCTTGACGAATTATATCTATTTGGGGACGTAGACATAAGCATATATGTTTACCCATACCCTAACAGAGAAGCAATAAAAGACTTAACCCAAAAAATAGAAGACCTTATGGCACAGCAAATACTTGATGAACGGCGTGGAGACTATACAAATGCATCATTAACTAAAATAACATTGGAAGACGCATGGAGATTAAGGGAAGAAATACAAACTAACAGAAACAAAATGTATAACGTAACTATACTATTTACAATTGCAGCAAAAACACCTGAAGAATTGGAGCGGAAATCAAAAATTATAGAAGAGCGTTTAGGCGGTATGGCAATAAACATAAGAGAGGCATTTCTACGGCAGGATGATTGTCTCAAAAGCGTAATGCCTTTGGGCAATAACAAGATGCTAGACATATACAGAAACTATGATTTGGGTGCAGCCACATCTTTACTTCCTTTCAACAATGCGGATATTACGCATGAAGGAGGGGTTTATTTAGGTCTAAATATTACTACCGGTGCTCCTGTATTTTTCAATCCATTCAACAAAAAGATACTTCCAAATCCGCATTTGGGAGTAATTGCCACTACCGGAGCAGGGAAAACGACATTTTTAAAGCTATACACATCAAGAAGTGCCATATATGGGATAAAGACTGTATTTATAGATGTTGAAAATGAATTTGGCAAGATGGTAGAAAACCTTGGAGGAGTACACGTTAAACTTTCGCCTAATGAGGCAGGATATATAAATCCCTTTGAGATAGAAGAAGATTACGATGATGATACAAGAAAATCATTTGTCAATTTAAGACAGAAAATAGCTGACTTAAAGGGATTATTTTCTGTAATGATAGAAGGGCAGAACGCACAGCTAACACCTATAGAAAGTGTAATTATAGAGGACACAATAAGAGAAGAATACGAAGCTATCGGTATAACAACTGATCCAGAATCTCTGTATGAATACAGATCAGAAGTTAGAGATGGTGTATATACTGCAGGCAAAGTAAAGAAAAAAATGCCGACAATCAGTTCGTTTTATGAAAGGTTAAAAACGAAAGGTGAAGGAGCAGAAAGGCTTGTAAAATTGCTGAAGCAATATCTAAAAGACGGATCATTGGGTTTATTTGATGGTGAAACAAAAATAGACTTAAAGGACGCAACAATGATAAGCTTTGATATATCAAAGCTGGAAGAAAAATTTATGAAACCTTTTGCAATGTATGTCATACTGCAATGGATATGGGAAAAATTTGTGAAGAAAGATAAAGGAACAAAAAAAATGGTAGTAGTAGATGAAGCATGGATGTTTATGAAGCATCAGGACACGGCAAACTTTTTGGAAGACATGGCAAGAAGGGCAAGGAAAAGAGGGTGCAGCTTGGTAGTATCAACTCAAAACTTCAGAGAATTCACAAACAGCGAGCAGGGAATTGCGGTTATAACCAACTTAGGCAGCTTGCTTTTTATGCAGCATACAAAAGAGGAAGTGGACATTGTAGGGGAAACATTTAAATTATCAGAAGGGCAAAAGGCCTTTTTAGAAACGGCAAGAGTAGGAGAAGCATTGTTGAGGGCTGGCAAGCAAACAGCAGCGATTCATATAGTCCCATCAAATTTTGAGAGAAAGCACATATTGGGGTGGTGAAACAATATGTCGCAATTGTTAGAGCTTTATATATGGTATTTGATGATAAATTTTACTGTATACTTTTGTTATAAAAATTTTATAAAATTTAAAATGAAAATAGGAAGTTGGTGGCAAAACATTAATATTATAGCAATATCATTAGTTGAAGCAATTTTGATAACAATTTTATTAACCTTTGTTACATTGTTAATATTTTTTTTAATAATGGTAATTAAAGACGGAATACTTAAAAGAGCGAAGATTAAAAAATACAACGTAAAAAGTAACGATAATAAACATACCGCACCAATAGCCATATCTAATATAGAATTCGACAACGGAATTACGATAAAACCTCGCATACTCTACATAAAAGATAAAGGAGAATATCGTATATATCTTCCCCTTGAAGAAAGATTAGATACAGAAAAATATAAGTTATTTCTTTTCCACAAAAAGAAAATACAAGAAATATTAGAAACTTACGTCAAAGATAAAAAATAAATTTTATACAAATTTTTAAAATAAGAAGGAGGTGAAAAAACAATAGAAAGAAGGTGTTCCGCTCACAATGAAAACAGTTTACGAAATAGCATTATTTATATTAAAAATCATAGCCGGAGAAATAATAGAGTACTATGCGGAAAAATACATAAGAAAGATAATAGACAGAAGCAAATAGAGAGGAGATGTTCCTATGAAGGGATTAACAATAAGAAGGAGAATAAGTCATGAAAATTGTTTATGAAATAATATCTTTCATTATTCTCATATTTGTAATACATGCTATTCTATCTACCGTTCATTTCCTGCTGGATTTATACGAAATATATACAAAACCCTTTAAAACCAAAATTCTTAATATGTTTAATATTAAACAAAAAGGGAAACATAAACATAAGGAAGAAAGCAAAAATGCAGGAACAAACAATGCTACAGCACCAGTAGCGACAAATCGTATTACCAATGCTTTTAACTTTTTAATAGGAGTAGACGAAGCAGTGGAAAAAATAAAAGACGCATTAGAACTGCCTATAATATATCCGGAAAAAGTAAAAGAGTACAGAATAAAACCAGCAAAAGGCATTTTATTGTATGGCCCACCCGGTACAGGCAAAACATCAATAGCAAAGGCAACCGCTTTATATTTCGGCTGTACGTTTATATACTTAAAAGCATCTGATTTACTTTCGTCGAGAGTTGGAGAATCAGAAAAGAACCTATCAAAGTATTTTGAATATGCTAGGGCAAACAAACCAGCAATAATATTTATAGATGAAATAGATACAATTGGAATGAAAAGGGATGGAATGAATATAAACAGGGCAAGCGACATACTTCTGAACACATTACTTGTGGAAATGGACGGTTTAATAAGTAATGAAGGTATATTCGTAATAGCGGCGACCAACAGACCGGACATATTAGACGAGGCCTTAACACGTCCCGGAAGATTTGATCATAAAGTTGAACTAAAACTACCCAATAGAGAATCAAGGGAAAAATTATTTGTATTATATTTATCCAAGAGACCCTTGGCAGAGACGATAGATGCAAGGTATTTATCAAGAGTAACGGAAGGGTTTTCACCGGCTGATATAAGGGCGGTGTGCGAAAATGCAGCCGTAAAGGCATTGAAAAGGGAAATAAAAAATACTGCAGAAAAAGGAATAAAAATGGAAGATATAATAGAAGAAATAAATAAGATTAGAGGGAGCCTTTAAAGCCAAAAAAGGTTTTAAAGGCTTTTCGTTTTTTATTATAGGTATTATATGAGAAGGGAGGAAAATAAAACAAATGACATCTATACTTAAAAAGTATAAAGCAATAGTAATTATTTTTATTCTTATAACGATAGTTCTAAATACTCAGTCTGCTTTAGCGGATGAAACTAATTGGAAGATTTATGATGAGAACAGAAAAAATGTAGGGGATATTAATGAGAATATCGTTGTAAGGATTATTGGCGGGTTGTTCAATACAATAGCAAATGGCATATTGAAATTAACAGAATACGCAGGTTTTTATACGATAGAACAGCTTGTATTCGACGAAGAAGTAGTCATAAAAAACGAAAAAACCGGAGAAATGAAAAAAATCAAAGCAGACACGGCAGAAGTATTTAACAAAGACGAATGGAATAAGGTAATAAACCCTTTATATCAATTCTTTTTAGTAATTGCAACAGGATTATGCGTATATCAGCTTGTAACAATTTTAATAGGTTTTAGGATGGTATCAAACAGCATTTCACCCGGCAAGGTTGCAAGTTTAAGCGAAACATTTTGGAATTTACTTGTTGTCATTATATTTATATGGCAAATGCCGACGTTGTTTAAAATGCTTGCGGATTTAAACACAGCATTTATCAATCAAATAAAGGACTACTTGATAAGAAATGAGTATTACGGGCAGGTAATAACACCGCTTTCAAGCAGCATAACTATGCTGAATCCTTACAATAATTCCATATTAGATGGCTTAATAAAGCTGGCTTTTGCTGGATTAATGCTTTATATGAACTTTCTTTACATGGTAAGAAAATTCATAATAGGGATATTGCTTATAATATCGCCAATAGTATCATGGGCATGGATATCAAAAAATACGAGGACACCAGTAATGCTAATGTTGAGCGAAATTATATCAAATACTTTTATGTCTCTTTCACATGCTATAGTATTGCTTTTTTATGCACAATTATATGCAGCAAATCCTTATGGACTGCTTTCAACATGGTGGGCAAAGCTATTCACAATAGGGCTTTTAGTGCCAACAGCCTCATTATTAAGAAGGCTAATAACAGGATGGTTTAACTTAATAGGGGCGAATGAAGAACAATGGGCAGGCCAAGCAATGGCAGGCCTTTCAACACTTGCTACTGTAGGGGCAATAATGACAGGAGTAGTTTTGGACAAAACCATGTCATCACCAAAGAAAACGCAGAGAACGAAAATTGAAAACATAGCAAAGGACATACGAAACACACCCGGAACAGAGGCAATAGCAACAGCAGGTGAAGAATTTGGAAGCCCTGCAATTAATTCTTTAGGCACAATACGAAAAGGAACGAATCTAATAGATGACGAAGGGGCTCAAATCATATCAGCCACCGGCGAGCCTTTGCTTCAAAGCGAGAATCTCTCTCCATCTGTTGGGACTCCTTTAAACAAGACTATAGAAAATCTTGCAACGGCAACGGAAGCAACAACTGAATCAGAAGCTCCCACAATACAAACGGCACCGTCATATGATCCGTTTAAGGGAGTAGATATAACAAAACTAAAGGTAGCAACAGATTTTGATGAAATAATAAATAATTTTGATGATGTAGAAAAAACATTAAAAGAAATGGGATTTAAAGGGACAATAATAAAGGACTTATCAGAAAAAGAACAAGTAACAGGACTAAGCAAAGAACCCGTAACTAATAAGAAGAACTTATTTGAAAGAATGAGCCCTGTTGCAAAAGATGTAATGCACATAACGGGAAGAGCAATGGGAAGAACGACAGTTGAAATGATAAAGGCAGCAGCAATAGGTATAGGTACTACAGCAGGGGCGGTATATGGTATGGGTATGGGGAATTCTTCATCAATGGCCAAGATGGGATATGATATTTCATTGGCAATAGTGAACAAGGTAGAATCAGGAGTTATACAAGCGAAAGATGTATTCTATATAGCGAGAAATAGGAGGTTAAATAATAATAATAACATTCCAAACAATATAGAAACACATTAAGAGAGGAACAAACATATGACAGAAAGGAGGAATAAACATTGGGAGTATTTATAAAAAATTTAACTCAAACTTACTGCTGGCCTATAATAGTAAATTTAGCAAAACAATATTGGTATTTTCTTGTTTTATATGCTTTATCAGCCATGTTTTATATAAGTGATTGGCTAAATAGCGATTATCAATAGAATATAAAAGAGGAGAGAAAAAAAGGGGAAATAAAAAATCCATGAGAACAATAGAAAATGTGATAAACATATTTTTAAAGAAGTTAGCAATAAAGTTTATAAAGGCAATGATGCCTTTTTTCATTATTTTGTTTATAATTCTGTTTTTAATAGGGATAATAGGGTATGTATATACGGAAGCACCGAAGGCATATGCCAATTCGGAGATAACAGAGCAATATAAGGAAATAGCTAAAGAATACGAACCGGAGAAAAAAAGTGCTGATGGCATAGAAGACCAATACAAAACGACATGGGGAATATTATTCTCAATAGATTACTACCGTGCATTAATGGAGACAAAAGATATAAAGAACATAATAGATAAGACAAGAATAAAGCAAAATGCAGAAAAACTAAGACCAACATTTGAATATAAAAAATCCCAAATAACGATAGAAAAAGAAGTAGAAGTAACAGAAAACGAGACAACAAAAAAAATAACGAAAACAGAAACAAAAGAAGTAATGCTTGTAACCAGAGCAATAACATATAAAGGAATTTATACTTTTGAATATGAATGGACAACATTAAAGGAAGGCAACAAGAAGATTAAAAAAGAAGTCCTTTCAAGGACAAATTATACAGAAGATTATACTATACTTAAGAATGTATTAATAGAAAATGGATATAAAGCTCCTTCCGAAGACGATATAACGATGGTTGTAAAGGCAGGAGAGGTATTTGAGACAGAATACCCCGACATGGCATGGCTTTTAGAAGAAGAAGAAATATGGTTGAATGAGGCTGTTGGATGGGCATGGGCAAGTGAAAGCGGAGCGTATTATATACCCAAAAAATACTATGAGATTTTTGAAAAAGCAGCAGAAAAATATAATATAAGTAGGGAACTTATCATAGCGGTAGCAATAGCGGAATCCGGGTTAAATCCATATGCAAAATCACCAAAAGGAGCTATTGGTGTAATGCAGCTAATGCCTGATACTGCAAAGTCGTTAGGAGTAGAAGATGCTTACGATATAAAACAAAACATAGAAGGAGGTGCAAAATATTTAAAACAGTTGCAGGACAAATATGGGAGTAAGAATATAGACTACATATTGGCAGCGTATAATGCAGGGCCGGGCAATGTAGACAGATATGGAGGCATACCTCCTTTCGAAGAAACTATAAACTATGTAGAAAAAGTAAAAAACATAATGGGGAAAGGGTATATAGTTATTGATGAAGAGTTTATAAAGCCTGTTGAAGGGAAAATAACAGATGGTTTTGGATATAGATTTCATCCTATAAGAAAAGTTTATGCAATGCACTATGGTATTGACATTACTGCACCAATAGGGACTCCTGTAAGAAGCACTAAAAGCGGGAAAGTTATTTTTTCGGGTGTTGCGGGAGGATATGGCAATACTGTAATTATAGATCATGGGAACAATATAAGGAGCATATATGCACATCTTTACGAAGTATATGTAAACAGCGGGCAGAATGTTGAAACAGGGCAAGTAATAGGGAGCGTAGGGAGTACCGGACTCAGCACAGGCCCGCATCTACACTTTGAGATAAAGGTTAATGGCAATTCCGTTAATCCTTTAGATGTAATTAATATTCAATAAAAGGGAAAAAGGGGAGGAGAATAAGTAATGATTAAAAAGATTTTACTATATAAAAATATTGTATTGTCTTTTATATTAATTGCAATGCTATTGATAATTCCTGCTGTTGCTTATGCTGACGGCAATAATACTACAAACAGCATTCCTACATCTGATGAAGTTTTAAGCAAATTAAATGGTGGGAAAATACCTCAAATGGGACTTGAAGACTTTACAAATGTTTTAATAAAACTTTCGATTAGGATAATAAACCTGTTGCAAACTCTTGCAGCACCAATAACAGTAATAGCAATAGTAGTAGGGGGGATAAGCTATGTTGCAGGGCTGATATCTCTGAATGCGAATCTTAGGCGTTCGGGAGCAGGAACAATATTTGGCGGAGCACTTTTCTTTATCATAATACGACTTGCACCTATCTTTGTGGCAACGCTTGAAGGCATTGTTAAAAATGCAAAATAATAAACAAAGATATAAAAAAAGAGGCTAATATTTAAAGCCTCTTTTTTTGTTTATTATATAGAGGGCCAAAATAATACAATATTTGATATTATATTTTTATGAACAATAAAAAGGAGGTGTCTGGATATTAGAGTAATATTAGCAACAAACGACAATGTTTTAGACGATCATTTAAAAAGACGGGGTGTCATAGAAGTAGTGGGAGAAGTTTATTATAAAGAAGCTCTCCCGGACGCAATAAGACGTTATAAAGCTGATACGGTAATATTAAGTATATATCTGCCGGGTGCAGAAGACATAAGGGATACGATATTTAAAGCAAGGATGGCAGATGTAAGGGTAATTTTTCTAGTTGGTGACACATCAAGAACCGACGAAACAATATTGGACTCAATAGCTATGGGAGTATACGACATTTTATTTGGAAGTATAAGATTATCAGATGTTGAAGAAGCCGTAAAAAAACCAGCAACATTTAGAGAAATAATAAAGGAAGTAAGGTATCCCGGAAAACCCGAAGGTAGAAAGTTATTAGGATTTATACAAAAATACATAAAATTATTCAGCAAAGAAAAAGAAGAAATAGATGAAGGAGAAACTGAACATAACGAAGCGAAAGAAGGCAGCGAAACAATTATAACGACCGTACATGATTCAGATGTAGCAGTAGGTAAAAAAGCAAAGCAAATAACAATAATCAATGAAGAAACGAGCCATGAAAGCAATAACATTAAAGAAAGACAAAAGAAAGAATACAAAGGATTATTCAGTAGGGTTACAGAGGAACCAATAAAAGAAAACAAAAAAAATGTAAAAGACATGAGGGCGAGATTATGGGTAGTTATGGGTACCAACAGGAGATGTGGGGCAACAACGTTCGTTTTAGCAACAGCAAATTATTTAAACAGGTATACAAACGTAATAATAGCCGACTGTGGGGGTGGAGCATGTAAATGGCTTAATGAAGAAGAAAAGCAAAAGATAATATGCGAAGAAGTGGATATAAAGAACATCCAATTAGCACCGGGGACAATAACAATAGCAGACATAGGGAGCAGAGAACCAATCGAACTAATACCTTTTGCGGAGAAGATTTTTATAATAAGCGACTTGTCACAGGACAGCGATTTGCAGCTGATAAAACCGTATATACCCGGGAGCACGTTCTTAATAGGAACTATGGGGGCAGA
>NZ_JBNATW010000005.1:0-98565 GCF_049701175.1 Thermovenabulum sp.
CATTTTTTCTGCTTTTTCCTCCTTTTTGACCTAAAAATATTTTACACTATCTAATAATTTCATAAATTTTGCCTTCCTTTATTATTCTTCCTTCGTTTAAAACTATACCTTTATCAGCCAATAATGATATTTCATCCATATCATGACTTACAAAAAAAGTTGTAGTAGCTGTTCCCTTTAGGATTTCTGAAAGTTCATTCAACAAACTTTTTTTATTGTAACTATCTAAGTTTGTAAAGGGTTCATCTAAAAAAATTATTTCCGGTTCTAAAGCAAAGGCTCTTGCTAAACTTACCCTTTTTGCTTCCCCTCCTGAAAGTACTTTTGCCCACTTTTTTTCAAGATGTAAAATATTAAACTTCTCCATCCAGTATTTTGCTTTTTTTTCTGCTACATTTGGATTTATTCCTCTTATTTTCAAACCCAGAATGATATTTTCCTTTACCGTGGCATCTAATAACAGTGCCTCCTGGAAGACCACAGACATTTTCCTTCGTATGTTTATAATATTCTTTGGCCTCACTTTTTCTCCATTAAAAAATATTTCTCCTTTTTGTGGAGCCTGCAAAAGGGCTAATATTCTAATAAGTGTGCTTTTCCCTGCTCCATTTGGACCTATGCAGGCAAAAACGCTGCCTTTTGGGATTTTTATTTCATCAATATCCAAAATAACTTTATCCTTAGATTTTACCAAAAGGTCATATCCCTCAATAACAAACATTTTCTAATACCTCCGCTGCTGAATAAGGGTGAGCCAGAAAGTAGCCAGGTAGGATAAAACCATCAATATAATGCTAAGGGCAAGGGCTGTATCAAAGTTGCCTTTACTTGTCTCCAAAACTATTGCTGTGGTCAAAACGCGGGTGTAGCCTTCAATGTTACCTCCAACCATCATGGAAGCACCCACTTCTGAAATTGCACCTCCAAATCCTGCCATAACTGCAGCCATAAGAGAATAGCGGGCTTCTCTAACCATCAAATACATTAATTGAAGTGGAGTCGCTCCGAGCGACATTATCTGCCATTTTAATTTTTTATCCAATTGCTGAAAAGCAGCTGTTGTGAGGGATAAAACTATAGGAGTTGCAATTACTGTTTGAGCAATAATAATAGCAGTTGGGGTATAAATTAATTTTAATATCCCCAAGGGGCCGCTTCGCCAAAGCAACAGGCTTACCCATAAGCCCACTACCGTAGGCGGAAGGCTCATACCTAAATTTACCAAACTAATTACCACTTTTTTCCCGGGAAAATCCTTAAGGGCTAAAAACATTGATATGGGAAAAGCAATAATTACGCTGATAATTGTTGCAGTAATGGAAACTTTAAGGGAAAAAAAAGCTATAGAGTAAACTTCCCTATCAAAGGAAAAAAGCATTATTAAGCCTTTCTTTAAACCCTCCAAGATTGTACTCATACTTAATCCCTCGACTTATCATAAATCAAGCTTTTTCTCATCTTTACCTGCATCAGGTGTAAATAGAGACTCTCCGTATTTATTACAGTCGTTATGTATATTAAAGCATAATGGAGCAAAAAATTAAATATACTTTTTTAAAAAAGCAGTAAAGATTTTTTATAGAAAATTATCTTAATGTTATTTTCTATTTTTCTATTTATTTTCTATCAAAGTATATATTTTTTCCGGTTGCCGAAAGAGGAATACCCACAACAACTTCGCCTTCAATCAATCCCATTTTTCTTGCCAACACTCCTATTCTGTACATTATTCTATTGTCTACATTCAAAATGCTCGCAGTCTTTACCGCAGAGCCCATAGCAATGCCTAAATCCATGAGCCTCCAAGCACATATTGGGCCTTTAAATTCCGGGCCTTCAGCAGCAGGAGGAAGTTTTGAACATTCAGGGTATCCGCACGCTCCACAATTCAGCCCAAGGGGCTTTGCATCTTTTAAAGATATTAAAAGAACTACGTCCGAATCTTCTACATTCTTTCCGTCCCTATCAAAATTTGCTTTTCCAGTTGTTTTCCCATACTCCTTCATTTCCTCAGCCAATTTTTTGATATCTTCACCTTCGATAATCTTGATTTCTACAAAATCTTTTCCCGCAGCCTTTGGAGCCGTTCTAGCAGAAACAGACATCAGCTGAGCCGCCATTAAAAGGGCCTCTTTCATAAAATTATACCTCCTCTTTTGTATTTTTTAAGTTTTTTAAAGTTCCTTTGTTTTATTATAAATATAATAATTTTCATTCATTTAAAAATAACTTTATAGTAAATAAATTTGTCCGATAGCTTTGGATTTTTTACCCTTTAACCTCTCAAGCCTTTTCTTAAAATCAAAGATCTTATTATCATCAATATGAAGTAATCTTTTTTTTATCATTAAAATTGAAAGGGCTTTTTCGGCAGCCTTTACAGCTTCTTCATAATTTTTTTCTTTGTGCTCAAAATATTTTGCAAGTTCCTCTAATGCAAATACAGGGTCAATATTTTTATTTACCATTTCCATCCAAAGGTCTACAGCTTTATCCCACATATTTAATTTTTTATAAAGAAGGGAAAGTCTCACGTAAGCCTCTTTTTTTACACTCTCTGTTTCAAGGGCTTTTTTATAGCATTCAATGCTTTTTTCGAAATCTCCTCTATCCTCATATAACTTTCCTATACAGATATAATCTTCATCCCTGCAAATATGAGAATACAAAGGATTTTTCACTACATCAAAAACAGCATAAAGTAGATTTACCATTGAAAGAATGTCTTTCTGATTGTGATAAAAAATGGGCAATAAACCGTCAATTTCTCCAGTCCTTAAATAATTAAAATACACCGAAGGAATCAAAAAACCGGGAATGTCATTTTCTCTCTCCATATACAAAAGTTGTTTTTCTAAATTACTCAACGCTACACTTTTTAACCTTTTTTTAAATATTTTCCTACAAGCTGTCAGCAAATCTAAATTATGTATTTCTTTTAAAGGAGAATCTAATTTATTAATGACATATCTTGTATTTAAAAGGGGAATGTCATAGACTTTGCCGTTAAATGTTATAAGAAATTCAAACTCGGACAATACATTGTTAAGCCTTACCAGTATTGATGCTTCCTCTGAATAATCGGGCATAAAAAACTGCAGTATTTTAAAGCAGTTTTTTTCAAAAAAACCTACTCCTATTAAAAAAGCATAGGTCCCTGACCCTCCTGCAAGTCCGGTGGTTTCTGTGTCCAAAAAAGCCGTTCTTAAAATATCCATGCCTTTATGTTTATTGTTGAATATTGCATCCAGCTCATCAAAGGGGATTTCTAATATTTTAGAAAGCTTTAACCCTGAATGTTCATATTGTTTCCCATAAACAACAGTTTTTTCAATATGCTCACCATATTGTGTTTTGACAACTTCCCCTTTTATTTTTTCTAAAAGCCAATAATATTTTTTACCCTTTTCATCCTTTTCTATTTTGCCCTTCGAACTTCCGACAAAAGCTTTCAATTTTTCGGTTAAGTTCAATCCCCAAGCACCCCCTGGATAATCTCAAGGGCACTTTCCTTTGCATAGTATCCTACATCTTCAACAGGACCCACGCAGGAAGGACAACCTTCATCACAGGTACATTCTAAAATAGCCTGTCTTGCTGCTTTAAGCAAAGTCTTATCAATATCGTAAAGTTTTTCTGCAAAACCGACTCCTCCAGGATAATTATCAAATATATAAATTGTAGGCTGCTTTGAAAAAGGTGATTTTATTTCAACAACCCCCCTGATGTCTTTGGGATCGCACATTAAATACAAAGGCGCAAGGTTTACCAATACATTGCAGAGTCCCAATAAACCCTGCTGTATTTTTTCCGGATCCAATTCTTTATCCTCAAAAGTGAAAAAGAACGCTGTTGTATGCATTTCTTCTGGAGGTAATTTTATAGGACCTGCACCCACATTTTCATGAGTAAAAAGTTTTATCTTCTTAAACATAGTTGCAAGTGTTGTCACGAGAACTTCTCCAAAGTATTTTTTCGATATTGAATTAATAAAATCCTGCTTTAAGACATCAAGTACCTTAATATTTATTGATACGCTAGCATCTGTATAATAATCTACATCCACCTTCCGGACGTAGGCTTTTTTTTCTTCGTAATCCAATTTTTCCACCTGATACTGTTGACCATCATGTATATAAATAGCTTCCTCATGAATAAGCATGGGGGCGCTTGCCCTATCCACTTCCCCTATAACCCGCGGTGTTGTTGTAATATCTATAACTACAAAGTTTTCCATGCTGGCACTGCGCAGGCTCACCTCTTCGGCCGGGAAAGCCTCAGACATCCAGTGCCAACGGCCACCTACATGCCTTAATATACCTTCCCCTTCTAAAAATTTAAGGAACTCTTGTGTAGGGGCATTTCCGAACTTCTCTCCATCTTCAAAGGGAAGCTCAAAAGCAGCGCATTTTATATGACTCACCAAAATATAAAGGTTATCTGGATTTATAAGCCCCGATTCGGGAGGGGATTCAAAAAAATAATCTGGATGATTAATTATATACTGGTCTAATGGATTGCTTGAAGCTATTAGTATTGAACAGGAATTGGAGTTTCTCCTCCCTGCCCTTCCCATTTGCTGCCATGTACTTGCAACCGTACCTGGATATCCCGTAATTAAGCTCACATCCAAGCTTCCTATGTCAATGCCAAGTTCTAAAGCATTAGTACTTACTACCCCTTTTATTTCTCCATCCCTCAACCCCTTTTCAATTTCCCTTCTTTCCTTTGGGAGGTATCCACCCCTATAACCTTTTATAGAGGATTTAAAAAGGGGATTTTCATTTAACCCTTCCCTTATATACGTTAAAATAAGTTCAACCGCAAGCCGGCTTTTTGCAAAAATTATTGTTTTAATATCTTTTCTTAGAAATTCTAAAGCTAAATTTTTAGCCTCCAGTATGCTGCTTTTCCTAATACCAAGCTGCCTGTTTACTATGGGAGGGTTGTAAAATATGATATTTTTTTCACCCGAGGGCGCCCCGTTTTCATCAATAACTTTAACCTTTTCTTCAATCAACTTTTCTGCTAATTCCCCGGGATTTGCTATTGTAGCGGAGCACAGGATAAATTGAGGATTTGAACCGTAAAACCGGCATATTCTTTTTAACCTTCTTATAACATTTGCTGTATGGCTTCCAAATACACCCCTATATGTATGAAGTTCATCAATCACCACATACTTTAAATTTGAAAAAAGCTTTATCCATTTTGTGTGATGGGGGAGAATGCCCGTATGAAGCATGTCAGGATTTGTCACTACTATATGGCCATCCCTTCTAATTAGTACCCTTGCATCTTGAGGTGTATCCCCGTCATAGGTATAAGTTTTTATATTCTCCCCAATCCCTTCGATCAGTTCTAAAAGCTCCGAAACCTGGTCTTGAGAAAGGGCTTTTGTAGGGAAAAGGAATAGGGCTCTTGAATTAGCATCCCTTAAAACTTCATTTAAAACAGGAATATTGTAGCATAAAGTTTTTCCTGAAGCTGTGGGAGTGACAACCACTACATTGTTGCCTTTCATTACTTCGTCAATTGCCTTTCTTTGATGAGAATAAAGGCTTTTAATACCCTTATCTAAAAGAACATTGACAAGTCTTTTATCAATACAATCTGGAAAAGGAACATATTCCCCTTTTCTGCTGGGAATTACCTTCCAGCAGGTCACATTTTTTATAAAGGAGTCCTTCTTTTTCAGGTTTTCAAGTATCTCAGAAAGTTCCATAAGAATCCCTTTCTTTTACTGTTTTTTTTAATTTTAGCAGATAATAAAAATGCCTACAATAAAAAAATATAACCCCTTACAGGGGTTTTAACAGGATGCTCAGCCAAATTTTCTCACGGGTGCTGATGAAGCAGTAGTGCTTGAAGATCCGCCGGATGTACCAAACAAGGAAAAAGCTTTTTTTGTATTTTTACTTTTACATTTTGGACATTCAATTGGTAAATCGGCTTCATTTGCCTTCCTCAATTCTTCAAATTTATTTCCGCAGTCCTTGCAAATATATTCGTATAAAGGCATAAAAACGCCTCCCTTCTTTTTGGCTAATTTTTTTGATTCTACAGTTCTCATTGTTTTTAATTATATTATATCTATTTTTCGCTGTAAATATTTTTTTCATGACTTTTTTCTTCCAAGAAATGCATAAATATATTTTTATAAAATCCAAAAAATATAAATGAAAATTTATACGAAGGAGGAACATAAAATGGTAAGCAGGCAGCAGCTTGAAAGCGTCGGCAAAAATTGTCCTGGTTATGCTCCTATTGAGACAATGACAAACTTGGAAGAAAACGAAGAAAATGTAAGGTGTGACACTTGTATCCATTGGGTTAATGGAAGGTGTAACATTGATCTTTTTGATGAGGTTTTAGAAAACCTTGACCAATCGTGATAATGATTTTGATATTAATGGGAGGACCAAAAAATGTCTTTAAAGAAAAAACTATTTGCAACGAGAAAAACCTTTGCAAATACCGAAATCGGCTCAAATATATATAAGCCTGCAGGCAGGCCAAATCCAAGAGAAGTAAGCTCTCAAAAAAAACAGTATAAAAAATATCCTCCCGGTTTTAGGAAGGATGCAAAAATTAAAATGGAAGATAAACAAAACTAAAAATTTTTAACATCTACGAATTTACCCATTTTTTTTAAAATATTTATTATACTACCGATAACGTTTTGTTTAATTGAAAGGTTTTTGGGGAAATCTGGGTTTTGATGGGCTGGATTTACAGCACTTCCTATAATAAAAGTTATATCTGTTGCCTCATAAAGCATAAGTGCAAGACGCATAGCAGCGTCCATTTTTTTATGATGTATCAACTCTTTCAGTTGAATTTTTCCTTCAGCAATATTATTTAATTTTTCAAGGGTTTTAGCTAAGGTGAGTACTCCCTCAGTGACAAGATCGATACCATCAATATGGGCTGCGGGTGGAACCTGCGGGTCAATAAATTCGGTGGATGTCACTAACTGTTTATTTAGGATCTTTGCAACAATTTGAGCAGTAGTCCCCCCGCAAACCACCTTTTTCCCTTTGTTTTCCATAAAACACTTTACTGCTTTCAAATCATCTTCAGGGTTTGCAGGTGGACCTGCAATTACGGTCAATCGGTTGGGAGCAACAACTTTTATTGCTGCGCAAGTTGCATCATCACCTGCCTTATCTAAATAAAAATTGTTGGTGATGGTTATCAGCAATTTAACTATCTCTGCAGGTTTTGTTTCATTTTTTATAACTTTTTCTAAATAATCAGCAATATTTTCCCATTGCCAGCCCAAATTTAGGATGCCACCAATACCTGCGTGTACTATACCATCACTTACGACAACTAATAAATCCTCTTCTTTTAATTCTAAAAAAGACTCCTTTAAAATTTTTCCCTCAATTTCAAGAAAATTAACCGGAATTTTTTGCACCCTTCCTTCCCGCAAAAAAAATACGGGAGGATTATCGTATTCAATGATTGAACATTTCCCATTAGAGGATATTTCTATAATTGTAAAGGTTGAATAAGCAATTTTTCTAACCTTACATACCGGTAGTGTAGCTATAATGGTTTTTACCGTTTCTTCAACAGAAGCCCCTTCTTTAAGCATAGTGGCAGCAATCTTTGTTGTAAGTGTTGCTAAAATATTTGCTTTTACACCACTTCCTAAACCATCCGCCATAACAAAAATTGTCTTTTCCGGTGTTTTAATTACTTCTACCTTATCTCCGCAAAGTTCTTCACCGTATTTGTTTATGCTTTCAAAATAAATTTCTGTACGAAACAGGATATTATTCATCGGGAAGTTCTCCCTTTAAAATATTTTTAATTTTATTCAAAAGCATTTTGGTTTCAGCAGTAGTTTCTCCAAGAACACTTGCAATTTCCTGAGCCACCCTCATTTGTTTCTCTATAACTTGCTGTGTTGTCTCTAAGGTTTTCTTCTTTATTTCAATATTTCTTATCCTGTCTTCCTCCTGTTTTGTAATATCGGATATAATACCTATAATCAAGTCATGATCATTTAAAAAGTAAATGCTCTGCAGGGTTGTCAAGCCATAATCCGGCAATTTTACCTTTTTTGCAATTATATTTTCTTTAAAATTGGCAACAAAGCGAAAATCACTGTCATCAAAAAGATAATTCAAAGGCATGCCGATAATTTCCTCTTTAGATTTATTAAACATTTTTTCTGCAGCAGGATTGAATTCCTGGATTTCCATCTTTTTATTTACCGCTATTATGGCATTAGGGGTAGAATCTATAATCAATCCAGAAATGGACTCTGCCCTTGCCCTCATATAAGGCATGCACATATATATTTCTGCCATTCCATTATACACTGCAATTGCTTTTTCTCTGCAGGAATCATACCCACAGGCACCGCAGTTAAGTTCGTCCTTTTTACTGTATTTCCCTATTTTCTTCAATATATTTCTGATTTCTTCTTCAGTGGGCATCTTCTTTATTATCTTAATCGCTTCAAACTTTTTGGAAAATTCTCCAATATGAAGCTCTTCACTGCTTTCTCTAAAATCATAATTATTTTTTATTTTTGCTGCAAAATCCTTAATTTTCTCCAATTTGATAAATTTATCCTTATTCTTGTCTCCTGTAGCCGGACCATTGCTGCATCCGCCCTTACAAGCATTTGCTTCGATATATAAATCCTTTAAATAGCCTTTCTTTATTTCCTCAAAAATTTCTATTAATTCATTTACTCCGTCTACAGAGATTTCTTTTCTCCACCTCTCTTTTAGATAAGGTGCAAAGGTTTTAATCGTTTCACCCGGCACAGGATAGAGAGCCGCTTCATCTTTTATGGAAATAATTTGTTTCTCTTGTTCCTTCTTTTCCTCCTCAGAAACCATTCCTTTACCTTCAAACAATTTTTTTATTTCTTCAAAGGTTACAACCGCATCAATTACCCCTTGGAATTCTTGGGCTTCCATCTTTTTTGCAAGGCAAGGCCCAATGAAAATTACTTTTGAATAGCCTTTAACCTTTTTCAAGTATTTTCCATGGGCGATCATAGGTGAGACCACCGGGATAAGAAAGGGCACCAATTCTGGGTAATATTTTTGAATCAAATAATTGGATGCAGGACAAGCAGATGAAATTATAATGCTTCTTTGCCTATCATTATAATAATTAGCATAACTCTTTGCTATTAAAATTGCACCGTAAGAAGTAGGGAAGATGTTTTTAAATCCGAATTCCTTCAAAGTTTGGATGAAATCTTCAGGGCTTATGTCATTAAAAACTCCAGCAAAAGAAGGTGCAAGACTTACCGCTACCTTTTCCTCTTTTAATATCTCATGAACCTTTTCTATGTCGCTTTTTACAGTTTTAGCGTTTTGAGGACAATTAATAAGACAGGTTCCGCAGGTTATGCACCTTTCAAAAACAATTTCCGCCTGCCCATCCCTAACCTTTATGGCCTTTACCGGACAGTTTCTTACACATTTATAACAATTTTTGCAGTTAGCGCGGGCAAAATTTATAACCTCCAAAATCTACTCCTCCAAGAAATGTTTTTTAAAAAAGTCATAGGCACCTTCACGGGTAACTGAAAAAGGATCACCATTATCTATTTTCACCGATACAGGACGCGTACAATTTCCGCAGCAAAATTCAGCACTAAGCTCTATCTCGTCTTCAAGCTTGTTTTCTTTTATCATTTTCTCGAATATTTTTATTATATCATAAGCACCCTTTAAATGACATGAGCTTCCAACACAAACACTTAATTTTCGCATAAAAACACTCCTTTATAAAAAATACAAGAACACATTATAATTATAAGTTATAATATATGTTTTGTCAATTTTTTAACAATATCAATAAAATTATTTCCAAAATTATGAAATAAAAAATAATAATCAGCTTGGTAGGTCTTTTTTATAGGTAAGACCTATCTCGCTTCCCACATTTCCCAGTTTTTTTCTCACTTTCTTAACCGTTGCCAAATCATATCCGATCATTTCAGAAATCTCCTCATCGCTTAAACCCAAAGCAACCGCATCGAGAAAAAGGTATAGGTCTACTCCATATTCTCTTTTGATCTCATCCGCACTTACATTTAGCTTCCCAAAAAATCCATCGTTTCTTTTCTTCATAAACCTATCTCCTTTCAGAGCTTAATTCAAAAGTAATTTTCCCATTTTCGTCAATCCAAACCTTCTCAAGCTCATCCAATCTATTAATACCTCTTTTCTTAAGTTCTGAAAAAAGCTGCTCTATCCCTACATTTGCCATATCCAAGCTGTTTTTAACAACCTCACCATTGCTCACCACAACAGTCCTAAAAATGCCTTCAGTTGCAGAAAGCCCAAGATCCTTTGGTGTTACGGGTTGTTTATCTTTTTTCAATATAATGCTGAGTTTTCCATTGGGTTCAATTGTTGCCTCTTCCACATCGTTAATATTTGAAATATTTTGTTCCCTTAAAAGTATCATAAGGTCTGCCATAGTTATCCTTTCTTTTTTTAGATTCCTTATAATAACTTCTCCATCTCTAACGAGCACCGTTGATGTTCCCTGAAGGATGTTTTCAAAAACCCTGTTTTTTGAAATAACAATGGAAATAAGATAATTTAGCAATGACATAACTACCACGGGCACTATACCGTAGTTTAGGTGTATTTTTTTATCTTCCAGCGGTATTGCTATAGCTGAACCCATTATTATTATCACTATTAAATCAAAAGGGGAGAGCTGTGCAATTGTCCTTTTACCCATAAACCTGACAATTAAAAGGCTTACAAAAAATAATACGGTGGATCTTAACGAAAGAATTAAAAATGTTTTAAGCAAACCTATTCCTCCCTAAGCTTTTTTTCAATTTCTTCTAATTTCTTGTATAATTTTTCTATGTTTAATACCAATATCAATTCTTCTTCTACAAAGTTCATCAATTCGGCAGATTTTAACATACTTTTATGGGTTTCTTCAAACAATAAAATTATTATTTGAATGAACTTATACTTAATAGCTTTAATTAGCTCATCCTTTTGTTTTTTATTACCCTGACCATTACTTATGTATGAAAGGAAAAACACAATTTCATCTAACAATTTCTGTAATTTTATGTAAATGGAAGATTTAACAAGAGATTCCTGTAATTGAGAATTTAAATCGCTTTCCAGTGTTTTAATACATTCTTCAAGTTTTTGAATATCTTTTTGCAAATTCAATATTTTCCCCGCATAAAAAAATCTGTTATCCAGAAAAATCCCTCCTGTCTTTTATTTATTTTATTTTTTTCTTTATTTTTTATACAAACTAAACTCCTTGGAACATATCTCATTTTTTGTTATACTAAAATTGCACGTCCCAAATGATTTTAAAAAGAGGTGCCACATGAAAGGGAAAATATGGTCATTCCTTATTATTTTTACGTTCTTTTTAAATAACTTTTCTTTTGCTCAAAATAATAAACCAAATATTGTAGGGACTGCCGGTATTCTTATTGAAGCTAAAACGGGAAAAGTGCTATATGAAAAAAATGCCCACCTCTGCCTTGAACCTGCAAGTACAACAAAAATAATGACCGCAATTATTGCCTTAGAAAAAGGTAATTTAAACGATAAAGTTGCAACAAGCGAAAGAGCATTTAAATCCGATGGTTCGAGGATATACTTAGAAGTAGGTGAAACCCTTACATTAGAACAAATGCTATACGCATTAATGCTTAACTCCGCAAATGATGCTGCCGTTGCCATTGCTGAACACATTTCCGGTAGTGTTGAAGACTTCGTAAAACTTATGAATGAAAAAGCTAAAGAAATAGGTGCAAAAAATACAAATTTTGTTAACCCAAGCGGCCTTCCCGATAAAAACCACTACACAACTGCATACGACCTTGCAATGATTGCACGTTATGCTTTGAACAATCCCACTTTTAGCAAAATAGTTAAAACAAAAACTTTGAATATACCATGGCAGGGAAAAGAATACGACAGAACTTTAATAAACCATAATAAATTATTATGGCGTTATGAGGGTGCCGATGGCGTGAAAACAGGATATACCCTTTCTGCAGGGCAGACAATAGTTGCCTCGGCAACTCGGAACGGAATGCAGCTCATTGCGGTTGTTTTAAAGTCCCAAGGTAAGAATATCTACACTGATGCCATTTCCTTGTTGGATTACGGTTTCAATAATTTCGAACGAAAGGATATAATCAAAAAGGGAGAAGAAATTGGTATAATAAACGTAAAATATGGAAATCCAGTAACTCTCATAGCCTCCCAAGATTTTAGCTTCATAGTAGAAAAAAATAATAATGAGCCAATAACCTTCAAAAAAGATATCCCTAAAATAATTAAAGCCCCTTTGAAAAAAGGGGCTGTAGTTGGAAAACTGAATTTCTATCAGGGAGAAAAATTAATAGGTAGCATAGACTTAGTATCCAAAGATGAGGTAAAAAGAAAAATTTCCACTTATCTTTGGTTTAAAGTATTAATTCTTTTACTTATTGTTTACATCCCGTTTAGGATAAGGGTAGGAATAAATAGGTATAAAAGGTATAAAAGAAAAATAAAATATTTAAGTCAATTTTCCAGAGATAACGATTTTCATTATTAAAATAAATCCGCCGGTAGATTTTAAAAACCGGAGGATTTTAATAATCAAAATTTATTTATCTATTCTTTTAGCAAATATACTGTAACCCATCTCCTGCCAAACCTTTGGGCAATCGCTTCACTTTCTACAAAAATATCTATCCTCTCTCCTTTGATAGCCCCTCCCGTATCCTCTGCTCTTGCAAATCCATATCCTTCAATATAAAGTTTACTTCCCAAAGGAATTACATCAGGGTCTACTGCAACAACTCCTACTCGAGGTTTTGTACCCATCCTTGTTAAATTTCCAGTATAGGTATAAGCAGTAGCCAACATCCTATACTTAGCTGTGTAGGCAAACTCAACTCCTCCACGGGATGCAACCATTAAGCCTCCTCTTACGATTATTTGCGGCTTTGCAGGCTTAATTACGACCTTCTTTGTATTTTTTTCTACTACCTTCCCATTTTCATACACTATTGTAGTAATAACTTTTTCTTCTCCGTCCTCACCTTTTTGAATAATATTTTGTTTTCCAAAATGCAAGTTATAATCTATTCTTGTTACAGTCTTAAAAGGTATTTTCCTTACTTCTTCAACTACCCTTTCATTAACCCTTGTTATTTTAATTTCCGTTGGGTTTTTAATTATCTCATTTCTTTGGGGAGATACTTTGTCTTTTTCATGTAATGGTATATTGGCATTTTTTATAATATTTTCTACACTATCCGCTAAAGTGTTTACTACAACCTCCTTGCCTCCATCAATTATCTTAACCGGAAAGGCTCTAAAGATAGTTATTCTATCGTTTTCCTTAATTTTTTTAGAGAGTGAAGGTTCTACTTTATCATACTTAGACAAAGTTATTTTTTGTTCTTTTAAAAGTTCTTCCACAGTATTAGAAAAGGTTTTCACTTTGAACTCTTCATTTCCATCAACTATAGTCACCGATTTTTCCAAATAAGAATAGCCCAAAGCCGCGGATAATATTATTAAAAAAGCAACTATCAAGGAGGCAAAGGTTTTATTTAATAGATCAAACTTCAATTACATTCCTCCTTATTTATAGAATATAAATAAAAATAAGTGCAAAATGCGGCATCAAAGGGCCTGGATGTTATATATTCTACATAAATTTTAAAATTCCTTCTTTTTCTTTTATTTTTTTTTATAAAAGACCCTTAAAATTATACTTATGCTATTATATTATGCCACAAAATTAAAAACATATACAAGTAAAAAATGGGGCATTTTCCAGCCCCATTTTATTTGTTTTCCTCTCTCATTCTTATTAAAACCTTTTTCATGCGTTTGTAACCTTCCGTCAAATCTTCTTCCGTAACCGTAAGTATCGGCCTGAACCTTACCCCTACTACCCCTGTCGGCAAAACAAGAAGTTTTTCTTCAAAGCAGTATTTCAAAAACTTACCCCGTAATTCCTGATTCGGAAAATCAAAAGCCGCCATTAACCCTTTATATCTTACATTGCTTACCAATTCGGGAAATTCATCTTCTAATGCGTGTAAATACTTATGTAAAACCTTTGATACCTCGTTTACATGTTCTAATACATTGTCCTCTTTTATAATTTCAAGTATCCTTGTTGAGCGAACCATATCTACTATATTCCCGCCCCATGTGGAGTTTATACGGCTGCTTTCCACAAAGCAGTTTTTCTCTACCTCATCTACTCTCCTCGTAGATAATATACCGCATACCTGTGATTTTTTCCCGAAAGCAAATACATCCGGCTCTACCCCATAATGCTGAAATGCCCACATCTTCCCGGTTATGCCCATACCGCACTGCACTTCATCAAAAATAAGCATTATCTCGTTTTCATCACATATCTCCCTCAATGCCTTCAAAAACTCGGGCCTGAAGTGGTTATCTCCTCCCTCTCCCTGTATCGTCTCTATTATTATCGCACATATATCATTAGGGTTATCTCTTATAGCTTTTTTAATTTGGCTTATTGCTTCTTCTTCCGCCCTTTTCACTTCGTCCAAATGCTTCTCCAATGGCCACTTTATCTTGGGATTTGTTATCCTCGGCCAATCGTTGAATTTCGTAAAATACATATTCTTTCTCGGGTCTGCAATATTAGTAAGGGAAAGGGTATAACCTGACCTTCCGTGAAAAGCCTCCTTAAAGTGTATAACCTTTGTTCCCTTTTGAGCACTCTCAGTATAACCTCTTTCTAAATTTTTCCTCACCTTCCAGTCCATCGCAACCTTTAGTGCATTCTCTACTGCTAAAGTTCCGTAATCTATTAAGAAAAGGTGCACATAATTTTCCGGTGCAGCAACTTCCATAAAAGTTTTTACAAACTGTGCCATTTCAACAGTGTATATATCCGAATTAGCTACCTTGTTAACCGCAGCCCTGAATACTCTTTCCTTAAATTCCTCATTGGCAAGTTTGGGGTGGTTTAATCCCAATGGTGAAGATGCAAAAAAGGTGTAAAAATCAAGGTAGTCGGTGCCATCTCTTGCATCTACAATATGACTGCCATAGGACTTTTCCAAATCAATTACTATGGGAAAACCATCTACCAAAATATACTTTTCAAGGGTAGGTATCACTTCATGAGGTGACAGCATTATTAATACCTCCTTTTCCTTTTTTATAAAATTAATTGTTTATATATTTCTTATTAAATTAATTATTGCAATTTTTATGCCATTTATTAAATACTGATTTTATCGGAAAATAAAATAAAAAATGCCCATAATTAAGCGTATTTTGCTTAATAATGGGCATTTTCTTCTTAATATATTTAGCCATAATTGGCGGGAGTATGTGGGAATCGAACCCACCTCGGAGGTTTTGCCCCCGATGCTGGTTTTGAAGACCAGAAGGCCCACCAGGACCTATCTACTCCCGGACCTCATTATACCAGAAAAATTTTTAAATGTAAACTTCTTTATTCGTTTATCCTGCTGCCGGGAATCCTTACATCTTTAATCCTTCTTGTCACGTAAATACCATCAAAATATTCGAGTAAAGGTAAGGCATACTTTCTTGAAGTGGACAACATGTCTCTGAATTGAGCAACAGTGAGTTCTTTATTTTCTTTAAAATAATTTCTTAATATATCCTTTGCTTTTTCAACCCAACTTTTCTCCATATATATTTCCTCATTGATTTTTATAAGACTTCCCTCTAAAACAAGGTAACTTAATAAAGATTTTATCTTTCCTCCATCTATTTCAGTAATAAATTGGTTAATTTCTTCTACTAATGGTGGTGCCCATCCCTTTTCTTTATAGATTTTAAGTATTTTGTCTATCAATTCTTTTTCTTTATCAGTCAAAGTTATGGTGTATCCTTTTATTTTGATCCATTTCCCGCTGCTTTCAAAAATTCCATCCTGAAGCCACTTTAATAAAAATTGTTCAAAAATCTTGCCTTCCAAATTTAATCGGCTCTTCAATTCCTCTTTCGAAATCCCTTCACTAAAAGGCATTTTAGTATGATGGCTCTCAACAATTCCCTTCGCAACTTCTGTCAAAGTATTATAATAATCAATATCACAAATTATATCCTCACTACCTGCTTTTATAAAAATAACTTTATTTTCTCTAATAAGAGAATCTGCAGCAATTTTTATTTGACTTAAACTTTTCCCTATATAGGGAATCAATTCCTCAATCGAAACATAGGGTTTCCCAAAAAGAGCCAAGTAACCTAAAATAAATTCTTTTATACCACCCCTTAAAATATTTTCCAAGTAGTTTAATGCTACTGGTATTTTTTCTTTCTTTACCCTGTTGGGATTAACGAAAATTACCCTGCCACCACCAATTGTATATACTGGAGAATACCTTCTTATTACAAAATAATCTCCGAAAATAATCGGAACATCTTCCTCAAAATGTATTAAGGCATAAGCATCTTCTCCTGGCAAAAGTTCTTCCCTATCAAGTAAGTTTATTCTTCCTAAATATTCACCAGTGCCTGCATGAAACCTTATTCGCTCCCTATTTTTCAAAGGTTTTTCCGCATCCCTTAAAAGTTTAATTAAAATAATTGCTTTTTCTACCGCCTGCATGGCATTGGGTAAAGATATTACATCTCCCCGTTTAATATCCTCAGGTTTAACATCAGCAAGGTTAATTGCTGTGCGCTGTCCAGCCAAAGCTCTTTCCTTGCTTTCTCCGTGTACCTCTATAGACCTTACTTTACTTTTTATACCTTTTGGAAAAATCTCTACCACATCTCCAACCGAAACGCATCCACAAAGCAAACTACCTGTTACTATAGTTCCTATACCGGTTATAGTAAAAACCCTGTCTAATGGTAGTCTAAAGGGAGAATCCATATCCTTTTCAAACTCTTCTTGAGTCATTTCTTGTATCTTATCGATAAGTAAATCTAAACCCTCTTTTGTCGTTGAAGAAACAGCAATAATCGGAGCATCTTTTAAAAAGGTTGTTTTTACTTCTTCTTTCACTTCTTCTATTACCATCTCAAGCCATTCTTCATCAACCAAATCTTTTTTAGTGATAACAATTATGCCCTTTTTGATATTTAAAAGTTCCAAAATGTTGAGGTGTTCTTTAGTTTGAGGCATAATGCCTTCATCAGCTGCTATAACAAGAAGTACAAGGTCTATTCCACCTACACCCGCCAGCATATTTTTTACAAATTTTTCGTGCCCCGGAACATCCACAATACCAACTTTTTTCCCATTAGGCAAAGTAAAATAAGCAAAGCCCAAGTCTATTGTGATGCCTCTTTCTTTTTCTTCTTTTAGCCTATCGGTATCTATTCCCGTCAAAGCTTTGATCAATGTAGTTTTTCCATGATCAATATGTCCTGCAGTACCGATTATTATGTTTCCCATAGCACCTTCCTCACCATATCTACAGTATATTTTATGTCGTCCTCGCTCATTGTTCTCACATCAAGCAAAAACTGATCTCTTTTTATCCTACCGATAACAGGTATTTCCGCCAGCCTTAATTTTTGTGCAATTTTTTCCGGTCCTAAACCATCAATCTTTAAAGCAACCACCTTCGTAGGTAATTCTACACCAGGAAGCGACCCTCCCCCCACTTCAGAAAGGTCGTCTAAAACAATAGCTCTTCCCCTTTCATTTAAAATAGAGTTTAAACTGCTTGCTAACTTTTCCGCATCTTCTTTTAATGTTTCCATATCCTTAGATATCATTCTAATTACAGGAATTTTATCAAGGTTCCCTTCAAAATAAATTTTTAAAACAGCTTCCAAAGATGACAACGTCAGTTTATCGATTCTCAATGCCCTGTTTAAAGGATGCTTTTTAATTTTGTCAATGATTTCTTTTTTTCCTACAACAATTCCTGCTTGAGGGCCTCCTAACAATTTATCTCCGCTAAAGGTAACCACATCCACTCCTGCTTTTACAGAGTCCTGCACAGTCGGCTCATAGGGTATCCCATATTTCCGCAAATCTACTAAAACACCACTCCCGAGATCTTCCATTAAAGGTAGATTATACTTTTCCCCTAATTTTTTTAAGTCAACCCTATCAACGCTTGAAGTGAATCCAATTATTTTATAATTACTTGTATGAACCTTTAATAAGAGCGATGTGTTTTCATTAATAGCCCTTTCATAATCATAAAGGTGCGTTTTATTAGTAGTGCCAACTTCTACAAGCTTAGCTCCGCTTTGAAGCATTACCTCGGGGATTCGGAAACTACCTCCTATTTCTATCAATTCACCTCGAGACACTATAACTTCCTTTCCTCGAGAGAGCGCTGAAAGGCAAAGGAGGACAGCACCGGCATTATTGTTTACCACCATAGCATCCTCTGCACCGGTTAATTCTATCAACAGCTGTCTCACATGGGAATATCTCTCCCCTCTTTCACCTTCATCAAGTTCGTATTCTAAATTAGAATAACCGGAAGCTATTTTATAAATATTTTCTAAGGCTTCCTTAGGAAGGGGCGCCCTCCCCAAATTTGTATGAAGCACTACTCCGGTTGCGTTTACAACCTTTTTTAAACTGTAAGCTTTATTCACTTCTAATTTTTTTAATGTTATCCTCACAGCCTCTTTTATTAACTCGTCTTTATAAATGTTTTCTTTTAATTCCGCGTTTAAATTGGAGGATATTAAAAACTCCCTCAACTCATCAACAGCTTCACGAACAGATTTTAAGACAAGATTTTTCCCGAATATGGTAATTAAATTCTCAATTTCAGGGTGTATCAATAAATCTCCAATTTTTGGAAGTTTTTTTAAAATATCATTTATTTCCAAATTCATCCTCTCCTAAAACTATTCGGTTTTTATTAAACCTTTAAGGTCTTCAAATTTTTTATCACCGATACCTGCGACATTTTTTATATCATCTATTTTTTTAAAAGGACCGTGAGTATTCCTGTAATCAACAATTCTTTTTGCAAGGGAGGGTCCAATCCCGGGAAGCTTATCCAATTCAGTTTCATCAGCAGTATTTATATTGATTCTATTATCCTTGATTAATCTCTCTGTGCTCGTCTCTCCTTTAAAGGGAATATGAATTTTTTCCTCATCGGACAATTTCTTTGCAAGGTTTACGCTCTCTATATCAGCATCCTCAAGAAGTCCTCCGGCAAGCTCTACCAAATCCTTTATCCTATCCCCGTCCTTTAAATTATAAACACCGGGGTGTTTTACTGCACCGGTAATATAAACGTAAATCTTTTTTTCTTCTGCATTCTCTTTACTAAAATTTTCCACATCCTGAAGTTTAAAAGCTATTTCTTCTTGTGGTCGGAAATCTTTTACAAAAGAAAATGTTAAAATAAAAGACAAAATAAATATTATCAAAACCAAAACTTTTTCTCTTTTTGAGAAATTAAAATTATCTATTTTCATTTTAAAAAGCCCCTCAATATTACATCAACAGCCTCACTTTCAGAAAGGCCTAAGGTCATAAGCTTTAATAATTGATCCTGGGCTATCTTACCTATTGCAGCTTCATGGGTAAGCTCGGCATCTGGGTGCTCTGCCGATATTGCCGGTGAAGAACTTATCTTCCCGTTTTCCATTATTATTGAATCACATACAACATGACCCTTTGATTTAGCCTTCGCTATAATCTCAGGCTTAAAAATTTGCTTTGAATTTTCTTTGGCAACAGATCTCGAAATCACCTCAGCACTTGCACCATCACCTTCGAGAATAATATTCATTTTTGAAACCGCTTCTTGATAGCCATGGGTCAAAAGCCTTTCAGTAACAACGAGTTTTGCTCCCTTTTTTACGACAGCGTCTGTGATTCTTACCGTGCTATCCACTCCCTTAATCTGAGTTAACTCCATTTCTACAATAGAATCTTCCTCCATTATTAAGACCGTTTTGGGGTTTAAAACCCTTTCTCCTTTGCCTTCCCCGCTGCCGTAATGTTTTTCAATATACCTCATTTTCGCCCCTTTTTTTACTATTATTTCATGGATACCATCATGCTGCGATTTTTTAGAACCTGGATTGTGAATCCCACAGCCTGCGATTAATACTACATCAGAGTTTTCTCCTACTTCAATAGTATTGTAAACCACATCGGTAATACCCGATAATGTTAAAAGCACGGGAAAATGTACAGCTTCATTTTTGGTATTAGGTGCAATAATGATATTTATTCCCGATTTATCTGTTTTAGGTTCTATAATTATATTTTTTGTCGATTTTCTTTCAATGCCTTTTCCATCTTTTCTAATGTTAAAAGCCCCCGTAGGTATTTCATGAAGATCTGCTATGGTTTTTAATAGTTCACGATCTAAAGCATCTAGGCTCACCTTTTTCGCCCTCCTCACAGTTTTCCCAAGATTCGCAGCGGAATTTATATTTTAAAAGTTCCAGCATTCTGTCCCTTTCTCCCATTTCCTTTATCTCGCCATCAGACATTAGAATAATTTCATCTGCTATGGATAGCACCCTTTCATGGTGCGTGATTACAATTGTTATTATATTTTGGTTATGGTGGTTTTTGATCAACCGCAAAATACCCTCAAAACTCCACAAATCGACTCCCGCTTCAGGTTCATCGTAAATCACAACCTTTGAGGGTTTTAAAAGGACAGTAGCCAATTCTATCCTTTTTATTTCTCCTCCTGAAAGGCTCGAATCGCACTGTCTTCCCAAATATTCTTCTGGGCAAAGCCCGACAGCCTTTAATAACCTCTTAAAATCGCTTTCCTTTCCGTCCCGTGAGGCAACTTTCAGAATATCACTTACAGAAAGCCCCTTAAACCTTGCAGGATACTGGAAAGCATAGCTTATTCCCTTATTCGCCCTTTCGGTTATATTAAAAGGAGTAATATCTTCACCATCTAAAATTATAGCACCTTTGTTATTTTTATATATACCCATTATAGTCTTGGCAAGGGAAGTTTTTCCTCCTCCATTGGGACCAGTAATTGCGTAAAACTTACCTTTTTGCAAACTTAAATTTATATTTTTTAATATTTCAATATTTCCCGAACCATTCGGAATCTCAAGATAAAGAGATTTTATTTGAAGCAAAGCACAAAATCCCCCTTTTTATTAATTTTTATTCGATTTTTTAATATATTTTATCCTATTTTAAAAAAATAAACAAATAATTATCAACTAAGAACTATATCTTTAGTTCTTTCTCTTATTGTCTGAAGTAAAATTTTAGCAGGTAAAGAAAGTTTTTTATTTTTTAAATAGACAAGATTATAGGAATACTTCCATACCCTGTTTTCACAATTCAAGACCTTTAAGTTCCCTAATAGTACATCTTGTTTTACTGAAATATAAGGCATAATAGAAATCCCCAAGTTTGCTGAGACTGCATTTTTTATTGCATCAATGCTTCCAAGCATCAACGCAATATTTAAAGGAATTCTCAACTCTGTTCTGACTATTTCTTCAACAATTTCATATAGGTTCGAATGGGATTCGTGTGTAATAAAATCTTGATCAATCAACATGTTTTTGTCTACAAAATTTAACTGGGCAAGTTTATTGGTCGGTGAGCACACTAAAACCATAAAATCTTCAACAAGCTTTTCAATAACAATATTTTCTTTTTCAGGTATTTTACCACCAATCACAGCAAAATCCACGCGCCCAATTAACAGTTGATTTTGTATTTCATAAGTGTTCCCTATGTGAAGATTAATTTTTATTTCCGGATACTTTTCCTTGAATTCCCCTAAAATCTTTGGCAAAACATATATGCCAGGGGTGTTACTGGCTCCAATATTTATATGACCCAGCATTTTTTCTCTTAATTTTGGGATCTGTGCCTCCATTTCTTCAATTAATGAAAAGATTTTTTTTGTGTATTCATAGATAAATTGTCCATCCTTGCTGAGGTAAATATTCTTACCAGATTTTTCTATTAACTTCATACCTAACTCTTCTTCAAGCTTTTTAATTTGTTTTGAAATCGCAGGCTGGCTGATATGAAGTTCTTTTGATGTTTTAGTAAAACTCATATTCTGAGCTACCTTATGAAATAGCCATAATGGATAAAGTTCCATTTACATACCACCTTAATATAACTTCTAGTTATAAATTTAATATAATCTATATATTTGTATTATAACAAATATGGATGTAAGATGTATACGGATTTAAAAAAATTTCAATATAAATGGGGGTCATCATTATGCACACTTTTTCTACAATACTTAGCGGTGTTTTGCAAATTCTACTTTTAAATCTGGTTTTAAGCGGTGACAACATAGGTGTAATAGCTCTTTCCGTAAAGGATTTGCCTGAAAAATTTGCAAAGAAAGCAAGCATTATTGGCATATCAGCTGCTATCTTTTTAAGAATTATATTTACTCTACTTGCATCTTATATCCTGCTCATAGAATGGCTCCCCATAAAACTCTTTGCAGGTCTTTTACTTTTAAAAATTACATACGATCTTATAAAACCTTCACCACAAATTGAAGACAATAAAGATAATATTACAATAAAATCTACCGATAAATTTGGAAAAGCACTATTAAACATAATATTAGCTGACATCAGCATGAGCCTTGATAATGTACTGGCGATAGCAAGTGCCGCAAATAACAACTATCTCTTAATAATTTTTGGGCTTATCATTTCAATTCCCATTATCCTATTTGGCAGCAACTTTGTAGCAAATCTTATGAGGAAATACCAAATTGTCATTTATATAGGAGGGGCTATATTAGCAAAGACAGCTTGCCAGATGATTTTAGAGGACAAATTTATTTTACCACATATTCCTCATATTTTAGAAACTATGCTACCGCTTTTTTTGGCTTTTCTAATCATAGGTTATGGTATGTATATTAATTCTACCTTATTAAGAAGAGGAAACGAATAAAAATAAAGTTGGGTTAAACCCAACCTTTTTATTTTATAACTATATTTACTAATTTTTGAGGTATAGTAATTATTTTTACAATTTCCTTATTTTCTATATAAGACATTACTTTTTCATTGCTTAAAGCTTTTGATTTGAGCTCATCCTCAGAAATATCTGCCGGAACTACTAGTTTTGCCCTTACCTTTCCGTTTATCTGAACTACAACCTCAACTTCTTCTTCCAAAATAGCCTCCTCATCGTATTTGGGCCATGGCATTAAATGAATACTACCCTTATTTCCTATCCTTTCCCATAATTCCTCAGTAATATGTGGCGCAAAGGGTGCGAGCATCAATAATAGGTTTTCAACTGCCTCTTTGATTACCTTCCCTGAAATTTCCTCTTTAACTGCAATAAGCCCATTGACCATTTCCATTATCGCGCTTATAGCAGTATTAAAATTGAACCTTTCTTCAATATCTGTTGTAACCTTCTTTATGGTTTTATGAATTAAACGGCGTGCATCTTTGTCTGCCTTTTCATTTTTTAAAGGTTCACTAAACCTTTCGCGAAGTTCTTCAACAAGCCTCCATACCCTTGAAAGGAATCTAAAACATCCCTCTACTCCTTGGTCACTCCATTCCAAATCCTTTTCCGGTGGCGAGGCAAAAAGTATAAAGAGTCTTGCCGTATCCGCACCGTATTTCTCTACTATTTCTTCAGGGCTGACTATATTACCGAGAGATTTTGACATTTTTGCACCATCTTTTAGCACCATACCCTGTGTTAAAAGATTTGTAAACGGTTCGTCTACATGCACTAAACCGGCATCCCGCATAACCTTATTGAAAAATCTGGAGTACATTAGATGCAGTATAGCGTGCTCCACTCCGCCTATATATTGGTCAACGGGCATCCAATACCTCAATTTATCTTGTTCAAAAGGCTTTTCATTATTTTTTGGATCGGTATATCTATAATAATACCAAGATGAACACATGAAAGTATCCATGGTATCCGTTTCCCTCTTAGCAGGGCCATTACACTTAGGGCAGGTGGTATTTAAAAACTCTTCACATTCTAGCAAAGGTGAAGTACCTTTAGGATTAAATTCCACATTTTCAGGAAGCAGTACAGGAAGCTGTTCTTCGGGTACAGGCACAATACCACATTTTTCGCAATATATAATTGGTATAGGCGCACCCCAGTACCTTTGCCTCGAAATGAGCCAATCTCTTAATTTATAATTTACAGTAATCTTCCCTATGCCTTTTTCTTCCATGTACTTTCCAATCTCTTTTATAGCTTTATCGCTTTGCATACCGGTAAACTGGCCAGAATTAACAAGCACCCCAATTTCAGTAAACGCCTTATCCATTTCCTCTACTTTTAATTCCCCTTCAAAGGGATTTATTACTACTTTAATAGGAAGGTTATATTTTTTAGCAAACTCAAAATCCCTTTGGTCGTGAGCAGGAACGCCCATTACCGCACCGGTTCCATAATCCAGCAGGACATAATTTGCTATCCAAATGGGAATGCGCTCATTGTTAATGGGATTTATTGCATAAGCTCCTATAAAAAGCCCCTCTTTTTCTGTTTCCGTTGAAGTTCTTGTTATCTCGTTTAGCTTCTCCATTTTTTTCTGAAACTCTTTTACTTCCTTTTCAAAAGGAGTCCCTTCCGACAAAGCATTTACCAAGGGATGCTCGGGAGCAAGCACCAAATAAGTTACCCCGTAAATGGTATCAGGTCTGGTAGTAAATACTGGGATTTTATCCTTGGTTTTTTCAGCAGTAAAGTAAACCTCTACTCCTTCACTTTTACCTATCCAATTTTCCTGCATCACTTTTACCTTTTCTGGCCACCCTGGAAGTTTTTTCAAATCTTCCAATAACTCCTCAGCATATTTTGTAATTTTGAAAAACCATTGTTCAAGGTTCTTTTTTCCAACTTCGGTTCCACATCTTTCACATCTTCCATCAACAACCTGCTCGTTTGCAAGAACAGTCGCACAAGAAGGACACCAGTTTACATAAGCTTTCTTTCTGTAGGCTAGCCCCATTTCGTATAGCTTCAAAAAAAACCATTGAGTCCATTTATAATAATCAGGATGACAGGTAGCAACCTCCCTATCCCAATCATAACTTATACCTAATTCCTTTAACTGTTTTTTCATGTTTTTTATATTATCCCATGTCCATTTTGCAGGATGAATTTTATGCTTTATGGCTGCGTTCTCTGCAGGAAGGCCAAAGGCATCCCATCCCATTGGATGAAGTACATTAAACCCGTTCATTCTTTTATACCTTGCAACTACATCACCAATGGAATAGTTCCTTACATGACCCATATGTAATTTTCCTGAAGGATATGGAAACATTTCCAAACAATAATATTTTGGTTTTGTTTCATCTTCAAAAACCTTATAAATTCCCTGTTCTTCCCAAATTTTCTGCCATTTTTGTTCGATTCTTTTAAAATCGTAGTTCATAATATACCTCCTTCCATTGTATCCAAAATAAAAAGGCTTCTCCCTTGTTTAGGGGCGAGAAGCCTTTTCCTCGCGGTACCACCCTAATTGGCATAAGCCCGCTCTTTGCATTTTAACGCCTGCCGGCTTTCACCACAAGGCGAGTTCAAGGGCCTTCTCTCCGGATTCTCACCGCACCTCCGGTCTCTGTAAGAGAAAGCTACCTCTACTACTCCTTGCCTTAAGAAGAATATATTTCCTTATTTTTAGCTTATATTATATGAAAAATCTTCTTGGCTGTCAACATCAATGCTCACAGCATCAGCCCATAACCTCTCCAAGTCGTAATATTCCCTATCGGGCTCATTAAAAATATGGATTATAACATCTCCATAATCTAAAAGAACCCACCTTGCCTCTTTGTAACCTTCTTTACCTCTTAGAAAAATGCTATATAATGACAGCTTTTCCTCAACTTCATCAGCCAAAGCCCTCACGTGAATGGCATTATTCCCTGAAGCAATAACAAAAAAATCTGCCATTACTGTCAATCTACTTATATCCAAAATTACTATATCCTTCGCTTTTTTTTCATCAAGTATCTTAGCAGCTTGCAACGCGATTTCTTTAGGGATTTTATCCATTTTATTTTTTTCCCTCCAAATACGGTTGTTAATTATCTTTTATATCCTTCCCCAAAATAATCGTTGTAATATCATCCTTGCTATCTTCATCCTCTTTTATTACAGGATTATTTAAAATCTTCGCTATTTCCTTTGCATACTCTGGTTTTTCTTTCGGATAAAGTACAGTTGTAATGTCGTAGTCAAAACTATCGGCATTAGCAATTTTAACAACAGTAAATCCCATTGATTCCAATTTTTTCGCAATTTCAGAAGCTACCCCTGAATACCCGCTTCCATTTAAAACTGCAACTTTAATGCCGTTTTTATTGTAGCAAATTTCATCTATCAATTCTCTAACCTTATTTTCTTCCGGAATAAAATAGCTTACTCCACCGATATACTGACCCGAGCCAGGGAGGGTATAAGTTTCTATATCCTCTTCACTTAATTGTCTTGCAAAATTAGCAAGTTTTATCATATCCATTGGGCTCATATCTGTTTTTACATTTTCCTGAACGATCTCGATTAACTTTGGAATTTTAAAAATATTTGCAGGTTTCAGCAAAGCTTTAACAGTTGCCTTTACAAATTTTTGCTGGGCTTTTATCCTTGCTATGTCTCCCTCAGGATAATGCCTAAACCTTACAAATTGTTCTGCCTTTTCCCCGTCTAAAACTTGAAGCCCCGGTTTAAGGTCTATATGAAGATTGCCTGCATTATCGTCGTATTTCATTCTCCTCTCAATTTCTATTTCGACTCCTCCGATGGCGTCAACAATTTTTTTAAAACCCTCGTAATTTACCGTTACGTAATAATGCACAGGAACATTAAGGAGCTTACTAACCGTTTCAACAGCAAGCTTAGGACCGCCGAAAGCCATTGCAGCATTTATTTTTTGTACCCCTTCATTTGGTAAAACTACCCTTGTGTCTCTTGGTATAGAAAGGATATTAACTTTTTTATTTTTCAAATCTAAACTAAACAGCATCATAGTATCTGAACGATGTCTATTATGTTCTTCATCAGCACCAATTGTACCAGCGTCAAGTCCAAGGAGTAAAATATTCAAATGACCGTTTTTTTCAGCCTCTTCAAAAAACGAATCCTGCCCATTTGTGTTACTCTTGTTGCTAACTAAGTTCTTATAGGTAAAATAAAAACCGCTTCCAAACGAAAGCGCAAAAAACAAAACAACAAAAATCCCAATTTTAAAAAACCTCTTCATAATTCTCCCCTCTTGTTCCTCCGGTTTTTTAACAAACTATTTCTGGCTGCCACAGTTTTGGGATGAAGAAGCGAATTTTTTTCCAATACATACCTAATGGTAGAATTCAGCCCCTTTAAAACTCCTTCATCCAAATCATTAAATGTTGTCTCTCTAATATCTTCTACCCCCGGGAAATTTCTATTAGGTTCTATATAATCTGCAATATATATGATTTTATCCAGAAGACTCATATTTTCATCGCCTGTTGTGTGAATTTCTATAGCCCGAAGTATTTCTTTATCTTTTATGCCAAATTTTATTTCAACTATTTTTGCCCCTAAGGGGCCATGGATTAATACCTTTTCAGTCGCTGAAATATCATCTAACAGTATACCAAACTCAATAGCTAATTTCAACTGTTCCTCTTCAGGTATATCCTTTGCACAGTCATGAAGCAGCCCTGCAATTGCAGCTTTATTTTCAGATGCTCCATACTTTTTAGCAAGATTAATTGAAGTTTCCATAACTCCGATAGAATGAACATATCTTTCCTTGGACAATTCTTTTTGCAGAATACTTTTATACATCTCT
This sequence comes from Thermovenabulum sp., assembly GCF_049701175.1. GTDB lineage: Bacteria > Bacillota > Thermosediminibacteria > Thermosediminibacterales > Thermosediminibacteraceae > Thermovenabulum. Next base: position 27,755 of record NZ_JBNATW010000005.1, read on the forward strand.
AATTCCATCATAGGCTCACCTGTAAAGGTTATTCTTTATTATATAATACTCAACAGCTTCTGGTACTAAATATTTTATAGACTGACCGTTTTTTACTTTTTTTCTTATATCCGTAGAAGAAATAGCCATTCCTGTGACTTCCAATATAAAAATTTCCTTCCCGTATAGATTTTTTACCTCTTTTACCTTTCGTTCCAATTGTTCCGAAGTATAACCTGGCCTTGTAGCTGCAATAAAGGTGCAGTATTTTAGAACTTCCTCTACTTTTTTCCAGGTAAGTATATCAAGAATAGCATCTGCTCCGGAAATGAAAAAAAGTTCTACACTATCATCGTATTTCTCTCTAAACCATTTCAAGGTATCTACCGTATAGGTATAACCTTCTCTATCCACCTCGACCCGTGATACTTCAAAATAGGGATTGCTGTTTACTGCAAGTGCAGTCATAATGTATCTGTGCTCTGAATCCGTAACTTTATAATCCTTTTTGTGAGGTGGATTTCCCGCTGGAATAAAAATCACCTTTGAAAGATTAAAATTTATCCTCGCCTCTTCAGCTGCAACTAAATGTCCATAATGAATTGGGTCAAAGGTCCCTCCCATAAGCCCTATTTTAAGCTTTGTCAAATTTTTCCCTCCCAAAGCTATTCAAAATAGTAAAATTCTGCATCACCAATTTTAACAATATCTCCCTCTTTTATTCCTTTTTCTTTTAACATATCATCTATCCCCATTTTCTTCAAAGTTCGTTGTAATCTTTTTACCGCTGATTCGTTTTCTAAATCGGTCATAGCTACCAGTCTCTCTACAACCTTCCCCTTTACATAAAAAATGTTTCCGCCTTTTTCTACCCTTATATCTTCTGATTTTTTAAAAGTGTATCTTTTTACCTCTTCCTCTGGAACTTCAAAATGAATTTCTTTATCCTTTTCTCTATTTAGATATTCTACAATTTTATTTATCAAATCTTTAATCCCAAATCCGGTAGCGCCGGAAATGGGGAGAACTTCATAACCCTCTTTTGAAAGCCTTTCCAAAATTTTTGGGAAATTCTTTCGAGATTCCTCCAAATCCATTTTATTTACAGCAACAATTTGAGGCTTTTCTGTAAGTTTTATGCTAAATTGCTTTAATTCCTCGTTTATCTTATAAAACCCTTCTACAGGGTCAATTTCAAAGCCTGAGCCATCTATGACATGTACTAGAACCTTGGTTCTTTCAATATGCCTTAAAAAATCATGCCCAAGTCCTAACCCTTCATGAGCACCTTCAATAAGCCCAGGGATGTCTGCAACAACAAAACTTTTCCTTTCAGGTCCTAAATCCACAACTCCAAGGTTGGGAGTAAGAGTAGTAAAAGGATAATCAGCAATTTTGGGCCTTGCAGCTGTCATTCTCGAAAGCAGTGTCGACTTACCCACATTAGGAAATCCGATTAATCCCACATCTGCGAGAAGCTTCAATTCTAATATTATCCATTTTTCTTCCCCCGGTTCACCCTTTTCAGCAAAATCCGGTGCTTGATTTACCGATGATACAAAACGTGCATTCCCTCTGCCTCCACGGCCGCCTTTTGCAACAATAAACCTCTGACCCGGTTCCACCAAATCTGCCAATATCTCAAGGGTTTCAGCATCTTTAACAATGGTCCCAGGGGGTACTTTTATTACAAGATCCTCGCCATTTTTCCCTGCTTTATTTGAGCCCTGACCATGTTCTCCTTTTTCTGCCTTATAGTGAATCTTGTATTTAAAATCTTGTAAAGTTGAAAGGTTTGGATCTACTTCAAGCACAACATCTCCGCCTTTGCCTCCATCACCGCCGCTTGGGCCTCCTCGAGGTACATATTTTTCTCTTCTGAAGGCAACAACTCCATTCCCGCCGTCTCCACCTTTAACATAGATTTTTGCTACATCTACAAACATAAAAACCACCTTATTAGCATTTTTTTAAATTTTTCCCGACTACTAAAATATATATTCAAAACAAATAATTTTCAAGGTATTTGTGATTAAAAATATCATATTTTATTGATTTTTATATGCCTTTCTCCTATTGTAATCAAAATTTGTTTTTCCTCATCGCTATTAGCTTCATTTATAATTTTTTTAATTTGCTCTTTTATATTATTTGCTATGCTCTTATTTATTTTAATTTTGTCGAATTCCTCCAATATTTCCAGGGAAATATTTGTCCGATTTTGTTTAGCAAAAAAATAAATATCCAAAAGGCAATCGAGCAGATAATAATCCTTTATTTTCATCAAATTGCTTATAAAATTGTAATTTTTGTTATTGATTATGTATTCAATGATTTTCTGGTACTTGCCCATTTGGGCATAGCCGTAAATCAACTGATAGTCATTATTAATATCGTGTTTAACCATTCTTAATAATAAAATAAGTTTTTTTATCAATTCTCTGGTAAACCTTTTTGTTTTAATATGTAATGAAAGTAATATTAAAGAGAACAAGGAAAAAACTATAAAAAAAGGAAAGATTTTTTCATTATTAATAAACATAAAATTATCCAACTAGATCTTCCCTTCGCAATATTTTTAGTATACAGATTTTTATTTCAATATTATGATTCTACAAAAATCTTTAAATTCCTTTGAATTCCTTTATAAAAAATTAATAAAAATTAAGTGTAAAGCAGAAAAAATAAAGCTCCTCTTAGCTGAGGAGCTGAACTTCAGGGTATACATTTACGACTTTCTTGTCCTTGCCTTTTGTCTCGAATTTTACATAACCATCAATTTTTGCAAATATTGTATAATCACGCCCTAATCCTGTATTTACACCTGGATAAATCTTTGTCCCTCTTTGACGTACAAGAACGCTACCTGCCCTGACAAATTGTCCATCAAATCTCTTTACGCCAAGCCTTTTTGATTCACTGTCTCTCCCGTTTCTTGTGCTACCAACACCCTTTTTATGAGCAAATAACTGCAGGTTCATTTATAACACCTCCTTACTAATGCTCTTCCCTGCAAACGAAATTAACATATTTCGGATAGGTTTTTGCTATATCTTCGAGTCCCATCGCTGTAGTCTGCAGTATTATATCAGCTTTGTACCTACTCTCCTTGGAAATATCTTTTGGTATTTCTATACTTAAATAACCTTCTTTTTTTGTTGAGTTTGTATTTATCAAAGCAATTTTCTCAATACCAAGGATAGCAGTTTCGCCTAAGGCTGAAACTGCAGCACAAATTATATCTTTGCCGTAATCTGCATACCCTGCGTGGCCTTTTATTTCTAATTTTGTAATACTTCCTTCTTTGTCCTTCCAAACTGTTATCTTTACCATATCTAATTAAAACTCGATTTTTTCAATCTTGACTTCAGTAAACGGTTGGCGATGCCCCTTCTTTTTACGATAGTTTTTCTTGGGCTTATACTTGAAAACTATTATCTTTTCGCCCTTCCCGTGCTTTAAAATAGTAGCCTTTACCTTTGCATTTTCAACAAAAGGCTTTCCTACTATTAGTTCTCCTTCTTTTGAGATAGCCAAAACCTTATCAAATTCTACTGCTTCTCCCTCTCCAGCACTTAACTTCTCAATGCGGATTACATCGCCCTCGGAAACTTTGTACTGTTTACCGCCGGTCTCTAATATTGCATACATTTTATATCCTCCTCCCTTGACTCTCGCCGAAGCAAGGTAATATTTTTAGACCCGCCTCGTGCGGTGGCCGGCGCACAAAACCACGTTCATATTTTAGCAACTTTTTATTCCCTTGTCAACTTAAATAGCACATCCATAATTTTCTATATCTTACGGGAAACGCCATACAAGGGGTTTTAATTTTTCCTGTTTTTTTTCTAATAATACCTCTTTTTTTTCTTCAAATTTTATTACTTTTTGCTCATTTTCCCTTCTTTCTTCTTTTCCATCGGTGTCCTCCATCCTCTTTTCCTTGTCTTTATCCAAAGGATATTTACTTAAAAAAACACTTATCCCTAATATATTAGACAGTAGCAATAGGTAGACCATTGTATTTTTTTCAATTTTCGATTCCATAATACCCCCACCCTAATATAACATTCTCAAATCTATTCTATTCTCGCTAATATTAATAATTTCCTAATTTTTTCTTTACTACATCGTCATAGTGCCTTTTTCAGTCTCCACGACCTTCAAAATCTGCTCTTCGGTGCCATCCAATGCATTAATGTAGATAAAATATCTATCAGCTCCTAACTTAGCATCAACTTCATAACAGAACTTTTCTTTTAAAGATGGGTCAGGAATAATAACCTTCCTTATTCTCTTTACACTGAGCCTTGAATTAATCCTTTTTAAAACATCCTCTTTGCTCAACTTAGGAGCAGGAATGACCCTCTCCATGTGATTGGTATAATAACCCATCGCATCAAAACCCACTACTTCTCCATTGTCCAAAGCCACTTCAACTTTTATAAAATCGGGATATATAATTACATCCTTTTGTTTTTTTGCAAAAGTAATAACGCAGGTCCCATCTTCCGTTAAAGAACCCGTTGCCTCAAAATCCTTAAAGCCTCTTTTCTCTAAAAACAACCTGCTTTTATTCACGGCATCCTGAACAGTAAGCTTCGAGCTACCAATATCCCTTGTATTTAAAAACCACACAACATGCCCGCCCTTTTGGCTCACATCTATTATAATAGCAGGGGAATTTTGTCCGGGCTTTGAAAAGCTTAAAGAATAAGCCGGTATATTCCCTTTAGCTGTTCCATAAAGGGAAATATCGTATTTTATATTTTGAGGATTATCTATAAAACTTCCTGCAATTTTTATTGCTTCATCGCTATTTATTAAGGGTCCTGTTAAACCTTTTGGAACAATATTTTCTACATGATCAGAAAAAGGCCCATCATAGGTTATTGAAGGTGCTTCTTCTTTTAATTTTTGGTCCAGTTTTAAAAATTTATCAGCCATCCCTGCAGTTAAATTCTTTCCAATACCTAAAGCAAATCTTTTGCCTTCCCAATTTATCCTTCCTTGTGCTACATCATCCTGCAATTCTCTTAACTTTTTATTTAAATCCTGTGTCGTATCCCTGAATTTCTGAATTTTATCCCAATCCTCTTTTTTTATTTCCATACCATTTAAAGCTTTTTTAGCCAAGGAATAAGCAAAATCACCCATTTGTGCAAAATATTTTTGTGTATAAGTTAGATCCCTATCACCTAAAGGAAGGGAAGCAATACTATCCCTTGCGCTTTCTGCCTGATGCCATATGCTCAAAAAAGTTACAATTCTCTGCTGGTTAGAAGAAGTAACCATGCTTTTGGATAAAAGCAGATTCAAATTATTTACCTGTTCCAATAAATTAAAGAAGCCCTTCTGATAACTGGCTTCCAATAAATTTTGCGCCTCAGTCACCCTGCTTTGCATCACTAAAAAAACAAGTACAAAAACTAAAACTAAAAATACACCTGCTGCCCATGGTAGATATTTTCTCAAATTAATCACCTCCTTACCTTCCGAATACATGCCTACCTATTTGAACAATTATCTTCCTTGTCCAGATCCATGGACTTACAACTTTATAAGGATTCCAAAAAAACAAACTGCCATAGGTGGGATCAAAACCGTTCAAAGCATCCCTTGCCGCATTAAAATTGGTCCTTGAGGGATATACAGCCCAAATCTGTCCATTGGAAACCGATTCGAAAGCCCGGGGTTGAAAAATAACTCCAGGGATGGAATTTGGAAACTTTGGACTTTTTACACGATTAATAACAACCGCTGCCACACCTACCTGCCCCCTATAAGGCTCTCCTCGGGCTTCTCCCGATACAAGGCGAGCCAAAAGCACATAATCACTGCTCCTAACCGTCACGAGAGCATTTTTTTGGGAATATATTTCCTTTGAAAAAACACTATCTTCTTCTTTGTAAACTAAAAAATATAAGGATACAACAGCTATTATCAAAGCAAGCGAAATTATAATCAAGGTATTTTTATTAACTTTCATGCTGTCCCCTCCCTTTTATACATTTTTCATCTCTAATTATTTTTCTTAAAAATGATAATCTTTATTCTCACCTTTTAACATCAAAGGAACATATTATATTTTTAGAATCAATGTTTTTATTAAATAAAAGAGGGTGAACATTATATGGAAGAAAGCAATAAAAATAAATCTCATTCAACAAATCCTTTTATTTTGTTTTTAATACTTATACTTTTAATAAAATCCTTTGAAACTGCCGGATTTTTTAATAAAAACTGAAAAGAAAAGCGGAGGGATATTCTTGAAAATTTTAAATATAAAAGATGAGGAGATAAATCTTTTGCAAGCCTTAAAGCCCTTTTTAAATTCTAAAGCACAAGAGATGGTTGAGTTAGTTACTGTAGTTTTAAACATATTTAAACCCGAAGAACCCGATGTCCCTATTAATATTCAGGCTTTAAATACTTTATTGTCGATGGTAGATGAAAAAAAGGAATCTCAAAGTTCATGAAATTTTATTCAAAGGGCAATTTTGCCCTTTTTTATTATTCTATTTGCCCTAAAATATGCATAAAAATTATATAAAATACTATTTAATTAATGATTTTTTGGGGGGAACAGCTTTGCAAAACAATGAAAATGAAAATTATGGTATCAATCTTGCAAACCTTGTCATGGAAATAATCCAGGGCAAAAGGGGATATAGCCTCAATGAAATAATAAGCTTAATTGCCCTTACCAATCTCCTCGGTATCATTAGTTTCATGAATAATCAAGATATTAGGCTTGAAGTAAAAAATACAAAAGGCTCCTTTGATATTAAAGATTTGGCTGCAGTACTGTTAAGCAACCTTCCCGGCAGCCAGGATAAAAAAATAAATCCTGCTGTTTTACTTAATCTTGTAAAAGCGCTTTCTTCCGATTCACCCAGCGAAAATAAAAGCCAAAAAAATGAGAATGAAAATAAAAATAATTAAAGAAGGGCCGATTTTACGGCCCTTTAATTTTTTAGAAATTATCTCCCAACAGTAATAAAATGAGAATCAGGAAAATCACAAATGCCTTCCTATCCATAAAGTTCCCTCCTTGCTTTATTGCTAATAACATCATATGCACGGAGGGCAATTTTGGTTACTGTAGGAAATTATTTTGCCACTGCCTTCGCAATACGGACAGACCTTGCCGAGTATTTCATAAATACTCTGCCTTATTTTTTTCCTTGTTACCTCAACCAGCCCTAAAGCTGTAATATCCAATATCTGAGTTTTTGTTCTGTCTTTTTTAAATTGAGCGTCCAAATACTCCAAGACCTTTCTTTTGTGTTCTTCCGATGCCATATCGATAAAGTCTATAAGGATAATTCCTCCTATATCCCTTAATCTAATCTGTTTTGCAATCTCTTTAGCTGCTTCCAGATTAGTAGTCAACACCGTATCTTCTAAATCAACACTCCCTATGTATTTGCCGGTATTAACGTCAATTACTGTCAAAGCTTCAGTCTTATCAATTACTATATATCCACCAGATTTTAACCAGACCTTCTTGGATAAAGCTTTTTCAATTTCCTTTTCTATATTAAAATATTTAAAAAGATCCAACCTGTTTTCATAAAATACTACTTTTTCTTTAAATTCAGGAGCGATATTTTTACAATAATCTATAATTTTTTCATAAGCCTCTTTTTCATTTACGTGAAATTTTGCAACTTCATTGGTAAAAATGTCTCTTGCAATCCTTAATAAAAAATCCATATCCTTGTAAATAAGAGCAGGGCTCTTCAAATCCTTTGCACTTTTTTTTATATCTTCCCATAATCTTATTAAATACTTTAAATCCTCTTCAAGTTCTTCTTTTGTACAGGCTTCTGCAGCTGTTCTTATTATTATTCCATAAGGCGGTACCTTTATGTCATTGACTATGGTTTTAAGCCTTTCCCTTTCCTTTTCATCTTCAATTCTTCTTGAAATCCCTATATTGTCAACAAGGGGCATTAGAACTAAAAACCTTCCTGCAAGGGTAATATTCGTAGTAACTCTGGCTCCTTTAGTCCCCATGGGGTCTTTGATTACCTGCACAACCACATCTTGCCCCGGCTTTAGCATTTCATTTATTGAAAAAGCATCGACTTTTTCAAAGATTTCTCCGTCATCCACCATATCCCTTTTTATATCTCCAACATATAAAAAGGCATTTTTGTCAAGTCCAATATTGATAAAAGCCGCCTGCATTCCCTTTAATACATTTGCTACTCTACCCTTATAAATATTTCCGACAATACTCTCATTCAATCGCTTTTCTATATAAAGTTCTACGAGTTCCCCGTCTTCTACTACGCCAACCTTAATTAGCTCTTTACCTATATCTGCTACTATCTCCTTTGGCATACCTTCAACTCCCCGTTATTCTACATAGGAAAAATCCTTTTCCCATTTTCTTCAAAAAAAGTCTCATTTCGATGAATATAAACTGTTGCTTCCCCAATATTTTCTACTATTAATGGAATGATCATAAAAGGATTTGCGCTGCCTCCCTGACCAGTGCTTAATTCCATTACTATTTGCGCTTGAGTCAGCTTAAATTCTTCCAAAAAAATACCATGTATTAAAGGTGCTATGTTTACCAATTTTTCTTCTTCATGAGTCTTTTTCTTTACATAAATTTCCTCGCTTTTTTTTATTCCTTCAATTGCTTTTTCCAGAGCTTCTTTTCCAATATTGTTTTCATAAAAAAGTTCAACGGTAAAAATCGATCTATTCAATTTATGAAGGGGTATTAACCCATTTTTCTGTCTAACGTGTAAAACCCTTAACCCTTCTGGAAGTACATTGTTCAATTGTCTTTTTAAAAATTCTTCAGGTAGTATTTCTTCAAACTCTACATCCAAATATTCCGCATCGCTTGTAATACCTACAGCTAATGCAGGGCCATAGATAATAATAGGTTTTTTGTTGTAACCTTGAGAATACTTTACCTTAAGTTTTGCCCTTCTTAAAGCTCTCTCAATAGTCCTTGCAAAATCCAACTGAGAAATGTATTTAACTTCCCTTCCCTTAGATAATCTAAATCTATACTCCACACTTTATCCCCTTCCCTAATTTCAAAATACCGCAGTTGTTACAGCGATTATATCGGCAATCGGGCGTAAAAACTGCTTCAAAGGCCCTTTCTCTTTCCTTTAATAAAAATTCCCTCTCAATTCCCGGATCTATAATTTCCCACGGGAAATATTCATCTTCCTTCCTTTTTCTTAAAGCATAAAACTCAGGGTCAACCTTTGCTTCTTTAAAAGCTTCCATCCATTTGTTGAAAGAAAATAATTCATTCCATCCATCGAATTTGCATCCTTTTTCATGAGCTTTAAAGAGCACTTCTCCGAGTCTCCTGTCTCCCCTTGAGAACACTGCCTCTAAAAAACTTAGATACCTATCATGCCAATTGTAATTTATTCCAGGTCCCTTTAAAATTTTCTTTAAAAAATTTTGACGTCTTTCCATCTCATCCAAGGAAATTTGCGGTTCCCATTGGAATGGGGTAAAAGGCTTAGGTACAAATACTGAAGTGCTAATCGTAACTTGCAAACCTTTAGCAGTTCCCTTTATTTTTTTGTATTCATTAACCACCTCTTTTGCCAAGTCCGCAATTCCTTCTAAGTCTTCATAAGTTTCTGTAGGAAGGCCTATCATAAAATAAAGTTTTACATTATTCCAACCTGCTAAAAATGCTCCCCTGACGGAACAGATTAAATCCTCCTTGGTTACACCTTTATTTATCACATTTCTCAGTCTTTGTGTACCCGCTTCAGGTGCAAAAGTAAGGCCGCTTTTTTTAATTTCCTGAATCTTTTTTGCAATATCCAATGTAAAAGAATCGATTCTTAAAGACGGCAATGAAATGCCCACTGCACAGTTCCTGAATTCATCTGTTAAAATCTCCACCAATTCTTTTAAAGCCGAATAATCGCTGGTACTCAAAGAAGCCAAGGATATTTCTTCATATCCGGTATTATCTATGATCTCCTTTGCCAAACTTTTTAGTCTTTCAACGCTCTTTTCCCTGACCGGCCTATAAATCATACCGGCCTGGCAAAATCTACACCCTCTCGTACAACCCCTGAAAATCTCGAGCACCGCCCTGTCGTGTACAATATCCATATACGGCACAATAAATTTTGTGGGATAAAAAACACGATCTAAATCCTTTACAATCCTTTTTTTGATTCTTTTAGGAAGTGTATCATATAGGGGTTTAATTTCCTTTAAAGTGCCATCATCATTATATAAAGGTTTGTACAAACTCGGGACATAAATACCTTCTATCTGTGCCAATTTTAGCAAAAATTCCTGTCTATTAAAGTTTTTAACCTTGCATTCCAAATATAAATCTATTATATCATGAATAACCTCTTCCGCTTCTCCTATCACGAAAAAATCTATTATATCAGATAAGGGTTCTGGATTATAAGCACACGGCCCACCAGCCATTATAATAGGATGATTGTCGCTTCTGTCTTTTGCCCTCAAGGGTATATGGGAAAGTTCAAGCATGTTTAAAACATTAGAATAGCTCATTTCGTATTGTAAAGAAAATCCTACAAAGTCAAATTCCTTTAAAGGAGTTTTACTTTCCAAACTAAAAAGGGGGATATTTTTACTTCGCATTATTTCTTCAAAATCTATCCATGGTGCAAAAACCCTTTCAGCAAAAACATCATCCCTATTATTTAATATGTGATAAAGAATCTTCAACCCTAAATGTGACATGCCTACTTCGTATAAATCTGGAAATGCAAGGGCAACCCTTACTTTAAACTCTCCCTCATTTTTTTTTATACTGTTCAATTCATTTCCAATGTACCTTGTAGGTTTTGAGACCTTATGTAGAACTTTATCCAAAGTATTTTCTAAGTTCAATTTCAATTCTCCTCCTGTTATACCGTTTCTTATTTAACTTTTTATATTTGCCCTATTTTTAAGTCTAACCCTTTTTTTATTATGTTGTCAAATATTTCCGATTCGGTCAAGAATTTTTTTATCTTTCCTTGACTATCAATAACTACAAAAATTATATAATTTTTTGGATCCGCTATTTTAATAACATCTTTTAATGGAAAATCTTCTAAAACCGCAACGCATTTTGCTTTCGAAAATCCAATTGTATTAATTTTTGTTTTGATATTAAAAAAATCAAAAATAATCCTAAAGGGCATTTCTTTTTTCACTTTTATAGCCTCAAAGAGCAAAAAAATACCAAAAACAAAATAAAAAGGAGAAAAAATCCTAAAAAAAAAAGAGAATTCCTCCAAATACAATGAAAAACAATGAAATTATAACACTTAATATAACAGCAATATTTATGGATTTTTCGAAATTTATATTTTGAAATAACCATATCAGGAAAATTCTCCCCCCATCAAGAGGGAATGCGGGAAGTAAGTTAAATAATGCAATGGAAATTTGTTTAGACGCAAATAGGTTGAAAAATTCACCCCATAAATGCAATTTTTCTTTTAATGCAAAAAAGAATAAAAAGCAAATAAAATTCCCAAAAGGACCTGCAATACTTAATATCACTTCTTCTTGATAGGAAATATTTTTTATCTTTTCTAATTTTATTTTGCCTCCTATAGGCAGGAAAATTATCTCATTAACCCTTAGCATCAAAGTATTAACAGCAATAATATGACTCAATTCGTGCACTGTAAGGGCTAATATCAAAGCATAAAATTCCTTTGCATAGGGACTAAAAAGGGATATTACGATAAAAATCAAAAAAAAGTAAGAGATTTTAAGGCTGGCACCTTTTATTTTAATTATAATCCCTCCATCTTGAAGCTGCATTACTCACACCCTTCTTTAATTAATAATTTAGCCATTTTAAGGGATCTTGGGGTTCATTGTCTTTCCATACCTCAAAATGAAGATGGGGTTCTTCTGCCATTCCAGTTTTCCCTACAGAACCAATAATTTGTCCTTTTTTAACTTTGTCCTTTGTTTTCACATATACGTCCTTTAAGTGTGCATATAAAGTAATCATATTCCCTTCATGGGCTATTTTCACATAATTACCCAGTTCAGCATCACTTCCAACAAAAATTACCTCTCCATCTAAAACTGTATGTACTGGCGTACCCTCCGTTTGATTTATATCAATACCGTTGTGTGGCTTTAAAACCTTTTCGATAGGGTGGAGTCTTAATCCAAAACCTGAAGTAATTTTCCCATTTATAACAGGCTGTGCAAAAAGGGTTATATCGCTATTAGAGATAATTTCTCTTTTAAATAAATCTTTAAAATTTTTTACCTCTTTAAAGGTTTGAACTACTTTTGTCAAATCATTGATGTCAATTTTTTTTAAACTCCACTCGTAATCTGCATAATATTTAGCTTTAGATATTATATTGTATTTAAAAGGCAAATTAAATTTGCTCAGTAAAAGCAAAAAAACAAGTATTGTTATAACTAATAATATTTGCCTTATATTGATAAGTTGTTGTAAAAATCTCTTTTGAGGTTTTTCCCACATTTTAAAGACCTCCTAATGATAAAGCTTTTATATATATCTATTTATTCTCAAATAAATTTATTACAAATAAAAATAGCAGGTATATAACCTGCTTAGAAGAGTATCTTCTGTCTTCTCATTCCCACATTTAACACAAGGCCTAACGCCATCATATTCATCAGTAAAGAGCTCCCGCCGTAGCTTACAAAAGGAAGTGGAATTCCCGTAACAGGCATCAGTCCCAAGGTCATTCCAACATTTACAAGCATTTGAAAGGTCCACATAGATGCAACCCCTGTAGCAATAAAAGTTCCCAATGTGTCTTTTGATTTTAAAGCAATTTGAAGCACATTGTATATCAAAAGCACAAAAAGCACCAACAATAATATGCTCCCTATAAATCCCATTTCTTCACCTATTACGGCAAAAATAAAATCTGTGTGCTGTTCGGGAATAAAATCCAATTGATTTTGAGTACCGTGAAAAAGACCTTTGCCTAATATCCTACCAGAGCCTATAGCAATTTTAGATTGAATTACATGATAGCCTGCTCCAAGCGGATCAAGGTTGGGGTTTAAAAAAACAAGAATCCTTTTTCTTTGATAATCATGCAAAAATTCCCATAAAACTGGCATTGATAGGATTCCAGCTCCAATAACGCCAAAAAATAACTTCAAATTTATACCGGATACAAAAACAAGGCCGAACATAATAGCTAAAAGTACCAGTGAAGTGCCCAAATCAGGCTGTTTCAAAATAAGAAGCAAAGGAATGCCCACATGAATAAAAACATACATCAAATCTTTTAAATTTTTTACCCCTTTTGTTTTTTCCAAATGCTTAGAAAGGGAAATTATCAAGGCTAATTTTGCAAATTCTGAAGGTTGCAAAGAAAACGGCCCTATTGGGATCCACCTTTGAGCACCCATTGTGGTTTTACCTACAGCATATACTAAGATAAGCATTAAAATATTAGCAATATATATATATATTGAAAAGGATGCAATGGTGTTGTAATCAATTAATAGTATAAATATCATTGCCAATAAACCAATTATGAACCATACTGCCTGCATTATTGTATAATGTAATGTTCCTTCAGGTTTGTTAGCATGAGAAGCACTCGCTATTGCTAAAAGGCTTATTAAAAAAATAAACAGCACAATAATAATCATTTTAAAATTTAAATTTTTTACAAGCCTCAACCTCATAATTAAAAGCCCCCCGAAAAATTCGATAATCATTATACCATAAAATAAAGCATCAAATAAGGGGGCTTTAACGATTTTTTAAAAGGTATATTTTGTAAGATTAAACCCTAGCAATGTTTTTGATTCTCTTGATAGGTATATTCGCAACAAGAGCCGGAACTGTGGTATCTTCTTCCTCTTCATCCTTTTTTATTCTTGTAAGTTTTACTTCCATTCCCTCTTCTTCAACTTCAATATAATCAGAGATAAGGTTTATAAGCTGGCTCTTTATCATTTCCAAAAACTTAGGGGAAACATTAGCCCTGTCATGCACCAGGATTAATTTCAATCTTTCTTTCGCAATTTCTTTACTTGCCACATCCTCTTTTGAAAAAAGTTTAAAAAAATCCATGGTATATCCCCCTTTATCTTTTTGATCTAAATCCGAAAAACATCTTAATTTTTTCAAACAATGTAGGTTCTACGTCAAGAGACATTAAAGGAACGTCTTCCCCTTCTATTCTTCTTGTAATATTTCTATATGCCTGGCCGGCTCTTGACATTTCATCAACTACTGCAGGCTCTCCTCTGTTTGTTGATATTACTATTTTTTCATCTTCAGGAATTACACCTAAAAGACCAATTGCCAAAATATCCAAAATATCGTTTATATCCATCATATCCCCTTTTTTAACCATGTCTGGCCTTATTCTGTTGATTATCAATTTGGGTTCTTCAAATCCTGCTGCTTCTAATAAGCCAATGACCCTATCTGCATCTCTAACTGCAGAAACCTCCGGAGTAGTGATGACAAAAGCCTTCTCTGCCCCAGCAATGGCATTTTTAAACCCTTGTTCAATGCCTGCAGGTGAATCTATCAATACATAGTCAAAATCTTCTTTTAGTTGTTCGCACAGCTTTTTCATCTGGTCAGGGCTTACAGCAGTTTTATCCTTGGTTTGAGCTGCAGGAAGCAAGTATAAATTATCAAAACGCTTGTCCCTTATAAGTGCCTGCTTTAATCGGCATTCACCATTCACCACATCAACTATATCGTAAACAATCCTGTTTTCCAATCCCATAACTACATCCAAGTTTCTTAATCCTATATCCGTGTCGATCATTACAACCCTTTTTCTCATAAAATGTGCAAGTCCTGTCCCAATATTTGCGGTAGCTGTAGTTTTACCTACACCACCTTTTCCTGATGTAATCACTATTACCTGACCCATTGATTCCCCTCCTGATTCGATTTATTATTTTCCAAAACACTGTAATACGGCTCAATAATAATCATATCATCTTTCAACCGTGCCACTTCAGGTACCTTTGAGGTTTCATGTTTCCCATCTGGAGGCCTTGCAATCACATCTGCAATGCGGAGCTGAGTAGGAAGTAACCTGTGTGCAGCAACTATAGCTGATTTATTTCCTTTAAAGCCTGCATGGGCAAGCCCTCTTAAAGCACCTAATACAATAATATCTCCCCCCGCCAAGACCTCGCTCCCGGGATTAACATCACCCAATATTACAATGTTTCCGCCGTAAATTACCTTCTGTCCTGAACGGATGGTTTTTTTTAGATAAAGGGTGGTTGTAGTAAAATGAGTAGGCAAAGGGACAGCCTTTAACATTGCGTCCTTTTTAAGGCTTATTCCAAAATTACCCAAGAGTCTCTCTAAATCCTCCATCTCTTTTTTTTCTAAAACCCCTTCTTTAATGAAAATTTTAGCCTTAGCTCCTTTGAAAAACTCGCCATTTTTTTTTAATTTTTCATATATTACATTTTTTACTTTTTCAAATTCCGTATTTTTGTATAAAATTATTGCAAGGCCATCTTTTGTCCCTTTTATTGCCACCGGCTCTCGATTCATTTTTTCCCCTCCGAACTCAAGGAACATCTTTTTATCAATATTCTTCAAAAAAATTCTAATTCCTTCTTTTTAATATAAAAAAAGCCAGAATCTGTAAAGATTCTGACTTATGGTTGAACCATCCCCCTTTGATTTAAGGTGATATCTTGAGTATTTTCCCCTGAAGCTTTATCCTTATTCAAATGAAAATACTGTTCTAATATTGCTCTTGCTACTGGACCACCGGTACTTCCTCCAGAACCTGCCTGTTCTATAAAAACCACTACAGCAATTTGAGGATCATCTAAAGGTGCAAAAGCCACAAACCAACCATGGGGAGCTTTTTTAAGATCCCATTGGGCAGTACCTGTTTTTGCAGCTATGGGTATAGGAAAATCAGAAAATACCCCATAAGCGGTCCCTCCCGGTGAGACAACACCTTTCATACCTTCTTTCACAATTTCAAAGGTCTTTTTCGATACGCTAACCCTACCCGCCACTTCCGGTTTACTTTCAAAAATCGTCTTGCCCTCTGCATCGATAATAGATTTTATCAGGTGGGGTCTCATCCAATAACCTTCATTCGCAATTGCAGCAATATAATCTGCTATCTGAAGTGGGGTGTACTGATGGTAACCTTGCCCTATAGCAGCGTCCAAGGTTTCTGCGGGATACCAAATTTTATCCTCAGCCTTTTTAAAGGTTTTTTCCTTATATTCCCTGCTTGCTACAGTTCCTGCCTTTTCCCCTGGAAGTTCTATACCCGTAACTTGCCCTAAGCCAAACATCCTTGCATATTTTTCCAGTAAATCGATTCCCATTCTTCTACCCATCTCAAAAAAATAAATATTGCAGGACTGAGCTATAGCCTTTACCATGTTTACGATACCGTGTCCACCCGGTTTCCAGTCCTTTTTGGGCAATATGGTCCAGTAAACTCCTTTATCATATATGGTCTCTTTTTCATTTGTAATATTATTTTCAAGGGCTGCAATAGCTGTAATCATTTTAAAGACCGAGCCGGGAGGATAGGTTTCGGAAATCGCAATGTTAACCATAGGTTTTAATGGATTATTGGAAAGTTCTTCCCACTCCTTAGCAGTAAGACCCCTTGCAAACATATTTGGATCAAAGCTTGGAACACTTGCCATTGCTAAAATTTCGCCTGTTTTTACATCCAAAACAACAACGGCTCCTCTTTTTGCATTAGGAAAAGGCTTGACTTTATCTGTTTGCAGTTTTATCAATTGTTCCTGCAACGCTTTTTCAGCAACTCTCTGCAATTCGGAGTCTATTGTCAATACAACCGTGTCACCGGCAATCGGTTGAATTTCTCCTAAAACTTTAATGGGTTTCCCAAATGCATTTACTTCTACCTGTTTTCCACCATCTATTCCCTTTAAATACGGCTCTAACACCTTTTCAAGCCCCATTTTTCCTACCAAATCTCCAGCTCTATAACCCTTGTCTTTAAGGGCTTCAAGTTCGTTCTTGCTTATTTCCCCTACATACCCAAATATATGAGCAGCTTCACTGCCGAATATATAATTCCTAATGGGTTCAACTTCAATGACAACTCCGGGCAGCCTTTTTTCTTCTATTTTAGCAACTGTTTCAAAATCCACATTGGTCTTCAATCGAACAGGCATATACTTTTTATAACCTAAATCTCGAATTTTATTTTTAAAAGTATTAAAACTATAGGATATAAGAAGATTGGTTCCCGGTTTTATATTACTATCAAAGTACAACTTCCCTTTTTCAACTTCTATTTTTAAAGGCAAAATTTTAGCACCGGAGCCGTCTTCAACAACATTGATGTCTTTTTCATCAATTCTGCCATCAGAATTAGAATCAACAAGGGGAAGTTTATCTAAAACCACCTCGTTTTTTTCATTAACAGTATACCGCTCATTCACCACATGGGTAACTAAAGGCATGTTTAGGATTTGACTGAGCTCTTTAAATACTTCATCCTGTTCTTCTTCAGAGGAATTTACATTCATATAAGAAACTGTAAAACTCGGCTTATTGTTCACCATTATACGCCCATTTCTGTCTTTAAAAACCCCTCTCGGAGCAGTAATTGGTATTATCCTTATTCTATTCTCTTCTGCCATTTTTTCGTAATCAGAACCTTTAACAATCTGAAGGACAAAAAGCCCGCTGCTTAAAAACATGAAAACAAAAAGTAAAACCCATGTCATAACATGCAAACGTTTTTCAATCTTCCTTAAATTCTTATTCTTTATACTTACCACCTTTACTCCCCTCTAATAATTAAAAAGTATTACAACCCATCAGTATTTAACATTAAAATAGTAATCGAAAAAATGTTCTATTTTATACACAAGATTATACACTAATGGTGAAAAAATTGCATTAATAATTGCTGTATAAACAAAAAACAAAACGATATTTCTGGGTTCAAAAAAGGGAATAAACATAAAATTAACTATTAAATAAAGTAAATTATAAATTAAGGTTCCGGTAAAAATAAAGGCAATAGTAAACAAAACAGGACCCTTAAAAAGATTTTTGGTCCCCCAACCGGTGATATAGCAAGTAAGAAATTTTGTTAAAGAGTTTAGACCTATAAACCTACCGTATATTATATCTTCAATAATGCCCCCTGCAAGGCCATATAAAGATCCCCTTTCGGGACCTTTAATTATAGAAATACTAAGCAACATTATCAAAAAAAAATCAGGATTTACCCCGCCTATTTTGATATAAGGACTGATTGTGGATTGAAAAATAATTAGAAAACTCATAATTATTATATAAAATATGAATCTCAATTATTTTCACTCCCTATAAGTATAATTTTTAATGACAAAAACATATTCTAATTTATTGAAATCAACGGCGGGTTTTACTATAGCATATTTCATTAAATTATCCGACTCTTTTTTTACTTCTACTACTTCGCCAATAACTATCCCCTTTGGGACGATTCCTCCTAATCCAGAGGAAATAACAACATCTCCCTTAACGATTGATGCATCCACAGGTAAATACACCATTTTTATATAACCGGGCGGTGCGGGTGATACACTTCCCTTTACAATGCCGTTATCCCTTGTTCTCTGAATCATTGCACTAATTGAACTTCTATTATCTGTTATAATGAGCACCTTTGCCCAATTTTTCCCCACATCCACGGTATAGCCTACAAGCCCATCTTCAGAAATTACAGCCATATTCTTATAAACACCGCTATTAGTACCTTTATCAATTATCAGAATATTCGACCAGTTTCCAGGGTCTCTGCCTATTACTTCAGCCGCTTCTAAATCAAAATCGTAAGTTTTTTGTTTTAGGTCCAACATTCTTCGCAATTTCTCATTTTCTGTTTTTAATTCATAGTATATTTTTTGATACGGACTCAGTTCTTCTATTTTCTTCTTTAAAATCTCATTTTGACTTTTTAAATAAAAAATATCTTTGACGGAAGCAACCTTATTTGCAATAAAATTTACAATTGTGCTAAAAAAATCGTGAATAGGAGAAAAGACGGCCAAAAATGGCCGTTCTATGCTATTAAAAATATTTTCATTTACAGAAGTAAATCGGTATGCCAAAATAAGGGCAATAATTACCAACAATACATACCAAAATTGTCCTTCCCTTAAAAGGCGAAACAAAAAAATCACACCCTTTACCCTTATCTTTTGGGCGTAACAAGGACGCGCTTCAAAAGGTCAATCTCTTCTAATACCTTACCCGTTCCCAATGCAACACAGTCAAGGGGATTTTCCGCCACATGTACTGGCATGCCCGTTTCCTCATTAACCAATTTATCCAATCCATAAAGCAATGATCCTCCTCCCGTCATGACTATACCTCTATCCATAATATCAGCTGCTAATTCGGGAGGTGTTTTTTCTAAGGTAACTTTAATTGCTTCAATTATACTGTTTACGGGCTCCTTTAATGCTTCCCTTATTTCCTTTGATGTAACCGTAATTGTCTTGGGAAGACCAGTTATCAAGTCCCTACCTTTAACCTCTAAAGATTCTTCCTCAGGTTTTGGATAAGCAGACCCTATTTTAATTTTAATGTCTTCCGCAGTCCTTTCACCAATCATAAGGTTGTACTCTTTTTTAATATAATTTACAATTGCTTCATCCATTTCGTCACCGCCTATTCGAATGGAGCGACTTGTAACTATTCCTCCTAAGGAAATTATTGCCACTTCAGTGGTGCCTCCTCCGATATCTACAACCATATTACCCGTCGGTTCATGGACCTCAAGCCCTGCTCCTATTGCTGCAGCCATAGGTTCTTCAATTAGATAAGCTTCGCGTGCTCCGGCCTGTAAAGTAGCATCTATTACCGCCCTCTTTTCTACTTCTGTTACTCCAGAAGGAATGCCTACTACGACTCTCGGTTTTACTACTCCTTTTGCCTTTAAAGCTTTTGAAATAAAGTGCTTTAGCATAGCTTGAGTCACATCAAAATCCGCTATAACACCATCCTTCAAAGGCCTGATGGCTACAATGTTCCCGGGGGTTCTCCCTATCATCTGTTTTGCTTCTTCTCCTACCGCTAAAATAGCACCGGTGTCCCTTTGAATAGCAACAACAGATGGTTCCCTTAAAACAATGCCTTTTCCCCTCACATGTACCAATGTGTTCGCCGTTCCTAAATCTATTCCAATATCCTTTGAAAATGTTTTAATAAATGGAAACATTCCTATTGTCTCCTTTCTGGTAATTCTTAATCTAACAATGCATTCTCTTTAAAGCTAAAAGAAGTATTGCCAATTATTACATGGTCTAAAACGTATATCCCCAATAATTTTCCTGCTTCAGAAAGCCTCTTGGTCAAAACCAAGTCTTCTTTACTGGGGTATGGATCTCCGCTGGGATGATTATGCACCAATATAATCGATGAACTGCTCCTTTTTATAGCAGGTTTGAAAACTTCCCGCGGATGTACAATAGAAGCATCTACGGTACCTATGGATATGTCCTCTATAGAAATTACTTTATTTTTCGTATCCAATAAGATGACCTTGAAATGTTCCTTTTCAAGTAATCGCATTTCTTCTCTTAATAAATTATCTATATCTTTGGGAGAGGTTATAATGATATTTTTTTTCCCAAAATTAGAGGCAATCCTTCGTCCCAATTCCACTGCTGCTTTTATTTTAACCGCTTTGGCACTGCCTATGCCGCGGTTATTTGCAAGTTCTTCTAAACTTGCTTTATATATATATTCAAGGCCGCTTTTACCTCCATCCCCCTTTAACAATCTTTGGGCAAGTAAAAGTGCAGATTCCGATTTTGTACCTGTCCCTAAAATTAAAGCTATAAGTTCAGCATCATTCAATGCTTCTGCTCCTAAAGCCCACATCCTTTCCCGTGGTCTTTGTTCCTCAGGTAGATCTTTTATTTTTATTGTCTTCACTTAATACCTCCTTTTAGTTTAATTAAAATATATATATATTAAATTTCTTTAACAATTTTACCAGCCTATATATTGGTAGTCCTACAACATTGTAATAGCATCCTTCAATTTTTTCTATAAAAACAGCTCCTTTACCCTGAATCGCATAAGCTCCTGCTTTATCCATGGGCTCGCCGGTTTCTACATATTTCATAGCTTCTTCGGTCGAAATTCTTCTAAACTTTACCTTAGTCTCTTCCACATCGGAAAAAAGCTTCTTACTATCGGAATCCATTACAGCTATTCCGCTGAAAACCTTATGCCATTTACCGCTCAATAGTAAAAGCATATTTAAAGCTTCCTCTTTAGATTTCGGTTTTCCTAAAATTTTATCTTCCAACACAACAACAGTGTCTGCCCCTACCACTATGCTATTTTTTACCTTCAAAGAAGCGTTTAAAACTTTTTCTTTTGCAAGCCTTTCTACCAATTCTTTTGGTGTTAAGTCCTTAAAAATCTCTTCTTCAATATCAGCAGGGACCACTTCAAAGGTTAATCCAATTTGTTTTAATAATTCAATCCTTCTTGGAGAAGAAGAAGCAAGCACTAATTTTTCATTCATAAAGACTACATCCTTTGATATATTATTATCGCAAAAATAATACCAATAACACCGGCAAGATTTAAATTAAGGGAAAACCCAAAGGTTAAATTAAACACACCAAGTTCAAGTTTAGCAGGGTTTAATCCCATTCTTACACCATACGAAAGTAGTGGTAGCTTGCTTTTTAAGGTGTCTCCAACCACATTACCGCAAATAGCTCCAACTATTAATATTATTACCAAAAGCAATATATTTCGATTACTTTTTTTCATTTTTTCTTTCACCTCAAAATTTTCAATACAATTCTCACTTATAATAATAAAACTTTATTGGAATTTTATTTTATCAACTGCGCTTTTAAGGTTTCTTACAACAAAATACGCTACACTACCGGTAAAAATTCCCGTAAAAAGTCCGGTTAAAAGAAGGTGAGGCAAATATACATAAAGCCCAAAGGTATTTAGGACAATCATTGCTACGACCAATTGTGTCATATTATGAAAAATTCCTCCAAAAACACTTATTCCCACTGGACTAAAAATGTTATTATAATATTTATTTACCACACCCATTACTACTGTTGCGACGAAAGCTCCGGACAAACTATAAATCAAGCTCGACATAGAGCCGTATAAGGTTGAACCAATTAAGCACCTTAAAATGTTTACCGTTAAACCTTCCTTAGTGCCAAAAAGCAATATAGCTATCAGAGCCATAATATTTGCAAGCCCTAATTTTGCCCCTGGTAAAGGAAGCGGTATCGGGATTGCACTTTCAACCATATGCAAGGTTATTCCAAAGGTAACAAAAAGTGATAGATAAACAAGTTTATAGTATTTCATATTAAAAACTTACCCCATCTATCTCATCTTTTTTCTCTTTAATAATTTTCACCACAACCCTGTTGGGAAGGCACACAATCATTCCTCCCCCTTTTTCAATCCAACCTTGTAATACGCATAATTTATCTTTGCACGGCGAATCTAACATCCTAACCCGATTTTTATCTACTTCAATAACACTTACACCTATAACTCCAGGGACCTCAATTTTAAGTTTTTGACCATTATCGCCCAAGGATATTTTTTGGTATAACTTGCCATTTACTTCTATAAGTGCATAAGTTGGACTTTTATCTAAACCGTAAACATAAAATATAAATAAAATGAAAATAGAAAAAAGCAGCACACAAACAATTAAAATTTTATCTCCTTTAGTAAGCATACAATCCCACCTTAACATAAATTAGTGTAACACTTTGTAAAATTTAAGACAAGGGGTAGAACAAGGTTTGTTTAAATAAAAAAGGATCTCACGGTTAAACTCCCGTAAAATCCTTTTTAATGGCATTATTCTTTTCCTTTTTCCCTTTGCTTTTCTTCTAAATAAGCTTTTCTTTCTAAGTAAAGGGCAAGCCTTTTTGTTTTTTCTGAAAGATGACCTACCATATTCTCTCCATTTTTAAAATATCTGCCAAGTATAAACTTACCTTTATCAGTTTTTTGATGTTTCATATTCTATTCACCTTCAACATCATAACCCACTTCCTCAATAGCCTTTATTATGTCTTCTTTTTTAATTAAATCAGGATTTAAGGAAACTTCAACTTTTCCTTCCCTTACAAAAGCCTCAGCAGAAATTACCCCGTTTAATTTTTTTAAAGCTGATTCAATAGCATGTTTGCAATGATGGCAGGACATACCCAATACTTTTAAAGTCATATTTACCTTTATTTCTTTATTTGTCTGGTTTTCTTCCATCAAAATTACCTCCTCATTTTTTTATTTCCCTTTTTTCATTAATTAATTGCTGGAAAATAATTGATTAGAAATATTTGTTTTTATAAAATCATATTTTCCTAAAAAGATCAAGGTAAAAAATATGTTAAATAATTGTTAACTATTTTTATTTTTATGGTTGACATACAATCTTTAAAAGATTATAATCAAAGATGTTAAGCTCATAATAAGTGAGGTGATCTTGTGAAAATTAAAACCAAAGAATTAATTTTTATTTCCCTATTTACTTCTTTAGTCGTCGTTTTTAGTTACATAAAAATCCCCTTACCTTTTAGTCCTGTTCCTATAACACTTCAGACTTTTGCAGTAATGCTTGCAGGCTTATTGCTACCACCACATTCAGCCTTTTTGAGCATGGTTATCTATTTACTACTCGGTGCGGCAGGAATTCCGGTTTTCGCAGGAGGAAAAGCCGGAATAGGCGTAATTTTTGGTCCTAGTGGAGGTTACCTTCTAAGCTGGCCTTTTGCAGCCTTTTTTATATCGCGTTTCATAAAAAATATAAGAAATCCTGTCAATGTTTTTATTCTAAATCTGATTTTCGGTGTGTTTTTTATATACCTAATAGGTGTCCCATATCTTTCTTTTGTTACTAAAATGACCATTGATAAAGCTATCGCTGTAGGGCTTATCCCTTTTATTCCCGGTGATATTTTTAAAGCTTTATTTGCTACCTATTTGTACTTTCAACTAAAAAAACCTCTTGAAAAAATCATGTTATAGATTCGATAAAAAGGCCTAAACGGCCTTTTTTTATTTTATCTTTCACTATATTTTATAAATGAGCATAATATAGTATCGCAAAAAAAGATTACCATTGGAGGTTGATATAGATGAATGAAAACAAAAGAGGGTTTCACATTGATATGAAATTGGCTCAAGTTTATATTCCTATGCAAATGTATGGTGAAACCTTTGAAATTAAACAGGCTTTAAAATACGGAACCCTTTTCCCCGAACTCTACAGACCTTTTCCACCTCAAAATACAATGGAATAAATATTAAGGGGGGTTTTTTATGCCTAATCAGAATGCTTCCATGATAGAAAAATTAAAGGAAATAATGGCTGTAGATTTTGCTGTGTGGGAACTTTCACTGTTTTTAGATACACATCCTGAAGAAAGGAAAGCCCTTGAAGACCATAATAAATTTGTAAGAATCTCTTACCAATTAAAAAGCGAATTTGAATCAAATTACGGACCTCTTAGACTTGATTGCATCAGTCCATTTCCATATAAATATATAAACTCACCTTGGCCATGGGAAATTGAATATTAGGGGGAATTAAATATGTGGTATTATGAAAAAAAGTTACAATATCCAGCAAATGTAAGTAAGACCGATTTAAACATGGCAAAATTTTTATATGCCCAATATGGAGGGCCGGACAGCGAACTTGCTGCAGCTGTCAGGTATTTAACGCAAAGATATACAATGCCCATACCTCAAGCCAAAGCCCTCTTGACCGACATAGGTACTGAAGAATTAGCCCACTGGGAAATTATCGGAACATTAATATATAAATTAACATACGGGGCAACACCCGAGCA
The DNA here is from genome assembly GCF_049701175.1 of Thermovenabulum sp. Taxonomy (GTDB): domain Bacteria; phylum Bacillota; class Thermosediminibacteria; order Thermosediminibacterales; family Thermosediminibacteraceae; genus Thermovenabulum. The sequence continues at coordinate 52,592 of NZ_JBNATW010000005.1, forward strand.
GATGAAAAATGCTGGATTAGGAGATCATTATTCTCAACACGATAACGCTTTGTATCCTCACGATGCCGCAGGAGTTCCTTTTACAGCATCTTATATTGCTTCCAGCGGTGATCCCATTGCAGACCTTCACGAAGATTTAGCAGCTGAGCAAAAAGCAAGAGCTACCTACGAAAGATTGATTACATTAACTAATGATACGGGCGTTATCGCAGCACTCTCCTTTTTAAGAGAAAGAGAAGTAGTTCACTTCCAAAGGTTTGGAGAAGCTTTAATGCTCGTTCAGGAGCATTACCAGCATAAACATATCTTCTATTAAATATGACTTTATTATTAAATTTACTAAGACTAACATTTTCAAATCTTATTTAACATTTAAAAATTTATCCTATAAATAGATAATTAGAATAGAAAAAAATAGATAATTAGAATAGAAAAAGCCTTAAAGGGCATATTATTAAAACCTTTAAGGCTTTTTTTAATAAAAATTATTCCCTTGTCATAGTAATAGCTTTTTTAGGACATTTTTCAGCACAAATACTGCAGCCTATGCAGAGATCCTTGTTCACCTCATGCTTCTTTTTAACCTCGCCGGTTATTGCGTTTACAGGACAATTCTTAGCACATATAGTACAACCTATGCAAGCATCGGTTATTTTCGCTTTTTTTCTTTTATCAAATTTTGCAGTTATTATTTTTGTAGGGCATTTTTCTACACACAGCATACAATTTCTACATTTTTCGTAATCAATCACAGCAACGTTATTTACAACATGTATTGCATCAAAGGGACAAACTTTTTCACACTGTCTGCAGGCAATACATCCTACTTTGCATACATCCTTTGTATCTTTGCCTTTCATTGTAGCCCTGCACCTTACATGAACTTCATTTTTTATTGGTGAAAGAGCGATCACCATTTTAGGACAGGCTTTTACACAAAGGCCGCATCCTGTGCATTTTTCCTCATCAATCACAGGTAAACCGTCTTCGGACATTCTTATTGCACCAACTGGGCATACCTTTTCACAATCTCCAAAACCTATGCAGGCAAAGGTACAGGCTTTTGGACCGCCGTTAACCAAAGAAGCAGCCCTGCAGGTCTTTATTCCATAATACTCGGATTTAAATTTCGCATTATTGACATTTCCTTGGCATAACACCCGCGCTACTTTTTTATCCTTTGTTTCACCTTCTGGATTTACTCCCATTATTTCTGCAATTTTTGCCGCAACTTTTGGCCCACCTACAACGCAAGCGCCAACAGAAGCCTTCCCTTCTGCAATCGCTTTTGCAAGCCCGGAACATCCTGGATAACCGCAAGCACCGCAATTTGCACCGGGTAAAGCCGCTAAAATCTCGTCAACTTTTGGATCTGTTTCAACTGCAAATTTTTTTGAAGCAAGCACAAGTCCGCTGCCAAGCACAAGACCAAGTCCACCCATGCTTATCATTGCAAGAACGATAATATTAGCCACATAAATCACCCCCTGGTATAAAAGTTAACCATTATAGCGGAACAAGTCCCGCAAATCCCATAAATATCATAGCAAGAAGCCCTGCGGTTATAAACACGATAGCCGGGCCTTTCAAAGTTTCCGGAACATCGGCATATTCTAATTCTTCTCTAATTCCCGCCATTAAAGCAAGGGCTAAAGTAAAACCGAGACCAGCACCTAATCCAAAAGCGATACTTTCAATTAAGTTATAACTTTTAGAAGGAATCAAAAGGGCAACGCCAAGCACTATACAGTTTGTAGTAATAAGAGGAAGATAGATTCCGAAGGCATTGTATAAAGGTGGACTTATTTTTAATACCACCATTTCAACAAGCTGTACAAGTGAAGCAATAACCAATATGAATGAAACTATCTGTAAAAAGGCATCCAATCCAAAAGGAACTAAAATAAAGTTTTGAATAAAGTAAGCCGCTACGGCAGTCATAGTCAGAACGAAGGTAGTAGCCATTCCCATACCTATAGCAGTTTCTGTCTTGCTTGAAACGCCCAAAAAAGGACACTGGCCCAAATACCTTGATAATACAAAGTTATTAACGAGTACAGAACCAATAATTATAAATAAAATTTCCTTCAGCAATTCAATTCACCTCCCAATTAGCAGTTGTGGCAACCGTCGTTATTTGATGATTTTCTCGTTATAAGGTTCATTAATCCCACCAGAATGCCCATAACAAAGAATGCTCCGGGAGGCAGCAACATTATTACCCATTGGGTAAAATTCTGCCCAAATATAGGAATATCAAATAGTGTTCCATTGCCGAGCAATTCCCTTACCATACTTATTACCGTTATAGCCCAAGCATAACCAAGTCCCATTCCAAGGGCATCAGCAGCAGCCCTTAACACATTTACCTTAGAAGCAAAGGCCTCTGCTCTTGCGAGAACAATGCAGTTAACAACTATTAGAGGAATAAAAATACCCATTACTTGATATAATGCAGGGAAATATGCTTTCATTACAAGGTCTACAATAGTTGTAAAAGTCGCTACTACTATGATATAACAGGGAATACGCACCTTTGAAGGTATAACATTTTTTAATATAGAAATCAATATACTTGAGCAGGTCAATACAAAAGTTAATGCAAGCCCCATCGCTATTCCATTCTTTGCTGCCGTTGTTACAGCTAAGGCCGAACAAATACCAATTACCATTCTAAATATAGGGTTTTCATTCCACAATCCGTTAACAAAATCTTTAACAAGCTGCATCAAAATTCACCTCCTACGGGATATATTTTAGTTACCTCTTCTAAGGTTGATTTTATAGCTTTTGCCACAGCCGTAGGAGAAATAGTGGCACCTGTGATAACTTTAACATCTTTCTTAGGAGCAAATTCATCTTTTACCGATTTACCCTTAAACTGTTCAGTAAAAGAAGGTTCTTTTATTTTAGCTCCAAGCCCTGGTGTTTCGGACATGGAGAGAATTTCTATCCCAGTTAATTTCCCTTCTTTGGGATTATAACCAACCATTATTTCAATAGGTCCAGAAAAACCACTGCCTACTGCTTTAAAAGCAATACCCTTTTTGTTACCCTGATTATCCATACCGATGTAAAAAGTCATACCATCTTTTTGCACTTCTTCCATTTTTTCAGCACCGGGTATAACTTTTAAAACGGATTTTTCTAAAGCTTCTTTTGCTTGTTGTTGTATTTTTGGATAAGTAGCCTGATAAGTAAATGCGAGAAGTGCCCCTGCTACTAATGCAATTACCATTAAAACCACAACCATTTTTACTGGCTGATTCATTTTGCTTTCACCTCCCCATATATTCTGGGCACGGTTAATCTGTTAATTATAGGAGTAAAAGCGTTCATCAATAGAATTGAAAAAGATACGCCCTCCGGATATCCCCCGTAAAATCTGATGATAACAGTAAATATACCACATCCAATGCCAAAAATTATTTTCCCTAAACGGCTGATAGGAGAAGTAACCATATCCGTAGCCATAAAGAATGCACCCAGCATTAAACCGCCTGATAAAAGCTGTAAAATCGGGTCTCTCCCGAGTAATAGCGATAAAATAGCAACTGTTGTAAGGTAAGAAAGTGGTATCCTAAAATCTACATAACCTTTATATATCAGGTATAAACCTCCTATTATTATCATTAAGGCTGATGTTTCCCCTAAGGAGCCTCCAACTCTTCCTATAAATAGGTTTAAATAGTCAGTGGTTACATGCTGCATCTTATAAAGCATTAAAGGAGTAGCACCGGTTGTGCCGTCAACAGGGTTTATCCATTTAGTCATCTGAACAGGGAAGGTTATCATAAGAAAAACCCTTCCGATTAAAGCAGGGTTAAAAGGATTAGACCCTATACCACCGTAGATTTGCTTACCCAAGGTAATTGCAACAATAGACCCCACTACAGCCATCCATAAAGGCAGACCAGGAGGTAAATTTAATGCAAGCAAAATCCCTGTTACCAGAGCGCTTCCATCCCAAATGGTAACTTTCTTCTTCCTAAGAAGCTGAAATACCGCTTCCGTAATTATACATGCTAAGGATGTGGTAATTACTAAAAGAAGTGCTCTTATCCCGAAAAAATACACACCTGCGGCAGTAGGGAGTAATAAAGCCCCTGCTACTGTATACATTATTTTTGAAACACTTTCTCCCGAATGAATATGGGGAGAGGAGGTTGTTATAAACTTGTATTCCTGCATTTTTTCGCCTCCATTCTATTTCTATTTCTTTTTCGATGCAATAATGTTATTTTTTGCAAGTCTAATCCACTGAGTAAGAGGAATATGTGCTGGGCAAACGTAAGCACAGCATCCGCATTCTATGCAATCCATAGCGTGATACTGCTCTGCTTCAATCCATTTCCCTTTTTCTGCAAATTTTGCAAGGGTTGTAGGCAAAAGATGAATCGGGCATGCATCAACACATCTTGCACATCTTATGCAATTTGAAGGCTCCTCAAGATTCACATCTTTCTTTTGAAGGACAAGTATACCTGAAGTCCCTTTAATCACCGGGACATCCAGTAAACCTTGAGCAAGGCCCATCATAGGCCCTCCCATTATCACTTTACCTATTTCGCCTTTGAAACCTCCGCATTGCTCAATAACTTCACTAAAAGGAGTACCAATTCTTATCAATAGATTTTTGGGTTCATTTACTCCAGTACCAGTTACCGTAGTAATCCTTTCAATAAGAGGCATACCTGTTTTCAAAGCTCTTGCAATTGCTGCACAGGTCCCAGCATTATCTACTATTACATGCACATCCATTGGGAGTCCTCCAGAAGGAACCTCTCTACCGGTAATTGCATTTATTAGCTGTTTTTCGCCACCCTGCGGATATTTTGTATCAAGTTCAACCACTTCAATGCCTTCGAATCCTTTGGCAGCTTTTTTTATTGCCTCAATTGCATCGGGTTTATTGTTTTCAATACCAATATAACCTTTCTTAACTCCTGTAGCCTTCATTATAGCACGAAGGCCAAACACCACATCTTCAGGGTGCTCAACCATTAAACGGTGGTCAGCTGTCAAATACGGTTCACATTCTGCACCGTTTACAATAATGGTATCTATGGTCTTTCCGGGTGGTGGAGATAGCTTAACCTGAGTAGGGAAGCCCGCCCCTCCCATTCCTACTATACCTGCTTCTCTAATTATTGATTTTATTTCATCGGGTGTAAGTTCTTCTAAAGGTTTTGGTGGGTTAATGCCTTCGTAAATTTCGTCTTTCCCATCTGATTCAATTACAACTGACATTACAAGTGCTCCGGAGGGATGAGGCCTTGGTTCAACTGCAACAACTTTCCCAGAAATGCTTGAATGAACGGGCGCAGATACCGGTGCTTTTGCTTCACCAATTTTTTGGCCAACCTTTACCGTATCCCCCACTTTTACAATGGGTTCGCATGGAGCACCAACGTGCTGGCTCATAGGAATGATAACTTTTGAAGGAAGTTTTGCTTTTTCTACCGGTTTTTTATTGGTATATTCTTTATTATATTTAGGATGAATTCCACCCTTGAAGGTTTTAAGCATAATCACCTCTCCTCTCATGGTTTCAAAAACCTTTTATATATTCGACATTATTTTTTTAAACCCTTTTAATTGAAAAAAAATATTTTTTCACAAGTATCTTGTATACAAAAAAAACAAATACCAAAAAGATTATACAACAAATCATTATAAATTTCTATTAAATTTTTCGTTTTATCAATGTATAATATTAACAAAAAACCCCGCCTTTTATAGGCGGGGTTTTTGCTTAACCCTTATTATTTATGCCTCGGGGTACATAGGTCTCCTTGTATAATGAGTATGCAAAAGCTCATGGGATTTCTCGCTTAAAGGTTTCCCGAGGAATTCCTTATAAAGCTGCTTAACTGCCGGATTTTCATGAGATTTTCTTAAAGGCATTTTTCTATCCACTTCATATATTGCATTTCCTCTTACTTCTCTATAATCCAATTCCATTCTCTCCTCGGCGCTCAAAATTGGCTGACCGCCTCCTCCTACACATCCTCCTGGGCAGCACATTATTTCTATGAAATGATAATTTGCTTCACCATTTTTTACCCTATCAAGGACCTTTCTTGCATTAGAAAGCCCATGAGCTACAGCTACGTTTACTTTTATACCATCTATATCAATTGTCGCCTCTTTTATACCTTCGACACCTCTAACCTCCGTAAATTCTATCCTTTCAAGCTCTTTACCCGTAACTATTTCGTATACCGTTCTCAAGGCTGCTTCCATTACACCACCGGTTGCACCGAAAATTGCACCCGCACCTGTAGATATCCCAAGAGGCTCATCGAATTCTTCATCGGGCATCAAAGCAAGGTCGATACCAGCTTCTTTCAGCATCCTTGAAATTTCCCTTGTTGTTAGAACCACATCCACATCCTGATATCCACTTGATCTCATTTCAGGCCTTTGTGCTTCATATTTTTTGGCTGTACAAGGCATTATCGATACAACAAATATCTTTGAAGGGTCTATACCAGCTTTCTCAGCATAATAAGTTTTTGCTATTGCTCCAAACATCTGCTGAGGAGATTTGCATGTAGAAAGATTATCCAAAAGTTCAGGGTAGTAGTGTTCGCAGAATTTTATCCAACCGGGACTGCAGGAAGTAATTAAAGGCAGTTTTCCGCCGTGATTTAATCTTTCTAAAAACTCACTTCCTTCTTCCATTATTGTTAGGTCAGCAGCAAAGTCTGTATCAAATACACGATCAAAACCGAGTCTTCTTAATGCTGCTGGGATTTTCTTTGTTACAATAGCGCCCCTGCCGAGTCCAAATTCTTCCCCCAAAGAAACCCTAACTGCCGGTGCTATCTGCACAATTACGTGTTTTTCTGGATCCGCAATAGCCTGCCATACTTTATCAGTATCATCTTTTTCTTTCAGTGCACCTACAGGGCAAGCTAATATACACTGCCCGCAGTTTACACACGCCACTTCCGCAAGGCTTTTGTCAAATACCGGGGCAACCATGGTGTTAAAACCCCTATAATTTGGAGATATTACCCCTACTCCCTGAACCTTATGACATACACTGACACAGCGCCTGCATAGAATACACTTTGAAGTATCTCTTACTATCGATGGTGAAAAATCATCGTATTTCGATTTATGCTTCTCTCCCTGATATCTAATAGACTTTATCCCTAATTCTTCAGCAAGTTTTTGTAATTCACAATTCAAATTCCTAACACAAGTGGGACATTCCAAATTATGATCTGATAACAAAAGTTCAAGGGTTGTTTTTCTGGACTCCCTCACTCGTGGAGTATTAGTAAAAACCTCCATGCCTTCAGAAGCAGGATATACACAGGAAGCCTGTAGATTTCTTGCACCTTTAACCTCAACAACACACATCCTGCAGGCACCAATCTCGTTTATACCTTTTAGATAGCAGAGTGTAGGAATTTTAATGCCTAATTTTCTCGCTGCTTCTAAAACTGTAGTTCCCTTAGGTACCTGCACTTTCTGGCCATCTATAGTTAATGTAACCATTTCCATATTAAAGTTCTCTCCCTTCACCTTATTTTTTCACAATAGCCCCGAACGGGCATCTATCAAAGCAGCTGTTGCATTTAATGCATTTTTCCTTATCTATTACATGAGGCTGTCTTCTTTCTCCAGAGATAGCACCAACAGGACATACTTTTACGCAAAGGCCGCAACCCTTGCATTTTTCAGGATCTACTTCATATTTTATTAATGCCTTGCAGGCACCAGCTGGGCATCTTTTCTCCTTTATATGAGCCTCATATTCATCCCTGAAATATCTTATTGTAGAAAGTACCGGGTTTGGTGCCGTCTGTCCCAATCCGCAAAGTGCAGAATCTTTTATGCTCTTAGCCAAGTTTTCTAAAAGTTCAATGTCTCCCTCTTTGCCTTCTCCGTTTGTAATCCTCTCTAATATTTCAAGCATTCGTTTTGTCCCTATACGGCAGGGCGGGCATTTTCCGCAGGACTCATCCTGAGTAAAGGTTAAGAAGAACTTAGCAATATCTACCATGCAGTTATCCTCATCCATTACAATCATACCGCCGGAACCCATCATAGACCCTGCTTGAGTCAGTGTGTCGTATTCTATGGGCATATCAAGAAGCGATGCGGGTATACATCCGCCTGAAGGTCCCCCGGTTTGAACAGCTTTGAATTTTTTTCCGTTTGGTATTCCGCCGCCAATTTCAAAAATTACTTCCCTTAAAGTTGTCCCCATAGGGATTTCCACAAGACCGGTGTTGTTTATTTTCCCACCTATAGCAAATACTTTAGTACCTTTGCTCCTCTCAGTCCCAATGCTTGCAAACCAGTCTGCACCATTTAAAATAATGGGTGGAATATTGGCATAGGTTTCTACATTGTTTATAAGTGTGGGTTTTCCCCATAAGCCCTGTAAAGCAGGGAACGGCGGTCTCGGCCTCGGTTCACCCCTTCTACCCTCAATGGAAGCAAGCAAAGCGGTTTCCTCTCCGCAAACGAACGCGCCAGAACCAAGCCTTAAAAATATATCAAAATTAAAACCAGTTCCTAAAATGTTTTTGCCTAAAAGACCCCTTTCACGGGCTTGATTAATTGCAATCTCAAGTCTTTTTACCGCAATCGGGTATTCTGCCCTTACGTAAATGTAACCCTCTTGAGCTCCAATTGCATAGCCAGCAATAGCCATAGCTTCTAATACCGAATGGGGGTCGCCTTCCAATATGCTCCTGTCCATAAATGCACCAGGGTCTCCCTCATCCGCATTGCAAACAACGTATTTTACATCTCCAGGAGCATCCTTAGCAAACTGCCACTTCTTTCCTGTAGGAAAACCTCCGCCACCTCTTCCCCTTAAGCCAGACTTTGTAACCTCATCTATAACCTCCTGAGGAGTCATCTTTGTCAAAACCTTAGCCAGTGCCATATATCCATCATTTGCTATATACTCTTCAATTACCTCGGGGTTTATTATACCGCAGTTTCTAAGTGCAATCCTTTTTTGATGCTTGTAAAAGTTTATATCGGTTAAAGCGCGCATCTTCTCTTCAGTAGCATGTTCTTTATAAAGCAATCTTTCCACTATTCTACCTTTTATTAAGTGTTCCTCAACTATCTCCGGTATATCTTCGGGTTTTACCCTGCAATAATAGCTGCCTTCCGGATAAATCAATACATTAGGCCCAAGTTCACAAAGACCTAAACAGCCTGTCTGAACCACCTTTACTTCTTTACCTAAACCTCTTTTTTCAATCTCCTTTTGAAAAGCCTCTATTACAGACTCGCTACCCGATGCTGTACAACCGGTTCCTTTGCAAACAAGCACATGCGCTCTATAAATCTCCATTTTTAATCCTCCTCACAATAAAAGACTATTTAAATATTTGGTATAACCCATTCTTCAATTATTTGATTATTGACAATATGTTTAGCAACAATCTGGCGCGCTTTGTCCGGATCTAGGTTAACATAAGTTACTTTGGGCTGGCCCGGTTTAATTACATCTATCAAGGGCTCAAATTTGCAAAGCCCTATGCACCCTGTCTCGGTAACTATTACATCAGTGAGATTCCTCTTTTTGATTTCATCCAATATTGCAAGCAGAACCTGTCTTGCACCGGCAGAAATTCCGCAGGTACCCATACCTACAACAATACGAGTTTTGTTTTCATTGTCTTTCCTTAAGTTTATAAGGTCTTTTGCCTGTTCACGTATTTTTTCTAATTCCTCAATGGATTTTATAACTCCCATTCATCACACCTCCAATATACTTTTAAGGTTACTTTCCACATAATCTTTTATAAATCCAAGCACTAAGGGGTTATTTATGGGAACATCCTTCAATCTCTCTTTTATTTCCTTTGTATCAAATACAAAAGATCTATCGTCTACTAAATGCTTATAAATGAAATCTACATTCGGATACAATGCACATAATGTCACCAAAGTTTCCGCCATGTTCCCTAAGGGCTGAAGGTCTATATGATTTTTTATAAAAGTTGCTTCTACTTTTGTACCTAATCCTATTTTTGAAGTTATCTTTAAGTCTCCTCCTGCCATTTTAGCTGCTTGAGCAAAAAGGGGTAGTCCCAGTCCTACCTTTCTTGTGGTCCTTGTTGTGAAAAAAGGGTCTAACACTTTTTCTAACATCTTTTCATCCATACCCTTGCCATTATCGACTATAGTAATTGTCATTAAATTTTGCTTATTATCTTCTACTATTTGTATTTCTACCTCAGTTGCTCCTGCATTTATGGAATTTTCCACAATATCCAAAATATGAAGAGACAGCTCTTTCATGGCCTACTCATATTTTTTCAGGATTTCGGGTACCTTATCGGGTGTAAGCCTTCCGTATACATCCTCATTTATTATTACCGTTGGGGCAAGTCCGCAGGCACCTACGCAGCGGCACGCATCGAGAGAAAATTTGATATCATCGGTAGTATCACCGACTTTTATCCCGAGTTCCTGTTCAAACCTTTCTAAAACCTTATTTGCACCCTTTACATAGCAGGCGGTACCGAGACATACCCTAATTTGATATTTGCCCCTGGGCTTAATATTGAAAAAGGAATAAAACGTAATTGTACTGTATACCTCACTTAATGTTACATTTAGGCTTTCTGCAACCTTTTTTTGAACATCAAGGGGTAGGTATCCCATTATTCCCTGAGCTTCCTGCAATGCCTGCAAAAGCGCCCCCCTTTGCCCCTTATATTTTTCAAGCATTTCATCGATCTTTTTTAATTTTTCTTCATAATCAGCGGTTTTGATATTGGTTTCCACGAAAATCACTCCTTTAACTTCATAAATTAAATTTAAAATTTAAAAATAAGTCCTTTTGACCTACCAGATCGTTAATTTTTTGTTAAAGTATTTTCTTTCACAATATGCTTTTTAAAAAATTAACCTCTTATTGCAACCCTCCCTCCCTCTTGTTCCTTTATACACTTAAAAAATTCACCAATATTTAAATCCTCCATTAAGAAAAAGGTTTTTGGAGGCAATGCCATATCTATCAAATTATGAGCATCAGAAGAACAGATTATAGCCTTATTTTCTTTAATCAATGTTTCAAAAATAGCTTTATCCATTAAGGCATTTTTTGAAATTTCTATTGCATCGGGGATTATATCTGGGGGAATAAAACCAAGGTTAGAAATTACACTATAATTCATCCTATCAATATGTGCAGGAATAAATATTCCTTCTAATTCCTTTACCTTGCTGTAAACTTCGTTTATGGAATATTTGACTGAAGTCAATAATAATTTTTCTTCAATCCCTATGATATCGCCCTTTTCATCAATAATATGCTGATTACCAAATATTTCAGGCACATTTTTTTTATATAAAAGCCCTTCGTTGATGAATTTATCAAACTTCTCCATTTGGCATAAATCTCTAAAATAACACAATACATGTACTTCCTCTACGGTTTGCACTTCCATACCAGGTATAACAAGTATCTCGCTTCCCGCAGCCTTCATAAAAGCCTCTACATTTTTTGAGCTGTTGTGGTCGCATATAGCTATAATCTTCAACCCAACTAACTTTGCCATGTTTATTATATTAGGAGGAATCATTTCAGAAGAAGCACATGGAGATAAACAGCTGTGGATATGAAGGTCTGCTGGAAATTCTTTTAGCATGGAATTTTACTCCCATTTAATAGATTATACAGTATACCACATAATTCGAATGTAGATTTTTCCGATGATAAGATCGGAATATTTTCCTCCTCTGCTTTTTTTAGGGTATTTTCTTCTACCTCTACGCCTTCAGCTACTATAATAGCACAAAGTCCAAGAAGAGAAGCTACTGCAACAATATTTTGATGGCTTTGAATGGTTATCCATACCTGATTTTCTTTTGCATGTGCCATTACCCAGCTTAGAAGATCTCCTGCATAACCACCTTCAACCTTTTTTTCTAAATTCACACCTTGGGTTAAAATCTTCAAATTAAGCTTTTCTATTAGTTCAGTCAATTTCAAGGTTTTTCACCTCCTCCCTCCGCTTCCATGGTGGGAGGTAGTTTTTGAGATAGATCCAATACCTCTTTTGCCAGTTGTCTTACCCTATCCCTCAATTTAAAAACACAATCGGTCTCATTAGCCCTTCCCAAAACTATATCCTCTGCAAGAGCACGACAGTTAGGACTACCGCAACTTCCACAATCAAGCCCTGGAAGCCCTTTAAGGGTTTTTTCTAAAAGTTCCATTTTTTCTATAGCTTTTGCAATATTACCATCTAACCTATATGTGTGTTCGGGGGTAATAATTCCTTCCATTTTATAATAGCCATCTTCAATATATTTTTTTATTTCACCTTCGTCTAAATTAGATTTATAGCCCAATTTTTCCGATAATTTTCTCAACTTAACCCTTGCTACAAATCTGTTTTCAACCATTAAGGCTCCGCCAATACATCCTCCATTGCAGGCTTGAAGTTCTATATAATCTATGTCGGAAAGTTTATCCATTTCAATTTCTTCTAAAACCTCTATGCAATTGTGAATTCCATCTACAGAGAGATTGTTGCCCCAACCTATTGCTAAATTTTCTCCCCCTGATCTGCCCCAACCTACGCCAAGTCCACCGGCTCTTTTAAAAATTGTCTTAAAACTACCCTTCCCAAGATTCTTTAATATCTCCCCGTAGATAACATTCACCGGAATAACAGCATCTACATAGGATTTTGAAGTTCCTATAGGTTGTTTAACAGCCGTAACTTTTGCAGGACAAGGACTAATAAAAAAGGCACCAATGTCTTCCAATGAAATTCCTAATTCTGAAGAGGCTATTTCTTTTGCCCTTTTTGCTGCAATTTCCATTGGTGATTTTATGGGAATTATGTTTTCAATCAGAGAAGGAAATCTTACTCGGATTAGCCTTACTACTGCAGGACAGGAAGAAGAAATAAGTGGTCTTATAGAACTTTTTTTTATATATTCTCGAATCGCAACAGAAACTTCTTCAGCAGCTAAAGCCACTTCGTATACCTCGTCAAACCCTACTTCGTGAAGAGCATTTATGATTTGTTCCTTTGAAACATTTTCTTTAAATTGAGCAAATAAGCTTGGTGCAGGAAGTGCAATAGTAAACTTAAATTCCTTTAGCTTTTCGAAGCTATCGTAAACCGCATACTTTGCTTGATTTGGGCATATTCTTATACATTCTCCACAGTCAATGCATTTATCCTGCAAAATCTGGGCTTTCCCATTGCGCACCCTTATTGCCTCTGTAGGACATCCTTTTATGCAGTTTGTGCATCCTTTACATTTTGATAAATCAAGAGTAACAGAATGGTAGTATCCCGCCAAAAAATTCACCATCTTTCTTTCAAAAGCCTCTTTAAAATAAGCGTACTTAATATGTATATTTTCTAAAAAAGCATGTTAAGAAAATCCAAAGATATTAATTTACTTAAGTTTAAATCAATCACAAATAAATTATCATTCTCACTTTTGTTCCTTTTCCAACATCCGACGTTATTTCAAACTTATCCGAAAATTTCTTCATGTTTGGCAGCCCCATCCCTGCCCCAAACCCCATTTCCCTAATGTGTTCGGGAGCAGTTGAATATCCTTCCTGCATAGCAAGCTCTATATCAGGTATGCCTGGACCTTCATCTTCCGCAATAATTTCTATATACTTAGGAGTTAAATTAAACCTCATTTTACCTTTATACGCATGGATAACTATATTCATTTCAGCTTCATAAGCAGCAATAGCAACTCTTCTTAATACTGTAGGATCTATGCCGATTTGCCTAAAAATTTTCTTGGCCTGCTCGGTTGCCCTCCCAGCTGCATTAAAATCTCCGCCGATCACTTCATAAGAAAGTTCCATAGCCCGAGCAAGATCTTTTTCTTGTTCATCTTTTTCTGTTTCAAATCTATTTTTAAAATCGCCTTTTAATCCTGCCTCAAAAAGCAATCCGCAGCTTTCGTACAATGGATACAATGTGCGCAAAAGAACAAGACCATAATCCTTTGCTAATTCAATAACATCTCGCCCAGGCATTTTCCCTCTCACAAAAATAATTGCTTTAAAATCCGACATATAAGCAGTTTTTACAATCTGATTGTGGGTAAGCCCCGTTAATAAAACCGCATTCTTTTTATTGTCCGAAAGTATATCGCTTATTAGCTCTGCACCTGATGCATTTTCTATTTCAAAATCCAAATTTTCGCCTAATAAAATTTCAGCGTTTAAAATTTTTTTAATCTCATATAATTTCATCTATTTTCACCTAAATAATAGGTAAGATACTCTAATTGGGATGCAAGATCCACTCTACGCAAAACAACGTTTTCAGGCACTGTTACATTTACAGGAGCAAAATTTATTATCCCTCTAATTCCCGCTTCTACCATCTGATTTATAACTTCTTGAGCAGCTTGCGCCGGAACTGCAACAATGCCAAGTTCTATATTCAGTTCTCTTGCTTTTGTTTTTAAATCGTTTATATGAAAAATTTCCACATTATTTAATTTTTTACCCACCTTTTCTGGGTCATTATCAAAAATACATACTATTTCAAACCCTCTTTCCAAAAACCCTTTGTATTGGGAAAGAGCAGTCCCTAAATGTCCTGCACCAAATATTGCTACCTTCCACTTTTTATCAAGCCCAAGTATCTTCATTATATAATTGTACAATTCGCGAGGATTATATCCTACGCCCCTTGTGCCAAATTCTCCAAAATATGCAAGGTCTTTCCTCACCTGAGTAGGAGTAACACCCGTAGCTTCAGCGATGTGTTGTGATGATACCGTAGATATTCCTTTTTCATCCGCCTCTTTTAAAAACCTTGAATAAGCAGTAAGCCTTCCTATTGTGGCATCGGGAATCTTAAACTTTTTAAACAAAAATATCACTCCTTGTTTTTAATTTTATCACAGTAACCGTCTTTTTACAATACGAAAAGCGAAAATTGTCACAATGTTTTAGTTATTGTTAAATTTTTAACAATAACTTTGTCCAAAAATTAATTTAAATTTTTAAATCTTATCTTAAATTATCCATTTTAAATTCTTCATTGGTAATATTAAAATTATAATAATTTTTTATTCCAGATGTTACATAAACCTTCTTATCCTGAGTAACAAAAATTGCATCATAACCCTTTAAACTTTCTATAAGTTTCATCCCTTCTTGTAAACCCAAAACAAAAACCGTAGTAGAGAGGGCATCACAGTCAATGGAACTATCACCTATAATTGTAACACTAACCAATCCATTTTCTACAGGATAACCGGTTTTAACATCCAAAATATGATGATACCTTTTCCCATTTTTTATGAAAAATCTTTCGTAGGTACCTGATGTTACCAGAGTTTTATCTTTTACTTCTATAGCTGCAAAGGTTGAGCCTCTTGATTTAAAAGGATCCTGAATTCCTATTCTCCACGGTTTCCCGTTAGGTTTTGAACCCAATACGTAAATATTTCCACCAAGATCAGCAACTGCACTTTTTATTCCATTTTCTTTTAAAATTCTTATAACTTCATCAGCTGCATAGCCCTTTGCAATCGCTCCAAGGTCAATGGACATATTTTCTTTTTTAAGCATAACTTCATTTTTGTCTTCATTTATAATTACATCTTTGTAATTAATGAGAGATATGACATTTTCGATTTCTTTTTTGTCAGGTAGCCTTGCCTTGTCTGTGCCAATTCCCCAAAGTTTTACCAAAGGTCCAATGGTGATATCAAATCTACCCTTTGATAAAGCTGAATAAAATAATCCCTTTTTAATGACATATAAAGTATCTCCACTTACTCTTTGATAACCCCTCCCTGCCAATTTGTTTATTTTGCTGACTTCACTATTTTCATCATTTACATTCATTTTGTTATGAATCTCTGATATCCTGTCAAAAGCGCTGTCAATTGCCTTATCGGCATTTTCTCCATAAGCTGTTATTTGTATTAAAGTATCTAAGAGAAAATTGGTCTTGGTAATAGAATTTTCTTCTCTTTTTGTGCAAGATACCAATAAAAACATTATTAAAAAAATAATAAGTCCAAGTCTCTGCTTTTTCGTTTAAATCACTCCTTTTAAACAATTATACAGATATAAAAAAATTAATTATTTTATCCAAATATAATTATATCAAAAAAATAAATTAATAAATATATCTTTGTGAAAAATATTACTTTCTTAGTATCTCTCTAACCTTTCCAATCATATATAAAGAACCTGCAAATATTATAACATCATCTTTGGCTGCAATATTTAACGCAATTTCTACCGCTTTATTAATATCATCTTCGCTTTCTATTGGGATATTTTTCGAAGTAACACATTTTATAGCTTCTTTCAGTTCTTTGGAAGAAAGGGCTCTTGGACTGTCGGGCTTTGTTGTAATAATCTTATCAGCGATAGGAGTAATAATTTCCAGCATTTTTTTATAATCTTTGTCTTTTAAAATCCCGAGGACAAATATTTTCCTTTTATCATTGAAATAACTTATAATTGACTTTTTTAGCACCTCAAATCCTGCTTCATTGTGAGCCCCATCAATGACTATATATGGTTCTTCCCTCAAAATCTCAAACCTTCCAGCCCACTTTGCACCTTTTAAACCTAAAGCCACTTTTTCCTTATTTATTTCAATTCCATAATCGCTTAAAACCTCTACAGCACCAACAGCTGTTGACGCATTTAATAGCTGATGTTCCCCCAAAAGGGTTATTTGAAGGTTTTCGTAAAAATTTTTTATAGAATGCAATTCAAAGGTTTGTCCGAGAAGGCTATTAGAAATTGGCTTAAATTTTATATGTTCACCCACTTTGTACAATTTTGAACCTGTTTCTCTACATCTATTTTCAATCACGTTTAAAGCCTCTTTTTCTTGCAGTGAAGTAACTACAGGAATGTTTTTCTTTATTATCCCACACTTTTCCTTTGCAATTTTTTCTAAGGTATCCCCTAAGTATTCTTTATGGTCAAAACTTATTGGGGTTATAACGCTAACAAGAGGATATACCACATTTGTCGCATCCAATCTTCCTCCCATCCCTACTTCGAGCACGAGGAAGTCCACACTCTTTTCCTTATAGTAGGAAAAACCTATCGCAGTTACAACTTCAAATTCAGTAGGTGATTCCATACCTTCTTTCTCCATTATATCAACAGCATTAAAAACCTTTTTTGCATGCTTAATTAAGTCTTCATCGCTGATGTTTTCCCCGTTAAGCCTTATCCTTTCATTAAAAACTTCAAGATAGGGTGAGGTATAAAGCCCCACCCTGAATCCATGTGCTCTTAAAATGGAATCGATCATTGCAGATGTTGACCCTTTTCCGTTGGTCCCCGCTACATGAATAACCTGTATGCCTTCATGGGGGTTATCTAATATTTCCAGAAGTTTTTTTATCCTCTCAAGCCCCGGTTTAATGCCAAACTTTTGCATACCGTGAATTTTGGAAAGAACATCTTCTATTGTCAACATCAAAACGACCCTCTTTCTTTATTCATTTCTCAATAGGCTCAGTCTTTTTTCAATTTTTGATATTTTATCCTTAAATTCTTCTGCTTTTAACCTTTCCTTTTCTACCACTTCCTGAGGCGCTTTCTTTATAAAGTTTTCATTTGACAATTTTCTTTCAGCTTTTTCAAGCTCTTCTTCTAATTCTCTTTTTTCTTTATTGAGCCTTTCAATCTCTACTTCGATATCTATTAAGCCTTCCATAGGCACGTAGATTTCTGCGCCCTTTACTACAGCACTCATGGCTTTTTTGGGTGAAGCTTCTTTTTCTATAAATTCAGCTTTTTCTACCTTTGCAAGGGAATATATTATGTCCATATTTTCTTTGAATAAATTTTCAATTTCCTTTTCGGTGGCTTTTATCAATATCCTTGCTTTTTTAGATGGAGGTACATTCATCTCTGCCCTGATGTTGCGTATTCCCCTTACAGCCTCCATCAAAATGTCCATTTTATAAATATCGTTGAATTCATAATCCGGATTTTTCTTTGGCCACTCTGAAACCATTATGCTTTTCCCTTCATGGGGTAGCTGCTGCCATATCTCTTCTGTTATGAAGGGCATAAAGGGATGTAAAAGTTTTAAAGCATTCTCTAAGACAGTAAATAATACACCTTTTGTGATGTTCTTTATTTCCTCATCCTCTTTATTAAGATCAATTTTTGCCATTTCTATATACCAATCGCAAAATTCGCTCCAGAAAAAGTCGTAAATTTTTGAGGCTGCAATACCTATCTCAAATTTCTCCAAAAATTCCGTAACCTCTTCAATTACATTGTTTAACCTCGAAAGTATCCAGCGGTCTTTTAACGAGAGCTTTTCAACATCTATTTTCTTAGGTTCAAATCCTTCTAAATTCATTAGCACAAAGCGGGAAGCATTCCAAATTTTATTTGCAAAATTTCTGCTGTGCTCAACTTTTTCCCAGTAAAATTTCATATCGTTTCCAGGAGTATTTCCAGTGCTTAATGAAAATCTCAATGTATCGGCACCGTATTTTTCAATAACCTCGAGGGGGTCTATACCGTTGCCCAAGGATTTGCTCATCTTTCTTCCCAAAGCATCCCTTACAAGTCCTGTTATAACCACATATTCAAAAGGTTCTCTTTTCATAAACTCCATCGCTGAGAAGATCATTCTTGCAACCCAGAAAAAAATGATATCATAACCCGTTACTAATACAGAAGTGGGATAAAAATATTCAAGGTCTTCCGTCTTTTCAGGCCATCCTAAAGTAGAAAAGGGCCATAAAGCTGAGCTAAACCAAGTATCTAAAACATCAGGATCCTGTTCTATTTTTGTACTTTTGCATTTGGGACATTCTTTAATATCCTCTCTTGAGACGGTCATTTCTTTACAATCCATACAGTACCATGCAGGTATCTGGTGTCCCCACCAAAGCTGTCTTGAAATGCACCAGTCGTGGATATTCTCTAACCAGTTTATATATATCTTAGTAAATCTCTCGGGGACAAATTTCACCTTGCCCTGTTTTACTACTTCTATTGCTGGTTCTGCTAAAGGCTTCATCTTTACAAACCACTGCTTTGAAACCATGGGTTCTACAACTGTATCACACCTGTAGCAGTGCCCCACACTGTGATTAATATCTTCGATTTTGATTAATAAACCCTTTTCTTTAAGTTCTTCTGCAATTAATTTTCTCGCTTCATATCTGTCAAGACCAGCAAATTTGCCTGCATTTTCATTCATTTTCCCTTCTTCATTCATCACTTTAATCACAGGGAGCTGATGCCTTAAGCCAATTTCAAAATCGTTTGGATCATGGCCCGGAGTAATTTTTACAGCACCGGTCCCGAATTCCATGTCTACATATTCATCTGCAATTATAGGTATTTCTCTTTCCATTAGAGGAAGGATTACAGTTTCTCCTATTAAGTGTTTATATCTTTCATCACTTGGATTTACTGCCACCGCTACATCGCCAAGCATTGTCTCAGGCCTTGTTGTGGCAATTTCAATAAAACCCTTTCCATTTTTAAAAGGATATTTAACATAATAAAGCTTACCTTGGTGTTCCTCGTATTCTACTTCAATATCTGAAAGAGTAGTTTTGCAGGTAGGACACCAATTTATTATATAGTCTCCTCTATAAATTAATCCTTTTTCATATAAGCTTACGAAAACTTCTCTAACTGCTTTACTTAAACCTTCATCCAAAGTAAATCTGAATCTTGACCAGTCGCACGAAGCGCCTAATTTTTTTAACTGGTTGACTATAGTTCCACCGTACTTTTCTTTCCACGCCCAAACCCTTTCCAAGAATTTTTCCCTGCCGAGATCGTATTTGGAAAGGCCTTCCTGTGCCAATTGTTCCTTTACTTTCGCTTCAGTCGCGATACCTGCATGGTCCGTCCCCGGAAGCCATAAGGTAGGAATCTGCTGCATCCTTTTAAACCTTATTAAAATATCTTGAAGTGTATTATTAAGCGCATGTCCCATGTGAAGGTTTCCTGTAACATTGGGTGGTGGTATTACTATTGTAAAGGGTTTTTTAGTCTTATCGATTTTTGCTCTAAAAAGGTCATTCTCTTCCCAATATTTATACCATTTTTCCTCCACATTTTTCGGTTCGTAAACCGAAGGCAAGTTTACAGTCATAATGATATCCTGGTCATCCAAACTGTGCAAAACTGCACAAGTCTGGAAGGCTGGGCTATTTGTATTCCGCCCTTTCAGAGAGTGCTCATTCCCAGCAGGCGGTATTTAAGCACTCCCATAGCCCCTGCCCCAAGAAGCAGGAACTCGCGCCCTTAACCGGGTCTCCCCACTTGCCCTGAATGTAATACTCCCTTCAGGACAGAGACGTCCCTTAATACCCTCTCAGGGGAGAGTGGCGTTACCACCGCTACCTTGAGAACTCGCCAGAGATTATAGCTTGTGCTATAGGCACTAATACTTGTTCCACCCAGAGGTATTAGTGCCTTCCCTGGCTCACTCCCAAGGCTTTTTATCAGTTTTATCGCTCTGTCTATCTCCTTTAGTTGCCTTTTCTTTAGTTGTTTGTTCTTAACCGTTCTCTTTACGTGCTCTTTTAATTCTTCCAATTCGTCAGCATCTAAATCTTTTAGAATTGCCATATACCCTTCGGGGACTTGCTCTTTTAGTCCAAGCCCCCTTCTTGCTATTACGTATGCAGCTGCTATGTCCTTGCTTATCATATACTGCGGTGCATACTTCAGCATCCCTATCACTGATGTATAGGCAGGATTGACCTCTATAACTTGTATACCTTTCCTCTTCGCTAAAACCTTGATTTTTTCCAAAAGTGACCTGTAGCTAAAGCTGTGCCTTATCCTCCTTGATTTCCTCCCTGAAAAATCCCCTCTTTTTCCTTTGTCTCTTATGTCCAATCTTTCGATTGCTATTGCTTTTTTCTTTTCTTCTGCTAGCCTTACTATTTCATGAGCATACTGCCATCTATAATATTCCCTCTTATTTGAATTGCCGCTTGTAAGTTCAGGCATCGGTATTCTGCCATAACTTACAAGCTTACCGTTCTCATCTGTTTCTGACCACGCTATGTGGTCCGGATATGCGTTAACATCTATGCCTATAACTCCATTTTCCTTTGTTACCACAACTTCCGGAAAGTTTTCTTCAATTGTAAAGTAAGCATATACCTTCCCGTTTTTAAGCTTTAACTCAACCGAGTAAGGCTCTCCACAAGTGCTGATTGCCTCAAGCAATCCTTCCCGGCTCTTACTCTTCTTCCACCCCGCTTGTATCCTCGCATATGCATACTTTCTTTCACCTACGTTGATTCTAAGTACTGCACCATTTTCATCTATCTCGATTCTCGTATTCAGATTTCCTTTCTTGCTCTTATCTCCCCTAGAGTAAAGATTGCCTTTCCTTCTTTCTTGCCACTCATGTTGCAGCTTCTTATATGCATTTCCATTTATGTGCCGTTTCTTGAGCTTATCAAACAAACTCCTGCCGCCAAAGATAACCTTCCTCGGATTCTCTTCCCTTTCTTTGCAAGACTCTAAAACGCTTTTTGCCTTCATTATCGCATCATCTACATACCTCGAATTTAAATTAAAAATCCCTTGAAGTTCTTTTTTTAGTGTATTTCTGCTTTTACCTTCTAAAAGTCTGTTATATGCGAATCTTGCGCAGGATGACCATCTTCTCATAAGGTCTAATACTTCTTGTTTATCTTCTTTACTGTCAAAAACAAGTTTAGCTTGGATTGTTATCATGCTTTTTACCACCTCTTTGCCCGTAAATCCTGGCTGCAAATGATGTAACTATTGCTATTAAGTCTTCTGCTAGTTCTTTGTTTACATCTTCTTCATTTTCCTTTCCATTCAAAACTACAAGCTCTACTCCACAACTTTTTGAACTTCTCCTCTTTTTATTTTGTTCAGAAGCTTTAATAAACCTCTCCTGTTTTCATTTACCCCACTTGCTATTTCGGATATGACTTCATACCGCCAACCTTGCAAATTGGCATATTCTTCAAGTCTCCTGATTTGATTTTTTAGGTACTCTTCCTGCTTTTTTGTAGATACTCTTGCATATAAAACTACAGTCGGTTTTGGTTTTTCTTCTATCATACCTAATAGCTTCTCTATATCTTCTTTTCTATACCTTCTTCTACCCTTTGGAGTTCTAAGAGGAGTAATTAACCCTTCTTTTTCCCAGTTTATAAGTGTCCTTCGACTAATCGAGTATATTTCTTTTACTTTTTGTATACTTAATAACATCTATTATCACCTAATTAAAATTATACTCTTTTGCATAACTATCTTCACCTGTTGTATCCTCCTAAATATTCTCATAAATTTTTCTATTTTCATAAAAAAAATTCCTGCAAGCAAATGCCTGCAGGAATTAAAAAAGCTTAACGATTTCAAAGCCTTGCTCCCTCTTTGGCCCAATCGAAATAAAAGCTACTTTAACACCCGTCAATTCTTCTATTTTATAAATATATTTAATAAGATTTTCAGGAAGCTCTTCAATCCTTTTAATATCAGATATGCCTTCCTCCCATCCGGGCAGCTCTTCGTAAATAGGCTCACACTCCGATAAGACATTTAAGCTTGCCGGAAAATCTGTTATCGTTTTCCCTTTATACTTATACCCAATACAAATTTTTACTTTTTCAAGCCCTCCAAGGGTATCTAATTTGGTAATTGCAACGTATGAAAGCCCGTTTACCTTTACCGCATAGCGAAGCATGACTACATCAAGCCATCCGCACCGCCTTGGCCTTCCAGTAGTGGTGCCGTACTCATATCCTTTTTCCCTAATTATATCACCCGTTTTGTCCAGTAATTCCGTTGGGAAAGGGCCTTTGCCCACGCGGGTGGTGTAGGCCTTTACCACCCCCACTACACTATCTATTAGTGTTGGGCCTATTCCGGCTCCAATACATACACCCCCGGCTATAGGATGAGAGGATGTAACATAGGGATAAGTTCCTAAATCCACATCAAGCAATGTTCCCTGAGCACCTTCGTACAAAATCTTTTTATCGTTTTTTGAAAATTCGTATATTATCGAAGTGGTATCGCAAACCATGTCTTTTATTTGCTCTGCGGCCTTTAGATAAGACTCGATGATAGGACCTTTTTCAAAGCCCTTTTTGCCGTAAACCTTTTGGATGATTTCATTCTTCATCTTAAGATTTTGTTCTACTTTTTCTTCAAAATACTTAGGCTCCAAAAGATCGCAAACCCTTATACCTATCCTTTCCGCTTTATCTACATATGCAGGACCTATGCCCCGTCGTGTGGTCCCTAATTGTAGTTCTCCTTTATGTTCTTCTATAACTTCATCGAGGAGTTTGTGATAGGGCATTATGAGATGAGC
Organism: Thermovenabulum sp.; assembly: GCF_049701175.1. GTDB lineage: Bacteria > Bacillota > Thermosediminibacteria > Thermosediminibacterales > Thermosediminibacteraceae > Thermovenabulum. The sequence continues at coordinate 75,922 of NZ_JBNATW010000005.1, forward strand.
CCTATCGCTGATTTTTAATCTGCTTTTAACATCAATTCCATAGCCCTCTAAATACCTTATTTCCTCCACTAAGGCAATTGGATCTATTACCATGCCATTACCTATTACACATATTTTCCCAGGATGTAATATGCCAGAAGGTATAAGATGAAGTTTGAACCTAATATCATTTACCTCTACCGTATGGCCTGCATTGTTTCCCCCTTGATATCTAACAACCATATCCGCACGGCTTGCAAGGTAATCCACTATTCTCCCTTTCCCCTCATCACCCCATTGGGTTCCTATAACAACTATGCCCGGCATAAAAAATCACCCCAAAATCAGTCTAAAATCCGTCTAATGATTTCTCTTGCAACAATAACACCTGAAACAGACGCCTGGGCTAAGCCACGAGTGACTCCCGCACCATCCCCTGCTGCAAAAAGATTACTAATTTGGGTCTCTAAGGCAGATGTAAGTGCAGGCCTTGAAGAATAAAATTTTACTTCAACCCCGTAAAGCAAGGTGTGGTTTGAGTTCACCCCTGGTACCAATTTATCCATTGCCTGAAGCATCTCTAATATGCTCACTAAATGCCTGTAAGGGAAGACTAAACTCAAATCCCCAGGAGTTGCTTCTTTTAAAGTGGGCTCAACAAGCCCTCTTTTTATCCTCTCAGGAGTAGAACGCCTTCCAGACAGTAAATCACCTAAGCGCTGTACTATTACTCCTCCGCCTAACATATTAGCAAGTGTTGCAATGTATTTTCCGTATGAAATAGGTTCTTTAAATGGTTCTGTAAAGGTTTTGCTTACCAAAAGGGCAAAATTGGTGTTTGTAGTTTTTCTGTCAGCATAACTGTGCCCATTTACCGTAATCAGGCCGCTGTTATTCTCTATTACTACTTCACCATAAGGATTCATGCAGAATGTCCTTACTTTATCGTCAAAGGATTTGGAGTAATAAATCAGCTTTGATTCATAAACCACATCAGTTAAAGGCTCCATTACAACCGAAGGCACTTCAACCCTAACGCCTATATCAACAGGGTTTATTTCCATATCCAGTCCCAATCTTTTTGCTTCTTTCGCAAACCATTCGGCACCTTCTCTGCCTGGAACAACCACAATATATTCTGCAAAAAACCTTTCCCCTTTAACCGTCTCTACGCCAATAGCTTTTTTATCCTTTACAAGTATGTTTTTAACTGCTGACGATGTCTTTATTTCCACCTTATCCTTAAGATAATCGTACATCTTTTTTAATATAAGCCAGCATTTTTCGGTACCCAAATGTTTTACTTTTGCAGGGATTAGCCTCAAATCAGCCGTGGCTGCTTTCTGTTGAAGCTCCTTTACTTTATTCTGATCCGTTCCATGGACAATTTCTGTTGCTCCAAAGCTAAGAAAGATTCTATCAATATAGCCTATGAGCTGGGAAACTTCCTCTTTTGATATATATTCATCAAGCCAACCACCAAACTCGGTGGTTAAGGTTAATTTTCCATCGCTGAATGCTCCAGCTCCTCCCCACCCGTTTACAATTGAACAGGGGTCGCAGTGCACACATTTTATCTTTTTTTCCTTTGAGGGACAGGTTCTGTGCTCGATATCTTTGCCCTTTTCTAAAATTAATATGGATAAATTGGGAACCTTATCTACAAGCTCCAAAGCAGTAAAAATACCTGCGGGACCCGCCCCAACAATAATCACATCATAAGTTTTTTCCATAAAACATCCCCTGCCTTATCCTTTTTAGGAAAAACCCTAATAAATATAACAAAAAAAAATAATTTAGTCAATAAAATATGAATATTTTATTCAATAAACGTATTAAATATTCGTTTTTTACTTTTTAAGCCGTCTCATTTTGCCTATATTTTTCCACACTGACAAATTTGGTATACTGAGAAAGCCACAAAAGTTCTACCTTGCCCGTTGGCCCGTTTCTCTGCTTTGCAATAATTACTTCTACTATATTCTTCTTATCTGTATCGGGGTTGTAATAGTTTTCCCTGTACAAAAAGGCCACTAAATCAGAATCCTGTTCAAGGCTACCTGATTCTCTAAGGTCGCTGAGCACCGGCCGGTGATCAGCCCTCGCATCGGGTGCCCTGGAAAGCTGGGAAAGGGCAAGTACAGGAACATTTAATTCCCTCGCCATAGCCTTCAAAGACCTTGAGATTTCAGAAATCTCCTGCTGTCTCGTTTCAGACTGGCCTTTGCTGGAAATAAGTTGCAGGTAGTCGATCACAACAAGTCCCAATCCCTTTTCCGCCTTTAACCTTCTCGCCTTTGCCCTTATTTCCAAACTGGTGATGCCAGGAGTATCGTCTATATATATTGGTGCTTCTGATAGTGGACCCATAGCCCTTGCAAGCCTTGGCCAATCCTCTTCTTCAAGTTTTCCAGTCCTTAATTTGTGGCTGTCTACATTTGACTCCGCACAGAGCATTCTCTGGACTACCTGCTCCTTTGACATCTCCAAGCTAAATATTGCAACAGGTATTTTATACCTTATTGCTGCGTTTTGAGCAATGTTTAAAGCAAAAGCTGTTTTGCCCATACTCGGCCTTGCAGCTACTATTATCAAATCTGATGGCTGCAATCCCGATGTCATAGAATCGAGATCGGGAAATCCGGTGGGCACTCCCGTAATACCGCCTTTTGTGTGATACAATTTTTCTATCCGTTCAAAGGTAGAAAGCAGTAAATCCTTTACATGGTAGAAATTTTCTACTCTTCTTTTTTGTACGATGTTGAATATTTTCCTTTCTGCTTCATCCAAGATTTCTTCCACATCTTCTTTAGGTTCATAGGCAGAGGATAATATATTTGATGCTGCTTCAATTAATTTCCTGAGCAGAGCTTTTTCTTCAACGATTTTGCAGTATTCGGCTATATTGGAAGGTGTTGGGACTATTTCAGTTAATGTTGTAAGGTAAGTTACTCCACCTACTTCTTCTAAAATTTTCTTATTCCTCAAAGATTCCGTCACTGTAATAAGGTCAACGGGCTCTCTGTTTTCATGTAGTTCAACAATGCATTCAAATAGCTTTCGATGAGCTTCTCTATAAAAATCCTCACTCTTTAATCTTTCCACAGCAACATAAATGGCCTCCTTTGAAAGAAGCATAGAGCCAAGAACAGACTGCTCCGCTTCAATATTGTAAGGAGGCACTTTGGAAGGGTTTTTTTCCATATGTTATCACCCTTCGATTACTCTTAATTTAAATTTAGCATCCACCTCAGGGTGGATTTTTACCTCCACTTCATAACTGCCTAAAGATTTAATGGGCTCTTTTAAAACAATCTTTCTTTTGTCAATATCTATATTAAACTGGCTCTTTAATCCTTCTGCAATATCCTTTGTATTGATAGAACCGTACAATTTGCCCTGTTCCCCGGCTTTTACTTTTAATGTGACAGTACATTTTTCAATTTTTTTTGCAAGTTCTACTGCTTCCCTTTTTTCCTTTTCCTTTTTATTCTCCATAGCCTTTTTTCCCTGTTCTAATCTTGCAATATTGCCCGGAGATGCTTCTATTGCCAAATTTCTCGGAAAAAGAAAATTCCTCGCATAGCCGTCAGCTACATTTACAACATCGCCCTTCTTCCCTAAATTTTTTACATCCTGAACGAGAATTACCTTCATCTTTCCCACCTCTAAAAATAAAATTGTCTATAATTTTCTAAAATTCATTAATATATCGAACATTCCTGCCCATACTATGATTTGAGTAAAAAAAGGATTAAAAAATATAAAAAGGACTGTAAGAATTCTTACAGGTTTTGATACATTGTACTTTCCAAAATAATACGCAAGAAGGGAAAAGCCTTCGATAAAAAATGCAAAATAAAATACCAATTGCAGGTTCATGCCGATATATTTTAATATGCCTACAGGCCAGTATTGTTCAAGAAAGGTAAGTAAAACCCCTATGAGGAAAAAAAATACTGTAAAAGTTGGGAGTTTCCACTGCCAAAAAGGTGTAAAATCTCTTATCCTGCTGCCGAGCCTTGCTATTACAATTTTGGCTACACTGTAATTTAAAAAGGCATCTACCACAGACGCAAGTACAAATACACCAGGAATTGCCATAGAAAGTAGGTTTACAGTTTGGCTAAAATTTTGAGTAATAGCATTTACTGTATCCTTGTTCATACCTATTGAAGTATAAATCTTTGAGACCTGTTCAATGGACTCCTTTAATGCCGCAATCTCTTCATTAATAGGGTTTATTCCCATTATATATAGAGAAATTAATATTAAGAGAACTTTGGCTACAAGAGAAGCAATTGTACCTACTGCAAGGCATTTTTCTGCAGAAAAATCCTTGCTTATAGCCCAACCAAGAGCAATTCCTATAAGTCCAAACCCTAAAACCACTGTAAATGCCTGCAAAGGACCTTCAAGCATTGCAACAATAATGCCCGATACGATAGTTGCAAGGAGGCTTATTTTTACACCATGTCGTATGCCGAGTAAAATAATAGGTACTGGCCAGACGAGGCTTGCAAAGGTGCCCAATATGGGAATATAAAGAGAAAGCAGACTTAGTATAATCGTTATTGCGGCTAAAAGTGCTCCTTCTACTACCGCCTTTGTATTGTTTTGCATAAAATTTATCCCCCTTTTTGCTTAAAAAAAGAGAGGGAATTACCCCTCTCTTTATTCAGTGGTAAATGGCAGTAAAGCCATGTTCCTTGCTCTTTTTATAGCAACAGTAAGCTGTCTTTGATGCCTTGCGCAATTACCAGTAATTCTACGGGGCAAGATTTTTGCTCTTTCGGTTATAAACTTCCTCAATCTTGCCACGTCTTTATAATCTATATAATCTATTTTATCTACGCAGAAACTGCAGACCTTCTTTTTCTTATTCTTCTTCGCTTTCAATCCCTATCCTCCTTTTCTAAAAATTATAAGGGCAAGTCTTCTTCACCGTTTAATTCTTCGCCGAAATCAAAATTTAAATCTATATCAGGGTCATTAAAACCATCCTCAAAACCGGTTGGTAATGCTTCCTGATCTCTTTCCTGAGAATCCTGAATTTTGGGTTTGTCTAAAAACTGAATTTCTTCTGCCACAACTTCGGTTACCCATCTCTTTGTTCCATTTTGTGTTTCAAAAGACCTTACCTGGAGCCTTCCGCTGACACCGATAAGCCTTCCTTTTTTTAGATTGCTTGCACACTGTTCAGCAAGTCTTCTCCATGCTACTATTGGAATGAAGTCGGTATCCCTTTCCCCCTTTTGATTTAAAAAAGGGCGTGAGACTGCTAAGGTAAAGGTTGCAACCGCTACCCCGCTGCCAGGGGTGTACCTTAATTCGGGGTCTTTTGTAAGCCTTCCTATTAAAATCACTTTATTCAAATCTTACACCCCTATCTATCCTTGCGGATAACAATGTGCCTTAAAACCCCGGTGGTAATCTTAAAAAGCCTTTCCATCTCATGAGCTGTTGCAGGGTCTGAGGAGAAATTCATAACAACATAGTAACCCTCTTTGCGATGCTCAATGGGATAGGCTAACTTTCTCTTTCCCCACCGTTCAATTTCCTTTACCTCGCCCCCTCTTTCGGTAATAACACTTTTGAATTTTTCAATCAACGCGTTTACCGAATCCTCATTGAGATCGGGGTCGAGGATGTACATGGTTTCATAATTCCTCATTCTTTCACCTCCTCGGACTTTTGGCCCCGGTATTATAACCGGAGCAGAGATGCTTCTTGCGTATTATACCATTATTCTTTAAGATTTTCAAGGTCTTGGGGCGCCATACTTTTTACAACCTTTTTTACACTTTTTTCAAACTTATTCCTCGGTATCATTACCTTTCTGCCACATCCTGTGCATTTTATCCCAATATCTGCTCCTAATCTCCAAATTTCCCATTGAAAACTGCCGCAAGGGTGCTTTTTTTTCATTTCAACAACATCACCTATAAAAAACTTCAAAATCATCACTCCCTCAAGCACCTTTCAGCGGAACTTTGTAATATGCAAAACTTATGCCTTCTTTTTCAAATCTTTCTTTAATGCTTTTTCTTAACTCTCTTTCGGCAGTCCACTGCATTAAAGGTGTTGTCTTTGCAATAATACTAAACTCTATTCCTTCAGCAGCAAAATCTGTTATACCTAACACATCAGGACCTTCTTTTATGTATTCTAAAGCTCTAAACTCTTCGCAAACTTCCTTTAATATACTAAATACCTTATCTATATTTTCTTCATAGGAAACCCTGACCTTTACCAAAGCTCTCATATTGCCTCGACTGTGATTGGTAACACGCTTTATCTCCCCATTAGGTATTATATGGAGCTGGCCTCCAAAATCTCTTAGTTTTGTTATTCTAAAGCCAATTTCTTCTACAAAACCTCCTACTTCGTTTGTTTCTATATAGTCTCCAACCTGATACTGGTCTTCAAATATTATAAAAAAGCCAGCTATTACGTCCTTTACCAAGCTTTGGGCCCCAAATCCAAGGGCCAGGCCTCCAATGCCTGCTGCGGTAAGGATGGAAGAAGTATTGATGCCTACTGTGTCAAGCAACATAACCCCAGCAACAAAATACACGGTATACTTAACAACACTTTTTATAAGTCCTCCAAGGGTTTTTAATCTATTTTCATTAGTTTTTATTATTTTGGTCCGTCTGTTAAATAGCCCATCTATAAATTTATCAGTTATCTTCACAAACACTACTGAAAATAATATAACATAGATTATTTTCATATAAAAGGTATTTAAAAGCTTTAATTTTAGCCATAAATTCATTAAATCAGCACCTTCTATATTGTGATTGTTTTAAAAGTAGTCATTTTTTCTACTATGGTGTACATATTAGTGATACTGCCTACCTGAAGCTTGTCCTTTAGATTGTAATAATCAAGACAGGTCCCACAGGAAAGTATTTTAACCCCTTTTTCTTCAAATACCTTTAAAATATCTATTAATTCTGAACCTTCAGTAGTCAGAAATACACCACTGTTTACAAACATGATAGATTCCGGTAGAACTTGAGCCTCACTTAAAGAATACATAAAACTTCTCATTAATACTCTCCCGAGCTCTTCTGAACCACTTCCAAAAGTATTTTTGCCTATTAATACCACATACGAATTCTTTTCTTTTTTTATTTCGCCCTCGTTTACGTATTCCTTTTGGGCAAAAAGATAATATAGGCCCTCCTTTTCTTCTACTTTTGCCGTAAAACCTTTGCTTTTTAAAAACTTCATAACATTTTCTCTTGAAACCTCGTTATCTACAATAACAGTAATTTCCTGTAAATTTTCGCTCTCCTCTAAAGCCTTTTTTGTCATTATAACAGGTTCTGGACATTTTTTGCCCCTACAATCAACTGTTCTCATCAAAAATCCCCCTACTCTCAAATAAATTTTATTACATTCGGAAATATTGTATCAATAACCTTCAATTGATTCAATATTTTTGAATTGTTTAGTATATCAAAGAAGGATTTGTTTGTAACTACAGAAAGAAAAGGCTGAAATGCGGTTATTACCACGGACAACCAGATAGCTATAGTTAAAACGGATAGAAAAGCCCCACATATCCTATTTAAAAAGGACATCTTCGTAGATTTAGCAATGCTCCCGATAAAATATTCAATAAGGGTGAATATTAACTGTACTGCTATAAACAGTAAAAGAAAGGCTATTGCATTCATCGCCATATCAACCATAGCCTTAATATTTAAAAGACCGGCCGGAATGGAACCCGTTAGAGTCTTTGCACTGCTATTGTAAAAAATGCCGGCAATTTTTCTTTCAAATCCAAAATTGCTTGATAAAAACTTTACCACTTCCTGCTGGTAAAAAACGGCTGTATATATCGATACAATCACTCCTGCCACATTTACAGCAGAAGTTATTAATCCCTTGGAGTACCCATCTATCGCCCCTTTTACAAAAAATACCAAAAGTAAAATATCCAGGAAATTCATATAACGCATCTCCTCAAAACAAAGTAGTACCTATTATATAAAATATGCAATTTTTAGGAAATTGTTACAAAAATGTATAGAGAAATATATTTCGAGTCAATAATATAAAAAAAGAAATTTATGAAAACATGGAGGTCGCTGATGATAATTCCACAATTATTAAAAACTAATGAAATAAGGGTTCACATTGACAATCCCTTTGCTTCTGATATCCTTGGAAAAGGTATTTTTAAAATTCTCGAAGAGTGCTACGAACAAAAGGGAGAAATTATTTTTCTCTGCATCGGTACCGATAGGTCTACAGGCGACTCCTTAGGACCCATTGTAGGAAATATTCTCATGGAAAATCCTTACATACAAGGACTTTCTAATATTCACATCTACGGTTGTTTAAAAGAACCTGTTCATGCTGGAAATATCGAGAAAGTTATAGAACAATTAAACAATCTAAGAAATAAGCCTTTTATAATAGCGATTGATGCCTCTTTGGGACGAATTGAAAATATCGGAACAATAAAGTTAGGCAAGGGACCTTTAAAACCCGGTGCAGGGGTAAAGAAAGAATTGCCCCCTGTGGGTTCATATCATATTACAGGTACCGTTAATTTCGGGGGTATAATGGAATACCTCATTCTTCAAAATACCAGGCTTTACATAGTTATGCAAATGTCAAAAATTATTGCTGATGCTATCTTTAAAGGCCTCAAGCTGTATTTTACCTTATAATATTTATTGCTTTTGGCCATATTTCAAATTCCTTTGGTGTTACACCAATTATATCACCATCAGTATGTACCAGTATAGGTGTAAGGCTTTTAACTATGACTTTTTTGCCTCTAAAGGTCTCGTAAGCCCTGTGTGTTATGTGTTTTCCGCCAAATACCCTTGGCAAAAACCTTAGTATTTCTGTTTTCCTAACGTCATTAACAATAGAAACATCTAAATAGCCATCGTCGGGCTGCGCTGTAGGGCATATCATCATCCCACCACCGTAGTATTTCCCATTGCTTATTGTAACAAGCCAAGCTTTTCTTTTTAATATTTTACCATCAATATTTATTTCAACATCTTGCGGGTTAAACCTATGTAGGGTTTTTATTAAAGCTGCAATGTAAGCAAAGGTGCCTTTAAAAAGCCTTATTTCATTGTTTACGCAATCTGCCACATGGGCGTCAAGCCCAGCTCCCGCTGCATTTATAAATATTTCGCCATTACACCTAATTAAATCCATTTCTTCACTGGAGCCTAATTTTAAAATATTTAAAGATTTTTCGATGTCTAAGGGAATACCTAATGTTCTTGCAAAATCATTTCCAGTCCCTGCAGGTATTATCCCTAAGAGTGCATCCTTTCCAGCCAAGGCTTTAACTACTTCTCTTAAGGTGCCATCCCCTCCGACTGAAATAATAATTTTATAGCCATCGTTATAGGCTTTTTTTGCTATTTGTGTAGCTTCGCCGATACTGTTTGTAAATTTATAGTCATAGCAAAAGTTCAAAGATTCCTTAATTTTCTTCCATACTTTTATTGCTCTACCTCTTCCAGCCACAGGATTTATTATAAAAAATACCGACAAATGCTTCTCCCCTTCCTCAAAAGTTAGCCCTAAATTTCTTCATTTTTTATCATTTCGCATTTTCCATTAAATTCCGCACCTTCTTCTATAACTATGCCATAAACCTTTATATCTCCACTTACTTTTCCTGTGGATTTTATGTAAAGCTTTCCCTTTAAAAATATATCACCTTGATATTCTCCTGCAATTATAGCATTGTTTGCCCTCATCTGAGCCGTAACATAGGCCCCTTCTGATATTATTACATCACTTTCTCCTTCAATCTCTCCCTCCATTATACCATCTATTTTTAGAGCCCCTGTGGATTTTATTTTCCCATGAAATTCCGCACCCTTGCCTAATATGGTTTCAACCATTTCTTTTACAGTATTTAATTCTTCTTTTTTCCGAAACATATATTCCCCCCTGTACCTTTTTAATTTAACTTATTAATATATTCCAAAGGATTTTTCAGCCTTCCATTATGTATAACGGAAAAATGCAGATGAGGTCCGGTACTCCTACCACTACTTCCAATTAAGGCTATAGCTTGTCCCTTCGATACCTTTTGCCCTTTTCTGACAATAATCTTAGAAACATGGGAATAAGCAGTCTCAATCCCGTTTGAGTGATTTAATATCACCGTATATCCGTATCCCGGTTTATAGCCCGCAAATGTGACAATACCATTTGCAGCGGCTTTTATTTCTGTACCATAGGGTGCCGAAATGTCAATACCATCGTGAAATTCTTTGCCCTTACCAAAGGGGCTTTTTCTATACCCAAAGTGAGAGGTTATTTCCCCCTGAACAGGCATTATGTCGGGTATTGAGTTTATTTTATCCTGTAATTGGATTAAAGCCTTTGAAAGATTTTTTAAATTATTTTCTTTTTCCCCCAGCTTTTCATCTAAATCCTTTAATTTTGTTAATAATTCTTCCCTATTTACATCACCACGGCTTGAAAGACTTGAACTTTTTTTTGTAAGAAGAGTATTTACTTCCACATTAAATGTATTTTCTTTTATAAGTTTATTTAATTTGTTTTCCAATTCCTCTATCCTTGCTATTTTTTCCTCCATTTCGATTATTTTTTCTTCTAACTGTTTTTTCTGCTGATTATATTCTTTTATCTTGTCCTCCATGTCTGCATACTTTTTATTTCTTTCAAGGAGTTTATAATTTTCAGCTTTCAATGTGTTTAAATATCTAAAAAAATGAAATCCACCTATAAAAATTATTAATACAAATAATAAAAATGCATACTTAATTGTTTTAATTTTCCTTGAGTCCAAAAAGAAAGATACTGTCTTTTTATCAGAATGAGGAATTATCATTATTGTCATACTATCTTTCTTTTTTTTTTCATATATTCATCCCCTTATGCTTCGGATAGAGCCCTTTCTAAAACCATTTTTTCTTCTTCGCTCAGGGGGTAGCTGCTGGCTCCTCCATAGACTGGCTTTAAATATACCCTGTTTTCATCCCTTCCATAAATGCTTGTAATAATGAAACCGTCGTTTTCTCCGTTCAAGAGAGCTACTGAAAAACTTAAATCGCTACCCATACTGTCAAAGGCATTAAACCTAATGGCATGCACCTTTTGTATGGCAAGTTTAACCCTTTTTTCAAACATCTCTACCTTTTCGTCCATTCCAGCAATTTCATTTTTAGCCCTTGTAACTTCTTCAGCAATTTTTATTAAAATTTCTTCCAAATTTTTTCCATCCATGCCCCTCATTAAAAGATTGTATTTTTTCATAATTTTTGTCAGTTTTACGCTTACCGCAACAAAAAACACAAAAGCTGCGAGGTACAAAAGAGCGATTATTAAAATAGCGACATCGATATTTTCAAGAATGATTCCTCTAATATTTTGTATGTACTGTATAGGCATTTTTGTTGATTTCCCCCTTGTAAATAATCTTTTTCTAATAAAAATTAAACTTTAGAAACATGTAAGTTATAAAAATTGCAGTAAAAATAGCTGGCAGAAGGTTTCCCACTTTTATCCGAGAATTCCCAGAGAGCATGTTTATGCCTATACCAAATATCAAAAGTCCTCCAGTTGCGGTCATTTCCCTTATAACATCATCGTTTAAATACGCCTTTATAAATTTTGCTGACAGAGTAATTGCACCCTGATAAATAAAGACTGGAATTGAAGAAAAGGCTACACCGATTCCTAAGCTCGATGTAAAAACTATTGAAGATACGCCGTCAAGAATAGATTTAACAAACAGTATGCCGTGATTTCCATTTAGTCCGCTTTCAATTGACCCCATTATTGCCATAGCTCCAACACAGTAGACTAAGCTTGCGGTAACAAAGGCTTTTGTAAATTCGCCCTCATTATTTGAAAATCTCTTTTCTAATTGCCCTCCAATTTTATTTAAACCTTCTTCTATTTTTAATACTTCGCCGATGATTGCACCTGTTACTATACTTAATGTTACCACAAGGAGGTTTTTAGTTTTTATGCTCATAGAAATTCCTATGAGCATCACTGTGAGGCTTAGTCCTTGCATAATTGTTGATTTTATATCATCGCTGAATTGATTTTTTAAAAAGTATCCCATCAGAGAACCTATTATTATTGATAATGAATTGACTATTGTACCTAGCAATTTTCTTCCCCCAATTTCTTTTTAGAATAATTATAACATACCATTATTTTTTTTAGAAAGGGCTTTATGGTAAAACCCGGGCTTTATAGACCCGGGTTTTTTTGTAGTTTAAAAGTAAAGATCCCTTTCCCCTTCTTCAATCCTCTTCAACTTTTCTATTGTTTTTGTCTTTATTGTCTCATTAGGAATATCCATTAAACTTTTTTCGATAACTTTTTCTCCTAATGCCTTCAGCTTTTCATCAGCGTAATCCATCAAAAATTCTTTGAAAGTCAAAATCGCATTGGGCTGGCATAGATTATGAATATTTCCTGATTTCGCAAGCTCCATAAACCTATCTCCAGTTCTTCCCTTTCTGTAGCACGCTGTGCAGTAACTCGGAAGATAACCTTGCTGGCAAAGCGACATGAGTACCTCGTTTGGCGTACGCTTATCTTCTATCTCGAATTGATAGCAAGTATTATTTTCTCTTTTGCTAATTTCTTCGTGATAACCACCTACACCGGTACAAGAACCCGCGCTAATTTGAGAAATACCTACAGATATTACTTCTTCCCTAAATTCCGGTTTTTCCCTTGTTGAAAGAATCATTCCTGTATATGGAACAGCAAGCCTCACTATAGCAACTATTTTCTTAAAATCTTTATCGCCAACAAGGTAAGGAAAATTCTTAATATCTACTCCATAAGCTGGCCTTAACCTCGGGAAAGAAATAGTATGAGGCCCTACTCCGTATTTTTCATCCAAGTATTTTGCATGCATTATTAAAGCTACCACTTCATACTTGTAATCATAAAGCCCAAAAAGGACCCCCAATCCTACATCATCTATGCCTCCGAGCATTGCCCTATCCATAGCGGTTGTATGATAATCGTAATCACTTTTTGGGCCTGAAGGATGCATTATTTTATATGTGGGCCTGTGGTAGGTTTCCTGAAATAAAATATAGGTTCCTATACCCACTTCTTTAAGTTTTTTATAATTTTCCACAGTTGTAGCAGCGATATTTACATTTACCCTTCTAATACTGCCATTTTTCAACTTTGTATCATATACCGTCCTTATTACTTCTAATGTGTAATCTATGGGACAATTCACTGGATCCTCTCCTGCTTCTAATGCCAGTCTTTTATGGCCCATATCTTCTAAAATCTTCACTTCTTCCCTTACTTCTTCCATGGTAAGCCTTCTTCTTTGTGTTTTATTATCCCTCCGGTAACCGCAGTACTTGCAGTTATTTATACAAAAATCGCTGTAATAAAGGGGTGCGAATAAAACAATTCTATTGCCATAAATTTTATTTTTTATTTCCCTGCCTACTTGATATAATTCTTCCAATAGTTCATCATCTTCCAAATAAAGAAGACTCGCCACTTCATCAATATCCAGTCCTTTTGCTTCTCTAGCCTTTTGTAAAATCTCCCTTATCTCAGTTTTTGTAGCCTTTTTCCCTTTTTCCAAAGCCGATATAATTCTATTGTCGTCAATAAAATCTGCCCTCATATTTTCAGGATCTTCCTTTATCAAAAATTCCATGGCTTTCCCTCCTAATTTTTATTTAACTGGTTTTTCAATAGATTAAAAAATCATCTATCCTCCCGGAAGGAAAGCCTGCTTAAACAGTTCTTTCATTTTTAATTCCCCCCTTCGCTCAGGAACTTCCCTCACGTCAGGATTTTTTATTTTTGTTTCACGTGAAACAATTTTATGTAGTTATCAGTTCTATAATCCTCTCGAGTTCTTCTTCGGAATAAAACTCTATTTCTATTTTTCCTCGTTTTTCATTCCCTTTAATACACACCTTTGTGCCCAAGGCTTCTTTTAGCATTTCTTCTATACTGTTTAAATTATTCATCTCTTTTTTTGTTTCTTCTTTCTCTTTTTTCCTCTTTTTTTCACCTCTTTCATTTTTTTGTTTTACAATGTTTTCGACATCTCTAACGGATATATTTTCATCAGCTATTTTTTTTGCCAATCTTATTCTTTCTACTGGGTCTTCAACTGAAAGGAGCGCCCTTGCATGGCCTGATGTAATTTTCCCTTCAATTATCATCTCTTTTATTTCATCTTCTAAATTAAGGAGCCTAATGGTATTTGCGATAAAAGACCTGCTTTTACCTATTTTTTTTGCTAGTTCCTCCTGTGTCATTCCGCATTCTTCCATCAATGTTTTATAAGCATTTGCTTCTTCAAGGGGGTTTAAATCTTCTCTTTGTATATTTTCAATTAGAGCAATTTCCATCATTTTTTCTTTATTTAATTCTTTTATCACTGCAGGTATTCTTTTTAAGCCTGCTATTTTAGCAGCCCTCCACCTTCTTTCCCCTGCTACAATTTCATACCCTTTATCTGTTTTTTTAAGAATTATTGGTTGTATTATACCGTGCTCCTTTATAGAATCAGCAAGTTCTATCAGTTTTTCCTCATCAAATTTTTGTCGAGGCTGGTTTTCCCTTGAAAATATTTTCTCTATATCAATTTCTTCAATTTTTATTTCTTTATCCTCTTCAATAGGGATTAATGCGCTAAGTCCTTTTCCAAGAGCCTTCTTAGGCAATTCCGAGCACCTCCTTTGCAAGTTCCATATAAACCTCTGAACCCTTTGATTTTGGGTCATATGCTATAATAGGCTTTCCATGGCTCGGTGCCTCGCTTAACCTAACATTTCTCGGTATTATTGTCTTATATACTTTATTTTTAAAATATTTTTTTACTTCTTCTACAACTTGAATAGATAAATTTGTCCGAGCATCAAACATTGTAAGCAGTACACCCTCAATCTCAAGGTTTTTATTTAATGACCTCTGAACCAATTTTATTGTATTCATCAACTGGCTTAATCCTTCCAAAGCGTAGTATTCACACTGAATTGGTATCAAAACAGAATCAGCCGCTGTAAGTGCATTTATAGTTAATAAACCGAGAGAAGGAGGACAATCTATAATTATAAAATTGTACTTTTCCCTTACACTTTCTAAAGATTTTTTTAAAAGATACTCTCTATTTTCCATCATAACAAGTTCAATCTCTGCACCAGCTAGCTGGATATTGGAAGGTACAATGTACAAATTTTTATATTTAGTTTCTATCACATTTTTTTCGATAGTCTCATCATTTATTAGGAGATTGTATACAGATTCTTTTATTTTTTCTTTTTCTATTCCTAAACCGCTAGTAGAATTTCCCTGAGGGTCGATATCAATAAGCAAAACCTTTTTACCCAAATAAGCTATACAAGAACTCAAATTAACAGCTGTAGTAGTTTTTCCAACTCCACCCTTTTGATTTGCAATAGCTATTATCTTCGACATCTTTTCACCAACCCAGCCTTATTATAATAATTATTTCTATTTTATCATTTTATTTCCTTCTATTAAACAAAAAAAAATGG
Organism: Thermovenabulum sp.; assembly: GCF_049701175.1. Classification (GTDB taxonomy): domain Bacteria; phylum Bacillota; class Thermosediminibacteria; order Thermosediminibacterales; family Thermosediminibacteraceae; genus Thermovenabulum. The sequence goes on from NZ_JBNATW010000005.1 coordinate 91,437, forward strand.
TCCTCTACCTTTTAGGTATTTGAACCACTAATTCTATATAATCACCTTTATCGTATTCTTTATATTCTGCTGAAAGACCCGTATCTTTTATACTTGTTACTAATTTTTTTATCGAATTCACAAAAATCCTTATATCCTTAATGGCAATTTTTATATTCTTTTTTTTATTTTTTGCTTTTTTATGTGCTTTAACCAAATAAGATTCAACCAATTCTTCTGTTTGCCTTACATTCAAACCTTTTTCTATTACTTTTTTTAAAACATCTCTTTGCATTTCTTCATCAGGAAGTTTAAGCAAAGCTCTTGCATGTCTTTCTGTAAGGTTTTCCTGGGAAATAATTTTTAATATATCAGGTGGTATTTTTAATATACGTATTTTATTAGCAATGGTCGATTGGCTTTTCCCAATCCTTTCTGCTAATTGTTCTTGAGTTAAACCGTGTTCCTCTATCAACAACCTATAACCTTCTGCTTCTTCTATGAAACTCAAATTTTCTCTCTGCAAATTCTCTATTAGTGCCATTATTGCGGTTTCTGTTTCCTTTGCATCCCTTATAATTGCAGGAATTTCTTTAAGTCCAGCTATTTTACTTGCCCTCCATCTTCTTTCTCCTGCAATTATTTCAAAATTCGTTTTTCCTACTCTTCTAACTATTATAGGCTGTAAAACGCCATAATTTCTTATTGATTCCGTTAACTCCTTTAACGACTCATCACTGAAATTTTTTCTCGGCTGATAGGGGTTTGGTTTTATTGCATCAATAGGTATGTTTACTACTTCATTTTTTTTCTCCCCCCACACTAACAACCACCGCCTCGCAATTTTTTATTTTTTATTTTATTTAAATTCTATTTATTTTAGAAATATCCTTCTTTATTGCTAAAAAATTACATTATTGTTTATTTTTCCTTTATTTTAATGGCCTTTTTTCTGGAATACCTGCACGCCTCGGATATTGTTCAGGTGTAGGCTTTATTTTTTCTACAATTATTATCCTTCTTTTATAACCCATAGGTAGCTCATAACTAAATATATCAATAATACTTCCTCCCAATAGGGATATAGCTTTTTCTGAATCTTTCACTTCTTCTTCTACGTTTTCTCCCTTCATTGCTATAAAATAACCATTGATTTTTACAAAAGGCAAGCAAAGCTCAGCTAATGTAGGAAGGCCTGACACAGCCCGAGCAATTGAATAATTGTATGCTTCTCTATGATTTTTGTCCTTTCCAGCTTCTTCCGCCCTTTTATTTAAAACCAAAGCGTCTTTTAAATTTAATTTTTCTATTATCTCCTTAACAAAATCGGTTTTCTTTTTTATGGAGTCGAGAAGAGTCACATTTAAATCGCTTCTAGCTATTTTTAAAATAATTCCTGGTATTCCTGCTCCAGTTCCCACATCTATAATCCTGCTTTTTACAGGAATATCCAATAGTTTTAATAAAAAAATTGAATCAATAATATGTTTTATTGCAAAATCTATTTTATCGGTAATTGAAGTTAAATTTATTTTTTCATTCCAATTAATAACCTCATAGTAATATTCAGAAAGGGCTTTTATTTTGTCATCGGGTAAATTCATATTTATTTCTTCCATATATTTTCTAATTATACTTTCCATAAAACTACTCTTCTTTCTCTTTTTCCTTTTTTCTTCTTTCTGATTCTAAATAAATAAGTAATATTGAGATATCAGCAGGATTTACACCAGAGATTCTGCTTGCCTGTCCGACAGATTCAGGTCTGATTTTTTTCAACTTCTCTCTTGCTTCTGTTCTAAGTCCATATATTTTATCGTAATCTATATCAGGTGGTATTCGCTTATTTTCGAGTTTTTTAAAGGCTTCCACCTGTTTCATTTGCCGTTTTATATACCCTTCATAAGCAATTTCAATTTCTACTTGTTCAATTACATCCTTTGGTAAATCTGGTCTATTTTCATCAAATACCTTTATCTTATCATAATCAAGTTCTGGCCTTTTTAACAAATCTTCTAAAGTAACGGGAGTATTTATAGGACTCGTTTCTAATTTTTCCAGTTCTTCATTCACATATTGGCTCGGCGTAATCTTTATGCTTCTTAACCTTTCAATTTCTTCTTCAATCATTTTCTTTTTCTTTAAGAATTTCTCATATCTTTCTTCACTTATCAGACCTACCTTATACCCTATTTCTGTAAGACGCATGTCTGCATTGTCGTTTCTTAATATTAACCTATATTCAGCTCGTGAAGTAAGCATTCTGTAGGGTTCATCGGTTCCCTTTGTCACAAGGTCGTCTATAAGCACTCCAATATAAGCATCAGATCTTTTTAAAATTAATGGTTCTTTTCCCTTCAATTTTAAAGCTGCATTTATTCCCGCTATTAAACCCTGTGCTGCTGCCTCTTCATAACCCGAAGTCCCATTTATCTGACCAGCCATATAAAGCCCTTCAATTTCTTTTGTCTCCAAAGTAAGTTTTAACTGTGTGGGGATAACATAATCGTATTCTATAGCATACCCAGGTCTCATCAATTTTACATTCTCTAACCCTTTTATGGATCTTAGCACCTGAACCTGCACATCTTCGGGTAAACTAGTAGAAACACCCTGGACGTACATTTCATTTGTATTTATTCCCTCAGGCTCTATAAAAACCTGATGAGCTTCTTTATCGGAAAATCTTACTATTTTAACTTCTATACTGGGGCAATATCTTGGACCAACACCTTTTATATCGCCACGGTATAGAGGCGCTCTGTGCAGATTTTCTAAAATTATTTCATGGGTTTTTTTATTGGTATATGTTAACCAACAGGATAATTGGGGTCTATCCAACTTTTCCGTTTCGTAGGAAAATGGTATCATTATTTCATCGCCAGGCTGTTCTATCATTTTAGAAAAATCAATGGAATTTTTATGGATGCGCGGTGGCGTCCCTGTCTTAAACCTTCCCAGTTCAAAGCCTAAATCTATAAGACATTTAGAAAGCTCATTTGCTGGAAAAAGGCCATTAGGTCCTCCACTGTAATTAACATCACCAATTATTATCCTGCTTCTAAGATAAACCCCTGTAGTTAGTATTACTGCATTTGCGTAATATACCCCACCGGTTTTTGTTACAACTCCTTTTACCTTTTTGTTATGAGTTAATATTTTAACTACTTCACCCTGAACAATATCGAGATTTTCCTGTTTTTCCAAAGTATATTTCATAGAAAATTGATAAGCCTTTTTATCAGCCTGTGCTCTTAATGCCCTGACCGCAGGGCCTTTTTTTGTGTTCAATAACCTAACTTGAATTAAGGTTTTATCTGTATTTTTTGCCATTTCTCCTCCGAGGGCGTCTATTTCCCTAACTAAATGCCCCTTTGCAGGTCCACCAATAGAAGGATTGCATGGCATTAGAGCGATACTGTCTAAATTTATAGCAAACACAACCGTTTTTAATCCAAGCCTTGCACATGCAAGGGCTGCCTCGCATCCGGCATGTCCCGCTCCAACAACAGCAACATCATAATACCCTGCTGTATATTCCATAATATTCCACCTTCATTTCCCAATACAAAAATTTTCAAAAATAGCATCAAGGAGATTTTCTTTAATGCTATCCCCTGTAATTTCTCCTAAACTTTCCCATGCTTCTTTTATATATATAGCAGTTATTTCCATGGGAAGGTTATTCTCAACAGAAACTTTAGCCTCTTTCAGGCTTTCTACTGCTTTTTTTACAGCTTCAATATGCCTTGTTGCTGTAATTATTATGCCTTCTTCCAATGAACCCACTTCATTTGTTATCATATCATATATTTCCTTTCTTAATCTTTCTATTCCTTCATCTTTTAAAGCAGAAATCTTAATAATCCTTTTACCAGGAAGAAGAGCTTTTACTTTTTCTTCATCCAATTTTAGCCCTAAATCAATTTTATTTAGTACAACCAACGTCCTTTTTTCTTTTACCCTTTCTATTATTTTATAATCTTCTTCGCCTAAATCTTTTGATGCATCAACAACAAAAAGTATTAACTCAGCAATTTCTACTTTTTCTAAAGCCCTTTCCACACCTATCCTTTCAATCAAGTCTTTAGTCTCTCTAATTCCTGCAGTATCGATTATTTTTATTGGTATCCCCTTTATATTTATATACTCTTCTATAATATCCCTTGTCGTTCCTGGTATATCCGTTACAATTGCCCTTTTTTCCATTAATAGAGCGTTTAAAAGCGAGGATTTACCCACATTGGGCTTTCCTATTATAACAGTTGATAATCCTTCACGTAATATCCTTCCTGCTCCCGCTCTTTCTTTTAAAGCCTCCAACTCTTTAATGTTTTTTTCTATATTATCCAATATTATCTCAGGGGTAGCATCAGGGATCTCTTCTTCGGGAAAATCTATATTTGCTTCTATTAATGCAATTACATTTAATAGGCTTTCCATAACTTCTTTAATCTTTTCTGATAATTTTCCCTTTAGCTGATCTACTGCAATTTTTAAAGCTTTATCTGTCTTTGCCCTTATTATATCGATAACTGCTTCAGCCTGTGAAAGGTCAATCCTTCCATTTATAAAAGCCCTTTTCGTAAATTCTCCAGGTTCTGCAAGCCTTGCACCGTTTTTTAATACAAGGTTCAATATTTTTCTTACAGCAGTAAAACCACCGTGTGAATGAATTTCTACCATATCTTCGGCAGTATAGGAAAAAGGCGCTTTAAATTTTACTAAGAGCACTTCATCAACAGTATACTTTTCTTCATCGTCCACAATATTTCCAAGGTACATTGTCCTCGGCTTCATTTCCTCAAAACTTACCTTACTTTTTGGGAAAAACAGTTTTTTTGCTATTTTAAAACTATCTTCGCCGCTAATTCTTATAATCCCTATCCCGCCCTCACCTATAGGTGTTGAAATTGCTGCAATAGTATCTTCCTTCATTTTCAAAAACCCCTTTATTTGAAATATGACCTCATGGTTCATACCATGAGGTCATTTTAGTGAAATAACAACTCTTCTAAAAGGTTCTTCTCCTTCACTATGGGTTTTAACCTTAGGATCATTTTGAAGGGTTTTGTGTATTATTTTTCTTTCATAAGGAGGCATAGGCTCCAATTTAATGCTTTTTTTGGTATCCTTTACCCTTTTTGCCATTTTTATTGCCAAATCAATAAGCGCTTTTTCTCTCTTCTCTCTATAGTTTTCTACATCTATTATAATTTTTATGTATTCATGCCACCCTTTATTAGCAACGAGGTTAACAAGATATTGAAGGGAATTTAACGTCTCTCCATGTTTTCCGATTAAAATTCCCAATCCTTTTCCTTTTATGTTTATTTTATAAAATTCATCCACCTTTTGAGTTTCAATTTCAGCAAAAATATTTATTTTCTGCAACAGGCCTTTTACAAAATTAACTGCTTTCTCTTCAGGCCTTTCTTTTAATCTTACCTTTACCTTTGCCTGTTTTGATAAAATTCCAAATATACCTCTGCTTCCTTCTTCGATTACTGTTATTTCAACTTCTTCCCTTTTCGCGTTTAGTTCTTTGAGTGCATTTTCTATTGCTTCCTCGACAGTCCTACCCTGTTTTTCCACTTCTCTCATTATTTTGCCCCCTCTCCTTTAGAGGCTGTTGGCCTTACAATAATAAGTTGCTGAATAATCTGAATTATATTGCTCACAACCCAATAAAGTGCAAGTCCTGATGGAAATTTTAATGCCATCCACCCTATAAAACCTGACATAACTATATTCATCGTATTCTGTTGCTGATCTACTTTTCCCGGCGTCGTCATTCTTGATGAAAGGTAAGTTGTTAAAGCAGCAAGTATAGGTAATATATAGGTTTTATCAGGAGCTCCTAAATTAGACAACCATAAAAATCCTGTATTCCCAAAATTATAATGCTGTAAAAGGCTGAATAAGGCAATAATAAAAGGAAATTGAATTAAAAGCGGAAGACAACCGCCCATTGGATTATAGCCATGTTTTTTGTAAAGTTCCATCAATTCCTTATTTAATTTTTGAGGATCATTTTTATATTTTTCTTGAAGTTTTTTCTGTTCGGGGGCAATTTCCTGCATTTTCTTTAATGATTTAAACTGTTGAAAACTAAAGGGCAAAAGAACAATTTTTATAATTACTGTCAAAATAATTATTGATAAACCATAACTTTTCGTATAATAATACAAAAAATCTAATAAATTCTTCATCAAGTTTTCTAAAAATGCCACGCAGAGCTCCTCCTTAAATTTTTTTTATTCTACAGGATCATAACCGCCGGGATTAAAAGGGTGGCATCTTAATACCCTTTTTATCGCCTTTATTGTTCCCTTTACTACACCGTATTTTTCAATCGATAGCTTAGCATACTCAGAGCACGTAGGATAAAATCTACAACTTTTTGGTTTTATTGGCGATATATACCTTTGATAAACTATTATTAAAAATATTATTAATTTTTTTATGGCACTGCTCAGTTTTTTCATACTATTCCACCCATAAATCCATATTTTTTAAAAGCTCAACTATATTCTTTTCTATTTCGTGAAAATCAGCAATAGATATATCTTTTCTTGCTGAAATCACAATATCATATCCCGGCTTTATATTACTATAATTTTTTCTCAAAGCCTCTTTTATCCTTCTTTTGATTTTGTTTCTAACAACACTTTTTCCAATCTTTTTGCTAACAGATATACCAAACCTCGAATATCCAATTTTATTTTTTTTTATGTACATGCTAAAAAGAGGGCATACCATCCGCCTTCCCTTTTTATATACCACATTAAATTCAAAATTTTTTGTTAATCTTAGGCGCTTTTCCAAACTTTTCTGCCCTCCGAAAAATTCAGCTTAAGGCCGCAAAACAAAAGTGCGGCCTATGCTGTTAATCTTTTTCTTCCTTTTAGTCTTCTTCTTTTAATAACATCTCTTCCGCTTTTTGTTCTCATTCTTTTTCTAAAACCGTGAACCTTTTTTCTGTACCTATTATTAGGGTTATATGTCGGTTTCAAAACTTCACCCCCCTCGGGAATAAAAAACTATATTGATTATAGCTTATAATATAAACAATTGTCAAGAAAATAGATTTTTATGATCGCGTCAAGTATTTTTAGGTTTTTTTAAAACTCACCATCTCACCACAAGA